>NZ_CALPCS010000009.1 GCF_943193065.1 Veillonella agrestimuris
TAAGATCCCATGTAGACGACATGGTAGATAGGCCAGGTGTGGAAGAGCCGTGAGGTTTGGAGCTGACTGGTACTAATAGATCGAGGGCTTTACTTAAGCAGGGCATTAGAAGATGGAGGAGCAAAGCGACGACAGATTCAATGCATCGCTTAGTTCGGAGCGTAAGATTTTACAAGGTAAAATCCACAGCGACGAACAAAGCAAAGGATATACAATAAGCAGACAATATGTGCAATACAAATATATATACTTCTATGTAGTTTTCAGAGTACAAACTCTGACAGATTCAGTGGCGATAGCTATGAGGATCCACCTGTTCCCATCTCGAACACAGTAGTTAAGCTCATAAACGCCGAAAGTACTTGGCTGGAGACGGCCTGGGAGGATAGGAAGTCGCTGATTAAACTAAAAGGCACACCAGAGGGTGTGCCTTTTTTGTTATGAATACCAATATGTAGAGTCCGACCAGGGAACTTGGGAAAAGCAGGGCAGTAGAAGATAGAGGAGCGAAGCGACGATAGATTCTCTGCATCACTTTCTTCTGAACGTAAGCAGAATAGCCTACTTGAAGGAACAGAGTGACGCACAAGTAGTGCGGAGTCGCTTATGTCGCGAAGTAAGGTTTTCCAAAGAAGAACCCACATGAGCGACTAAGATGCTTCGAAGAAGAATCCCCAGTGAAGAAGCAAGTAGGGTAATAGGGCGTAAAGGAGCAAAGCGACGTAGACGTCCATTGCATCAGATTCATCGGAGCATAAATTTGCTAAGTAGCAAAGTCAAATATATAGTGAGGAGTGATAGGATGTCGCTGATAGGATAACGGTATTTCTTATATTAGCGATAATATTATAAATAGTAGTATAATTAAACTATACTATTGCTTACAAAATAGACTTATACTTTTAATAATAAGGAGGCACTATGGCACAAGAAGTTACAAATCGTCCTTTGCGAGTAGCTATTCTCACCGTTTCTGATACGAGAACGGTAGAGACTGACAAAGGGGGCAATACAGTGGAAGCATTGTTATTGGCTGCAGAACATGAAGTATTACACAGAGCCATTGTCATTGATGATTATGAGGCCATTCGAGAGGCTATTATACCTTGGTGTATGGATAAGGCTCTGGACGTTATTATTACCACTGGAGGTACCGGTATTGCGTCTCGCGATGTGACTATCGAGGCCGTTAACTCCTTATTTGAAAAGCATATCCCCGGCTTTGGAGAAATCTTTAGATATTTGTCTTATACTGAAGATATTGGAACGAAGGCCATTGCTTCTCGAGCTGATGCAGGGGTTAAAAATAATACGCTCATTTTCTCTATTCCTGGTTCTGTAGGGGCTGTTACATTGGCTATGGAAAAACTGATCCTTCCAGAAATGCCTCATTTAGTGAGAGAAATTACAAAGTAAGATTCTAAAATTATAGAAAAGTAACGTCTTGTATAGATACTTGAAAATTTCATTGAATTATTAAGTTAAATTGTAAAATAAGCATAGACTGTTTTATTTACTATGCTATAATGAAAGAGTAAATATAGAAGCTTCATGTATCAGGAGGACATCCATGGCTTTTAAATTAAAGAGCAAAGAAGAAAAGTTTTTTAGCATTTTAGAAAATCATGCTGGACTTACTTATGAAAGTGCGGAAATGATGGAGCGTGTATTTAAAGGTGAAGTATCGAAAGAGGAAGCCTTCCTTGAAATCGATATGAAAGAAAAAGCTGCTGATGAATTAGTTAATGAAACAGTAGACAGATTACGCAAAACTTTCATTACTCCAATGGACCGCGAAGACATTCAACTTCTCATTGATCAGTTGGATACTACATTGGATAATATCAAAGAAATCATGGATAAAATGGTGATGTACAATGTAGGCAAACCTAGTGATGGCGCTATTCGCCTTAGCGAAATTGTCGTGAAATGTGTGAAGCACATTAATAAATCCATCGGTTACATGGGAAGCCTTAAAAAGGACCATGTAAAAGTTGAGGGCCGTGTACATCAAGTATTAAAGCTAGAATCTGAAGCCGATAATATTTATCATGAGGAAATGGCAAAGCTATTTACTCAATGTACAGATCCTATTGAAATTATCAAATGGAAGGAAATTCTCAGCTCCATGGAAGATGTAATTGATGGCTGTGAGGATTTGGTAGGTACGTTCCGCCGGGTAGTATTGAAATATGCTTGATCACTATCTCATTTGGGCCGTTGTATTTCTCTGTTTAGCATTCGACTATATCAACGGTTTCCACGATACTGCAAATGCTATTGCCACATCTGTATCGACTCGTGCATTAGAGCCGAGAAAGGCGATTATGCTTACCGCTGTACTTAACTTCTTAGGTGCTATGGCGAGTACAGGTGTTGCAAAAACTATAGGTGGAGACATCGTTATGTCCGCTAACCTAATTAATAGTGCTGTTATTTGTGCCGCTTTGATTGGTGCTATAACGTGGAACTTAGCCACTTGGTGGTGGGGGATCCCTAGTTCTTCTTCTCATGCCTTAATCGGTGGCATCATCGGTGCCGTAGGTATTTCAGTAGGTTTTGATGCGTTGAATGAACAAGGGATTTTGAAAATCTTCTTATCTCTCGTATTATCTCCTATGATTGCTATGCTTGGTGGTTTCATTATTATGAAATTGTTGGTCATAATTTTTGGTCGCTTTTCGCCCATTACATTGAATGATCACTTCCGCCGCATGCAAATCTTTTCCGCTACATTGATGGCCTTCTCTCATGGCTCTAATGATGCACAAAAGGCGATGGGGATCATCACACTAGCATTGCTTAGTGGTGGCTATATTGATACGTTAGATGTACCAATGTGGGTAAAAATCTCTTGTGCCTTGGCTATGGCTTTTGGTACAGCTGCCGGTGGTTGGAGAATTATTACAACGATGGGTACAAAAATCTTCAAATTAGAAACAATCAATGGTTTTGCTGCAGATTTAAACTCTGCTATCACTATTTTTACGGCTACATTCTTGCATATGCCTGTTAGTACAACGCATGTAGTGAGTGGCTCCTTACTCGGTGTAGGTTCTGCAAAACGGGTGAAAGCCGTAAATTGGGGTGTTGCAAGATCTATGGTTATGGCTTGGTTTGTAACGATCCCATTATCTGGATTGGTAGCGGCTATGGCTTATGTAATTGGTAATTTCTTATTTGGATAAAATAAATTTAATAGTGAATAACGTATATTAAAATTAAAACTACTATATAAATATTATTGATGTGGGTTGTGTAAGTTAAGCATTTATATATTTATATAGTAGTTTTCGTTTTTATTTATCAATAGACTGTATTACCTAGTTTATGACTGTAATTTTATGTAGGCATTACTAGAAAGTACTTTTCTCTACAAGTAGTAGATATTTTAATAAACTATACCAAACTATACCATTGCAGTATTGTTTGTGATGGTTTATACTTAAGATAGTAATACGTGAGTCCAACATGGACTGGAAAGGAGACCATATGAAGCTAAATCAAGCAACAGACTATGCATTTCGCATGGTTCTACACATGTCTGTGTTGCCTTATGGCGAAAAAATAACTGGTGCTGTATTGGCTGAGCAGCAAGTGATTCCAGAACGCTTTTTGCTCAAAATTATGCGTAGCCTTGTAGCGGCAGGGATTATGAAGTCGTTCCGCGGTGTAGATGGTGGTTTTGCACTTAATCGAGAACCAAAAGACATTTCTATATTCGATGTTATTACCGCTGTGGAAGGAAATGCGTATTTACAAAAGTGTTTATATGATGCTGGTTCTTGCTCGAAATCTTGTAAGGGGCAATGTGCTGTAAACGAAGCTATGCGAGGTATTCAAAAGAAACTTGTGGAAGATATGCAAAATGTTACTTTTGATAAGCTAGCAGCTCGTGAATTACAAATTTCAGAAGGTCATTAGGTGACAGAGCATCTGAGTTAGTATCAGGGACAAATCAAGTGTGTATTTGTAGTTAATTCTGAGGAGGAAGAAACATGTTTGAGGCATTGGATTTAGCTCGATTACAGTTCGCGCTAACATCTATCTATCACTGGCTCTTTGTTCCGTTTACATTAGGTATGACGGTCATTGTAGCTATTTTAGAATGGACCTATGTCAGCACTGGTAAAGAAGTGTACAAAAAAATGGCAAAATTCTGGGGTAAATTATTCCTTATCAATTTTGCTATGGGTGTTGTAACAGGTATCGTTCAAGAATTCCATTTTGGTATGAACTGGTCTGAATATTCCCGTTTTATGGGAGATATCTTCGGTGCACCACTCGCCCTAGAAGCATTAATGGCATTTTTCTTAGAATCAACATTTATGGGCGCATGGATTTTCGGTTGGGATCGTTTGTCCAAAACGACTCATGCTGTAGTTGCTACGCTTGTTGCAATAGGTACAAACTTATCTGCATTCTGGATTTTAGTAGCAAATTCTTTTATGCAGCATCCTGTAGGATATGTAATCAATAATGGTCGTGCAGAAATGGATAATTTTGCTGCGATTATCTCTAATGGTTACATTCCTGGTCAATATGCTCATATTGGTTTTAATGGCCTAATGACTGCTGGTGTTATTATTATGGCTGTTAGTGCATGGCATTTGATTAGAAAAAGCAATGTAGATTTTTATAAAACCTCTATTAAATGGGGCTTAGTCATTACTTTTGTGGCAGGCTCATTAGGAGCATTGGCTGGTCATCATCAAGGTCAATATGTTACAAAAGTGCAACCAATGAAAATGGCTGCGATGGAAGCTTTGTGGGAAACGCAAGACCCAGCTCCGTTTTCTTTAGTAGCTACTATTGATGAAAAGGGACAAAAAAATACGAGTGCTATTGAAATCCCTGGTGGATTATCATTCTTAACACAAAATTCTTTTACTTCTGGTAAAGTAGAAGGTATTAAAGATTTACAAGCTAAGGCGGAAATGGAATATGGTCCTGGTAACTATATTCCTGACGTAACATCTATTTTCTGGACATTCCGTATCATGGTTGCTGCTGGGTGCTTAATGTTATTAGTAGCTTTCATCGGTTTAGTAATGAATGCAAAAGATAAATTAGTAGAAAATAAAACATTATTAACTGTTATTTTCTGGATGTTACCATTGCCTTATATTGCGCAATCTACTGGTTGGTTTGTAGCAGAAGCAGGTCGTCAACCTTGGTTAGTATATGGTTTGCAAACAACCGCTGCTGGTGTATCTAAAGCCGTTACAGCGCCAGAAATTTTAACTACTATCATCGGCTTCACTGCAATCTATGTAGTTGCTGCGATTGCTGCGATTTACCTTGCTGTAGAGCACATTAAAAAAGGGCCAGATGGCAAAACGATTTATGATGTAGAAGAAAAAGAGGAGGCGAGATTATGGAACTAATTATGAGTAACCTCAATGTAGTATGGTTCATCTTGCTTTGCGTTCTCTTTGCAGGATTCTTCTTATTAGAAGGTTTTGACTATGGTACAGGTATTTTACTTCCTTTCATTGGTAAAACGGACGTAGAACGTCGTCAATTGATCAATGCATTAGGTCCTGTGTGGGATGGTAATGAAGTATGGATGATTACTGCTGGTGGTGCATTATTTGCATCGTTCCCACATGTATACGCTACTTTGTTTAGTGGCTTCTACTTGGCATTATTCTTAATGCTAGCTGTATTAATTATGCGCGGTGTAGCATTTGAATTCCGCTCTAAAAGTCCAAGCCGTGCATGGCGTACAACATTTGATTACTGCATTTTCATCGGTTCTATCGTGCCTGCTTTATTGTGGGGCGTAACAGTAGGTAACTTAATTCAAGGTACACCTATTGATGAGACGATGACATATGTAGGTACTTTCTGGGATTTACTTAGCCCATATACAGTATTATGCGGTATTGCATTTATCTTGTTGTTTACATATCATGGTGGCTTATTCGCATCTATTAAAACAGCAGGTCCTATTTCCGAACGTGCTCGTGCTGCTTCTTTAGTAGTAGGCGTTCCTACTGCTGTCGGGGCATTAGCATTAGTAGCTGCTACATATGTATATACAGACCTCTTTAACTCTGTATTAGCTATTGTATGTTTTGCAGCTGCTATCGTATTGTTCCTCATTTCTTGGGGTGCAACACGTACTCGCAATACGAAATGGGGGTTTGTATTTAGCTCCTTATCCGTTATTGCTGTAACAGTAGCTTACTTTGCAGGTTTGTTCCCACGTATTATGGTTTCTTCTTTGAATCCAGAGTGGAGCTTAACAATTACAAATGCAGCTTCTTCTGATTACACATTGTTATTGATGACTATAGTAGCCTTGATTTTTGTACCAATCGTATTGGCTTACCAAATTTGGGTATACTGGATTTTCCGTCATCGTGTAACAGAAAAAGATCTTCACTATTAATTCTATAGTGATATATTTATTAACTCAATACAATATACTTTCATAGATTTTGAAAGTATCATAAAGAGGCGTACTGTAGCGGTACGCCTCTTTTTTATGTTATGATGAGTATATATTGATAAATTTAGAATTGTTGTCATTGGAAACTATCTAGATGTATGGTTCTGTTATATGTATTAGATGCTAATACTATGATTAGAATCGTTGATAAAGGGAACACATATGATTCAAAAAACTGCTTTGCAGGTAATTCGCCAGGAACGGTCCATATTGTCCTTACTATTGTTGATGACTATATTGAATAGTTTGTCTATGGTAGGGCAGGCTTGGTATTTTGCTATGCTCATCAATAATTTTATTTTTTTAGATCATACTGTATATGATGAACAACATACGTTGATGATGCTCATCATTATGATTGCAATTCGGTTAGGTTCATTCTATTATATAGAACATTTAGCCGAGACATTGGGCGGGAGAGCAAAAGATATATTGCGTAAAAGAGCAATGACTCATCTTTTCTCATTAGGCATACAACAAAAGGCGACTCAAGGAGATACGATTCACTTATTAACAGATGGATTAGAACAAGTAGATGCCTATGTGGCTCGTTATTTACCACAAATTTTATATGCCGTTATCATTCCTCTAGTCATGGGGCTTGCTATTATCGATGCTATGCCAGTGATTGGGGTCATTTTAATTCTCACGGTTCCACTTATACCATTCTTTATGATTCTCATCGGTAAACAAGCAGAAAAAATGAATCAAGAACAATGGGAACGGATGAGTCTATTGTCAGGGCATTTTCTCGATGTCTTGCGCGGTATTATGACATTGAAAGTATTTGGTCGTAGTAAAGAGCAAATTGATGTTATTGGTAGACTATCGGAGGAATTTAAAGATTCTACCTTAAAGGTATTACGCGTAGCCTTTTTATCAGCTTTAGTGCTTGAAATGGTGAGTACTATCAGTACAGCTATTATTGCTGTTTACATGGGGCTGACTTTATTGGAAGGGGGCATCTCCTTTTTCCCAGCCTTTTTTATTCTTCTCTTAGCGCCTGAATTTTACGCACCTTTTAGACAACTAGGGGCAGCCTTTCATACAGGAATGGCTGGGAAAGCATCGCTTGAAAAATTTGATGCTTTTATGGCAACTGTATCTACATTGCCTAAAGGGGGGAGATTACGTATTACAGAGCCATTGGAGCACATCGAGTTACAGGATCTTACTTATACCTATAATGGTACTGATAATGGAGTACATCATATATCTTTGATAGCTAAGCGAAATGAACCTATTATGCTGGTCGGTGAAAGCGGGGCAGGAAAATCGACGATAGGTCATTTGGTAGCAGGATTTTTAGAGGCTCCAGGGCAATCTATTTTCATCAATGGCATGCCTATGAATGATCTATCTATGGACTGGTGGCGCAGTCAAATTGCTTATGTATCGCAGAAGCCGCACATTATGAATGGTACATTGCGAGATGTTATCGCCTTTGGACGCCCTGTAAGTGATGAAGAGATTATCAAAGCTGCAGAACAAGCTGAATTAACGTCTATTATAAAAGAAAAGGGCTTAGATTTCCTTATTGGAGAAGGCGGCGCAGGTTTGAGTGGCGGCGAATTACAACGTATTTCTCTTGCCCGTGCATTTTTACAACAACCTCAAGTCCTCATCCTTGATGAAGTGACAGCCCATTTAGATGTGAATACAGAGGCGACTATTGGGAAAGCATTGCAACGATTACTTCACGATAAAATAGTTATCCTTATCGGTCATAGATTAAAAACGATGCATTGGGCTAAGGAGCTATATGTTTTAAAAGCAGGTGCTATTGTTGAACAAGGTACTTATGAAGAACTATTAGGCAATAATGGGTATTTTCATAGTTTAGTGCAAGCGGGTATGGGCAATTATGTTACCTATGTAGATGATGTAGATAGCCTTACGTTGGAAGAAACTCAATCTGGAGGGGTGCAATCTAATCTAGTAGCATCTACTGATGGATTCGATAGTGATAAAGAGTTTATAGAAAAACAATGGGCATCAGCAGCAGAGGAGAACAGTAGATACTCAGAGAATCAGACAAGCTATGAAATTACTAGGCATCAACAGATATACAAAAATGGCTCTATTTTAGAGGGGTTACGTTTACTATTATCTGTACTTAGTCCTTCGAAATGGTCGCTTCTATTAGCCTTTATCTTTACTTTTTTGACGGTCTTTATGAATGTAGGCCTTCTTAGTGTATCTGCGTGGCTATTAGCTTCAGCTGCATTGCAGCCAGGTATTACCTACTTAAGTTTGGCTATTGTAGGTGTTCGCTTCTTTGGTATCAGCCGAGCCGTTAGTCGTTATTTTGAGCGATATACATCGCATAGAATGGCATTCCAAGGGCTGTATGGATTACGTGTCTGGTTTTATACTCATTTAGAACCGCTCTTGCCCGCTTTCTTTAATCGATGGGCTGCCGGTGATATGCTAGGTCGCATTATGGTAGATATTGAAGTATTACAGTTTTTTTATTTACGTACTTTAATCCCACCGTTGGCGGCTATTGTGTTGACTATTATCGTAGGTTACGGTGTAAGCACTATTGATCCAGTATTATCCCTATTAGTCGTTATAGCAGCGATCATAACGGGGATTGTCTTACCTTATGCGGTGTATCGTTATCATCGTCAATCATTAGAACTCATCAGTGTATGTCAGAGCTATTTAAAATCTAGACTCAGCGATGCCTTAGAAGGCATGGAAGATATTATTAGCTATAATAGGATTCCCTTAACTACGACTATATTGAGTCAGTATATGGATGATATAGAACATCATAAGGTGCATATTAGTAAAGGCATGAATCTCGGTAATACGGCTTTTATGGGGATTGTTCAAATTACTGTCATAGTGGCTGCTGTGATAGCTGCTAATGCTCTTACCGGTCCATGGGCTAGTGTTATGGTCGCAGTTTGTGTTATCGGTATTCAGGCTTGGTTTGAAGCTTTACAGCCTATGATTGTAGCTTTCCACCATGGTTATGAAAGTACCCTTGCCGTACGTCGCTTATTAGATATTAAGGAAGCTGCGCCAGCTATTATTGATAACCATGTGGTAGAAGGAAAAACGATGACTACCATGGATTCTATAACGATAAAGGATGTTTCCTTTTCTTATACGTCGGGGCACCCAATTTACAAACAGATGAATCTCACGATTCCTAAAGGACAGAAAGTAGCTATTGTAGGAGCTAGTGGCTCTGGTAAAACAACGTTGTTTAGTTTGTTGGAACGACTGTACGACTACGATGGGACGATTTTGATTGGCTCTACAGATTTGAAGTCGATTGCTATCGACTCGTGGCGTCAATTATTAGGAACTATTACACAGCAAACCTATATATTCCACGCTACTTTGGCAGATAATATACGATTGGCGAATCCTAAAAGTAGTGATGCCCATATTGAACGAGTCGTAGAGGCTGCAGCTTTATCTGATGTAGTGAAAGGCTTACCCTTAGGCTTAGAAACTATTGTAGGGAATGGCGGTGTAGGTTTGAGTGGGGGCGAGCGACAACGAGTAGCATTGGCTCGACTATTTTTGAAAAATCCGGATTTAATACTCCTTGATGAGCCCCTAGAAGGGCTTGACCAAGTGACACGAGAAACGTTACAACATCGGATTATGGAATTTACAGAACATAAGACGTTACTCTATATTACACATCAATTAGATGGCTTAGAAGAGATGGATCGCATCATATTTATGGACCATGGAAAGATTGTAGAAGATGGCACATATGAAGAGTTAATTGCCTTAAGAGGGCAATTCTATAACTATTGTCTCCTATCTATGGCTCGTATTTTATGATATAATTACACTGTTTGAAAGTATGCTATTATATTGTAGATAGCTAAATATATGGAGCGTATATGACAAAAATTTTCACCAAATTACGATCGCTGGTGGAAGACGCATTATCCGATCGAGGAACTACTACACCTACTGTAGAAATTAAAGAACCAGTAGTAGAGCCGGTTATAGAACGGGAATTAGTAGAACATCGATTGCTATATATAGAAGAAGATATGGTGAATCGCTTATTGCGTGCAGCCCTTAGACATCATTGGTTCTTTTATTCTGTGACCTTTGAATTTGAACCGAACAATCAAATCTTCTTGTCCATTATTACTAAATGGGGCAATGTGATTAATGTGGAATTCACCTTAGAGGATGTATGGTTTGATGATTATTCATCGTCTTTTGCCATCAAATTAGATACAAATAATATAGATACAGGGGGATTTATTTTAAATTCCGTTTTACACTTATTAGGAAACTGGTGTTTAAGCCTATTTGGCATTTTCTTTAATCCTATTTCTATTGGTGACCGTGGATCGACGATGCGGTTTGAGAAAAAGGGAATCATTCAATTTGATTTAGTCCCTAACTCTAAGATTAAAGCTTATATTCCTTTCCCTGAACGTCACGTAGGTAGTACAGGACCGATCTTGTTAGGTAATGCAAAGACAGGGCAATCGGTATTGCAATTGGATTACTATGCCTTTCATGATCCTGTAGATACGTTTACCTTGCCAGACGTACCGACAAGAACGAGTTGGGTTCGTTCTATAGACATGGCTGCTGTATTGTTATTGCCTATCGGTGTATGGATTACTTTCTTAATTTTGCATCACTATTTACCTACTGAAACATTAGAGTTTTCTTTTTCTACATACTTTTTAATTTCATTAGGTATTTTCATCATATCTTTCTTAGTTATGAACATACCTCGATACGTATATATGTATATAGATTCTAGAAAACAATGGCAAAGCGCTTTTGTACACAATAATATTAAGATACAGTTGCGCAAATTACATCGCCGTATATTCATGCAGCAATCCGTATTAGCTAACGATGGGGAAGAATGCAAAACGGCAGGCAGTGAAGAACGCTTGAAACAGTTGCTCTTACAAATCAGAAATAAACGATTCTTAGCGAATCAGTTGAAATTAGCTGATGATGATAGAGCTAGAAAGCAAAAAGTGAAATTTATCATTGCCTATATTGGTTGTACATTGATTGAGATTATGTTACTGATGAACTAAGTAGTATTTTGGTGATGTGGTATACAATAGAAATAAAATTGGCAACAAAAAAGCTGAGCTTATAGCTCAGCTTTTTTTATTTGTCTTTATTGCGGCGCTTTCTAATGGTTTTACTTGGTTTACGAAGATTTATATCTTCTGCAATAGTACTAGTATCCGTTGGCTCTGTTTTAGGTTGGTGCATAAACGGAGGGTAGCCATATTGGTTTGGCGTTGCTTGCCCTGGAAGGATCCAGAAGAGAAGTCCAATGAGCCAAATAAATAAGTCTAAAAAGTAATTTAGAGGCATTACTGCTATATAGGTGTTAATAAAAGTAATAATAGTAGCCCATAAAATACCAGCCCATCCGTTAAAACCGATGTCATGAATGCGTCGTGTAAATAAGGCACAAGCTAATGGGAATAAAATTGCTTGTAATAATCCGATAAGTATGCGCGTGCCCCAATAGGCTGGGAGAGTTACAATATAATCATATAGTCTATATTCGATAACGCTAATGCCGTAGTATAAGAACATAAGCGTCATAAATAATATAAAGTATTGTAGTCGGTTAAGTCGTCCTGTTAGATTGAAAATTGAATAGCCCATACGCCGTCCTTGAAAAGCAATAGCAAAGCCTACTAAACAGATAAGGAGTGTACGCAGAACTGGATAGAGTAGATCCATAAAATCCCCTTTATACTAATTACATCTATAATGTCTGTATATTTCAGTATAACATGAACACTTTATTTGGACAATTTTAGGAGCTCTGGCAATACTAATTCAAAAGCTATACCATGTTTCATTGATTTCACTTGTTCCATAGTCACTTGAATCGACTTTGTGGTGAAATTCATAGCTAATTTGGCAGCTTCTTCTGGTGTATAGCCTTTCATAATGGCTCCCGTTAAGACCGATGTAAATATATCGCCTGTACCAGTTGCTTTTACAGGAATCAATGGCAGCGAATGGGTTGTTACTGTGTCTGTTGTTCCCGTATAGATGGCGATTGTCGCATCTGTTGTTGATGGAATACTGGTGATGATTACCGTTTGAGGTCCCAATTTGTGCAAATTCCGACACATTTGATGGAGCTCTTCTTTCGTGATAGGATTTGTACTAAATGGTTTGTTAAGTAAGAAGCAGGCTTCTGTATAGTTCGGTTTAATAATATGGGCACGACTCGCAAGATGACGCATAGCTACTACCATTTCAGGTGTATAAATGGAATAGAGGCGGCCATCATCGGCCATGGCTGGATCGACGATAATCATTTTGTCAGCACCAAAACGGTCAATAGCTTCTTCGACGAGGTGGATTTGTTCCGGTGATGCTAAAAATCCACTGACGATAGCTTGGAAATCGATATCGTTTTTCTCCCAACAGTCCATAAAGGATTGTAAATGATCGGATAGATCCACTAATTCAAAATAGGGGTATTCTAAATGATTACTAAGGACCGCTGTAGCTAAGGGAACTGCTTGGCATCCCATGGCACTAATAATGGGCAGCATAACGGTTAAGGAGCAACGACCAATGGAACTCATGTCTTGGATGGTTAATATTCGAGGTACTGTGTGCATAGTAATCTCCTATCGATGTAAATGGTATCAAATCATGATAAATTGCAAAATAATAATTATTTTTACCATTTAGTTTATATTAATTCATTATGATTCCATCTTAATTCATATAGTATAATAAAGTAAAGAGTCTATTACATGGGGGATAGTATGGAAAAATTAATTGTAGGCCAATGGCTGGAACATAAAATTAACGAATATATTCAACAAATGCCTTCGGATGCCTCTATTTCATATGTAGTATTGCGCTTGTCTGATGAAGCAGAAACATCGATCATTGCTAGTGCCAAGGAGAATGCAGTCTATACAGGTGCTAGTTTAGAAAGTTTGGTCATCTTAGAATATGTATTTCATTTAGCCAAAGAAGGGCAACTGGATTTGCATGATACCGTTTCGCTACAACGGAGCCCACGCGTCGGTGGTCGAGGGGCTTTACAAGAGTTATTAGGCGTTCGTAGTTTCTCTTATTTAGAATTATGCCGATTTATGATTATTTTCGGTGACAATTGGGCTACGAATTTATTGATTACTACCCTTGGTATGGAATATATTAATGCACGAGCAGAACAATTAGGTTTATCATCTTTTACTTTGCATCGCTATATGATGGATGATAGTCGAACTTTTGTGGCCGAAGATAATGAAATCAGTGCCATAGATATGGCTCTGTTATTAGATCAAATCTATCGTTTGCGAGACACTGTAGAAGGTCGTGAAATGTGGACTATATTAGGTCGCCATCAATATAATGATATATTGTCCTTCCACTGGGGTGGAGATACGACTTTCCATCATATGACTGGAAGTGCAACTGATGTGGTATCTGATGTGGGACTAATTGAAACGATGAACGGCGATTTTGCTTTTGTTTTCATGGCACAACATATGCAACCTGATGAGGCCAAGCAATTAGGGGCTCGCATAGGTGTACTTATGAAAGAATTTGTAGAAGAGGCTTTGCCATAATATGGAGTGGACTTATCCGAAACGATTACGATTAGGCATGACGATTGGTTTTTGTCAGCTCCATCATGACTCGCCTTGGATCGATGAAGTTATGGTTAAGCTTAGAATCCTCTGCAAGGCACGAGGCTATGATGTATTCATAGCTAAATCGATGACGTATGAGAGTGATTTAGAGGATGTGAAACGAGCAGAACAGTTTCAATATATGATGACTACAGCTCCTTGTGATTTAGTAATTATGTTAGATGATATAGAGGCAGAACTTTCTTTTTTAGATCATTTAAATTATGAAGTTATCGGTGACTATAGAAAAGGCTTTGTCGGTCGTGGCCGATGTACAGGTATTCACGCTGCCCTCCACAAGCATTGTGGCTTAGTTACCTATTACGGACCATTTGGGCGAGAGTTAGTCGGGGCAGACCGAGATACAATAGATACGTTATTTGCTGCTGTAGAAGGAACACTACGGGTTATAGAGCCATTGCCAGAACCGCCGAGAGGGGCTATTGGAACTGAACTAGGTAGTGGCATATTGCTAGGCGGCTGTATGGAGACCTTAGGGCAGTTAACGGATACTCCTTATGGAGTAGAGGCATTAGTGAGGGCCAATGCAGAGGATACTATATTGCTCCTAGAAGATACTAGTTTACCTCACCATGATAGAGATGCTATTTTTAAAAGATGGAAGGTATCTAACGTATTAAACATGATTGCTGGTGTCGTCGCAGGACACATGTCTACGAATAAGGCGCTTTCCCACGGAATACCATGGAGAGATACTGAAGAAGATACCTGTGATATAGGAGATGCTGCGTTACGGTATATGGAAGAAGACCGTTCCTTTGATGACGCCGATCCCTTTGTGTGCTATGTATCTACTGGCGGTGATGGGCCGCGTTATACATTGCCATTAGGCGCAGATATTCATTTTCGATATATTTCTAATACCATTGTCATTTCACCATATACAAAGGGCTAGAAAGTTTTGACAGAGCAAGTAAAATCAAGGTAAAATAGATATATTATTAAATGTAAACAAAGCCGTCTTATGCAAGGCGGCTTTTATTCCGGTGGAGATAGATAATGAGTGTATTAACCGTATCCAATGTAACCCATGGTTTTGGGGCGCGACAAATATTAGATGATGCATCGTTCCGTTTATTAAAAGGGGAACATGTAGGCCTCATTGGGGCAAATGGGGAAGGGAAGTCAACCTTTTTAAATATCATTACTGGTAAATTACCTCCTGATGAAGGCAAAATCGAATGGTCCAATCAAGTGACAGTTGGTTATTTGGATCAACATGCAGTCCTTGAAAAGGGTATGACGATTCGCGATGTATTGCAACGGGCTTTTGACGATTTGTATGTTATGGAACAAGACATCAATGATGCGTATAACAAAATGGGCGAAGTATCAGACGATGAAATGAATCATCTTTTAGCACAAGTTGGGGAATGGCAAGAAATTTTAGAACAACGTGGGTTTTATGAAATTGATGCGGTTATTGAGCGCACTGCACAAGGGTTAGGTCTTGTAGATATAGGTCTCGATCGAGATGTGACAGAGCTTAGCGGCGGACAGAGAACGAAGGTATTGTTAACAAAGCTACTATTAGAAAAGCCAACGATTCTTCTCCTTGATGAGCCGACGAACTATTTAGATGTAGAGCATATTCAATGGCTTCAAAATTATTTGCAAAATTACGAAAATGCATTCATCTTAATTTCCCATGATATGGAATTTTTAAATTCTGTGGTTAATGTTATTTACCATATTGAACAAGCTGTTTTAACACGATATACTGGTGATTATCATCAATTCCAAGCTGCTTATGAAGTTAAAAAGGCACAAGCAAAAAAGGCTTATGAGCGACAACAACAAGAAATTGAGCGCATGGAAGACTTTATTCAGCGCAATAAAGCACGCGTAGCGACCCGAGGTATGGCTAACTCTAGGGCGAAACGATTAGAAAAAATGGAAATCTTGGAAAAGCCAAAAGAATATATTAAACCATCCTTTGGCTTTAAAGAAGGCCGTACACCGAGTCGATTTATCGTAGAAGCATTTGGACTTGAAATCGGCTATGATGAGCCACTAACTAGACCAGTGGACTTTCAAATTGAAAGAAATAAAAAAATTGCCATTCGAGGCGTCAATGGTTTAGGTAAAACGACATTATTGAAAACGATTTTAGGTTTACTGAAACCAGTAAGCGGGGAATTGGTAAAAGGCGAATTTTTAGAAGTAGGCTATTTTGCACAAGAAGATGCGCCGTCTAATTCAGTTACTGCCTTAGATTATATTTGGAATGAATATCCGTCTATGACAAATGCAGAAGTGCGAGCAGCTCTTGCTCGTTGTGGATTGACCAATGAGCATATTACATCCCAAATGCGCGTCTTATCAGGCGGGGAAAATGCGAAAGTACGACTTTGTAAACTAATGCAAAATAAGTACAATGTTCTCGTTCTTGACGAGCCCACAAATCACTTAGATATATATGCAAAAGAAGAATTAGCACGAGCGCTAAAAGAATTTAAAGGAACAATCGTTCTCGTTAGTCATGAACCAGAATTTTATGAAAGCTGGATTACAGATATTTGGAACATAGAAGATTGGACTACAAAAATCGTTTAGGAGGGGCCATGAATCACCGGGCACAAGAAGGGATTGAGCAATTTTTAAAGGCTTTATCCGTCGATATAGAGGCACCAGAGTTAGCTAAAACACCAGTTCGCGTGGTGGACTTGTATGAAGACTTGTTTTCTGGCATCGGTGTATCTACAAAAGAACTCTGGGGAGATATATTTCCTACAGACTATGCGGGCCTTGTAGCGGTTACCAATATTCCTTTTTATTCTATGTGTGAACATCATTTGATGCCCTTTTTTGGTACCGTAGATGTCATATATGAACCTCATAATGGTTGTGTAGCAGGACTTAGCAAGTTTAGTGATGTAATTGCTGTATTGAGTAAGAAACCGCAATTACAAGAACGATTGACGAAAGAAATTGCGGATGCCATTATGAATGACTTATCTGCAGAAGGCGTATTTGTACGTCTGAAAGCAACACAACTATGTATGCTTATGAAAGGCAATTTACCACACGGCTCTCAAGTTGTTACGATAGAAAGTCGCGGTGTATTAAACGAAGCAGGCGCTCTTCGTGATGAAGCGTTAGCTATGTTAGGAGGCACAGATGTATAAACGTAGAAACTTTACTTGGAAAGATGGTAAAACCTTACAATTATGTGATAGAACTCTTATTATGGGGATTTTAAATGGTACGCCAGATTCTTTTTCTGATGGCGGTCAACATAATACGCCAGAGCTCGCTGTACAGTGGGTACAGCAGATGATAGAAGATGGTGCCGATATTATCGATTTAGGTGTGGAATCGACGCGTCCTGGATCCACACCATTGTCTGCAGAAGAAGAGATAGAACGCCTCGGTGCACTTATCGATCCTGTCTTAGCTGCATCTACTGTGCCAGTATCAATCGATACGTACCACGCAAAGACAGCCGATTATGCTTTTGCTAAAGGGGCTCACATTCTAAATGATGTATGGGGGCTTCACTACGATCCAGATATGGCTGCTGTAGCCGCTAAATATCAAGTGCCTGTCATTATTATGCATAATAGCAAGGACACGGATTATGGTGATATTATTGAAGATATGAAAGCATTTTTCTTTTCTGCTATCGATAAAGCCTTAAAAGAAGGGGTGCCATTGCAGAATATCATCATCGATCCAGGTATTGGGTTTGGTAAAACAGAAGCGCAAAATATTGAAATTATGCAACGATTAGGAGAGTTGACAGCCTATGAATACCCTGTATTGTTGGCGCCTAGTCGGAAACGATTTATTGGAGCTATGCTGAATGGATTGCCACCAGAAGAGAGAGATGAAGGGACCGTAGCGGCTTGTATTACTGGTGTTTTCCAAGGTGTTGATATGGTGCGCGTTCATAATGTATTGATGCATAAACGAGCATTAGCCGTTGCAGATGGCTTGTTGCGTGCTGAATAAGAGGAGAACGTCATGAATACCATTGTTTTAAAAAATATGGCTTTTTATGGTTACCATGGCAATTTGACATCTGAAAAAGAACAAGGACAACGATTCTTCGTCGATGTAGAAGTGAAGGTAGATTTATCACGAGCTGGTCAAACAGATAATTTAGAAGACTCTATTAATTATGTAGAGATTTACGAACTAGTCGAGTCCATTGTGACTGGTGAAAGTCGAAATTTGTTAGAACGAGTAGGCGCGCTTATTGCAGATGCGATAGAAGGGCGATACGAACAAATTGTAGGGGTTTCTGTGACAGTGCGAAAGCCATCAGTTCCTATTGCAGGAATTCTTGATTATGTGGCTGTTGTCACTACAAGAGGAACTATGTAATGAATACGTATTACATTAGTGTAGGCTCTAATATGGGGGATAGACAAGGTTTCATTGATGGTGCTTATGCAGCATTACAAGATCACGAACAGATTGCTACCATAGAAACGGCGTCTATTATAGAAACAGAGCCTTGGGGGTATACGGAACAAGAGTCCTTTTTAAATACTGTGTGGCGCATTCGTACAGATTTGCAGGCTTCTGCTGTTCTAGCTATATTACAAACCTTAGAAGCAGCTGCCAATCGGCAACGGCATATTCATTGGGGGCCGAGAACCTTGGATTTAGATATTATTTATGGACTAGATGCAGCTGGTAAGGAAATGACTATTGCAGAAGAAGGTCTCACGGTGCCTCATTTGCATTTTTGGGACCGCTTGTTCGTGTTAGAGCCTTTACAGGATATAGCACCGGACTTTACTTTCAAAGGAGAGTCTATTAGTGAACGCATTGCTTATTTACTGACAGAGGCAGAGTAAGAACGTGCATTTATTACAGGGCCATAGTATAATAGAATCATAAATAGCTATATAGAATTGTTGTAATTTGGGAGATCTCAATGAGTGAAGTGCACCGTACAGAACGGCGAGTACCAAGAAAAAGAATACGAAGAGATAGGAAGAAGCGAGATCAAGCTATTGCCGCTGTGTGGATTAAGCGTGGCTTAGTGATTATTATGGTATTCTTTCTTGGGTTTCAAGCCTATCAGTTAGCAGCTATCTATCATGAAAAACAACAAATAGAGCAACAATTACAAGAATTGCGTATGCAAAATGATAAGCTAGAAGAGGAGAAAGCTAAATTACAAGATCCACAGGCTATTGAAGCGTTAGCAAGAGAGGAGCTAGGTCTTGTAAAACCAGGGGAAGTACCTTATGTTAAATAGATGTCATAAGGCTCATGTTATTTTGGAGTTTGAGTAGAGGTTTAGAGGTAGGAGGCTTTATGGCTATTGAAGTAGGTAATATTTTGGAGGGCACCGTTTCTGGTATTACTAAGTTTGGCGTCTTTGTCGATTTAGGAGATAAACAGACTGGTTTAGTTCATATTTCAGAAGTAGCCCACGGTTACGTTGAAGATATTAATACCTTGTTGCATGTTAATGATGCGGTGAAAGTAAAGGTGCTTTCCGTAGAGGGTAATAAGATTGCCTTATCTATACGACAAACACAAGAAAAGCCAGAACGGGTAGAGCAACGTTCTGAACGACGGATACAAAGTCGACAATCGGCAGAGGCCTTTGAAGCAAAAATGAAATCTTTTTTGCGCGATAGCAATGAACGATTGCATGATTTAAAGCGAAATACAGAAGGTAAACGAGGCGGCAGAGGCGGTCGCCGAGATTAAAAGAAAGAGATGGCAATTGCCATCTCTTTATGTGTATTATCGTATAGGAGTTATTATGAAGACAGCAGTTATAGATATAGGGTCTAATTCCATTCGTTTATTACTAGGAACTTATGAAGGAAAGCAGTGGTATAACGAAGGAAAACGATTGTGGACGACTCGATTGGGAGACCGAGAGAGTGGTGGCGAGTTAAAAGATACAGTAATGAACGCATCCTATGAGGTTTTTTCAGAGATTTCTGAGCTAATGGCTTCATATGGAGTGGAACGGAGTATAGCTATCGCGACTAGTGCTGTTCGAGAAGCTTCGAATGGTGGAGAGTTTTTAGAAAGGGCGAAACAATATTGCCCTACAGAATATCGCATTTTATCAGGTGATGAAGAAGCTTTTTACGGGTTTAAAGGGGCCTTACAAGATCGACTATCATCAGGAATGCACTATGGAATCATCGATATCGGTGGGGGAAGTACAGAACTAGCAGTAGGTTCTAAGGATGGTGTCTACTGGAGTCGTTCCTATCCGGTAGGAGCTGTTCGACTACAGTCATTATCTGAATCAGGACCGCAATCAATATGGGAAGAAACGAGATTTTTATGGGATCCTATGATGATAGAAGGGAACTTTGGCGATTTTGTGGGCATTGGCGGAACCATTACAACGCTAGCGGCTATTGATCTAAAAATGATTACTTATGTGCCAGAACAGATTCAAAATCATAAATTGACGAGAGAAGCAATTGAAGGGATGATTATGTCACTTCGGTATATGAGCCGCGAAGAACGATTGCAGGTGCCAGGATTGCAACCTGGTCGTGTAGACATTATCGTTAGCGGTGCAGAAATTTTGACGTCTTGTATGGATGCTTACGAAATACCGTATATTTTTGTTAGTGAACAAGATGGCATGGAAGCAATACAACAAGAGTTATTAGAAGGCTAATATGATGAGTACAGAGGTAGATGAAAGAAATATAGTAAAAAAAGTACATAGACTTGTGAATGGGATACTAAAAGAGGTTCAGCTATTTCCTGAAGATGCAACTATACTCGTAGCTTGCTCGGGCGGACCTGACTCAATGGTTCTCGTCGAAATATTACAAGCCTTAGCCGTTCATCGCAAAACAAATTGGCGCATTGGTATCGCCACTATGAATCATGGGATTCGTCCAGAAAGTGCCGAAGAAGTTCGCATGGTACAAGACTATTGTGACAAACGGTTTTTGCCTTTTTGGACAATATCTCGGGATATCCCGCGTATAGCGAAAGAGCGAGGGCAGTCCTTAGAAACAGTAGGTCGCGATGAACGCTACCAGTGGTTACTCGATGTGGCTCAAACAGAGGGCTTTCAGTATATTGCAGTAGCTCATCATAAAGATGATCAAGCAGAGACTATATTGGCTCACTTTATTAGAGGATCTGGTTTGCGTGGCCTTACAGGGATGGACATAGTCCGTCATGATTTTCATACTCCTTTAGTACGCCCTTTGTTAACATTGACTAAGGCGGATATTCTAGCCTATGCAGCTGTACAAGGCATCTCTTATTGCTTAGATGTTTCTAATGATGATGTGGTATATACTCGAAATTTCATTCGTCACCGTATTATGCCTGCATTGGAACAGTTAAATCCTAATATAGGGGATGTGCTCTGTCGATTAGGCGCTATCGCTAAGGAAGATGCTGATTATATCGATAGTGAAAGCCGTATTGTGTTTGATGCTTTAGTATCCAAAGAGGCAGGACGCTTTTCCTTATCCCGGCGAGCACTTCGGAAACAACCCTTGGCTATACAGAGACGTATTTGGCAACGTGTGTGTAAACCCCTTACATTGTCGTGGGCTCATCAAGAGCAATTAAGGCAGATTACTTTCACGGGAGAACCGAAAAGTTTACACATAAGTCATATTACAATTGAGGCTCAATGTGATACAATACAAGTGTATTGCCAAGATTAGAAATAGATCCAGGAGGTCTTATATATGCATCAAGATGTGAAAGAAATATTATACTCGAAAGAGGAATTAGGGCAACGCATTGCAGAACTAGGTGCTGAAATCAGCAAAGATTATGCTGGTGAATCGGTCGTTCTCGTCGGTGTTTTAAAAGGGGCTATAGTATTTTTTACCGATTTAGCCCGTGCTATCGATGACAATGTAGACGTATCCTTTGACTTCATTTCCTGTTCTAGCTACGGAAATAGTACAGTAAGTACTGGTGTGGTAAGGATTTTGAAGGATTTGGATCGCCCTGTAGAAGGGAAGCATGTATTGGTTGTAGAAGATATTGTCGATACAGGTACGACGCTTCACTATTTATTAGGAAATTTAAAATCTCGCGGCGCTAAAAGCGTGCGTCTCGTAGCATTGCTAAATAAGCCAGAGCGTCGAAAAGTGCCAGTAGATGTGGATTATATCGGATTTACTGTACCTGATTATTTTGTTGTTGGCTTTGGCTTAGACTATGCAGAACAATACCGTCAATTGCCGTATATTGGAATTTTAAAAGAATCTGTATATGAAGAGGCATAATCGCTTTTCTCTAGGTTAAGAAAAGTACGAAATATAAGAGCCTTTATTCGCTTTTTATGGTATAATATAGGAATGCATATCATTATGCATGATTTGGTTGCATTAGAAGCGAAAGGAGTAATCTTTTGAATCGATTTACAAAAAATATCGTCTTTTACTTACTTATCATTGCGGCCATCGTTTTTATGATTGACACCTTAGCTGGCCAAAATACAACAAAGGCCGATATGAGTTATACAGGTTTTGTTCAACAAGTACAACAGAAAAAGGTTGAATCAGTAACGATTACCAATGATCATGGAATAAAAGGTAAATTAAAAAATGGTACAGAGTTTGAATCCTATGCACCAACTGATGATACATTAATTAAAACATTAACTGATAATGGCGTTGAAATTACAGCAGCACCGCCAGAACAACCATCCTGGTGGATGAGTTTATTAGGCTCTGCTATTCCAATCATTATCCTTGTAGTTGTATTTTTCTTTATTATGCAACAAACACAAGGTGGCGGCGGCCGAGTGATGAACTTTGGCAAGAGTCGTGCCAAAATGATGGGCGATGGCAATGTAAAAGTTAAGTTTAACGATGTAGCTGGTGCAGAAGAGGCTAAACAAGAATTAGCAGAAGTAGTAGAATTTTTGAAAGATCCAGGTAAATTTACTGCTATTGGTGCCACTATTCCGAAAGGCGTATTATTAGCAGGCCCTCCAGGGACTGGTAAAACATTGCTTGCTAAAGCAGTTGCTGGTGAAGCAGGGGTTCCATTCTTTACAATTTCTGGTTCTGACTTCGTAGAAATGTTTGTCGGTGTCGGTGCATCTCGCGTGCGTGACTTATTTGGTCAAGCGAAAAAGAATGCGCCATGTATTATTTTCATCGATGAAATTGATGCAGTTGGTCGTCAACGTGGTGCTGGTCTTGGCGGTGGTCATGATGAACGCGAACAAACGCTAAATCAATTGCTCGTTGAGATGGATGGCTTCGGTGCTAATGAAGGTATTATCACCATTGCTGCTACGAACCGTCCAGATATTTTGGATCCCGCTTTATTACGTCCAGGTCGTTTTGACCGTCAAGTCGTAGTGGGGCGTCCAGATTTGAATGGCCGCGAAGCGATTTTGAAAGTCCATGCCCGAAATAAACCATTGGCTGACGATGTAGATTTGCGTATTATTGCTAAGAAAACACCAGGCTTTACTGGTGCTGACTTGAGCAATTTGTTAAACGAAGCGGCATTGCTAGCAGCTCGCAATAACCAAAAGGTAATTGCTATGGCTGATTTAGAAGAAGCTAGTGAAAAAGTGAGCATGGGCCCTGAACGACGTAGTCATATTGTAAGCGATAAGGACCGTCGTCTAACGGCTTATCATGAATCGGGTCACGCTATTGTGGCGCATTTATTGCCTCATGCTGATCCAGTTCATAAAGTAACCATTATTCCTCGCGGTTATGCTGGCGGATATACGATGATGTTGCCGAAAGAAGAGCAAGATTATAAAACGAAATCTCAATTATTAGCAGATATTCGAGTTGCTCTTGGTGGCCGTGTAGCAGAAGCTATTGTATTAAATGAAATTAGTACTGGTGCTTCTGGAGACTTACAAAGTATTACAAATACGGTGCGAGCTATGATTACTCGTTGGGGGATGAGTGATACGTTAGGTCCTATTGTATTCGGTGAACAACAAGAACAAGTGTTTTTGGGCCGTAACTTAGGTCATGAGCGTAATTACAGTGAAGAAATTGCTGCTAAAATTGATGAAGAAATGCATCGTATTGTCGATGAGGCTTATAAAGATGTAGAAAAACTGTTGACTGACAATATTGCTTTCTTACATAATATGGCGAACGCTCTATTAGAAGAAGAAACAATTGATGCAAAAGCAGTTGAGAACCTTTATAAATATGGTACTACTAAAGCACCAGAAGCAGTTGTAGAAGCAACTGTTGTCTCTTCTGATAATCCTGTTGAAATAACAACAGACAATGTATAATATAAAAAGGCTGCCTTCGGGCAGCCTTTTTAGTCGTCTTGATGACGCGTTGCTAATAATTCATTAATGCGACGCAATCTGTGTTGCTTTAAATATTTTTGCGCCACTACATCAGGAATGGCAACTCCAACAGCAATAGCGATAATGGATAGTACGCCAGATGTACCGTTTTGTGCCATATAAAGTAACCCAGATACATCTAAGGAACTGATGTGAAGTAAATCGAAAACGAATCGATACAACAATATGCCTGGCATAAGGGCAATCGCAGATGGAACAATGAGGACTGGTCCAGAGGTACGCAAAAGAGAGGATAGTTTTACAAAAATAATACTCATTACTGCCGCACCGATAAAGGTAGAACCAGGAATAGAAAAACCGTATTCTACAAATAATAAGTTGCGAATTGTCACAGATAGAACACCACCTAAACCAATATAGAAGAGTAATCTTGGTGGAGCATTAAAGAGTACTGCAAAAGATGTGGCAGCTAAAAATGGGCCAATAAAATGTTGTATAGAAAATACGTGAGGTCTAATATCAATAAAGGAAAAGGCTGGGATTGGACTAAAATATAATGCCATCGCCATACCTAATGTCATACTTCCTACGATAAGCAATGTTCTGATGGCTCTTGTAGCGCCTGCTAAGATGTGATTGTTTATGGTGTCGATAACAGAGTTGATGAGGGGGACGCCAGGGACGAGAAATAAAGTACAGCAGACTAAGACATATAAGAGTGATCCTAATTCGATATAGGAATAGAAGCCGTAGGCTACAATCATTGCCGTAAAGGCTCCTAAGGCTATGCCTAAATATTCATTGACTCCGAAACGAAGTGATATGCAACGAGTAAAATAACCGCATAAAGAACAGAGGATGGTGACAAATAAAGTAATGAGGTCACCACTGAATAGATAAGCCAAGCCAGCAGAACCAAAGGCACAAGCGATGCCTTTTAGCCAGTTGGGATAGACGGCAACGGCTTTTTCTAAGTTGCCAATTTGTCGCTCGTAAGTCGTCAATGAATAATGTCTATGGAAAGCGCGCCATGTCAATTTCGCTACTGCATTGATCATGGCCATATTAGGAACGTGTACCGGTGTTTTTCTAAAGACTGTAATAGATTGTTCTTCATGAAATAAATTAACCATAATCGTAGTATACGTAATATGGATATTTAAATACTCGTGGGGGATACCCATGAAAGTAGCAGCCTTCAACATTTCTGAAGTAATGCGCTCTGTATCAGCGCCACATTCCATCAATAATTTGCCTATATTGAGGAGTATATTTAGTTTTCGGTGAATATATATAAAGGGAGTTTCTAATACTTTGTTTTTCTCCGCTAATGTAAATTGCTTCATAGCAGCTCCTTATCTAGTTACTTCTACATGTATTATACATTACGAAAGACTATTAGCACTAATATATAAGGCATTTTATAAATAGGGCTTGCATTTTATGAAGAGCACTTGTACAATCGAATTGTAAACCAATAGTGGAAAGGAGGGTTACCATGCGCGATGAAGTATTAGAATTTTTACGAGAAAATCAAGGTGGCTTTGTATCTGGTCAAGACATGTCGGAAGCGTGTCACGTGTCACGGACAGCCATTTGGAAGCATATTAAAGCGTTGCGACAAAAAGGCTATAAAATTGAGTCTTACACGAAGAGAGGCTATCGTTTACTGGAAGAACCGGATCTATTAAGTCCTATAGCAATGAAAAAAGTTTTGAATACAGACGTATTTGGAAAGCGTTATGTTTATATGGATACGACGGAGTCTACTAATTTAGAAGCTCGTCGCTTAGCTCATCAAGGTGCTGAAGAAGGTACCGTTGTAGTGACGGAAGAACAAGCTGCTGGGCGGGGGCGCTTATCGCGAGGATGGTATTCACCATTTGGCAAAGGCCTTTGGTTTAGTTTGATTTTACGACCTGATTTTATCCCTTCAGAAGCCTCTAAATGTACATTAATGGCTGCTGTAGCGTTGACAAAGGCGTTCCATAAAATGGGACTTACCGATGCAGGGATTAAATGGCCTAATGATATTTTAGTGAATGGACGTAAATTAGTTGGCATTCTTACGGAAATGTCTGGATCTATGGAGGAAATCTCTCATATCATTATGGGGATAGGTATTAATGTAAAGACGAAACAAGAAGAATTGCCAGAAGAAATTAAACATATTGCTACTTCCTTATTAATGGAAGGTATTGATATAGAGCGAACAGAAGCTTTCAAAATTGTATTGGAAGAATTAGAACATCAATATTATGAAGTATTAGATAAAGGGTTTGAAGAAACCTTAGAAGAATGGCGTCAATTAAGCGTTACTTTAGGGCAAGAAGTAGAAGTGCGTGCCCCTGATGATATTTATGAAGGGACGGCTTTAAATATTGATGAAGATGGTAATTTATTAGTAAAAACTACGAGCGGAGATGTGAAGCGTATTATTGCTGGAGACGTCTCTATACGACCTCGAAAGTAGGAGGAAGTCATGTTATTAGTTATTGATGTAGGCAATACCAATATTGTGTTAGGTGTGTATGATAAGGATACACTCGTTGGACATTGGCGTATTTCTACGGATCGCGTGCGAACTACTGATGAATATGGAATGTTAATTATGAACTTATTTTTCCATGATAGAAAAGTAGACGCCAAAGATATTACAGATATTATTATTTCTTCTGTAGTTCCACCGGTAATGCCTGCATTGGAGCGAGTTTGTGCTCGGTATTTCAATGTTACCCCTATTATTGTTGGTCCTGGCACTAAAACAGGGATTGCCATTAAATACGATAACCCTCGTGAAGTTGGTGCGGACCGCATTGTTAATGCTGTAGCGGCTCATACAGCGTACGAAGGAAATTTAATCGTTATTGACTTTGGTACGGCTACTACGTATTGTGCTGTTTTAGGAAATGGCGATTATATTGGAGGTGTCATCACACCAGGTGTAACGATTGCTGCAGAAGCGCTATTCCAACGAGCTGCTAAACTGCCTCGTATTGAAGTAAAGGATCCAGGCCAAGTCATCAATAAAAATACGGTAGCTTCTATGCAGTCTGGTATGTTTTACGGTTATGTCGGCCAAGTGGAAGGCCTCGTAGCGCGGATGAAAGAAGAAATCGGCGGTGATGTAACTGTGGTAGCTACAGGGGGATTGGCACAGCTTATTAGTAGTGCTACTAACTCCATCGATTATGTAGAACCGATGCTTACATTAGAAGGATTGCGTCTCATTTACGAACGAAATAAATAATGGTACTATAATAGAGTTATAGAAACTCGATTATGTACAAAACAGGTACAGCTTGGCTGTACCTGTTTTATTAGGTGGATTATGATAGAACAAACTTGGTCTATAGGGACCGTTACGATTGATGGTAAAGCGATATTAGCGCCTATGGCAGGGGTGAGCGATATTGCTTATCGATTGCTCGCTAAAGAGCATAAAGCAGCCTTAGTATGCACTGAAATGGTCAGTGCTATGGGCATAAAATATAAAAATGAGCGTACCAATGAATTGCTTCGTATGGAGGATGTTGAACATCCTGTGTCGATGCAAATTTTTGGTTCTAATCCAGAAGCAATTGCTTTAGGGGCTAAAGTAGTAGAAGCGGCTGGTGCCGATATTGTAGATATTAATATGGGCTGTCCTGTAAAAAAAGTTGTTTCCTCTGGGGATGGATCAGCGCTGATGAAACATCCTGATTTGGCAGCTCGCGTTGCAGAAGCAGCTGTGAAAGCTGTAAAGGTGCCGGTCACTGTTAAAATGCGCATTGGTTGGGATTCAGATAGCATCAATGTCGTCGATTTTGCAAAACGCATTGAAAGCACAGGGGTTGCAGCCATTGCTGTACATGGGCGTACAAAGGAACAGATGTACAGCGGTCAAGCCGATTGGTCTTATATTAAAGCTGTTAAAGAGGTTGTTAATATTCCTGTCATCGGAAATGGGGATATTGTAGAACCTAGTGATGCTAAGCGTATGCTAGATGAAACAGGGTGTGATGCAGTTATGATTGGCCGCGGTGCACAAGGGAATCCTTGGATCTTTGAACGCATTCACCACTATCTGTTGACTGGTGACATTTTGCCAGGACCAACTTATATGGAACGCATTGATATGTTATTAACACATTTTCAATTATTGTGCCATTATAAAGGGGCTGCACTAGGCGTTAAAGAAATTCGTACTCACGCGGGATGGTATTTACGAGGCTTGCCAGAATCAGCATATTGGCGAAACCGTATTAATACGATTCATACAGTGAAAAGTTTTGAGCGTGAAATCGAAGCTTATAGAAATCTATTAAAAGATATGTAATATAACGTATTTCATTGACAAAATATTGGTATTTTTATATAATTGACTAGAAAAATTTAAAGATAGAAGTTAAGGTGTCATCGCATTGTGGCACTTTTTCTTATTATGTATAAGTAGAAAGAGTGGGGTACTAATGGCAGACGTAAAAGAAACATTACTTACCGCCGAAGGTTTAAAGAAATTAGAAGAAGAACTAGCATATTATAAATCTGTACGCCGTATCGAAGTGTCTCAACGTATTAAGACTGCTATCGAATATGGTGATATCAGTGAGAACTCTGAATACGATGATGCAAAAAATGAGCAAGCTTTCATCGAAGGTCACATTTCTGATTTAGAAAATAAAATCAATACAGCGAAAATCATTGATGAATCTGTTAAAGGTGACGTTGTATCTGTAGGTAGTAAAGTCGTTGTATTAGATACTATGTACAATGATGAATTAGAATATGTTATCGTTGGTTCCTCTGAAGCGGATCCATTTAATAATCGTATTTCTAATGAATCTCCTGTAGGCAAAGCGATTTTAGGGAAACGTAAAGGTGACGAAGTAGAAGTTGTTACACCAGATGGTCCTGTGACGTTCAAAGTGCTTGCAATCCAATAGTTTTAGTTAAAGAAGAGGCATACCATGAGCGAAGAAATTAAAAATATCCAAGAAGAACTGAATGATCAAATGCAAATTCGTCGCGATAAATTGGCTCAATACGAAGCAGATGGTATTTATCCATTCGGTGACCGATTTATCGTAAAAGACCATGCGAAGGACATTAAAGATGATTTCTTGAATTACGATGATCAACCAGTAGTAATTGCTGGTCGATTGATGACAATCCGTTCCCATGGTAAGACTGCATTTGCCAATATTCGCGATTTGTCTGGCGATATTCAAGTATACTTCCGTCAAGATATGTTAGGGGAAGATAATTACAAATATGTAAAAATGCTTGATATTGGTGATATCGTAGGTATCGAAGGTCATGTATTTAAAACACATATGGGTGAAACGACAATTAAAGTTGATAAAATGACGTTATTGTCTAAAGCATTGCGCCCGTTACCAGAAAAATGGCATGGTTTAAAAGATACAGAACTTCGCTACCGTCAACGTTATGTAGATTTAATTGTAAATCCAGAAGTGCGCGATACATTTGTAAAACGCACGAAAATCGTTGCCAAAGTACGTGAATACTTAAATGGACAAAACTTTATGGAAGTGGAAACACCAATGATGCATGCTATCCCTGGTGGTGCCGCAGCTCGTCCGTTTATTACACACCACAATGCATTAGATATCGATATTTACATGCGTATTTCTCCTGAATTATATTTGAAACGCCTTATCGTAGGTGGCTTAGAGCGCGTATATGAAATTAACCGCTCTTTCCGTAATGAAGGTACCTCTAATCGTCATAATCCTGAGTTTACTATGATGGAATCTTACCAAGCATATGGTAATTATGAAGATGTAATCCGCTTAACAGAAAATATCGTATCCTACTGTGCTCAAGAAGTACTAGGAACGACAAAAATTACATACCAAGGTACAGAAATCGATTTAACACCACCTTGGAATCGTATTACCATGCAAGAAGGTATTAAAACATATACTGGTGAAGATTTTGATGCTGTTGAAACATTGGAAGAAGCACGCGCTATTGCAGATCGCTTAAATGTTGAATACAGTGCTAATGACGGCATTGGTAAAATCATGAATGCTTGTTTCGAAGCCTATGTGGAAGAAAACTTGATTCAACCTACATTTGTATATGGTCATCCAAAAGAAATTTCCCCGTTGGCGAAATTGAACCGAGAAAAACCATTAACAACAGAACGTTTTGAAGCTTTCATTTATGGCCGTGAATTGGCAAATGGCTTCTCCGAGTTGAATGACCCAATTGATCAAAAAGAACGCTTTGAAGATCAATTGAAAGAACGTGAAGCTGGTGACGACGAAGCACACCGTATGGATAATGACTATGTAACGGCATTGGAATATGGTTTGCCACCAACTGCTGGTTTGGGTATTGGTATTGACCGTCTCGTTATGTTCTTAACAGACTCTGCATCAATTCGTGATGTATTGTTATTCCCGTTAATGAAGCCAGAAGTACAACAGCAACAAGATAACGCTGAAACTGAAGAAGAGTAATAAAAAGACACCTATATCTCGTATATAGGTGTCTTTTTTGTTGGTTCTAGTCAGTCATTGTTAATAAAAGAAATTGATGATTTGTCGTCGGAGGAGAACCATCTACTATGACATATTATGTTATGCCTATTGTTATTGTATACAATAGGCAATGGAAGAATATACTGGAAAATCCACCAAACTGATAGCTTTTATCAACGATGATAAAAACTCATTTACATAGATTTTATACTGAATATTATGCAATACCTGTATAATTAATTACTGTTAAAAGAGGGAAGAAGATGTTAATATATAAATATAAATAGATATTTAACTGCAAGACTAAGTCCCATATAGAAAAGGAGGCTCAGTATAAATATGGGATGGATATCAAAAAATTTTATGTATCATTATTGTGTACGTTACGTTTAAAATTGCAATTGCAATTTAGGAGGAATACACTATGAAACACATGAAAGTTGCTTTTTCCCATAAGGCGCAGTTTTATTTTGGAGCGTTAGAAGGTAGAGCGAGTGTAGAGTTAAGTCAAACTGATTTTACAGATGTAGGTGCTATCGTTATTAGTGAAACTGATACGGAAGTATTAGACAACGAATATGTAAAATCCTTTGGTATTCCAGTATTTTTAGTCTTATTCGATAAAACTGTTAGTGTAGATCAATTCATTGGTAAAGTTGAGCGTATCATTGATGGATCTAATACGAACTTTGACTTATATAAACGGCAAATCGAAGCAGCCGCTACTACTTATGAAGAGTCTATGTTGCCTCCGTTCTTCAGAGCTTTAGCTAATTATGTAGAAGAAGGTAACTCTCAATTCGATTGCCCAGGTCATCAAGGTGGTCAATTTTTCTGCAAACATCCTGCGGGTCGTGCATTTTATGAATTCTATGGAGAAAATATTTTCCGCTCTGACCTTTGTAACGCGGACGTAAAACTTGGTGACTTATTGATTCATGAAGGCTCTGCTTTTGAAGCACAGCAACATGCTGCTCAAGTATATAATGCAGATAAAACATATTTTGTGCTAAACGGTACATCTTCTTCGAATAAAGTTGTACTTAATGCACTGTTAACACCTGGTGATATCGTATTATATGATCGTAATAATCATAAATCTATTTCTCACGGTGCACTTGTACAATCTGGTGCAACACCAATTTATTTAGAAACAGCTCGTAATCCATTTGGTTCTATTGGCGGCATTTTGGAACACTGTTTTGATGAACAATACCTTCGTAATTTAATTGCTGAAAAAGATCCTGAAAAAGCAAAAGCAGAGCGTCCAATTCGCCTGGCCGTAATCCAATTAGGTACGTATGATGGTACCATCTACAATGCTCGTCAAGTAGTAGATAAAATTGGTCATCTTTGTGATTATATCTTCTTCGACTCTGCATGGGTAGGTTACGAACAATTTATTCCTATGATGAAAGATTGCAGTCCGTTGTTATTAGAATTAGGTCCTAATGACCCTGGTATTCTCGTAACACAATCTGTTCATAAACAACAAGCTGGCTTCTCTCAAACATCTCAAATTCATAAAAAAGATAAACATATTAAAGGGCAAGACCGCTATGTTAACCATAAACGCTTGAATAACTCCTTTATGATGCAAGCTTCTACATCTCCATTCTATCCATTGTTCGCATCCCTTGATATTAATGCGAAAATGCATGAAGGTGAAGGCGGTAAGAAACTATGGGTTGACTGTGTAGAAACAGTTATCGACGCTCGTAAATCGGTATTGAAACATTGTAAATATTTACGTCCATTAGTACCACCTGTTGTACATGGTAAAAAATGGGAAGATGGAGATACTAAAGCGATGGCACAAGACGTAAGCTATTTTGCTTTCGAACCAGGCGCTAAATGGCACTCCTTCCAAGGCTATGGTAAAGGCCAATACTTTATCGATCCTTGTAAATTCCAATTGATCACACCAGGTATTAACGTAGAAACTGGTGAATATGAAGACTTCGGTATTCATGCTAATATTTTAGCAAACTACTTGCGTGAAAACGGTATCATTCCAGAAAAATGTGACTTGAATACTATTTTATTCTTAATGACACCAGCAGAATCTAAAACTAAAATGGATGATTTAGTAGCTCAATTAGTACGTTTTGAACGCCTCATCGAAGAAGATGTGCCTATGAAAGACGTATTACCATCTATTTACTACAATAATTTAGATAAATATAAAGGTTATACAATTCGTCAACTTTGCCAAGAAATGCATGATTTCTACAAAGCGCGCAATGTAAGTACTTTACAACAACGTTTGTTCTTACATGATTACCTTCCAGAATTCGTAATGAACCCTCAACAAGCTAATTATGAATTCCAACGTGGTAAAGGTGAATTAGTACCTCTTAGCGAAGCAGAAGGTCGTATTGCACTTGAAGGTGCATTGCCATATCCACCGGGAGTACTTTGCGTACAACCAGGTGAAAGATGGTCCAGAACGGCTTGTGACTACTTCTTAGCATTAGAAGCAGGCATCAATGAATTGCCAGGTTTCGCACCAGAAATTCAAGGCGTGTATATTACAGAGCAACCTGATGGATCTAAAAAAGCTTTCGGCTATGTATTGAAAAAAGAATTTGAAAAATAAGAACCTTTGTCTAGCCGAGTTTCACTCGGAACTCGGCTAACATTATCTAACAGTAGTTATTGAAAAGGTGGTATCCACAATGAGTTCAAGTAAGAATAAAATGTCTGTATTGCAGCTGACTATTCTAACCGCTGTTAATATGATGGGCTCCGGTATCATTATGTTGCCGACAAAATTAGCTGAAGTAGGGGCTTTATCCATCGTATCGTGGTTGATTACAGCTGTAGGTTCTATGTGTTTGGCTTACGCTTTCGCTAAAGGCGGTATGTATACTCGAAAAGGCGGCGGCATGGGCGGTTACGCAGAATACTCTTTCGGTAAAGCTGGTAACTTCATGGCCAACTATACATATGGTGTATCTTTATTGATTGCTAATATTGCTATCGCTATTTCTGCGGTTGGATATGCAGCAACCTTTATGGATGCTCAATTAACACCTCTTATGACTGGTATTTATACAATCTTTACACTTTGGTTAGCCACTGTTCTTAATTTTGGCGGTGCTAGCATCACTGGCCGTGTATCTAGTTTTACAGTGTGGGGCGTTATTGCACCAGTACTTGTAATCAGTACAGTTGGTTGGGCTTATTTCTCTACAGATATGTACGTTGCAAACTGGAACGTTCACAATATGCCATTTGGTGAAGCCGCTACTAATTCCATTGCCATGACATTGTGGGCTTTCTTAGGTCTTGAGTCAGCTTGTGCTAATGCTGATGCAGTAGATAACCCTGAGAAAAACGTACCAAAAGCCGTGCTTGGAGGTACATTAGGGGCTGCAGTAATCTATATTGTATCTACAAATATGATTTTCGGTATTGTTCCTGCTAATGAATTAGTAAACAGTAATGCACCATTCGGTTTAGCCTTTGCCTCCATGTTTGACTCTACAGTAGGTAAAATTGTTATGGGTCTTATGGTTATGTCCTGTTTCGGATCCTTATTAGGTTGGCAGTTCACTATTGCTAACGTATTTAAAGGTGCTGCTGATGAAGGTTATTTCCCTAAATTATTCAGCAAAGTTACATCTAAAGATGCTCCAGTAATTGGTATGATTACGATTACTGTTATTCAATCGTTCATGAGTTTAATGACGATTAGTCCATCTTTGAGTGAACAATTTGAAACTCTTGTTAATTTAGCGGTAGTAACTAATATCATTCCATATCTCTTGTCCATGGGCGCTATCATGGTACTTATGAAAGCGGCACAACGAACTGGTACAGAATTGAAAACAACTGTTTTCATCGCTTTCCTCGGTTCGTTATATAGCTTATATGCTCTATATGCATCTGGATTTGAAGCTATGACATATGGTTCTATCGTAACCTTTGCAGGTTGGACATTGTATGGTTTTGTATCCGATCGATTTGATTTAGAACAAAATATTGGAAAATAGAAAATATTGATTGACTCTTATTAAAAAATTAGAACATCCTATTTATGGATTATAATTTTCTGTGTATAGAGTACAAAAGTTAACCGCATTAGATATATCAATATGAAGAGTAAGATAAAATGCGGGCGTTGCTAAATATTGGGGTGTCACACCTCTAGGTACTTATTAGGCACCAATCACATTTGTGATTGGTGCCATTTTTGTTTAGAAGACGTATATAAACCCTAAATCGTTCAAAATGGCGAGTCCATAGCTAATACGCTAGAGTACTCTTTAATTTGTGTAGTCGTGGGATTACACCTGACTACAAGTATGTTCTATTATGGGCAATTCGAGTCTAAAGAGAATTGTGTTATCATCCGAAGAGCTATTAGTAATATATTTTATAAGTTAATATTCTTAAGTAAGTGTGGTGTTCGTTAAGAATAGACAAATGTTGACGGGGGGGGGGGGGGGATTCTATATATAATTTAGATATATTTAGAATGAAAATATTAGAAACTAATTAGCATAAAATATAGTTTAAAATTAGATTATTTTGATTCCGGCGATATGATTTGTTGAGAGTGTAAAATAATTTCAAAGTTGACTAATTGAAGAGTTTGTATGTGTAGTGTTGAACACCAAATTTAGATGTATTTAGTAAGAGGAGAGAGTATAGAATGAGTAGAAAGTTGCAAGAAGAGTTTATTAGCGTAATAGCAAAGGTAACAAAATCTGTTACTAATGATGTTATAGAGAATACATCTATAAAGGCGTTAGAAAAACATTCACAAATGCTGGGAAAAGTTGAGGCTATTGTTAAAAACTTTGATACTAAATTAGTTAAAGATAAAAAATCTTATGAAAATATTAGATCAATGACAGAACAAAGCACAAAAGAATTTTATAAGAATTTATCTGAGTGGAATAATGCTATAGAAAAAGAAAATAAGTTAATTATATCTTTGACTAATAAAGCTGATAAATTTAATAAAGAGTCAATTATAAAATTAGATAATTATTTAGGGCATATTGAAAATCTTGAGAAAGAATATTTAACTACTCAAGAAATTATTCGAGATATAGAGATTAAAAATCTTCAATTTTTAGCTGAACAAAAGATGTTTTATGAACAGGCTCAAATAGATAAAGAGGATTATCAAAAGATGTTTAATAATATGTCATTAAAGCTAAATATTATAGCTGCATTATCGATGCTATTTAATGCAATTTTTATTATTATTTTATTAACTCTAAACTGGTAATGATATGGATACGCAATTAATAAATGAGATTAATGATTTATTTGATAAAGTTGAAGATTCTTATCGAGCAGGGGCTCGAAACAATGCTAAAAACCATATATTAAAATCAGTTGATCTTTTAGAGAAGGAATTAGCTTATGAGTGGGGTGAAGCTAATTTTGGGGAGAGCAATATTACAGGTGTAGAATTACGAGCAATTCATGAAACAATTATTAAGATAAAAGAGTTGGCAAAAGAATTAAATAATAAATTTATGTTATTTGTCATGGGAAGTGGCAAAAATGGTAAATCTACTTTAATTAATGCTTTAGCAGAACAATTAGTTGCAAAAGAAAGTGTTAATCCAGAAACTTGGAAAATTGATGTTTTTACATCGGAAGATTTAACAGATGGAGTTATATTAAAATTTAAAGATGGCACAGAACGTCATTATACATTAAAGGAGGCTCAAAATTATCTACAATTAGAAGATGAGAAAATTAAAGCGTCTAAAGCATATATTAGGCAAGAATTAAAACAGGCCAAAAACTCTGGATTGGATTTAGTAGCACTTGAAGAAAAGCAATTGGAACTACAAAAATATTATCTTTATAAATCTGATGTTACTGAGATGATTACATCAGTTAAGGGTAAAGGAATATTGAAAAATTATAATCTTGTTGATACACCTGGTTTAAATCAAGAGATAGATGGAATTATAATATCTAATGTCAAAGAATATTATGGAAAGGCGGATGGAATTATTTGGGTATTGCCAGGTGATCGTATAGCTAGTGCTGGTGATCGTAAAGAGATTGAAAAAGTACTAGAAGAGTATGGTAATAATAATAATATCATAGCGGTTATAAACAGGTTGGATAATATTTTAGCAAATGGTCAAACTGTCGAGGGCGTTATTAGTGATGCAAAAAAGTTCTATGGAGATATTTTTTATGACTTTATTCCGATATCTGCAAAACAAGCTAGAGAAGCACAAGAAATATTGTCAATAAGTAGTAAAAATAGTGAAACTTTTTTGCAGGCAAAAAAACTATTAAAAGAAAGTAGGTTTGAGCATTTATTATTGCACTTAAATAAAACATTATTTTCTAATGCACTAGAAATACAAATTCAGGCTAAATTAAAAAATACTAGGTTGTTATACGAAGATGTAAAATTAAAAACTGAAGTTTTGTATAAAAAAATTAAAGATGCAAATAATAAAAGAATAGATTTAAAAGAAGATTTAGATAGTGAATTAGATGAGAAGATAGAGTATTGGAAAGATCAATTTGAAATATTAGTACAAGATGAGGCTAATCGTGTTGGACAGATTGCTGCTAATTATGAGGAAGAATTGTGGAGATTAGATGGGCGAAAGTTCGATAGATTTGTTAGGGATACAATAATTGAGCCAGAGATTGTGTATAAAAATTTAGAAAGTTTAATTTCACAATGTGAAGAAGATTTCACTAAGTTTTTAACATATAAGCATTTAGCTAATAGATTTATAGAATTTGAAAATTTATATCCAATTGATTCTGAAGTGATATTTGAGGTAGAATTCTCTGATTTTGATGATTTTAATGATATTGCAACTATGTTTACTGGAGATGGTTTTTGGGACTCTATTGGTAGATCGTTGGCAAGAGTGTTAACGGAGAAAAAAAGTAAAAGAATTAGATATAAATTTGAGAGTCAATTAAATAATATGATAAAAGAAATCATAAATAGTGTTCATAATAACATTTCAGAAACTAGTTCGATAATCCATAAGAATAGAGAAGATTCTTTTAGTATTTTATACGGGCCTTCTGAAATCGTTCCAGAACTTATAGAGAGATTATCAGTGTTGAAGAATATTGAATTTTCTGAGTTTAAAGATCTCTCATTAAGTGATTTACTTTTTAACACTTGATATAAAGAGGGAAAACTATGGATATTTTTAGCTATGTAGAAAATGTAAATAAAAAAATTCTCACATCACCTTTATACGGGCAAAATGATTCAATTGCTAAAGAAATTAGCTACAATATTGAGATTTTAAAGAATAAATTGAATGGCTCCTTACATTTAGCAATAATTGGGGAGGTTAAGTCAGGTAAGTCTACATTGGTAAATGCTTTTGCGGGAGGCTCAATTTCGCCTCAGAATGTGAGTGAAGCTACAGCGTCCATTATAAAAGTTTCTTATTCGGATATAGAGTCTGCAAGTATAAATTATTTGGATGGTAGCAAATTTAGCGGCTCTATTGATGAAATTTATGATGAATTAACTAAAAATATAAATGATCAGACTTATTTTAAAAACTGCAAAGATGTTGAAATTTATAGATCTATGTCAGGATTAAGAAATCTATTTATCATTGATACACCTGGCTTAGCAACAATTACAGAAGAAAATGAGACTAGGACGATAGATTATTTTCAAGATGTTGATGTAGTATTGTGGGTTTTTAATGGAAACTATCTTGGACAGAGTGATATAAATGATTATGTAAGGAAAGTAGCAGGCATGGGGAAGCCCATAGTAGCTGTAATTAATAGGATTGATGAAGTACAAGCAGATAAGGAAGAATTGATTGAGTATTTAGATGACTCAATGGGATTGTATTTTGACAAAATTTTCCCTATAAGTGCTAAACTGGCTTTTGAAGGGCGATCTACTAATAATGAAGCATTAATTAGAGAGTCTGGATTTCAAAGTTTATATCAATATTTAGAAGAGAATATAGATCGACAAGCGAGTGCTGTACAGGAGGAGTCTGTAAGAAACTCTATAAAGGTTCTTGAAAAACAAATTGGAGTTATACATCAACATGCATTAAATAATATAGAATTAAAATTAGATTTGTTTGATAAAATTGAATCAAAGATTGATTATGCTACATCAAGTTTAAAAACAAATATAGAGAGATATATATCTAAATGGATTTATGAAGAATATTTAGTTACTGAAGAAAGAAATATAAGGGCTAAATTTTCTGATAGAAGATTTTACGAAAAATTACCGTCAGAAACCGAAGTGATGGACGTAGTTAATGCATCAATTAGGAATGGGAGTACTGACATAGATATTTTTGTAGAGAAGTTAAATGCCCAGATTAATGAATTGTGGAAAAATTCTTTGACAAAAGTTGATGAAGAATTTGAAGAAGAATTAAATATTTCTATTAAAAGTCAAATTATTGAATATCAAAAGTCAGCAGAGTTTGTCCATTTAGGCGTTGAGCATAATGGGTTTCAAGATTCTGTCATGACAGCAGTTGCAGCTGGAGGAGCACTATCTGTTTATGCGGCTGTATTGGGACCTGCAGCCACCCACGTTAGTATAGGGGCTGCTTTGGGAGGGGTTATGCCTCCGGTTTTGTTGGCTGGTGCTGCAGTTGGTGTCTTGAAAATGTATAATGATCGAAAACATCATATAGAGCATTTGAATGATAGTGTCAAGTCTATGTATCTAACAGCAAGAAAGGATTTATATAAAAACTTTATTGATAATATATATCAATATATTGATGAATTAAGAGATAACACTATTATAGATGTAAAAGATAGATTTTTAAAATCTAATTTTAATAATATGAATAAAGAGGATGTATATATTTTAAAAGGAGATATAGAGAGATTTCTGATAAATACTGGGGCGGAGAATGAATAAAAAGAGAATTGGGAATGAAAATAATTTAGATGTATATATTAGAATACTTTCAAAACTATATCCCAACAGTATTTATTGTGTGGGGTTTATTGATACCTTTAAAGAAAATATAGTTTATAAATATTTTGAATGGGAAGGAAGAGTTAGTGTTGTTGAGTATTTTAAAACAAATATTATTCTGTTTTTAATATATTTAGTTGTAGGTATATTTTTAATCTTTTTGTTTCCTGTCGACACATATCCTAATATACAAATTTTTTATTTAATTTTATTTTCGATTATCACTATTATTCCTATTATTACTTTAACGATTAGAAGGCTACACGATTTAGACATAGGGATAAAAGGTCTTGTGTGGGTATTTTTTCCTATTTTAGGGCCTTTGTATATATTCAATAAATTAATAAAAAATGGTAATGCGGATGTAAACTATTATGGGGCGCCTACTGGGCAAATTTACTTTCCCCAATTGGAATATTTGGGTAAAAATTGGAGTACTAAAATATATAGATATATTTTTTTAGTTTTATTAATAGCTTCTCTTATTTTTACTCATTATGCGCAAAGCTCTTGGGCTAAATATGAAAGTATAATTACTGAGCTAGAATCTGCTATATCAAGACAGGTACTGGTATATACCAATTTATTAAATCAAGAAACTAGTGAGCGAGAGATAAACTATATAAACTCAAATCAAGATATTCCGAGAAGGATGAATGAGCCTAAAGTAGAAAGAAATGAAAGCATAAATAAAACAAATGAATCTTCCCCAAACAGCTCTTTTTCAAAAGAGAATCTAAAGCCTCTTCAAGAATCAAAGAGGACAGAGACTAAGTTATATAGAAATAACAGATTTGGATTCTCTATAAAATATCCTGGTAACTTACGGCATACGAATTCGTCTACTGATGGAAGTGGGCGAGAATTTTTCGTGGATGATGAATCTATTGTTATAAGAGTTTATGGCTTAAATAATATAACGGGAGAAACAGTACAAAGTATATATAGGGAGAGTCGGGAGCGAGCCAGTGAACATGGAGAATTCGGCTTTCGAACTATTAGGGATAATTGGTATGTTGTTACTTATAGTGCTGGTGATTATATATATTATCACAAAAGCTTTGTCGGTTCAAAATCCATAAATTCTCTTGATATTAGAATATGGGCATCTAAAAAGGATGATTATACAGGAATTATAGATCAGCTAGAAGCTAATTTTAGTCCTGGCAACCTAGATGAGACTCACTGATAAAATGAAAGAGCTACAACTGAATATGATTTTAGGTATCCTGTTGGAGCGATTTTGATTTTTGTTAAAGATTTGGGTACCCTCTCTTATAGACTCATTTTAGGCATCAATCACAATTGTGGTTGGTGCCATTTTTTGATTAAAAGAGCGGTATAAAGCATCAATCGTTCAAAATGACGCAATCCATAGATAATACTCTTGAGTGTTTTTATTTTTTGTTAAACAGCTTTGTATATCTATTGGAATATGGTAATAGGAAGCCGTTAATAATTGATTGCAAGAAATGTAGGGGATGGTATATGAATTTTGGAATAACAGTGCAATATTATTGTAATAAAAATATCACATACATTAGCAACCGTAATGTATGTCAAGCTTTTAGAGAGGTTATTAAATAATAGATTAAGGATGGTTATGTTCGGTTGTATATCTTGGAAGATAAAATGATTTTTCTCTGAAAATGAATAATAACAATGCGGAGAAATGTATTATAATTACCGATATTTACCGACTAATGTACTTCGTTACCAGCTCAAATTTGACAGTATGAACACGGTAATCTTTGGCGCGTCTAGTAATTTGACCATAATGGAGAAAGGAAGGCTGTTACTGGTAATTCGAGTCAAAGACAAATGTGTCAGAATTAGGATAGCCATTTGTAATATCTTCTTTTTATAGTGTAAAGAAATTCTGCATAATCTGTAGTAGGCATATATATTCACATCCTTTTTGGGGAATTTTGATACTTTATTGTAAAATATCTGAGGCTATAAGTCTTTTTTACAAAAATAATATTGAAGTTGCACCTTGTTGATGTACTCAATATTAATTCTAGAACCTAAATCATCAATGTAGTGTATAATACAATAGAGATATAGAAAGGAGCTAGCTATGGATATATTAGGAGCTAGGCGTTCCATAGAACAAAAATTATTAATGCAATCGGTGGCGCTTATGTCGCTAGTGGCTATTAGTGGTACGATTATGGGCGTTGTTACTGGATCGAGTGCAGTATTGTTAGATGGGGTCTTTTCCTTCGTCGATGTAATTATAAAAATTATGATGCTTATGACTGCTAAATTAGTGGCGAGGGAAACGAGCAAGCGTTTTCAATTTGGCTATTGGCAATTTGAGCCTCTCGTATTGGCTGTAGAAGGATTTTTTATTTTACTTATCGTTATTTATGCCTTATTTAGTGGTATAACGGATCTGTTAGGAGGGGGGCGGCACGTAGACTTTGGGCCAGCTATTTATTATGCTATATTTTTTACCATTGCAGATACGGCCTATTATTTCTATGTAAAGCGTATCAACAAAAGTTTACAATCTAATTTAGTTAAGTTTGATAATGTGAGCTGGTATGTGGATGCTTTGTTAGAAGCAGCTATTTTGATTAGCTTTGTAGTGGCTATTTTGTTAGAAGGTACAGAATACGAAGAGTTTGCTGTGTATATAGACCCTATTGTGCTTATCGTATTGGCTTTACAAATGGTGCCATCGGTAATCCATATTTTAGTGCCTGCTACAAAACAAATTTTAGGTTGGGCGCCTACATCATTGCATAATGAAGTTCAAGAGATTATGGACCGATTTATGGAAAAATATAATTTCAAAGATTATGTAACCAGCGTGCAAGCCTATGGCAATACACGGATTATTGAAATTGATATTTTAGTGCGGAAAAATTTCCCTTACCAAACCATTGCTGAGTTAGATGGGATTCGCAATGAAATCGATGAAGAAATTGGAGGGAACCCGACAGAAAAATGGGTTACTATTTCCTTTACAAGTACTAGAAAATGGATGGCTAAAGATTATCTCCTTGACGAAGAAGATGATGATTAATACTGCATTTTATGGTATACTTAAATGTATTGAAATTCTAGTTTGTCCGTCATATAAAAGAGGTTAATAGGATGTTAGATTTGAAGTTTGTGCGAGAAAATCTCGATTTAGTAAAGCAAAACCTTGAAAACCGTCACACTACAGGTGATTTAGACACTGTTGTAGCTGCTTACGACGAAAGAAAAGAGTTAATTCAAAAAGTAGAGGAATTAAAAGCTTTACGTAATTCTGTAACAGAAGAAATTAGCCAGTTAAAACGAAATAAAGAAAATGCTGACGATAAAATTGCTGAAATGAAGCAAGTAGGCGATACAATTGCTGATTTAGACGGTCGTATTCGTGAAGTAGAAACAACGCTTCGTGACGCTGCATTGATGTTGCCAAATATGTGCGATTCCTCTGTTCCTGTTGGGGCTGATGAAAATGACAATGTAGAAATGCGTAAATGGGGCAATCCGCGGGCTTTTGAATTTGAACCTAAAGCGCATTGGGATTTAGGGGAATCCTTAGATATTCTCGATTTTAATAGAGCTGCAAAGATGAGCGGTGCTCGTTTTACTGTCTATAAAGGGCTAGGTGCTCGCTTAGAGCGGGCTCTTATTAACTTCATGGTAGACCTTCATGTAGATAAACACGGCTATACAGAAATGATGACACCTTACATGGTGACAAGAGAAACATTGACTGGTACTGGTCAATTGCCTAAGTTCTCTGAAGATATGTACCAAGTAGCAGATACAGAATATTTCTTAATCCCTACGGCAGAAGTAACATTGACAAATTATCATGGTGGTGAAATTTTAAGCGAAGATGAGTTGCCTAAATATTACACTGCTTTCACTGCTTGTTTCCGAGCAGAAGCAGGTTCTGCTGGTCGAGATACGCGCGGTTTGATTCGTCAACATCAATTTAACAAAGTAGAAATGGTTAAATTGGCGAAGCCAGAAGAGTCTTTCCAAGAGTTAGAAACATTGACAGATAATGCAGAAGAAGTATTACGTCTATTAGAATTGCCGTTCCGTGTCATCACTCTTTGTACGGGAGATATGGGCTTTGGTTCTGCTAAAACATACGACGTAGAAGTATGGATGCCGTCGCAAGAAAAATACAGAGAAATTTCTTCTTGCTCTAATATGACGGACTTCCAAGCGCGTCGCGCTAATATTAAATTCCGTCGCGGTCCAAAAGGTAAACCAGAATTAGTACATACGTTGAATGGTTCTGGTCTTGCTGTAGGACGTACAGTAGCGGCTATTTTAGAAAATAACCAACAAGCAGATGGCTCTGTCATCATTCCAAAAGTTCTTGTTCCATATATGGGCGGTGTAGAAGTGATTACGCCTGCTAAATAATAGACAGTAGGGAGATAGTATGAAATTCTTTATTGATACAGCAGAAGTAAGCGAAATTAAAGAGGCTTATTCTTTCGGTTTTATCGACGGTGTAACGACAAATCCGTCTTTGATTGTAAAAGCAAAGAAAAACTTAGACGTAGTAATCAAAGAAATTGCAAATTTCGTAGATGGTCCTGTTAGTGCGGAAGTCATTGCGAGTGACGCAGACGGGATGATCAAAGAAGCTCACGAATTGGTAAAGTTAGGCTCTAATGTAGTAGTAAAAGTGCCTATGACATCAGAAGGCCTAAAAGCTGTTGCAGTGCTTTCAAAAGAAGGCATTAAAACAAATGTAACGTTGGTTTTTTCTGCTAACCAAGCCTTATTGGCGGCTCGCGCAGGGGCTACTTATGTAAGTCCTTTTGTAGGTCGTATTGACGATATTAGCATGGATGGGCTCACATTGATCCAAGATATTGCTGATATTTTCGCTATTCATAATATCAATACAGAAATTATTGCTGCTAGTGTGCGCACACCGATTCACATGTTGCAAGCTGCAAAAGCAGGTGCTCATATTGCAACAGTACCATACCAAGTGTTAATGCAAGCTATGAAACATCCATTAACAGATGCGGGTTTAGAAAAATTTATGGCTGATTGGCAACAAGCTAATCAAAATTAAGAGGAGGCTCATATGGATCGTACATTATCATTAGAATTTGCTCGCGTTGTAGAAGCGGCAGCTCTTCGCAGTGGACGTTTGTTAGGTCGCGGCCAAAAAGATGCAGCTGATGGATTAGCTGTAGATGCTATGCGCCAAGCCTTTGATTCTGTGCATATTTCTGGGACGGTTGTAATTGGTGAAGGTGAAATCGACGAAGCGCCTATGCTGTATATTGGCGAAAAAGTTGGTGCTGGTGGTCCAGAAGTGGATATTGCAGTAGATCCGATTGAAGGAACGAATTTGATTGCTAAAGGTCAAAATGGTGCTATTGCAGTTATGGCCATCGCTGAAAAGGGCGGTTTGTTACATGCCCCTGATATGTATATGGAAAAACTTTGTGTGGGCCCTCGTGGTGCAGGTGCTATTGATATTACGAAATCTTTAACTGAAAATATCAAAAACGTAGCTGCTAAAATGGAACGGAAAGTAGAAGAAATCAATCTCGTTATGCTTGATCGAGAACGACATTACGGTTTGATGCAAGAAGCTCGTGATTTAGGGGCTCGTATTATGCTCATTTCTGATGGTGATGTGAACCCTGCTATGGAATGCTGTATTGAAGGTTCCGGCATCCATATGGTAGTCGGTACTGGTGGCGCACCAGAAGGGGTGTTGGCAGCAGCTGCATTGAAATGTGTGGGCGGAGATATGCAAGCTCGTTTAAAACCAGAAACAGATGAAGAAGTTCGTCGTTGTATCGATATGGGTATTAAAGATGTAAACCAAGTGTTGACTATCGATGATCTTGTAAAGAGCGATGATGTTATTTTTGCTGCTACTGCTATTACGCGAGGCAATTTGTTGAATCCAATTCAATATTTCCCTGGTGGTGCGCGGACTCATACACTCGTTATGAGATCTAAAACTGGTACAGTTCGATTTCTAGATACAATCCACATGGATGACAAACTTAAAACGTTAAAAGCTCGATAATATATGATTGTTATGCCGGCTCTAGGTCGACATGAATTTCGATATGAGTTGATTGAAAAGCTCTTCTCTACTATTTTGAGAGGGGCTTTTTGTTTGCTCGAATTGATGAGGATAATCTTAGGAGATTACTTGAAGTATAGAGAACAAAAATAGTATAATAAGATTTAGTATATAACGATGTAACATATACAGCTATGGCTGTTCAAAATATAGGGTATGTAGGAGGAATTCTTTTGGAAAAGCTAGTTATAAATGGTGGCAATCGACTTGAAGGACGTGTTCGCGTAAGTAGTGCTAAAAACGCTGTTCTTCCTATTATTGCAGCTACATTATTGGCATCTACACCAAGCAAATTATTGGAAATTCCTAATTTGGAAGATGTAGGCACTATTTCGCAAGTAATTGAAGCTTTAGGTGTGAAGATTACGCGCAATGGAGGGGATGAAATTATTTTTGACGCTTCCATGTTAACGGCTACAGAAGCACCAAATGAATTAGTACGTAAAATGCGGGCTTCCTTCCTCGTGATGGGCCCTTTATTAGCTCGTAAAGGAGAAGCTAAAATCTCCTTGCCGGGTGGCTGTGCCATTGGGGCTCGTCCTATTGATTTACATTTGAAAGCTTTTGAAGCGTTAGGCGCAGAAATTGAAAGTACAGAAGAATATGTATGTGCTAAGGCTCCTAATGGATTAAAAGGGACTGAAATTTATTTAGACTTTCCAAGCGTAGGAGCTACTGAAAATGTAATGATGGCTGCTTCTATGGCTGAAGGTAAAACGATTATCGAAAATGCTGCAGAAGAACCAGAAATCGTAGATTTAGCAACTTTCTTGAATGCTATGGGGGCTAATATCCGCGGGGCTGGTACTAATGTAATCCGTATTGAAGGTGTGCCTTCTTTACATGGTGCTATTCATACAGTGATTCCTGATCGCATTGAAGCTGGCACATATTTAATTGCTACGGCTATGGCTGGTGGGGATGTATTCGTAGAGAATGCTTTGCCAGAGCATTTGAAACCAGTAGTAGCAAAATTGAAAGAAGCTGGCGTTACTGTAGAAGAAGAAATCGATGGTATTCGTGTAGTTAGCTCTGGTAAAGAATTGAAGGCTGTAGATATTAAAACGTTGCCATATCCAGGCTTTCCAACAGATATGCAAGCTCAATTTATGGCTTTTACAACTATTGCAGAAGGGACAAGTACTGTTACAGAAACAGTATTTGAAAACCGTTTTATGCACGTTGCAGAGCTTCGTAAAATGGGTGCTCATATCGATATTGATAATCGCCAAGCTATTGTAGCAGGCGTTCCATCCTTACATGGGGCAGACGTAAATGCTACAGATTTACGAGCCGGTGCAGCTCTCGTATGTGCTGCGCTTGCTGCAGAAGGGACTACTAAAATTGGTCGCCTTCATCATATTGACCGTGGTTATGATGATTTCGTAGGTAAATTGAAAAGGTTAGGTGCCGATATTGTTCGGATTGACGAATGAGAAAAGGAACCAAAAACAGAATAATAGAAAACAAAGCCGGCGCACAGAAGAGCCGGCTTTGCGTCGCAAAAGACCCAGACCAGAAGCGGTAGGAACAGAAACTCAAGGTGAGAAGCGCTCCTTAAGAGAACACATTCAACCAGAAGGGGATTCCACTAATCGGATAGGTACGCAACAAAGGCTAAAAGGGATGTCAACACAGCGCCGAAAACGCAGTAAAAACAGTAAAAGTGGGCCGCAGTACACAGAGAAGCGAAGTGCTAAATCTGTTTTGACCAACAAGGTTGAGTCAGCGTTACGGCGTACTGTGGGGACCGCTTTGCGGGCTAAAGAAGAAGTTAATGAGCGCAGAAAAATGCGGGATGCTTCTGTGAAAGTGACTGCATTACGCCGTAAAGAGCGCCAAGAGAAACGAACGCAACCAATTGCGAAAACGACGCCTACTATGGCGTTGAAACGCATCGTTTCTCCTGCTAATGTAGGTCATGCGGTAGCAAAAGTAGGCCGTTCTTTGACTTTCGACATTGGTATTGATTTAGGGACTGCTAATATTCTTATCTATGCAAAAGGGAAAGGTCTCGTCTTAGATGAACCATCTTGTGTAGCAAAAGATATGCACACGGGAGATGTGTTGGCTGTTGGTGAAGAAGCCCATCGTATGATTGGGCGGACGCCACAAGGGGTGGAAGTAATCCGTCCTGTACAGGCCGGTGTCGTTGCAGATTACGATATGACAGAATTTATGTTGAAATACTTGATTCGTTCTGTTATGCCTGCATCTCGCATTATGAAAACTCGCATCGTCGTTTGCGTTCCATCTGGCATTACGCCTGTTGAAAAACGAGCCATTTTAGAAGCTTTGCTTCGCATAGGTGCTAAAAAGACCGTCCTTATTGAAGAAACGCTAGCGGCTGCTATGGGAACTAGCTTAAATGAAGCTGATCAAGTAGGAGCCATGGTCGTCGATATTGGCGGGGGTACTACGGATATTGCTGTCTTAAGTGATACAGGTGTTGTTGTTAGTGAGTCGCTCCGCATTGGCGGTGATACTTTCACAGATGCCATTGTTCGTTATGTGCGAAGAAAGAAAAAACTTGTCATTGGTAATCTTACGGCAGAAGATATAAAAATCTCCACTGGTACCGTAGACCGTAGATCTCAAGAGAGACATATCGAAGTACGTGGTCGAGATGCGTCTACGGGATTACCAAATACGGCGTCACTTACATCGTTGGAAGTACAACGGGCATTAGAACCGCAAGTGATGAATATTTTGGAAGGCATTAAAGGTATTCTTGAAAAGACACCGCCAGAATTAGTGGCAGCTATTGGCGATCATGGTATTATTTTAACTGGTGGTGGCGCTTTGATTGACGGTATTGATCGAGTAATTTCTCGATCGGTGGGTATTGCTGCGTATGTAGTAGATTCTCCGCGTTATGCCGTTATTAAAGGGGTAGCGAAAACATTAGATGAAATCTCGTCGCTTCGCGATACATTAGAAGATTTGCAATAAACATATATAAAGCTATGAGAAAGGAGCGTATCATGACTGGCATTACTAGAACTGTATTATCTTTGTTAGTCCTTAGCACAGTTGGTTCTACTGCATTAGCAGGGGATTTAACAAACCTTAGAGTATCGAATTATGATGGCACGAGTCGAATTGTGTTAGACGTAACAGAACTGCCTTTGTCGTGGACTAAATCCTATCATAGTGATTCTCGTACGGTAACCTTAAATTTAGCTAATATTACCAATAAAGTGACTACATCCATTGGGAAACAAGTGTCTAAGGATGGGGTTCTTAAAGATGTGTCCATTTTCCCTGCTAAAGGGGGGATTCAAGTTAAGTTAGGTGCTAGTAAAGCCGTTAATTTTCATGCTTTTTCACTGTCTAATCCGGATCGCATCGTTGTGGATATGTTTTCTGATTATAGTCAGAAAACAACAAAAAATATAAGCGACTCCATAGGGGTTACGAAAATTAAGACGACTGTGCCAGAAGGCGTTATAAAAGCGACCTCTCTTGTAGTAAGTAATGAATCGCCTATGATGGTTATGCACGACGAAGATGGACTTACGTTAGCCTCTGTTACAGAGAAATACATTGCGGCCCTTGGTCTTACTGAAAAAGGGAAAGATTTTAATAAACTTTATTCTGTAAGTCGCAGTGGGGATATGGATATTGATAAAATTGCATCTGTTGGTGTATTGCGGTATACGCCGAGTAGAGGCTATTTCGTAGAAGAAAAGGCGCCTCTATTGCAGGTGAAAGCTGGCAAAGAGCAGATGATAATATCTTCTGTAAATAGACCGCGCCGAAAAGATTCTCTAGCACTGTACACACCTCGTTTTGGGAATAGTACAGAAACCAATCAATACGGTCATGAAGTGACTGTTACCGGAGGTAAGGTAGCAAGTATTAGTAATGGCAATTCACCGTTAAAAGTTGGATCCTATGTATTGTCTGCTCATGGGGAAGCTATTAAATCTTTACAATCCTTAACAATAGGAACGCCTGTATCATTACAACCGCGAGAAGCATTAGCTAAAGTCGATACAGATGGAGGCTCTGTATTTGAAGGTGGTCATCTTGTTTTGCGCAATGGCTCTTATGTAGGTCCGTTGTCATCGACCAATGAAGGACGAACCTTCATCGGTTCTACTAAGGATGAAAAACTCATTGTAGTAGCTATTGATAAAAAAGAACCACAATCGGTAGGAGTCACCTTAGAAGAAGGAGCAGAGCTCTTGAAATCACTCGGTGCTGTTAATGGCTTTGAATTGTCTAACCAAGGTCGAGTCGATATGACTGTTAAAGACGAACCAATCGATAAAAGTGGGCAGAATAATACTGTGTATGAAAGTATTTTGCTAGTCAAATAATGATACACATAGGTTGCATAAAAGTTGCATACAATTTTGTTTGAAAAAAAAGAATAAATTTAGTATAATAGATTCAATCATTTAATATCTAAATGTTACATATTATATAGAAGGAGGGATCGTTATGAAAAAAACTATGTTAGCTTTTGCTGCATTGTTAGCACTTGGTGTTACTTCTGTAATGGCGGCCCCTGTATCATACCAAAGCGTATTAACAGGGAAAGTAGCATCTGTAGTAGCTGTTGGCTCCCCTGTAACGGAAGGGCAAACATTGGTGACTGTAGAAACTTTAGCAGGTCCAATGGCAGCAGCTAAATCTACTGTAAATGGTACTGTATCTGCAGTAAATGTTGCAGTAGGTTCTGATGTTTCTCGTGACCAAGTTGTTGTCACTGTAGAAAGTAAATAAAGGAGATAGGAATGAAGTTTTCTCATTCTTGGCGTCGGTATAGAAAAACGATACTGGCGCTTTTCTTCTGTAGTGCGCTATCATCGGCACAGGCAGTGGACTTTATGCCTGTTAATGATGTAGAAACGGGCATGGAAGGGATAGCAAAAACTGTAATAGTAGGAGATACCATCTCTACCTTTGACGTGAAAGTCTTAGGTGTTATGAAGGATAGAGGTCCTTCGGGGCACTTGATTTTGGCAAAATTCTCTGGTCCTGTTATAGAACAAACTGGAGGGATTGCTCACGGTATGAGTGGTAGTCCTGTATATATAAATGGAAAATTAGTAGGCGCTATAGCGTATGGTTGGGGCTTTGCAGATGGAACGATTGGCATGATTACACCGATCGAAGATATGGTGAAATTATGGAATATTCCATACGAGAAGAATTTATCCAATACCTGGTCTGACCAACAATTAATTCCTTTAACGACGCCTTTGATGGCTTACGGTTTTGACCGTAAATCGATGGATTATTTTAAAGCTAAATTGCCACAATATAATTATGAAACTTATGATACAGCTAGCGCTAGCGGCGACGATATAGTAAAACCGTTAGAAGCCGGTGGATCTGTAGCAGCATTATTAGTGGATGGGGATTTAAAATTAGGCTCCATTGGCACAGTGACTCACGTAGACGGTGAGAAAATCGTAGCCTTTGGTCATCCGTTCTTGAAACATGGGTCGACGAATTACTTCATGCATAATGCTAGCATTTTTACGGTTGTAAAAAGCTATAATGCAGCTTTTAAATTGGGGTCTATGGGTCAAGAAGTAGGCACGGTTACAGAAGATAGAGGTGCAGGGATCGCTGGTGTGTCTGGCGTGATTTCCCACGGCATTCCTGTACGATTCCATTTGAAAGATATCGACATGGGTCGCGATGAGAGCTCTTACGTCAAAGTCGTTGAAGATAAAGAAATGACGCCTACATTGGCAGCTACATCATTGTATAATATGTTGAATAAATTAATTGATCGCAGTGGTTCTGGTACATCTACTATTTCCTATACCATTACGCCAAAAGGCAAAGATTTAAAACCTTTGAAGCGAACTAATATGTTCTATAGTAGTGATTCAATTACAGAAAAAACTGTCGATGAATTTTATAATATTATCGACATTCTTTTGAATAACCGTTTTGTTGATTATGAAATTGCTGACATTGCAGTCGAAGCAGATATTACGGAAGATAAGAAAACAGCAAAGCTCGTTGATGCCGCTGCATCTTCTACGATTGTGGCGCCTGGCGATACGATTGTTGTAGACGTTATTTTGGAACCATATAGAGGTGAGAAAATTACGAAAGAAGTATTCTTTACGGTTCCAAAAGATCAACCAATTGGTACATATACATTAGAAGTACGTGGTGGTGGTGAAATTCCATTGCCATATGTATTGGAAAAGCAAAAATATAATTTAACAGATGAAGTGTTGCGACGCCTAAAAGTGTATAAAGATTTTGATGATTTATTTAGTGAATTGGAAAAGACAGACACAAATAATCAAATCGTTGTAGAATTCTTAGAAGAAGGCATTAGTCTCGTTAATGAAGAAGCATCTACTAAATCTGTGAAAAAAGCTAAATTGCAAGATGTAGAAGAGAAGCCGAGTCCAGGAGCAATGAAAAAGAAAAACTCCCATGAAGACTTAGGTGATACAAAAGAAGAAGATCAAAAAGCGAAAGCTTCTGTGGACACAGAATATATTGTACAAGGTGATGGACAATTTACCGTACAAGTTATGAGTGTTGGAGATCGAGATAAAGCGCTAGCAAAACGAGCTAAAGAAATGAAAGCGCAAGCTAAAATGGCTCATAAACTAGAGCTTGAAAATGAAGCCGGCAAAACAACAGCGGGCAAAGCGAAAGCAGAGAAAGCAAACGCCCCTAAAGATGGGGCTGATAAGGAAGATACTAGTAGGTAAGGAGGCAAGCAGTGAACTGGCTTGAAGTTGTGGGCCGTAAAGTAATGGATGGCTTCTCTCAAATTGGGAGCGCCACATTATTGATAGGGCAAACCATAAAGCAATTGAAGATGCTAAATGTTTGGCATGTAGTGCAACAAATGGCTCACTTAGGTGTAGACTCTTTGCCTATCATTAGCCTTACTTTACTATTTGCAGGTGGCGTTATGACCTTGCAAATTACGGATGTATTGATTACCTATGGCGCTCAAAGTACAGTGGGGGGGCTTATGGCTGTTGCTATGGGTCGTGAGTTGGGACCTATTTTAGTAGGCGTAGTTCTCGCTGGCCGGGTCGGTGCTGCTATTACTGCAGAAATCGGGACTATGAAAGTGACAGAACAAATTGATGCCCTTAGAGTAATGGCGGTAGATCCTGTAGGATATCTCGTTGTACCTCGTGTTGTAGCTTGTATGATTATGGTGCCAATTTTAGCGTTTTATGGTATTGTTATTGGTATCGGTGGTGGCTATTTTGTAGCTACTGTTATCAAAGGTTTGGCGCCAGCTACCTATTTAGATTCAATACAATTGTTTTCCACTATTTCTGACTTCACATTAGGTTTGTTAAAGTCTAGTGTCTTTGGTGCAGTCATTGCTTTAGTAGGTGCATACAAAGGGATGAACACAAAGATGGGAGCAGAAGCAGTGGGCTTCTCTACAACTAGTTCTGTAGTGACTAGTATTATCCTCATTTTTGTATTGAACTACTTTTTATCATCTATACTATATTAATCAAACTCGGAAGAACGACATATGATAGAATTACGAGATGTAGTTGTAGCTTATGATAGTCGAGTGATATTAGACTCCATTAACCTCACCGTTGAAGATGGCGAAACATTAGTCATTCTCGGGGGTAGTGGCAGTGGTAAAAGTACACTATTGCGACTTCTCATTGGGTTGCAACGACCTACATCAGGACAGATCATAGTAGATGGTGTTGATATTACCACTATATCTGAAGACGAATTTAATACAGTACGCCAAAAAATGGGAATGGTATTTCAATACTCTGCCTTATTTGACTCCATGTCAGTAGGTGAAAATGTAGCCTTTGGCCTCCGACAACATACTGATAAAAAAGACGATGAAATTAATGGCATCGTTAGTGAGCGATTAGACTGGGTTGGGCTGAGAGGTTACGAATCGTATATGCCCAATGAATTGTCTGGGGGTATGAAAAAGAGGGTCAGCTTAGCGCGAGCTATTGCACTAGATCCAACGCTTATACTCTACGATGAGCCTTCTTCGGGCCTCGATCCGATTACGTCAGGTACGATTAGCATGCTCATTCGTGGTATGCAAGAGCGATTAGATTGTACATCTATCGTTGTAACACATGATATGCAATCTGCTTTTTATGTAGCCGACAGGATTGCCTTATTGGATAAAGGGAAATTTATTGAGATTTCTCCTACGGAGGAATTTAAACACTCTTCCAATCCAAAAGTACAACAGTTTATCAATGGAGCGGCTGAACCCATTCATATTGTGGCAAGGAGAGACGTGTAATGAAGTGGACAACGGAAGCCAAAGTAGGGGCTTTCACAATTATAGGTATAATCCTATTTATTATAGGCATTATTTTTGTGGGACGCATCGATATATTCGGAAAACCACAAATGACAATTAACGGTAGTTTTGAACAGGTCAATGGTTTAAAAAATGGCAACCAAGTTAAATATTCTGGTGTTGCTATTGGTAGTGTTTCTGATATCGAAATTACACCGCAAGGGGTTGTGGTAAAGATGAAAGTTGACGATACTACACAAATCCCTAGCGATTCTGTATTTAGTTTAGGATCTGACGGTTTTCTGGGCGATAAATTTATCCAAATTTCTCCAGGTTCGTCGAAGGTGTATTTGCGCGATGGAGATGCTGTAAAAGGTGAAGGTAGTGATGCTGTAGAAAAAGCCATGAAAAGTGCTGAAAAATTGATGGCTGGTACGGAGCAAATGTTGCAATCTATCAACAATATTATCGGCGATCCACAAACGCAAAATGCTTTAAAATATTCTTTACAATCTACCGCAGCTATGGCTGACAATGTAGTAGCTATCACTCAAAATATGGCAGATGTAACAGCACAACTCAATGCAACAGCACAGCAATTTAATGCTGATGGCAATGCGGGGGAAGATATGCGCGCTATTTTGACAAATATGAAACAAACCACAGAACGCGTGGATAATATGGCGCGTGCCATGGAAGGGACTGTAACAGACCCAACGGCGCAGAATAATTTGAAAGAAACATTACATAATACGGCACAAATTTCTGCTCGTGTTAATAAATTAATGGGTGGTAAAGCTTACAATAATGGTGCTGAAACGCCTAATGTAGATGATGCAATAAAAGGTGGTCAGTCTGAAAAAAAGTCATCTTCTAAAGTGGAGCCATCTGTAGATTTCCTTTATAATACTAATGACAATGAGTTCCGCGTAAACGGTAGAGTCCGCATGTATAGCGATAAAGGAATGGGAGAAATTGGCTTTTCCAATATTGGCGATGGTACTGATTTTGATTTGAATGCAGGTAAATTCATTGCCCCAAAATGGTTAGTGCGAGGTGGCATTTTTGAAAGTGAACTCGGTGTTGGTTTAGACTATAATCCGCGAGGATCATTTGCCTTATCTGCCGTTATGTATGATTTAAATCATCGTAAATATCGATTACGTTCTGATATTCGATTACATAAGGATACCTATGGTGTAGTCCAAATGACAAGACCTTTTAGTTCTTCTAATGGGGGCACCTATTTCGGTATTAAGCAAGTATTTTAAACACATTATGTGGAGGTAAACCTATGAATAAAAAAGCCCTTACTTTAGCTATTATTCTCTCCATGGCTACAACAGGTGCTTTTGCAGCAGACGTTGTGTCTACATCGATTAATAACAGTGATAAATTATCTAAGCATCAAAAAGAAGCTATTATGCTAACACAAAAACAATTAGCAGAAAAAGCGGCTCAAGATGCACAAACTTTTGATAGAACCATTACTCTCAATGAAGGTGCCACTATTAATTTAGCGTTAGCTAATAATCGTACCGCCAAACAATCTATGTGGGATTATGAAGCAGCTAAAGCTAACGTAAGTGTAGCAGCATCGGCTAAAAATCCTTCCTTAACATATGGTTGGAGTGGCACGAGAACACATGTGGATTCCGGCTCCTCTAGTAATGCAGCTATTGCAGCTGCTGGTGGTGGTACTGGTAGTAGTACTAGTAAATCTGGTACCCATGCATTAACATTATCGGTACCTGTATTCTCTCCTGCAGATGATGCGAATATTCGCGGCATGAGATATAGCCGTGAAGGCACAGGTGCGGCTTATGAGGAAGCATTACAACAAGCTAAATACGATGCTGTAAATGGTTACTATACATTGATTATGAACCGTAACTTAGTAGATGTAGCTAATCAATCTGTTAAAGATTACCAAGGTCACGTAGATAATGTACGAGCTCAATATAATGTAGGATTAGTAGCGAACTCTGATGTTTTGGCAGCAAATACAAACTTGGCAGAATCCCAAACTACATTAGTACAACGTCAAAATACAGCAGATTTATCGGAAGCAAATTTGAATAACATTATTGGTTATCCTGTACAAACATCGATCAATACAGTGGAACAAAGCTTACAATATAAACCATACAATGTAACGCTAGAACAATCTAAAGCGTATGCTATGTTACATCGTTCTGCTTTAGTGCAAAGTGCGATGGCCGTAAAACAAGCAGAACAATCTGTAAAACAAGCGAAAGCTGGCTATTTACCAACTGTATCTGCGAACGTGAACCGCCGTCACGCTGATAACGATGGTTATTTTGGTTCCGATAATAAAAGCTGGGCTGTAGGTGCTACGGCTACTTGGGCTCTTTGGAATGGTGGTCAAACACAAAATCAAATTAAAGTAGCAGAAGCAAACTTAGCGAAGGCAAAAGAAGCTAACTTGGCGGCTGTTGATTCTGTTAATCTTGCTGTACAACAAGCGTATTTGAATTTGCGTTCTGCAGAACAAACCATTGCTAGTACGCAAACTGCAGTAGAGCAAGGGCAAGAAAATTTCCGTATTGCTACATTGCGTTACCGTGCTGGTGTAGGTACTAATCTTGATGTGCTTGATGCAGAAACTACGTTGACGACGGCTCGTAATAACTACGTACAAGCGTTGTACAATTATAATGTAAGTATTGCAGCTCTTGAACAAGCAACAGGCGTTCCTTTAGAAACACCTGTTGGTGGTGGTGCTGCAGTGATTGCTAATAGCGGTGCAGAAGCAGAATTAGCAGCTTTGACTAATGGATCTAACTAATACGCGATAAACTCTATTACAATGAATGCGTATCAGGTGGTATGTGAAGTATATCCATATCATTACTAAAAGAATTATTATATAATTAAAAAGCGACGTCCTAAGGGGCGTCGCTTTTTGGTTTTGCCATAGAGGTCATAGAGAATAAAAATTAATTAATTTTATAAAATATAAGCCGAAATACTACTGTTAAATCCGACTTTATGGTAATATTAATATGATAAATATAAGAAATATTATCAGAAATAAATATTATGAACAAATAAAACAATTCTATATTATAAAGATTGTAATGTATATAACAAATAAGATATTTAGTTTGTGTATTTTGTAATAAGGAGTTTCTTATGACTCGAAAGAAGTGGTGCTTGATTGGCGCTGCTGTGCTAGGCCTATCTGGGTCCGTGCTTGCTGCTGTCATTCCCGTAGCGGAACGGTATGTAGCACCCATTATAAAGGAACAACTTAATACAGCTATTAATGGTACGGTTCATTATGATTCATTAGGCGTGGACTGGAACGGTGATATACAAATTCAAAATGTAGTCCTAAAAGATAAGGACAATCGGCTCATTGCGGCTGTACCCGATGTAGAGGTAGATTTAAAGCTCTCTGCCATCCCTAGTATTGTTTTAGGTAATGCTAGTGGTGTTGCTATCATATCGGAAATTATGCTAGAAAAACCAGAGATTCATGTGTGGCAATTGCCTGATGAGACATGGAATGTAGAATCATTAGTGAAACCGACGCCAGATAGTGATAAAGCAGCCTTCGATGCTGCTATTACAATAAAAGAGGGCTCTGGTAAGGCACGTATCCAATCTGGTGAGGTACATACTATCAAAGATATAAATGGTACTGTATTAATCAATACTAAGGGGCTTTCTCGAGGTGCTCTTAATGGCTTTATCAATGGTGAACAACTCTCTGCTAGTGGCTCCATAGATATGGAGCATACTAATAATTTTGACCTGTTCATTGATAGTAAGCGATTAGATATATCTAGTTTTGCTGGTCTCATTCCTATTAAACAAGATGTAACGATTAAGTCTGGTATGTTGCGAGACGTAAAAGCACAGATTACATCCCGAGAAGGGGCATTAACATTAGCTGGGAACTTTAGTTTTGATGGAGTTAATGCTACGTTCCATAATGGTCATACTAGTTATGAAATTACTGATGGCAATGGTCGGGTATTCTTACAAGAACAAGATATCTTAATTGCTCGTAGCCATTGGCTTGTTAATGGACAAGCGGTAAAAGTAAATGGCTTAGTAGACTTGGATGAGCAAGATATTGGGCTAAATTTAAATGTCGTTGTTGACTCTGCTGATATAGGGGCTTTCATAGATAATGGTGTGACAGGAACGATGGGGGGGCGCCTTCACATTAATGGCACGAGTGTCAACCCTTATGTAGCAGGACAGCTACAAAGTAGCGGCATTACTTATGGTGATTACCGTATTGATAGAGCTACTGCTACTATTTCTTACGGAGATGGCAGCGTATTTATTAAAAGTGCCGATTTATTTAGTGGCGATGGTCGCATTGCCGCCAATGGTCGATATGATGTAGGCGATGGTAGTTTCATTGGCACTGCTAATATATATGATGTAGATTTATTACAATTGACGCAGCCTATGGGAGAACCTCTGGGAGGGACATTGAGTGGCATCGTTTCTGTAGAAGGTACCGCAAATGAGGTACAGCGCATTGGTGGTTATGTAACAGGCCGTGATATTAATGCTAGAGGTGTCGTTATTGATACGATGAAAGTTGGATTTAGCAATGTCAATAATCAAACTACATTGTCCGTTGTAGGTAATATGGGGGCTGGGCAATTCAGTGGTGACGGTACTATTAATGGTAATCATTTAGATCTCACTGTATCTGGTTATGAACTTGATGCCTCTCGTTTTGGTGGATTCCTAGGAGCTGATCTCGATGGAGCAGTTAATGTTTATGCTCGCCTAGACGGGCCATTAGAGAATGTTGGTGGTACAGCACGAATTTCTAGTAGCGAAGTACACTTTAAAGGTGCTCGCTACAATGCCTTTGATGCAGATGTTGCACTTAGTGGTAATGTATTGACCATTCGTGAAGCCCGCGCTATAGATGGTAATGGCGCTTATACGGCGACAGGTACTGTCAATGTAGAGAATCAATCTTTAGATCTTACGGTCGACGCTCATAAAGTTCGGGTTGAAAATTTAATTCGTCCATTTACGGATATTCCGTTGACGGGGTGGCTAGAATCTCGTAATTATATTACCGGTACTATGGATAATCCTTACATTAGAGGTCGGGCCCATTTATCGGATGGTTCTTTATACGGTAAGCTTATCAGTGATGCGGAAGCAGACTATAGGCTAGAAAATAAAGTACTTCACTTACCATCCTTTACTATCCAAGGCTATGGCGCAACTGTAACGGGTAGTGGGACTGTTTCGGAAGATGCTTTGAATTTAAGCTTCGAAGGAAATGAAATCGATTTGGAACGGGTGCTTATCAATACAGAGTATGATGTAGCTGGTTATTTGTGGGTGAAAGGCATTGTTCAAGGTTCACCGAAACAGCCAATTTTCAATGGTGCTATTCGATCTAGAGCGCTCGCTATTAATGGTGAAATGATATCGAATGTAGTTGGTGATATCTATGCAGATTCAACAGTGATTAACTTGCAGAAGTTGTCTTTTGATGAGGAGCATGGCGGCCATTATGTAGCGAAAGGTGGCGTTACATTAGGAGAGACAAAACGATTGTTTGGATCTTTAGATGTACAAGGGGGGCGTGTCAATAATCTTTTAAGTCTTGCAGGTAGTTCCTTAGATAATATAGATGGTGCTTTGAGTGGTACTGTTGAATTGGGCGGCGTCGTAGGTAATCCGAGCATGTATGTACAAGGTACTATAAAAGACGTGTCTATTGATAAGACCATCGTTGGAGATGCCGTTATTGATGCCGGCTTAGAAAACCGTAAATTTACGATTAAGACGGCTAAACTACCTGTTGGCGATGGTGTTATTGCTGCACAAGGGGCGATGGACTTTGATGGTCAATCGGATGTACAAATTGCGATACGTGATGTCAATATTGTACCGTTCCTACCATTAATAGGTGAAGATATTCCTGCTACAGGTGTAATTACAGGTGTAGTCAATATGACAGGGGAAACACGGAATCCTAAAATTGAGTTGTCTGCTGCTCTGGCAAATGGTTCGTATAATGGTGTTGCTATTGATCAAGGTTTCGTATTAGCTACAATGGAAGACCGAGTTATTAATATTCAGCGTATTCAAGGTTCCAAAGATGTTTATAAACTCAGTGCTTATGGAAAAATACCATTAGCTGCATTGTATACATCTGGTTACTTAGATGCTAGTGATAGCCGTGCTATGGATGTTGTTATCGACTTTAATGAAGCAGATATGGGCGTATTCCCACTAGTGTTAGCTGATGTAAAAGAAGCGACTGGTAATATTAAAGGAAATATTCACATTACAGGAACTATCGATCAACCTGAAGCATACGGGACTGTATCTATTAGAAATGGTATGATGAAAGTGAACCATTTAGGTAATGCTATTACTAATTTCGATGGAGACCTTATATTTTCAGGGCAACAAGGGGACTTCCAGTCTCGTTTGGTAATGGGAAAAGGCGCCGCCGGACTATCAGCGAAAATCAATTGGCAAGGCCATACCTTAACAAACTACAATATGGCAGCTCAATTAGACGGTATTGATTTAGCAAACGAATATATTTCAGGTCCATTAAGAGGAGAGCTCTATATTGCTGATCGTGATAGTATACCAACATTGATGGGACGCATCGATTTAGAAAATATGAAATTAAAAATTCCTCTATCTCTGGAAAGTAGTGAGAGTACTCAAAATATGGGCATGGATGTGACTGTTCATGCTGGTAAAAATGTACGTTTGTACGATCGTTCTCTATATGATATGCGCATTAATGGCGATGTACATTTTGGTGGCTCCGTATTGTATCCAGAAGCACATGGACAATTTACTGTGAACGAAGGTATTTTTAAATACTTAAGCCATACTTTTACGATTACAAAAGGGACTGCTAATTTTATGCAAGGGTCCTATTTACCAAGGTTACAATTAGAAGCAGAAACTAATGCTAATAATTATAATATTTTGCTTGGAGTTACAGGGACAGTGGATCAACTTGATTTATCTCTTAAATCTACGCCTCCATTGTCAAGGCAACAAATTGTGTCCATGCTTACCTTTGGTAGAGGAGCTGCGTCTAATAGTAGTTCTATTTCCAATGAAGATGCTAATGCCGTAGCGGTAGCTGGCGTGCAAATGTTTGCTTTTGGTTATGTACAAGATGCATTGCAAAATACATTGGGTTTGGATCGTGTGAATATTACAACTGGGTCTATAGATCCTGATGAACCTACGAATCGTGAAACGGCAGGTAATTATAATATTGAAATAGGCAAATATGTGTTACCTCGGACTATGGTTACGTTTACACAGGGGATTAATAATCATCAAAATAAATATGGTATCGAATATACGATACGAAGGAATTTAAAATTTACTGGATGGCATACCTCGAAAGGAAATACGTATTTTGGTGGCCGTTGGTCTAAAGAATTTTAAAGGGCTATTGCATAATGACTACAATAAGAGTCGGTACCGACTCTTATTGTAGTCATTTTAGTTTCATAAAATTAATTTATAGTAGTACTCATTCCTGCCAAAATATGGTATACTAATAAAGATTTAATACTCTTTAAGAGGGATGAGTTTTAGGAGGAATTTATGTTAAAAAAACAAGCCTATAAAACGATGCTCGCTGCGTCAGTAATGACTGCCATTATGGGGGCAGGTAATGTATATGCTGCAGGCGTGCAAACAGGCTATATTCCAGGTTTAGACACGACGACTAGCAATTATGCAGGGCTTCGTGATGATGCTCGCACAACAGCTGAAGTATACAATAATGAAATCGTGAACGCGGAACATCAAGGAGAAATGACTGGGGATTCCGGTAGTGCTGCTAATGAAAGTACGCAAGCAGCACCTATAATGTATACACCAGTAAGTGGTTCTGTAGCATCACAAGATGAAACAGATGCTGCTATTTTAGCCGCTCGTGGCGATACTACATTGACTCAAGATGGCACAGTTGTTCAAGGCTCTGATGGCACCGTAACTGTTAACAATGCAGCGTTGAAAACTGATGATAAAGAAGTTAAAATGATTTCTAAAACGACAGGTGGTACAGATTTAGATAAAGCCGCTGAAAATGGTCAAACACAAACTGTGACGACCATAGAGGCTCAATATGTAACATCTGCTAATGAAGAATCGATTGCACCTTTTGTAGGCAAAATTATTTCTGGTCTTTCTGTTTCAGGCGTGCCTGAAGAGGTAGCAGCACAATTAATGCCTATTTTGCAAGAAAAAGTAGGCGACGCTGTTAGTGTAGAAGGTGTTTATAGAGATATTCAAAACTTAGGCAATACAGGTTATTTCTCTGAAGTTAATCCTATTTTTACTACTGTTCCAGAAGGGGTAAAACTCGATTTTGCCGTAACTGCCAATCCTGTTGCAACAGGTGTAACATTTACAGGTAACACGATTTATACGTCTGAAGTATTGACGAACTATTTAGCATTGCCTATCGGCCAAGTAATGAATTCCGTATATGTAGGCCAAAAAGTACAAGGTATTAATGCTGCTTATGATCGCGATGGCTATATGTTAGCCCACGTTGATGGTATTCGTGTTGATGAAAACGGCATGTTACATATCAATATCGTAGAAGGTATTGTAGAAGATATTATCCCTGGTGGTAATAAGAAAACAAAAGATAAAGTTATTACTCGTGAATTCGTACAAAAGAAAGGCAAACCATTTAATAAGTTCTTAGTACGTCGTTCTGTAGAACGTGTATATAACTTAGGTTTCTTTGACGATGTAAACGTTAGAATGCTACCTGGTAATGAAGATCCTAACAATGTCATTATTGAAGTAGACGTGTTAGAACACAAGACTGGTACAATTACACTCGGTGCGGGTTATTCCAAGTCTGATGGTTTTGTAGGCATTATTGAGTTTGGTGAAGAAAACTTCCGCGGCACTGGAGATAAATTTAAAGTACATTGGGAATTAGGTAAAGATAGCTATAAAAATTATCAACTATCTTACTTAAAACCATGGATTGATAGTAAAGGTACATCCCTTGGATTATCTTATTTCAATCGTGAAGATGAATATACTGACTATAATGAAAATGGTAGTGAAGTAGCAGAATATAATAAAAAATCTAAAGGTTTTAATGTGTCCTTTGGTCGTCAAACCGGTGAATATACTCGCGATTACTTAACATTAGAAACGCGTAAAGATGAGTATAAATGGGATGATGAAGATAGTTCAGGTTTCCGTTACGACCGTGGACCAGGACCAGGTCAAGGTTATAATAACTTGAATTACGACTTTGCTGGTGATAATTACGTAAAAAACAACTTCGGTCGTATCAACTCTGCTACATGGCAAAAAGTGTATGACTCCCGCGATAATATTTATGATCCAACGCGCGGTCGTCGTATTTCCTATACCGCACAATGGGCTGGTCACGGTTTAGGCGGTGATTTTGATTTCTATAAATTTACTGCTGAAACGCGTATGTATAAAAAATTAGGTGCTAAGAATGTATTGGCGTTCCGTGCTCGCGCTGGTTTTATCCAAGGTGATGCCCCATATAGCCAATTGTTTACATTAGGTGGTGCCGATTCCTTACGTGGGTATGAAGATGACCAATTCCGTGGTAAGAAAATGTACAATGCTACATTGGAATTCCGTTTCCCTGTAGTGAAAAAAGTTACAGGCGTATTGTTTGCTGATGTCGGAGATGCTTGGGATACACCACATGTTACATGGTATGATAGTAAAAAATCATTCAATGTTGGTGTAGGTGCAGGTGTTCGTATTATGACTCCAATTGGTCCAGTAAAACTCGACTACGGTGTAGGTAAAGACGATAACCAATTCCACTTTAGCTTTGGTACACAATTCTAATATTGATATATTCTGTGGTGAAAGCAACCCATTAGGGAGTGCTTTCACCCATATCACTATTATGGACTCTATTGACGATGGATAGAGGTAATTCGATGTAATAGAAAAGAGGAACTACAATATGATGAGAGCCATAAATAATAAGAAGAATGTTAAAATTTTCTCTCTTATTATTGCAGTAATTTTTATTTTAGGTATTGGTGGCCTTGCGTATACGCAAATGTCTACACCAGGTGCTACTGGTAGTAGCACAGTAGGTGTTATTGATACATCTCGTATGATGTCTCCTGAAAATCCAATCTTTATTAAAGCGGCTAATGATTTCATGACATACCGCAATCAAGTAAGTACTGATGCACAAGCTAAAATTGATGCCGCTCCAGATGATGCTACAAAACAACAAATTGCTGAAGAAGCACAAACAAATATAGCTAAACGAGATCAAGAAATTGCGAAAGAAGTACAAGATAAAGCGATGGAAGCAGCTAAAGCAGTAGGAGAATCTAAAGGCTTGAGTGTAATTATGGCAAAAGATAGCGTATTATACGGCGGTGTAGATATTACTGAACAAGTATTGAAAAAAATGGCTGCTGATGCACAATAATGGGCTAATTAAATCATAAGAGTGAGCTATATGAAACTAAATACAAAATATGTTAGTTTACTTCTATTGTTAATAGCTGCCCTTATCACTATGTATAGTGCATATGGATTTGTGACGAATCGGCAAGATAGTGATGGTCTTTCCATTGGTGTCGTACGTCTCGACGATCTTTTAGAATTTAACGATTCCTACGAAGATTATAAAATTGCGAAGTTCGAATTAGAGCAAATGGAAAACCAGTACTCTTTAGAACAAACGGCGCTAAACCAGAAAGCACAATTACAAGAAGAGCAGTTAAAAGAGGTTGCTTTACATGATACTTTGACGGATGCTTTAAATGTAGAATTACAAGCGCGTATTGGTATTAAGGAAAATGAATTAAATCAAGAACTTAACGCGAAGCGACAAGAATTGAGTGAGACATATTTAGCTCAATTAAAAGTCGCACAAAAGGGCTATGATTTAGAAATTGTAAATTTGCAACTCGATTTATATGCTCTTGATGGTCGTATTTACATCAGCGAAGAGCAAAAGGCCGCTGCTGATGCGGAACGAAATCAAAAAGAAGCTCGTTTAAAAGAGCTATTGGAAAAACGCAAACCTTCCGATGTAGATATCGAAGCTATCCAGCAGAAGATTCAAGCTGAATTAGAACCGTTGCGAACTAAAGGTGAACAGGAGCTTATAGCTTACGCAGAATCAGTACAGGCGGAGTTGGCTAAAAAACGAGATGAAATGTTGCAAAATCAAGTGAAAGAAATTATTAGTAAGAATAATCTGCCAGTCGCTCAAGAGTGGAATGAAAGTTGGGCCAAACGATTGGCTGATAAAGAAGCAGAAGTGGCAGCTCTTCACGATGCTATTTTAGAAGATGTTCGCATGCGGGCAGCTATCATTGCAGAAGAAAAACAATTAGAGCTTGTATTAATCGATGCAGGTGGTAATATCAAGGGCCTTGATATTACAGATGCTATTAAAGCATCCTATCGTGTACAGTAAGGAGTATATCAATGACTAAACGAATGAAATCTTTAATGCTAGGTGCTACATTAATCGTAGCATTGCCAATTCTTGGTGGTTGCGGTAGCAATAATATTGGTTATGTGGATTCTATCAAAGTAGCTAATAATACAGAAAAAGGTATCGCTATTACAAAAGAAATCAATGCAAAAGATAAAGAATTACAAGCAAAAGTAGCGGCTGCTGACGAAGCAACTCGTCCGCAAGTTATTCAAGAAGCTCGTCAAGAGTTTGCGGCTTTCTCTAATGCAAAAGCATCTGAATATAGACAATATCAAGAACAACAAATCAATGAATTAGTGAAAGATAAAAAGCTTGATGTAGTTATCGAAAAAGGCGCTGTTATTGGTGGCGGTACAGATGTAACGGAAGATTTGATCAATAAAATGGGTAAAGCTTCCGAAGCTGATATTAAAGCTATGGAGCAAGAAGCACAAGCTGAAGCATCACAAGAGGCGCAAGCAGGCGCACAATAATTCCGAAGTGTAACAGGGGGATTTGACAGTGGAAAAGACTGTACTAGAACTGGCGAAACTGATTAATGGTCGCATTGTAGGTGACGATTCAATCATTGTTACAGAAGCGCGCAGCTTTGATCAAGCGGTACCACAATCTATTACCTTTGCTGTGGGGGACTATGTAGACCATATTGGGCAGTGTAAAGCAGGTGTTATCATTTTAGAAGAAGAAGTGCCTGATGCACCGATGACACAGATTATTGTAGATAATGCAAAAGCTGCGTTTGCTCCTATATTACAATTGTTCTACCCACCAGTAGTGGTACCTCGTGAAATTCATCCAACAGCAATTATCGGTAAAAATGTAACAATAGGAAATAATGTGGCTATTGGCGCTTATTGTGTAATTAACGATAATGCAGTCATTGGTGATAATGTAACGATTCGTCCATACGTATATATTGGGCATAATACACGTATTGGTAAAGATTCTGATATTTATGCTGGTGCTATCGTTCATGAAAACTGTATTTTAGGAGAGCGCGTTGTATTGCGTGCTAAAGCAGTTATTGGCGGTGAAGGCTTTGGCTTTGCTACGGAAAATGGTGTACATACACACATTCCTCAAGTAGGTAATGTTATTCTCGAAGACGACGTAGAAATCGGTTCCTGTACGACTATCGACAATGCTACCATGGGATCTACTATTGTACGAAAAGGCACTAAAATCGATAATTTAGTACATTTAGGTCATAATGTAGACATTGGTGAAAACTGTTTCCTTATCGCTCAAGTTGGTATTGCTGGTTCTACGAAATGCGGTAATAATGTCATTTTCGCTGGACAAACTGGTTGTACTGGACATATTACAATCGGTAACAATGTTCAATTTGCTGGTAAAACTGGTATTACTGGGAATGTACCAGATAATGCGATTATGGCTGGTTACCCTATGCGCCATCATAAAGAGTGGCTTAAATTATCGGCCTATGAAAATCGTTTGCCAGATATGGTGAAAACGGTAAAACAATTGCAAAAAGAAATCGATGCTTTGAAAGCACAGCTAAAGGAGAGCTAATACATGTATGTATAGGTTTATGAAGTTCTTTAGTGCCTTTGTGTGTATGCTACCGCATAGTGTACAATACGCATTAGGCACATTGTTAGGAGAAATTGCATGGCTTGCAGTACCGCCAAAACGAAAACATTTGGCAATTGGTCAGATTTTATTTTGCAAAATCACAGATGATCCTAAAGAAGCAAAACGCATTGCAAAAGCGAGTACGACCCGATTTGGACGGATGATTATCGACGTTCTACGTTATCCAGAAATTAAAGATGGAAAATATTTAGACATGGTTGAATTTACAAACCGTGAATACTTAGATGATGCTTTAGAAGATGGAAAAGGGGCTATCTTAGCGGCTATGCACAGTGGCAACTGGGAATTATTAGGTGGTGTTCTCGCATCTGAAGGATATCCTTTGATTTCTGTAGCTATGAAACAACAAGGGGACGCAGATAAATTTATTAATGAGTATCGCCGTTTAATGCATCAACATGTGACGTATAAGACGGGCGTTCGAGAAATGGTTAAAGAATTGAAAAATGGAGCCTTCTTAGGTCTGATTATGGACCAAGACCCAGGTGATGACGGTGTATTAGTGCCTTTCTTTGGGTATGAAACATTGACCGCTGCAGGCCCTGCCGTATTAGGTCGTATGCAAGAAGTGCCAATCATATTTTGTACTATGCATTACAGTCCTTATTCTGGAAAGCATGAAATTGTCGTGCATCCCCCGATGTATGCGGAAAAGACGGATGATAAAAAGCGGGATGTAGCGGTAACAACAACGAAGTTGAGCGAATTTATGGAAGATTATATTCGCCGCTATCCAGAAGATTGGTTTTGGCTCCATAACCGTTGGAAATGGACGCGTCGTTATTATGGTGACACTATAGAAACGCCGCCAGATGTATATAAATAAACGAATACGGTAACAATGTATTGTAACTGATTTAGCTTTATAAAAATCGGTATTATTATCAGCGCATGGTAATAATACCGATTTTTTATGGCTTTCATAAAGATAAATATTCTTAAATTCTTGTAACAGGTATGCAAATAAGGTATAATACATTATGGTGTATAGTAAACATAAATTTAGATATGAAAGGACTTTCTTATGAGTAAGCCACAACAAACCATAAAGCAGGCTATTTCATATAAAGGAATTGGACTTCATAGCGGAGAACCAGTGAATATGGTTTTCAAACCGGCACCAGAGCATACCGGAATTGTATTTGTTCGTACAGATATTGAAGGTACACCTTCTGTGCGAGCACACATTGATAATGTGACGAACACTATGCGGGCGACTACGTTGGAAGACGGGGAAGCAAAAGTTTTCACCGTAGAACATGTACTAGCTGCATTCAGTGCTATGAATATTGATAATTGCTATATAGAAATGGACTCTCCAGAACCTGCAGTAGCAGATGGGAGTAGTGCTGTCTTTGTAGATTTAATTTTACAAGCTGGCATAGAAGAACAATCAGCAAAACGCAATGTATATAAAGTGAAGAAAAGCCATGCCATTTACGATGGCGATCGTTTTGTAATAATCGTACCTTATGATGGGTATCGAATCACTTTTACATCTGTAAATAGTCATCCTCTCCTAGGAACACAACAATGTGACGTAGTGATTACAGAAGAGTCGTTCCAAAAGGAAATTGCTGCTGCTCGTACGATTGGATTTGTAAAAGAATTAGAACAATTACAAGCTATGGGCTTAGCAAAAGGGGGCAATACGGATAATGCGCTTGTTTATGACGATGAAACATGCTTATCTGTACCGCGTTTTGATGATGAATTAGTACGTCATAAAGCGCTCGATGTGATTGGCGACTTATGTTTACTGGGACCTATCGAAGGTCATATTATTGCGTTGAAATCGAGTCATGAATTAAATTCTAAGTTGGCTCGTAGTATAATGGAAGAAATAAGGGAGACACAGCAATGATTCTTAACCATGAAGATATTTTAGAAATTCTACCTCATCGTTATCCAATGCTTTTAGTAGATCGTATTATTGAATTAGATCCATTAAAACGTGCTGTGGGCATTAAAAATGCTACGTTCAATGAGTTATTCTTCCAAGGTCACTTCCCTGGAAACCCAGTAATGCCTGGTGTATTGCTCACAGAAGCAATTGCACAAGTAGGAGGCATTGCCTTGTTATATCCAGAAGAAAACCGCGGTTTAACACCGATGTTTACGGGCATCGATAAAGTACGTTTCCGTCATCCTGTAAAACCTGGTGATGTAGTGCGCATGGAAGTGGAAATTGTAAAGATTAAAGGTCGTATGGGCAAAGTAGAAGGTCGAGCTTATGTAGGCGATAAACTTTGCGCTAGCGGTGAATACATGTTTGCCCTTATATAGTAAACTTGAGGAGTGATTATCGTGATAGTTGTAGGCATGGAAAATGCGGAATCCAACATCCATAGCACGGCCGTAGTACACCCTGATGCTAAATTGGGCAAAGATGTTATCATAGGTCCTGGTGCAGTAATAGGGGAACATGTAGAAATCGGCGATGGCACAACGATTGGTGCTAACGTAGTTATCGGTGGTTGGACGACCATTGGGAAGCGCTGCGAAATATACCCAGGCGCATCCATAGGTTTGGAGCCGCAAGATTTGAAATTTAAAGGTGAAAAAAGTTATTGTCACATTGGTGATGAAACGGTGATTCGTGAATTCGTTACGATTAGCCGGGCCACTGGTGAAGGAGAGGAAACTCGTGTAGGCAATAATTGTTTATTACAAGCATGTACGCATGTAGCTCATAATTGTATCGTTGGGAACAATGTCATTATGAGTAACTGTGCGGGATTGGCTGGTCATGCTGTCGTAGAAGATCGCGTAGTTATCGGCGGTCTTGCAGGAGTACATCAATTTGTAAAAATTGGTCGCGGTGCCATGGTTGGTGGTATGGCTAAGGTGGTACAAGATATTCCACCTTATGTGATTGCTGATGGTCAACCGGCTCGCGTCATCGGCTTGAACTCTGTGGGATTGTCTCGCGCAGGCATTTCCGAAGAAGTAAGACGAGACTTAAAACAAGCTTTCCGCATTATTTATCGTTCTGGTTTTAGTTTATCTAAAGCCATTGAAGAAATGGAAATGCAATTGGGATCATCTCCAGAAATTGAAAATTTATTGCGCTTCTTGCGCAATGCAGATCGCGGCATTATGCGTACTCGTAGAGATTAAGTATAAACACTCTACATTGTGTCACATCCTAGTAGGACCGGCTCAATGTAGAGTGTTTTTATTGTCTAAACATAGAAAAAAACTGCAATTTATAGTAAAATATAGTGTATATGAGTATGTCTAAATATAGATAGATATGAGTGTTTAATGCATAATAAATTGATGGAGGTATAGTCGTGGCAAAGGTAGGTTTAATTGCAGGTATTGGCGTTTTACCTGTTGAGTTCATGCGTGCCGCCCATATATTGGGGCATCAAGTTGTAGTTATTGGCGTTGTACCCGATATAGAACCTGCTTTAAAAGAGGAAGCAGATGCTTTTTATTCTATTGGTGTAGCCAAATTAGGAAAGATTTTTGATACCTTAAAAAAAGAAGGCGTTACTGAATTGACTATGCTTGGTAAAGTAACGAAAGAAATCCTTTTTAAAGGATTGTCCTTTCCAGATTTAAAAACATTAGGCGTTTTAAAACGTTTAAGAAATAGAAAAGACGATACGATTATGCTTGCTATCGTAGATGAATTGGAACGAGAAGGATTTTCTGTAGTAGACCAAACGGTCTATTTAAAACCGTTCATGCCAAAAGTGGGGATTTTATCAAAGCGAGAACCTACCGAAGAGCAATGGGATGATATTTGTTTTGGTTTTAAATTGGCAAAGCATATGGGCGGCCTCGATATTGGACAAACTGTGGTAGTCAAACATAAAGCAGCAATGGCAATCGAAGCTATCGAAGGGACGGATAAATGTATCCTTCGCGGTGGTGAATTAGGACGTGGTGAATCAGTTGTTGTAAAGACGGAGAAACCAAATCAAGATGTGCGCTTTGATGTGCCAGCCGTAGGGTTAAAAACATTACAATCTATGATTGATAGCGGTTGTAATGTATTAGCCGTAGAAGCAGAAAAGACTATATTTGTACAACAAGAAGAAGTTCTCAATATGGCAAATCGCCATAATATAGTAATTTGTGCAGTAGACCAAGCCTTCGTAGATAGAAGAAAGGATCAATGATGAAAATAATGTTTTCCGCTGGAGAAGCATCCGGCGATACACATGGGGCTAGCGTAGCAAAAGCTCTAAAAGAACTTGATCCTACTGTTGATATGTTGGGGATGGGCGGAACGTTGATGGAAGAAGCGGGTGTTCGCATCGTCTATGACATCAAGAACCTAGGCGTCATCGGCTTAGTAGAGATTATTAAATCTCTGCCTAAATTCTTTAAATTACGGTCTTATTTAAAAGATATTATGCTTAAAGAAAAGCCTGATGTCTTAGTTTGTATCGACTATCCAGGGTTTAATATGAAACTCGCTGCCGTTGCTCATGAGTTAGGTATTCCCGTGTTGTACTATATTGCGCCAACCATTTGGGCCTGGCATAGTAGCCGTGGAAAGACCATAAAAAAATATGTTACGAAAGTAGCATCTATATTTCCTTTTGAAGCGGAAGCATATCGCAAGTATCATTGCGATGTCGATTTTGTAGGTCATCCGCTGCTCGATATTGTACAGCCTACGATGTCTATAGAAGACGCGATGACGTACTTCAAGGCGCGTCCAGAAGCAAAACGAGTATTGTTAATGCCTGGTAGTCGGAAGCAAGAGATCCTATCATTGCTTGATGTAATGCTCGAAAGTGGAGAACAATTGTTGCACTCTCACGAAGATGTACAGTTTTTCTTGCCTCGTGCTCATACGATTGACCGTAGTGAGTTAGAAGCTTTTATAGAAGAACGGAATGTGACTGTTACGATTACAGAGGATCACACTTATGATTTGATGCAAATTTGTGATCTCTGCTTAGCCGCATCAGGTACGGCTACATTAGAAACGGCATTGATGGAACTACCAACTATTTTGCTTTATAAAGTGTCGCCGATTACGTATGGCATTGCAAAATTAGTGGTGAATATACCGAATGTAGGCTTACCAAATATTGTAGCCAATAAAGAAGTGATTCCTGAATTGTTACAAGGCGATGTATCAGCAGAAAATATCGTCAATGTAGCATTACCATTATTAGATGATTTAAAAGAAAATCAAAACATGCGCGATGAATTGCGCCGTGTTAAAGCTAAACTAGGTGAACCAGGGGCAGTGAAACGAGTAGCTCAACTGATTTATGACCTAGGCAAGGAGAGTGTGGATGAATAGTTACTCACGCCTATTATATTTTGTGAGACCCTATTATAAGCGAATGATATTTGCTGTATTTTGTATGATTGTTGCAGCGGCCGCTTATTTAGTAGTACCATGGTTAATTAAAAATGTAGTAGATCAAGTATTAGAAGAGAAAAACTTATTAATGCTAAACCTCATTGTAGGGGCCATCGTATTGATTTTCTTAATTCGCGGCTTTGCTACGTATGGACAGACGTATAATATGTCCTATATTGGACAACGGGTTATTATCGATGTGCGAGAAGCTATTTTTAAGCACATACAGCGATTGTCTATGTCTTACTTTGACCGACGTAAGACTGGCGTTATTATGAGTAATCTTACAAATGACGTAGCAGCTTTACAATCGGCAGTAGTAGATAATCTAATTTCTTTTATTACCGAATCGGTAACGCTTATCGGTTCTTTAGTATCTATGTTCCTCATCGACTGGAAATTGACGCTCGTAACATTTACCACTGTGCCAGTAGTATTGGTTATTATCAATGTTTTTGGTAAACGGTTGCGTACGGCTGGACACGATGTACAAGGTCGCATTGCGGATATTACGGCTTTATTGCAAGAAGTGATTGGCGCTATTCGCGTTGTTAAATCCTTTGCGCGCGAAGGCTTTGAAGTGAACCGTTTTGAAGCAGAAAATAAACGCAATTTTGATGCCGTTATTAAAGCGACTAAGTTGACAAGCTTATTAAGTCCTATGGTGGAATTCTCAGCAGCTATTGCCGTAGCAGTCATCCTTTGGTACGGCGGTTATTCCGTAGTGACTGGAACCATTACAGCGGGCTCTCTAATTGCTTTCTTGATTTATGCTATTAACTTATCTAATCCAGTGAAGCGATTGAGCCAAGTGTATGGTAATATTCAAAAAGCGTTGGCTGCAGCAGATCGAGTATTTGAAATTCTCGATACGAAAGCAGATGTTGTAGAAAAAGAAGACGCTAAAGAATTGCCTAATATTAAAGGCGATGTAGAATTTAAAAATGTAGACTTCTCCTATGATGGCGAAAAATTAGCTCTTCAAAACTTTAACTTGTCTGTTAAGGCCGGTGAAAGCGTAGCCTTAGTCGGTCCATCAGGGGCTGGGAAGACGACATTAGCAAATTTGTTGCCTCGTTTCTACGACGTAACACATGGTTCTATTACCATCGATGGTGTCGACGTACGAGATGTAACATTTAAATCGTTGCGTGATCAAATTGGTTTAGTACCGCAAGAAACAGTATTATTTAATGCATCCATTAAAGAAAATATTCTTTACGGTCGATTAGATGCTACTGATGAAGAAGTATACGCAGCAGCTAAAGCAGCAAATGTAATGGAATTCATTGAAAAAATGCCAGATGGTCTCGATACGATGGTAGGTGAACGAGGTAGCTCTTTATCAGGTGGTCAACGTCAACGCGTTGCCATTGCTCGTGCTATTTTGAAAGACCCGCGTATTCTAATTCTTGATGAAGCTACATCTGCCTTGGATACAGAAAGCGAAAAGCTCGTGCAAGAAGCATTAGATCGCTTAATGGAAGGCCGTACGGCTTTTGTCATTGCGCATCGATTGAGTACGATACAAAATGCACATCAAATTATCGTGTTACAAAACGGTCAATTAGTGGAGCAAGGTACTCACGATGAACTATTAGCCTTAGAAGAAGGCGTATACAATCATCTTTACTCCGTTCAATTCTCCAATAAAGGATAAATATGTACTGGATATATAATGTATTGCTCATTATTTATTGGATAGGCCTCATACCGGTCATCCTTTACCGACTAGCCTTTGAAGAAGGTTTTTATGAGCGTATCAAACAAAGTGCAGGGTATATGCCTGCTACATTACTAAAAAAAATAGAAGGTCGGCGGGCTGTTTGGATTCACGCCGCATCGGTAGGGGAAATCGTAGCTACAAGCCCTTTGGTGAAGGAAGTAAAACGAGAATTTCCAGAAGCCGTTGTTGTTGTTTCTGTAGTTACCGCCACAGGACACGCTATGGCGCATCGCATCATTCCTGAGGCGGAAGGGATTATCTTTTTCCCTCTCGATTTGCCGTATTTGACGCGAAAAATCCTTCACATTATTAAACCCATTACGATTTTACTAGTAGAAACAGAGATTTGGCCAAATTTCTTGCGCATTGCAGAGTCTGAAAAAATTCCTGTTATGATGGTAAATGGCCGCATTTCTGATCGTAGTATGAAGCGCTATCGCTATATTAGTGCTTTCACAAAGGAAATGCTCAGTTCTATTGAGCGTTTTTGCATGCAATCCAGTTTTGATGCGGATCATATTACTCGCCTTGGTGCGGATAAAGACGAAATTACTGTTACAGGAAATATGAAATATGATCAAACCTATGCGACTGTTACAGAAGAAGAAAAACAATCTTTATTAGACGAATTTGGCTTTGGTCATAATCATCCTATTATTGTGGCGGGTAGTACTCATAAAGGGGAAGAAGACGCTATCTTTGAAACGTTTAAAGAAGTTCTTAAAGAATACCCACAAGCGCGTTTATTAATTGCACCGAGGGAAATCTATCGCGGTCATGACGTACAAAGCTTAGCGAAAAAATATGGCTTGACGGCAATTTGTCGTAGCGATATGAAGGAACCTGTACACGGTACGATTCCTGTAGTTGTGCTCGATACTATTGGTGAATTAGGGCGTTTGTACAGTTTAGGCGATATTATTTTCGTCGGCGGTTCCCTCGTGAAAACAGGTGGCCATAATATTCTTGAACCTGCTGCCCACGGCAAACCAATTATCGTAGGTCCTCATATGTTTAATTTCAAAGAAATTTTCAATCTCTTATATTCCCGTAATGCTTGCGTACAAGTAAAAAGTCAACAAGAATTAACGAAGATGGTACTTCGCTTGTGTAAAGATACAGCATTAGCAGAAGAGATGGGGCAAAACTGTTTAGATATTATCCGTGAAAATAGAGGGGCTACGAAACGTAATACCCAAGCATTACGTCAATTATTTGAATCCCACAATATCATTCCTTAACGATTGATTCCCATATATAGGGGGAGGTTATACTATGAATGGTGAAGATCTTTTTAAAGGCATAGTCAGTGGAGACAATGATTCCATCATAGCCGATGTGGCTCGTGCTGGCTTAGCTTTCCTCAGTAAAGGTTATGAAAAAGCCGTTACGATGCGGAATAAAAAATACGATAAAGGCGATGGTGTGACTACCGTATCGGTGCCTGTTATCAGTGTGGGCAATATTACGGCTGGTGGTACTGGGAAAACGCCGATGGTTCACTTCATTTGTGACGCGTTGAGTAAAAAAGGATTTCATCCTACTGTGCTTAGCCGTGGCTATAAAGCGAAAGACAATAGTGAAAGTATCATTATTTCCGAACACGGTACACTCTTAGTAGAGCCAGAAGTGAGCGGTGATGAAGCGTGGCTATTAGCAAAAGTATTACCTCAATCGAGTGTCATTATTGGTCGTAAACGGATAGCATCAGCACAGCTAGCCATCGATGAACTAGGAGCAGACTGTTTAGTGATGGATGATGGATTCCAACATCGAGCTTTGCACCGTGATAAAGATATTGTGCTCATTGATGCGTCAAATCCATTTGGTTATGAACACGTATTGCCGAGAGGGCTTTTACGGGAACCATTGGATGGACTGAAACGAGCTAGCTCTATCGTGCTAACGAAGGTAGACCAAGTCGATCCAGGTATGGTAGCGGCTTTGAAACAACGATTAAGTCACATGGTACCTCATATTCCTGTGTATGAAACGACACACAAGCCGCGATCTGTCTATACGTTAGATGAATGGGCCCAAGGAGATGAAGGTCATCAAGTAGGCTTTGGTAAAGAACATACCATTATGGCTGTTAGTGGCATTGGAAACCCTTATTCTTTCACTAAAACATTGGAAGGCTGTGACTACAATGTAGTTCATACGATGGGATTTGGTGATCATCACGACTTCAGCAATGACGATGTTGTGAACATTTGGAAGGAAGCTTTTGCACACAGTGCGACGGCTATTATGATTACCGAAAAAGATGCGGTTAAGCTTAGTCAGTTGCGTACAATTGAAGACTTACAAATACCGATTCTAGTGCTATCTATAGGCATTGAATTTAAGTCGGGAAAACAAGAATTTATAGAAAATTTAGGATTTTAGTGTATAATAAAGAGATACATAGTTAAAAGAAATGAGGTTATATTGTGAAAGTTGGCTGTGTCATTCCTGCCCGTTATGGGTCGACTCGTTTACCGGGAAAGCCATTGGCGGACATTGCAGGAAAAACAATGATTCAACGAGTTTATGAAAGTGTTTCATTAGCCACAATTCCTGCTATCACGATCGTAGCTACTGACGATCAACGAGTCTATGATGCAGTAGAAGCCTTTGGTGGTACTGCGATGATGACAAGTCCGAACCATCCAACGGGAACGGACCGCTTAGCAGAAGTGGCAACTCACTATGATGATATAGACCTCATCATCAATGTTCAAGGTGATGAACCTTTAATTGATGCTGCTTTGATTGATGAATTGGCAGCTTTGTTTGTAGCTGATGACGAGTTACAAATGGCTACAGTAGCTACTCCTTTATGGGAAGAAGAATATGATGAGCCATCGGTTGTTAAAGTCGTTCTCAACAAGCGTCATGATGCTATGTATTTTTCTCGTTCTCTCATTCCTTATCCTCGCAATAGTTTCGTAAATGCCCCATTAAAACATATTGGCATTTACGCCTATAAACGAGACTTCCTTCTGAACTATGCCAATATGGCGCCTACAGGAGCAGAACAAACGGAATCGTTAGAACAACTACGGGCTTTAGAAAATGGACACACCATACGTGTTATTATTACAGATAAACGCTTTGTCGGTGTAGATACACCAGAAGACTTAGCGCGTGTAAATGAAATATTCCGACAAAAGGAGATATAAATGAAATCAGTTCAAATTGGAGACTTAACAGTTGGCGGTGGCAAAGGCTTATTCGTAATGGCTGGCCCATGCGTTATCGAAGATTATGACCGCACACTTGCTATTGGTAGAGAAGCAAAAGCGATTTGTGATCGCTTAGGTGTTCCTTATGTATTCAAAGCTTCTTTCGATAAAGCAAACCGCTCTAGTTTTAATTCTTTCCGTGGTCCTGGTATCGATGAAGGTTTACAAATCTTAGCATCTATTAAAAAAGAATTGAACGTACCTGTAGTGAGTGATATTCACTCTATTGAGCAAATCGAACCAGCTGCAGAAGTATTAGATGTTCTTCAAATCCCTGCTTTTTTATGCCGTCAAACAGACCTTGTATACGGCGCTGCGAAAACAGGTAAATGTGTAAATGTAAAAAAAGGCCAATTTATGGCACCAAAGGACATGGAAAATGTACTTAATAAAATGAAAGAATCGGGCAATGAAAACCTCATGCTTACAGAACGAGGTTTCAGCTTTGGTTATAATAACCTCGTTGTAGATATGCGTTCTTTCCCGATTATGAGAAACTTTGGGTATCCAATCGTATTCGATGCGACTCATAGCGTACAATTACCAGGTGGGGCGGGTACGTCTTCTAGCGGTAATCGCGAATTTGTACCTAACTTAGCTCGCGCTGCTGTAGCTAGTGGTGTGGATGGTCTTTTCTTTGAAGTCCACGACAATCCTGAAGAAGCATTATCAGATGGTCCAAATATGTTGTATTTGAACCAATTTGAATCCTTGTTAACAGAGCTAGTAGCTATTGATAAAATCGTTAAACCATAAGGAGCAATCGTATTGGATATTTTAGAACGGGCAGCACAAGTCCTTCGTATAGAAGCACAGGCTATTGAACACTTAATTACAACTTTAGATGAAAGCTTTGAAAATGCTGTACATATGATTTTAGCCTCCAAAGGTCGCGTTGTATGTACTGGTATGGGCAAATCTGGTCATATTGGGCGTAAAATTGCTGCTACATTAGCCAGTACTGGTACTCCTGCTTTCTTCATGCATCCTGGGGAAGGTGTGCATGGCGATTTAGGGATGATTACAGAAAATGACGTTGTACTTGCCTTTTCTAATAGTGGTGAAACTGGTGAAATCATCAGCATTTTACCGTCCTTACGTCGTATCGGGGCTAAGTTGATTTGCGTTGTGGGCAAGAAGGAATCTACATTGGCGAAAAACTCTGATGTCGTGTTGTTAGCCGAAGTAGAACGAGAAGCGTGCCCGTTGGGGTTAGCACCAACGACGAGTACTACAGTGGCGTTGGCTTTAGGTGATGCATTAGCAGTAAGTCTTTTAGAAATCCGCGATTTCAAGCCAGAAAACTTTGCTGTATTCCATCCAGGTGGATCATTAGGTCGTCGTTTGTTGATGACTGTAGAAAACGTTATGCATGGTCATGATGATAATCCAACAGTACTGAAAGAGGCTACTGTACGGGATGCCTTATTCATTATGACAGAAAAAGGTTTAGGAGCTGCTACTGTAGTAGATAATGAAGGCCGATTAATCGGTCTTGTTACCGATGGCGATGTGCGTCGCGGCTTAGATTCGGGGAGCGACTTCTTAGAACGACCTGTAGAACATATGATGACGAATATGCCGCGAACAATTACGAAAGATAAGTTGGCTGCAGAAGCACTTCATATGATGGAGAAAAACCAACCTCGTCCAATTACAGTTCTTCCTGTTGTTGACGATGAGGGCCGTTCTATCGGCATCGTTCATATTACCGATTTATTGCGCCGAGGCATTGTATAATGGATATTCGTTGGATTGTACTTGATGTAGATGGCGTCTTATCTGATGGGATGCTAGTATATACATCAAATGGAGAAGAAACTAAATCTTTCTCCGTTAAAGACGGGTTAGGCTTAACAGCTGCTAAGAAATGCGGCATTAAACTAGCTATCATTACAGCTCGCGTATCACCGATGGTGGAACGGAGGGCAAAAGAATTAAAATTTGATGCTCTTATTATGGGGCATGCCAATAAAACAGAAGCATTGCGCTCCCTTTGTGAAGAACACAATATTGCTCTACACAATATTGCTTATATGGGGGACGATTTAAATGATTTAGGTCCTTTGTCGATGGTAGGTTTGCCTATGGCACCACAGAATGCTGTATTAGAAGTGAAGCGCATCGCTAAATTTATCGCTACTAATGACGGCGGTCATGGTGCTGTTCGAGAAGGGGTAGAGTTTATTTTGAAACATCAAGGATTATGGGACTCTGTAGTGCAAGACTATATGATGGAGGCTCATAATCACGGACAATAAAGGAGGTGGGCAGAATGAATAATGAATGGCAATACCATTTAGTGAAAGCGATTAGCTGGCTTATCTGTAGATTACCGTATAAGCTCATTTTGCTCATTGGTGCTGGGTTAGGACCTCTCTATGGGGTGATTGCGAAGAAGCAAAAATTACGAGGCATCAAAAATATCAAAATTGGCATGAATATGAATGATCAAGAAGCAGAAGAACTGATTGGCCGTTTGTTTAAAAACTTAGGCCGCAGTGTAATGGAAATTCTCTACATGCCAAATTTAACAAAAGAATTTATCGATAAGCATATTGAAATGCGCGGCGTAGAATATTTGGAAGAGGCCATTAAAGAAGATAAAGGTGTTATCGTTCTTACTGGTCACGTAGGTAACTGGGAATGGATGGGGGCAGCCTTAGCGGCTCATGGTTATCCATCTACGACGATTGTAAAAAAACAACCCAATGCTCAATTCACTCGCTTTATGAATGAATATCGAGAAATGGTTGGTTTAGATGTATTCGCTAGTGGCGGTAATGAAATCGTATCGGCAGCGAAAGCGTTGAAAAAGAAAAAACTTCTTGGTTTCTTAGCAGACCAAGATGGCTATATTCATGGCTTGCCTGTACCGTTCTTAGGACAGCCATCATCTGCAGTAGTAGGTCCTGCTACATTTGCGAAAAAATTTGATTCTCCTGTAGTACCTATCTTTGCATCGCGCAAGCCAGAAGGGGGCCATATCGTTCATATTTTGCCGCCGCTTCATTACCAACATAGCGGTGACGATGATGTAGATATGTACACTTTAACAGAAGAATGTGTGAAAGTAACAGAAGATTTTATTCGTGAACATCCAGATGAGTGGATTTGGTTCCAACATCGTTGGATGACACAAATGAGTCAAATTGTTGATTATGATAAGAAACTAGAAATTCGGGAGCGAGCTCATGAAAAACAATAAAAAATTAATCGCCATTGTGGGCGCCATCGTTCTCATTCTAGTAGGCTTTATCGTCTATTTGTTACAAGACTCGGATGAGGTTACAAATCGTACGAGTTCAGGACAAACGATTAATTTCCAAGGTGCTGAATTGAAAGAGGAAGCAGATGGGAAATTAGTGTGGGCCTTGTCGGCGGAAACGATCAATTATGATCCTCGTACAAAGGCTATTGTACTCACTAATTTAAGGGGCCATTTTTATCAAGACAATGTAACCACAACTATTACAGCACCGCATGCGGTATTGTCCAGTGATAGAAATACCCTCGATGTAGATGGCGGTATTACAGCTACAAATACAGACGAAGACACATTAGTGACAGAAGCCATTCACTTCGATAATAAGACGAAACAATTTACCTCTCAATCTGCTTTCACCTATGAAGGTAAAGACGCTACATTAGTAGGCGATAAACTGGAAGGTAATATGTCTTTGAAAAAAATTAAAGCCATAGGCAATGCTAAGTTAACGAAAAAATAGATGAGGAAATGCGATGAACAAGAAATTACGAATGGGGTCACTTGCGGTGGCTATATTGATGTCAGTATCCGCTACCGTATTGGCTGCCAATAATGATCCACTCACCATCAGTGCTGACACATTAGCTTATGATGGCACTAGTGGTCGCGCTGAGGCTATTGGTAATGTAGTGATTACACAGCTTGACAAAACGATGACAGGCGCTAAAGGCTGGTATAATACAAAAACTCGTGAAGCTCAATTAGAAGGTGGCGTATCCATGATTGGTACAGATATGGCTATGTCTGCATCTACATTACATAGCATTAATGATAACCAATTGAAAGCTACTGGCAATGTACATATGCAACGCGAAGACCGCCAAATTTTTGGTGATACTGTTGAATATAATACAGAGTCTGAATATGGTAAAGTAGTGGGCAATGCAAAACTCATTGCAGAAGGTACTACCTTAACAGGCAATCAAGTAGAAGGTTGGATGAAAGAAATCCGCGCTGTAGCGCAAGGCAATGTAACATTTAGCAATCCTGATCGAAACGTATCTGGTTCTGGCGACCGCGCTACGTATACGCAAACACCTAATCAAAATGATGGTGTCGTATTATTAACTGGTAATGCTCATGCTGTACAAAACGGCAATGTGCTCAACGCGCCAGAATTAAAAATCCATTTAGACGATAATTCTGCAGAAACATTGGGTGGTCGCAGTACGTTAATTATTGTTCCCAATCGATAAGGATTGAATATGTATATAGAAACGAATAATCTAATTAAAACCTTTGATGGACGCAATGTCGTTGACGGGGTGAGCATTCGCGTTGAAAAAGGTCAAGTCGTAGGTTTGCTCGGCCCTAACGGGGCTGGTAAAACAACGTCTTTTTACATGATTGTAGGCATTGAAAAACCCACAACTGGTACAATTACAGTAGGTGGAAAAGATATTACTGGCATACCGATGCATAAGCGTGCTGCTGAAGGCATCGGCTATTTGCCGCAAGAGGCATCTATCTTTCGGTCTATGACAGTAGAAGACAATATTCGCGCCATGTTGCAAACGACAAATAAATCGCAAGAAGAAATTGATACTATCGTAGATTCTCTCATTGCTGAGTTTAATATTAATCATGTTCGCCAGCGGACGGGTATGCAATTGTCCGGCGGTGAACGACGTCGTGTTGAAATTGCTCGTTGCTTAGCGTTAGAACCAAACTTTATTTTGCTGGACGAACCATTTGCTGGTGTAGACCCAATTGCAGTGGCTGACATTCAGCAAATTATTTTACATGTAAAAAATAGAGGCATTGGTATCCTCATTACAGACCATAACGTACGAGAAACATTAGGAATCGTTGATAGAGCGTATATTTTGAGCAGTGGTAAAATTCTATTAGAAGGTACACCAGAAGAAATCGCTAATGATCCAGTGGCACGAGAACATTATTTAGGTGAGAACTTTAAATTGTAGGAGGGACTATGCGCTTATTAGATACGTATATTTTAAAAGCCTTTATAGGTCCTTTCCTATTTGGTGTTTTTGCATTTACTAGTATCTTTGTCGGTACTGGTACATTATTCCGCATCGCACAGTATATTACTGAATACGGTGCACCACTATTAACTGTATTGAAAGCTTTTGTATTAGCTATGCCGAGCATCGTTATTTTGACATTCCCTATGTCTGTATTGCTCGGTTCTTTGATGGCTTTTAGCCGTTTAAGTAGTACTAGTGAAATCGTAGTTATGCGTGCTGGCGGGCTTAGCTTTTTGCGATTGGCTATGCCTGTATATATTTTGGCTCTTATTATTTCCATCGGTGCTGTAGCCTTTAACGAATACGTGGTGCCGCGGACAAATAATATGTACCAAACAATCGTACGCGAAGATATTATGAAGAATTCGACGCCTAGGACACAGGATCACGTAGTGTTGAAGTCGATGAATGGCGATAATCTTGGCACTTTGATGTACGCAAAACACTTTGATAGTGAGAGCAAAGAGCTGCGTATGATTACGGTACAGCAATTCAATGAAAATGGGGAATTGCAACAAGTAGAAAATGCTGACCGTGCTGAATGGAATGGTTCCGTATGGATTATGCATGATGGCATTATTTATGACGTATCTGCTGGCAATGGTGTAGAACGGACAATGCGTTTTACAGAGCAAATTCTGCCAATCAAAATGGAACCGAAAGACATTCAACAAGATCAACGCAAACCAGAAGAATTGACTATTAAAGAGTTACGTCACCGCATTAAAGCATATAAAGCGGCTTATACAGATGCGAGCAAGTTAGAAATGGAAATGTACCAACGCTTTACGATTCCATTGGCAAGCTTTGTATTTGCTCTCGTAGGGGCGCCGTTAGGATTACAAAAACAACGGTCTAGTTCTTCTATCGGTTTTGGCATTAGTATTTTTATTATCTTTATATACTACGGCGTTATGACCTTTGCTGGTGCATTAGGTAAAGGTGGAGCGATTCCAACATTGACAGCCGCTTTAATTCCTGACGTATTAGGCGTCATTGCTGGTTTATATTTGAACTGGCGCGTATCGAGGTAAAGTTCGTTTGAAAGGAGGGGCACCATGCTTGTAGGATTAAAAATTCTTTTTATCATTGCTATCATGGGCGGTCTCATCGCTTACATGGGTGATAAGCTGGGAACAAAAGTCGGCAAAAAGCGGATGTCCCTCTTTGGCTTACGACCGAAGCATACATCCATTATTGTTACTATTGTGACGGGCCTTTTAGTTGCGGCTGCTACGGTTGGGGTTTTGACGTTCACGTCTCAAAGTGTACGGACTGCTTTGTTTGGTATGGATCAATTGCGTGCTGATATGGCGAAACTCACATCGGAAGTAGAAGCTAAAAATAAAGAGCTTTTAGAAGGACAACAGTTATTGGATGCTAATAAACAAGAATTAGCAGAGCGATTAGAAGAGATTGCTACTATCCAACAGGAAGTTGAATTGAGTCGCCAAGAATTAGAAGCAGCTCGTGCCGATCTCTCTGCTACAGAAGCAGAATTAGCAGCTATGGAAGCATCTTATAATGAAGCGGCTCAAAAATTAAAAGACTTAGAAGCCACTCGAAAAACGATGGAAAACCATATTGCAGAGCTGCAAGAAACACAAGAACAATTGCAAAATGGCATTATTCAATTGCGTGAAGGAACGATTTTATTCCAAGTAGATCAATTGTTAGCACAAGCGGTTGTTCGTAATGGGTTAAGTGAAGAAGAGGCTACGGAAGCGGTTAACAATATTATTAATGATACGAACCGATTAGTATTACGCCGTATTGGTGTAACTGATGTGGATCGAAGTGTTATTTATGTGGACCGACAAAATACAGAAGTGACTATTCAGAAAATTGTAGAATCTAAAGACCCTATGGTGTTACAAGTAGTAGCTGCTGGTAATATCATTGCTGGTGAGCCGGCTATCGCAACGATTCAAGTATATCCGCAGCAATTTGTATATAAATCTGGAGAGCTCATTCATTCAGCAGTCATCGACGGTGGTTTCAATGCCCAAGGAACGATGTTAAATTTTTTAAAACAAGTGAATGAACAAGCAAAAGCAAAAGGTATTGTACCAGATTCTTTAACCGGTGATATTGGCACTATTCCGGGAGACGAATTGTTCTCCGCTATGCGTCGAGTAGCGAATATGCAAGGCAAGGTACACGTAGAAGCTTATGCAGAGGGCGATACGTATTCGTCTGGCCCAGTACATATTAAATTGCGTATTACCCAAATGACGGCGTTACATAATGCTATTCTTAATCGCTAAGAAAGGGAGAATGTACGTTATATAGTATGGATATAAGAATTATAAGATATCGATAAACATTCAAGTTATCATAAAATAATCTATAAAGGATAGCCTATGTATGAAATTCAATACATAGGCTATTTATTTTGTGGTAAAATATACATATTGTGATAAGTAAGGGGATGTGACTATGAATAGAGATTATATATTAGCCATCGATCCAGGTAATGAAAAGACAGGGTTAGCTGTGCTTTCACATGAAGGAGAATTGATGTGCCGTACCATTGTAGAAACAAAAGAGCTTATACCGCATATAGAGAGGATCATTACCGATTATTTTGGTATAACCCATATAGTTTGTGGTAATGGAACCAACCATAAGCGATTATATCCCATGATTCAACAAGTAGGGCGCAATCACCGCATTACGACGAGTCTCATTGATGAATCTCATAGTACAGAGGAAGCGCGGAAATTATATTGGCAGTATAATCCGCCTACAGGATGGCGTAAACTCGTGCCGAAAGGGATGCAATTTCCTCCAGAACCGATTGATGATTTAACGGCTTATGTTATCGGTATGCGTTATACGAAACAATTGCAACACGTGGCGGATCAAGTGGAAGACGTAGTAAACGATAGCGATATAGAAGCGAAGAGAAGAGAAGCGATTCAACGTTTATATAATGAAGGAGAAACGAATGACTAGTATGAAAAAAACGTCCTGGTCTAATTTGTTAAAGCGCGCTTTTTTTATGATTATTGGCGCTTTGATTTACACAGTAGGCCTTGATTTATTTTTAGTACCTAATAGCATCATTGACGGTGGTGTAGTAGGTATTTCTCTAATGGCAGCAGAACTGACAGGGATTTCCTTTAGTATTTTTGTTGTTCTCTTGAACTTACCTTTTTTGTATATCGGTTTGAAAGTAAACGGCAAAGATTTTACTATATCAACGCTTTTCTCTATTGTGTGGATGGCTATTTTTTCTAGTTTGGCACACTATTTTGAGCCCGTTACGACGAATCCATTTTTAGGGGCTATTTTCGGGGGGATTATCTTAGGTATTGGGGTAGGCCTCATTATTCGTAATGGCGGTTGTTTAGACGGCTCTGAAATCGTAGCGATTATTTTTGATAAACGAACTACTTTCTCTGTAGGGGAAATCGTTATGGCTATGAACCTTGTTATCCTTGGGGCAGCGGGATTTGTGTATACTTGGGATAGCGCTATGTACTCTTTGGTGGCCTATTTCATTGCTTATAAAATGATTGACATAACTATTACTGGCTTAGAGGAATCAAAAGGGGTAGCCATCATCACTGATGCGGCAAACTCTGAAAAAATTGCCGATGCTCTTAATGCGGAACTTAACCGAGGCGTTACTATATTATATGGTGAAGGAGGCTATTTAAAGCAACCGAAGCATATGCTGTATTCAGTAGTGACGAGACTGGAAATAACTCGCTTAAAAAACACTGTTTATGAAGTTGATCCGACAGCTTTCATAACAATACAAGACGTACATGACGTATTTGGCGGTCGATTTGATAAGGGAGGCCATTAATGAATAATAAATTTCTCAAAGAAGTGCTAGATTGGGTTTATGCCATTGCCTTGGCCTTAGTCATTGCTACGGTTATCCATATTTTCTTGGTACAACCAACGCGCGTATCTGGTGAATCTATGGACGATACCCTTCATAATGGACAATATTTAATCGTTACCAAATGGGAACATGTGTTACGAGATATGCCAGATTATGGGCAAATTGTCATTATCGATAGTCGTGTTAACCGTCCCCGCACTTGGATGGATGATGTGAAAGAACCACTTATGAATTATATTGCTGTATTTAATAAAGATGCGGCTAGCAACGATGTGTGGGTAAAACGAGTAATCGGTAAACCAGGTGATACATTAGAATTTAAAGATGGTCACGTATGGCGTAATGGTGTTGAATTGCAAGAACCATATACGAAAGAACATTATATGAATTTTAGCCGCAGTACACCTGTGGTTGTTCCAGAAGGTCATGTCTTCGTTATGGGGGATAATCGGAACCATTCTAGCGACAGTCGATTTATTGGTCCCGTGCCTATCGACCATGTATTGGGATTCGTGAAATACGCTATTTAAGAGATTATATAGTATATATAAATATCAAAAAAGCTGTCACAGCATGAGTTACCACATGCTGTGGCAGCTTTTTTTGTGACATAGTTTCAAATAGAATTAGAAATAAATTTATTTTATGATAAAAGAGAAAACCATCTATTTGAAGTTATGACATAATTAGTATAACATATAGGTATACTAATTATTCGAAATAATAATGAGTATGCTATGGGATAAATATATCACAAGTGCTTATGTTAAAAAGAAAGAGGAACGTATATGGTAACACTATTACATGATGGCGTATTTCTTCGTAATGGCTCTGAGTTAATTGAAGCCAATTCTCCAGTGGTTCGAGATTTACAATTGGACAAAGAGAGTGCTGAAAAAGAGACAATTGCTTATGGCATTTTAGCATCTCACCAACAAGCGGAAGGGATGGAGAATTTAAAAATTAAATTCGATGCCTTAACGTCTCATGATATTACCTATGTAGGGATTATCCAAACTGCGATTGCTAGTGGTTTAGATCATTTCCCCGTACCATATATTTTAACGAACTGCCATAATAGTTTGGCTGCTGTTGGTGGCACCATTAATGAAGATGACCACGTATTTGGTTTATCTGCGGTAAAACGCTTTGGTGGCACTTATGTACCGCCTCATATGGCTGTTATTCACCAATATATGCGTGAAATGGTAGCTGGTGGCGGTAAAATGATTCTAGGATCTGACAGTCATACTCGTTATGGTGCATTTGGTACCATCGCCATTGGCGAAGGTGGGCCTGAGTTGGTAAAACAATTGTTGAGCCGCACGTATGATATTAAACGCCCTGGTGTTATTGCTATTTATTTGAAAGGCAAACCGAAACACGGTATTGGTCCACAAGACGTAGCACTAGCTATTGAAAAGGCAGTATTTAAAAATGGTTTTGTAAAAAACAAAATTATGGAATTTGTTGGCCCTGGCGTGAGTGAATTATCCGTAGACTTCCGTAATGGCATTGATGTGATGAGTACAGAAACGACTTGCTTATCTACTGTATGGCGAACGGATGATAAAGTGCGCGATTTCTTAGCCTTACATGGTCGTCTAGGCGATTTTAAAGCCATGAACCCAGGAGATGTAGCGTATTACGATGGTGCTGTCGTTGTAGATTTGGACAAAATTGAATCGATGATTGCTATGCCATTCCATCCAAGTAATGTGTATACCATTAAAGAACTTAACGAAGGCGGCTTAGACTTGTTGAAACACATTGAAGAACAAGCGGTAGAGCAATTAGATAATAAATCTCTGTCCTTAGGCCTCGTTGACAAATATAAAGATGGAAAACTACATTGCGATCAAGGTATTATCGTAGGCTGCTCCGGTGGTTTATATGAAAATATCGTCGCTGCTGCTAATATCGTAGCTGGTAAAAGTGTCGGCAATGGTCGATTTGCTTTCAGCGTATATCCGTCGAGCCAACCAATCTATTTAGAATTGATGAAAAATGGTGCCCTTGTCGATTTAGTAGAAGCAGGTGCCATCGTTAGAACTGCTTTCTGTGGACCTTGTTTTGGCGCTGGTGATACGCCAAATAACGAAGGATTCAGTGTTCGCCATGCAACGCGTAACTTCCCGAATCGAGAAGGCTCCAAACCAGGCAATGGACAAATTTCTTCTGTTGGCTTAATGGATGCTCGTTCTGTAGCCGCTACAGCCATCTATGGTGGTGCGTTAACGCCAGCTACAGAGGTAGATTATAACGATACTATCAAACCATACCATTTCGATGCGAAACCGTATGAAAGCAAAGTATACAATGGCTTTGGTGAGGCTAACAAAGAAGAGGAGCTAGTGTATGCTCCATCTATTAAACCGTGGCCAACGATTGAACCATTGCAAGATAATTTGATTCTAAAAGTAGCTGCTTATATTGACGACCCTGTAACGACGACAGACGAATTGATTCCATCTGGCGAAACTTCGTCGTATCGTTCTGACCCATATGCGTTATCTGAATTTACCCTTAGCCGTAAGGTCCCTGAATATGTAGGTCGTGCAAAAGCGATTCGCTCTATGGAAAAAGCACGTCAAGAAAAACAATACAGCAATATCCAAACTGTGTATGATATCATCAGCAAAGCTATGAATCTTTCCGATTCTGTTGAAGATTTCTGGACACATACTTCCCTTGGTAGTGTAATCTATGCTAATAAACCAGGTGATGGATCGGCTCGTGAACAAGCTGCATCGTGCCAACGCGTTCTTGGCGGCGCTGCTAATATTGCTTTGGAATATGCTACGAAACGTTATCGCAGCAATGTGATGAATTGGGGGATGTTGCCGTTCTTAATCGATGAAGACCAATCCCATTCTATGGCCGTAGGCGACTACATTTGGATTCCTAATGTAAAATCTATATTAAATGGTGAAAGCGATCACTATACAGCCTATGTCATTAGTGATAATGGAAATGTAACAGAAATTACACTTCGTTTAGGCGATATAGAACAAGAAGAAAAAGCCATCATTGATGCAGGATGTTTGATTAATCATTATGCGAATAGTTAAGAGATAGATTTATAATTAAATAGTAAACTTAAACTGACCTCCTAGTATTAGATTTGTAAAATCTAATACTAGGAGGTCGGTTTTATTTTAATACCAGTAATAAAGAAGTATAACTTATTAGTATCTTATTAAAAATAAGGTTAATAAATCAATGAAATGAAAAAATATATTAAATTAACACTGAATTAAATTAAGAAAAATGAAATTTTATAAAATTAAATTTTTAAGAATTATAGATAAAACCTGATTTTTTGATGACAAAATTCTTCATGAAGGAAATTTCATAATATTAAATTGTGTAAAATGCTTTACAAAGTTTTTGACCAGTTGTATAGTGTAATCACAGCAAGGCACAACATCAACGTTGTGGTTCTTATAAGTGATTTTGACTATATAACTACAGAAGAGGAAACGTGGATACTCTACTAGAACGTTATGTACATCATAGTCCTTAGGGAGTCTCAATAGATGGTAGGCCTTCTGCATATATAGATAAACATATCTTTTAAAGAAAGAAGGAAACTATGATGAAACAAAACATGATTAAAAAACAATTGGCTGCTGTATTTGCAGCAACTGCAGTATTGGGTGTAACTACAGCTTATGCTGCTAATCCATTCTCCGATGTAACGCCAGATAGCTGGGCATACCAATCTGTATCTCAATTAGCAGCGGCAGGTATTATTAATGGTTACCCAGATGGTACTTTCAAAGGTCAAAACGATATTACTCGTTACGAAATGGCTCAAATGGTAGCAAAGGCGATGGCTAACCAAGATCGGGCAAATGCAGAACAACAAGCGATGATTAACCGTTTGGCTGATGAATTCTCTAATGAATTAAACAGCTTAGGTGTGCGTGTATCTGCCTTAGAAGATCGGGTAGGTAATGTGAAAGTAACGGGCGATATGCGTTTACGTTACCAAGGTTCAGAGGATAAAGGTGTGTATAAAGCTGATAGCAAATCCTTATTCGATGGCCGTGCACGTGTTCAATTTAATGCCAATGTAAATGATAAAACGGAAGCAGTAGTACGTGTAAAAGGTAACTACGAATTTGGTGAGGGCTCGAACAACAGCGGTACGGCAACTATTGATCGTGCCTATGTAAATCACAAATTCGGTGATAACGTATCTGCTAAAGCAGGACGATTCAACCAAGTTATCGGTGGCGGTTTGATGTATGATGATTCTTTTGATGGTGCTCAATTAAACATTGGCAATGATAAAGTACAATTACAAGGTGCTTATGGTTACATGTTAGATGGCGCAGCTGATCAAAATCAAACATCTGATAACCCATCTATGTCCTATGTAGGTTTGAAAGGTAAAATTGGTCAAGAATCTTCTCTTGGTGGGTTCTATGCGAGAATGTCCAGCGGTGATTTGAACCATAATGGCGTAATCCAAACAAACGATAGCCAAAATGTATATGGTTTCAATGCAGACTTTAAAAAAGATAAAGTTTGGGTTGGCGGCGAATGGTTGAAAGCTTCTAATGTATCTGACTCTGCAGCATGGACCGCAGGTATTGGTTACGGTAACTACGATATCTCTAAAAAAGGTACTTGGGATATTAAAGGCCAATACTTTAATCAAAAAGCAAATGCTCCAATCGTAAGTTCCACTTGGGATCAAGCGTATGACTTGACGAATACATCCAATGGTTACAAAGGATATATGGCAAGCATTGATTATGCATTACAAGACAATGTCGGCTTAAGTGCTGGTTATGGTTTCAACTCTAAAGATCAAAGCGGCAATGACTTGAGCGATTTCTACAGAGCTGAATTAAATTATAAATTCTAATTTGTCTAGGATGATGGATATATACTAGATATAGTAGATAACCACAAAAACTAGTCAGTAAAATCTAATCATTATATATACTACATATAGTATATATACTATTAATCTACCTATACACCACTATGAAAATTCTATTAAATAAATCTATTAAAGTATTATATATATAATAGTATATATATAGGAGGCCTCATTGAAGGCCTCCTTTTTAGTATTTACATGAAGAAAAGGAGATACTGTGCATATAACTTTATCTAAAATAAAATAAATAGAATTATCATTAATTAGAAAAACTTAATAGTAGATGTGAGAATAAATATCAATATAAAAAAACTGTAAGAAATTTGTATAAATTTTAAAAATTTATTAACCTTGATTGAGTTAGATTCTATGCGGCTAACCATGATTTTTTGAAATTTAATTTTTATAAATGAGAATGTAAATGAGAAAAAAGGGTTTACATCAAAAATCCTTCGTGCTAATATCAGGGCACAAGTGAGGACAAAACAGCACATCGACATTTTTGAACTAGATTCATGGCGAGGAAACGTGGACACTCCCAAAGAGAATTCGAACTTCTGAAATGGAGATGAATTGTTAAGTCTATATCTTGTAACAATTTTTATTCTCGTTTATTTCAGAAAGAAGGAATTCAACTATGAAAAAACAATTCGCAGCAATTTTTGCAGCAACAGCAGTATTGGGTGTAACTACTGCATTCGCAGCTAACCCATTCTCCGATGTAACTCCAGATAGCTGGGCATACCAAGCAGTTTCCCAATTGGCAGCAGCTGGTATCGTTAACGGTTATCCAGATGGCACTTTCAAAGGCCAAAACGACATCACTCGTTACGAAATGGCTCAAATGGTAGCTAAAGCTATGGCTAACCAAGACCGCGCTAACGCTGAGCAACAAGCTATGATCAACCGCTTGGCTGACGAGTTCTCCAACGAATTGAACAACTTGGGCGTTCGTGTAGCAGCTTTGGAAGACCGCGTTGGTAATGTTAAAGTAACAGGCGATATGCGTTTACGTTACCGTGGCAACGAAGATGCAGTATTCACTGATGCTAACGGCAATACTCACAAATCTAAATTCGACGCTCGTGCTCGTGTACAATTCAACGCACGTGTAAACGATAAAACTGAAGCAGTAGTTCGTTTGAACTCTGATAACTTCGAATTCGGTGAAGGTGCTGGAAATGCTCAAGGTAAAGCTTACATCGATCGTGCATATGTAAAACATAACTTCGGTGAGCGTGTATCTGCTGTAGCAGGTCGTTTCGGTCATGTATTCGGTAACGGCTTAATGTTCGATGGTACTTTCGACGGTGCTGCTGTAGTAGCTGGCAACGACAAAGTAACATTCACTGCAGGTCATGGTTACATGGTATCTGGCGAGCTTGATAACATCACTCGTGCTGATAATGTAGGTGCTACATACTTAGGCTTAAAAGGCAAAATCGCTGATAAAGTTGAATTAGGCGGTTTCTATGGTCGTGTAAACTCTGGCTTACGTACTGTTGGTGCTACAGAAGATTACAAAAATCTTTATGGTTTCCATGCTGACACTAACTTCGACAAAGTTTGGGTTGGTGGCGAATGGTTAAAAGACTCCCATGTAGAAGATTCTTCCGCTTGGGTTGCTGGTCTTGGCTTCGGTAACTACGACATCCGTAAATCTGGTACTTGGGGCGTGAAAGGTCAATACTTCGATCAAGACGTAAATGCACCTATCATTGATTCCACTTGGAACCAATTCTACACTCAAGATGCTAAAGGTTGGATGGCAACTGTTGATTATGCATTACAAAACAACGTTGGCTTGTCCGCTTACTATGGCTTCTCTTGGGAAGACCAAGCAGGTAACGACCTTGGCGACTTCTACCGTGCAGAACTTAACTACAAATTCTAATTTGATAGTTAACTATATGAAAGAGACTCCTTCGGGAGTCTCTTTTTTGGCTCTCTGTCAAATGTTGGGGTGCTTATCCCTAATCATTTGTTTGGCACCAATCACTTATGTGGTTGGTGCCAT
>NZ_CALPCS010000010.1 GCF_943193065.1 Veillonella agrestimuris
TTTTTTTGCAAAAAAATAATGTTGGTTGTGCCACCTTGATGGTGACACCCCAACATTTATTATAGAACCTTTTTTTTATGCCTCCATATGTGGTACAATCGACTAGTATATATATCGTCGTTAATAGCAGTTATCGCTTATATGAGAGAATGTTAGATTTCTCGTAAAATGAGTTGTACTGTACCTATCAGTAGTTTGTGGTGCGGTGAGTATGAATATGCTTTCATAGACAGCGAAATTGACTTAGAAAGGTACGAAAAGAATGAACACAGAAGATATCATGATTGATGTAGATCATGTAAGTCATATCTATACCGATGAAAATGGCAATGATGTACGCGCCTTAGATGATGTAACTTTATCTATCAAGCGGGGAGAGTTTGTCGCTATTATCGGGACTAATGGGAGTGGTAAAAGTACGTTAGCTAAACATTTTAACGTCTTACTACAGCCTAGCGAAGGTTCCATTACTGTATGTGGTTACGATACGCTCGATACGGATCATATTTGGGATATTCGCCAACATGTAGGGATGGTATTCCAAAATCCAGATAATCAAATTGTAGCGGCTGTTGTAGAAGAAGATGTAGCCTTTGGTCCAGAAAATTTAGGAATTCCTAGTGAAGATATTCGTAAACGCGTAGATGATGCTTTAGCTGCTGTCAATATGACAGATTATGCTGAGCATGGGCCGCATCTCTTATCAGGCGGTCAAAAACAGCGCGTTGCTATTGCAGGGGTTCTCGCTATGAAGCCGGATTGCATTGTTTTAGATGAACCGACGGCTATGCTTGATCCGAAAGGGCGTCAAGAAGTATTGCAAACAGTGCATAAACTTAATAAAGAAGAAGGTATTACTATCGTATATATTACTCATTTTATGGAAGAAGCGGTTACGGCTGATCGCATAGTAGTTATGAAAAATGGCGTTAAGTTGCAAGAAGGTACACCACGAGAGATCTTCACGCAAGTAGATACGTTGAAATCCCTAGGCCTGGATGTGCCAGTAGCGGCAGAAGTGGCGGCTAAATTGCAAGACAAAGGCATGGATTTGCCTAAAGATATCATTACTAATGATGAATTAGGTACTGCTTTAGAATCAGTATTTCATAAAGGAGGAGCACAGTAATGGCTATACAACTAGATTCCATTACCTATACGTACGGTGTAGGGACTCCTTTTGAGAAACAAGCTTTATCGGGCATTTCCCTCTCCATTGAGAATGGAGAATTTCTCGGTATCATTGGTCATACAGGATCAGGTAAATCCACGTTCGTACAACATTTAAATGGTTTATTACATCCAACGACAGGCACGGTTACTGTGAATGGTGTAGATATTAGCGCCAAAACAGAAGAAGCTAAGACGATGCGCCATAAGGTAGGTATGGTATTTCAATATCCAGAACATCAGCTCTTCGAAGAAACAATAGCTCAAGATATTGCCTTTGGGCCTAAAAATTTAGGGTTACCTGATGATGAAGTAGACCGCCGTGTACGGGAAGCCATGCAGTTTGTAGGGCTACATTATGATATTTATGCAGAGCGGTCTCCATTCCATCTGTCGGGGGGACAAATGCGCCGCGTTGCTATTGCTGGTGTTATCGCTATGGAACCGGATTTCCTCGTCCTCGATGAACCATCAGCAGGTCTTGATCCATTTGGACGAGAAGAGATTTTTGAACAAATCATTAAATTACACAAAGAAAAAGGCATCACTGTCATTCTTGTGTCTCACAATATGGAAGATATTTCTCGAATGGCTACGCGCCTTATCGTTCTTGATAAAGGGCAAGTCGTTCTTGATGGTGAACCATTGACGATTTTTAAAGACCATCGCCAAGTGTTGCAAAGTGTCGGTGTCGATGTGCCGCCTGTATCGGTTCTTATTGAATCATTGCGGGAGAGAGGGTTGCCTATTTCTAACGATATCCTCACTGTAGATGACGCAGTAGAGGCAATTGTGGAAGGAGGCCAACATGTTAAATAATATTACGATTGGCCAGTATTTTCCTGGTAATTCCTTCATCCATCGCATGGATCCAAGGGCTAAAATCATTGCTACCACTATTTTTATTATCGCTATTTTCTTAGCTAATACACCGCTTGCTTATGGTATTGTAGGGGCCTTTACAGTAGGCGCTTTATTGCTGTCTCGATTACCGTTGAATCTTTTGTGGCGTTCTGTTAAACCCTTATGGATTATTATCGTTTTTACTATGGGTATTCACATCTTTACGACCCCTGGTGAAAGCCTTTTCTCTTACGGTATCATTAATATTACAGATAAAGGCGTAGCCATGGGTTTACAAATGGGGGCGCGATTGATTTTCTTAATCCTTTTTTCCTCGTTGTTGACCTATACTACATCGCCAATTCGATTGACAGATGGTATAGAACATCTATTATCACCTTTCCGTCGTATCGGTGTGCCAGCCCACGAACTAGCGATGATGATGACTATTGCGTTACGATTTATTCCTACCTTGCTAGACGAAACAGATCGAATTATGAAAGCTCAATCTGCAAGGGGCGCTGATTTTGTCACAGGCAGTCTCATTCAACGGGCTAAAAATATGGTGCCTCTATTAGTGCCATTGTTTATTAGCGCCTTCCGACGTGCTGATGAATTAGCCATTGCTATGGAAGCTCGGTGCTATCGTGGTGGCGTCAATCGAACACGGATGAAAGAATTGACCATTACTCCTATTGATTACATTGGAGTAGGTACAGTAATCCTCGTCACTGTAGTACTCATTGTGTTATGGTGGTTACATCGATGAGAAATATACGAATTATTGTTGCTTATGATGGGACTCACTTAGCAGGGTATCAAAAACAGCCTGCCGATAAAGGCATAACGGTACAAGGCGCCTTAGAAGAAGGACTGTCCAAAATCTGTAATGAACCTATCCAAGTATATGGTGCATCGCGTACAGATGCAGGAGTTCATGCGCGCTTTCAAGTGTGTGCATTCCAAACGTCGGGGAATATTCCTGTAGAGAATATTCCGCGTGCTATGATTGCTCATTTGCCGAAAGATATTGTGGTTGTAGAGGCCATTGAAATTCCCTTAGATTGGAAGCCACGGCATAATATTTTCGGCAAAGCCTATAGTTATACAATTTATAATCGCCTCATTGCGGATCCTTTAACCCATCGCTACCATTGGCATGTGAAGAAGCCTTTACATATAGAAGCTATGCAAGAAGGGGCTCGATATTTAGAGGGGACCCATGATTTTACTACCTTAAAAGGGGCTAACACGACCCCTGTGGATCCAGTGAAGACCATTTATGCGGTGGGGATTACGGAGCACCATGGGCACATTCGGATTGATGTCGTTGGAGATGGATTTCTCTATCACATGGTACGCAATATTGCAGGACTGCTCGTCGATATCGGGTTAGGTCGTATTGATCCCCGTGCAGTACCGCAGTTATTGTTGGCGAAAGACCGCCGGAGAATTGGAAAAACAGCGCCGCCGCAAGGACTGGTATTAGAAGAAATCTTTTTTACTGATTCCTCTATGGAGGCGGCAGTACAAAGGATTAAAGAATAAATATTCTATATAATTTACGACTTTTTTGCGTGTAAAGTATATTAGAGAAATATATTAATCATCCGTAAAAGTAGCAGCCATGCAAATAGGCTGCTCTTTTTATTTATAATTTTTAGTAATGATACGTATATTTAATGCTAATATTATGCGAAATGATACATTGTAAACCCTTATGAGAAGTGATACAATGACAGTATGAGACAGGTTTATTACTTGGCTGTAAGTCAATTGAGTAGGGTATACACTTGTCAGCAGTGGAATTAGTATCCTAAGGAGGGTGAATCTCTTGCAAAAACGTAAAGATTTTATCTGGAAAATGGGTGGACAACAAGGTGAAGGTATTGAGAGTTGTGGCGAAATTATGGCCACAATCCTTGCAAAAGAAGGATATTCTTTATACAGTCAACGTTTGTTCGCATCTCGTATTAAAGGTGGTCACACTACATTCGCATTACGCGTAGCATTAGAGCAAATCATGTCTATCGGTGAAAATATCGACTTCTTATTGGCATTAGACCAAGAAACAGTTGATATGCATGGTGTAGAAGTGCGCGATGGTGGTTATATCATTTGCGATAGCAAAGTGCAACCAGACTTTTCTAAGTATGAAAATGCTAACATCACTTGTTTATCCTTACCAATCTCTGAAACAGCTTTGAAACAAGGCTCTTTGTTGATGAGAAATATCGTAGCATTAGGGATGTCCGTAGCGCTATTGGGCTTTGAAAAACAAACATTCCGCGATGCTATTGCAGCGCGTTTCGCTAGTAAATCGCAAGATATTATTGATAAAAACTTACAAGCTTTTGAAGATGGACATACTCTTGTTATGGAGAATATGGGGGATGTAGACATCGACACATTACCTGTACCTGGTAAAAAAGACCAAATGTTCTTGCTCGGTAACGAAGCGTGTGCTCTGGGTGCCATTGCAGCAGGTTCTCGATTCATGGCGTCTTATCCAATCACTCCAGCTTCTGAAGTTATGGAATATATGATTAAACATATGGATAAATTGGGCGCTACTGTGGTACAAACAGAAGACGAAATCGCTGCTTGTATGACTGCTATGGGTGGCGTATATGCAGGCGTTCGTGGCTTTACATGTACATCTGGTCCAGGTCTTTCCTTGATGGCTGAGTCCTTGTCTATGGCGTCTATGGCTGAACTGCCAATGGTTGTTATCGATGTACAACGTTCTGGTCCATCTACTGGTATGGCTACGAAAGTAGAACAATCCGATATTGATGCGGCTTGCTACAATGCGCATGGCGATTACTCTGGGATCGTTATTGCTCCAACATCAATTGAAGAATGTTTCTATGAGATTCAAAAAGCTTTCAACTTAGCTGAAATGTATCAATGTCCAGTTATTTTCATGCCAGACTTACAACAAGGTTTGAATAAACAATCTGTACCAGCTTTCGATTTGAACCGTGTACCTATTAACCGCGGTAAAATGATGAAAGAAGCCGATCTTCCTGAATTGGTGCAACCAAACTACTTCAAACGCTTTGAATTGACAGAAGATGGTATTTCTCCACGTGTTATTCCAGGCATGAAAAATGGTTTATTCCTTTCCACTGGTTTGGAACATAATGAAGAAGGTAAACCTGCAGAAGCACCAACTATGCACGTTGCCCAAACGGACAAACGTTTCCGCAAATTAGAAACAGTGGCTGATAATTATGAGCCATTCTTGAACAATGCAAAATACGATGAAGCTGATGTTCTCGTTGTAGGTATTGCTTCTAGTCGCGGTGCTATTGAAGAAGCGGTAGCTGAGTTTGATGAAGAAGGGGTAAAAGTAAACCACTTACAATTGCGCCTCATTAAACCGTTCCCAGCTAAACAATTGCAACCATTTATGGATGCTGCTAAAAAAGTAGTTGTTGTTGAACACAATAAAACAGGACAATTAACGAACTTGTTCAAGATCAACATGCATAAGAAATCTAAAATTTCTAGCTGCTTGAAATACGATGGCAATCCATTCACAAAAAGTTATGTGAAACATGCGATTAAGGAGGTCCTATAATATGACAACAGCTAAAGATTACAGAAACGATATTCGTCCTAACTGGTGTCCAGGCTGTGGCCATTACGGCGTCCAAGCTGCTATCACTGATGCAGTTGCAGCTAAGAATATTGCACCAGAAAAATTAGCCGTTATTTCTGGTATCGGCTGTTCTAGCCGTATCGGTGGTTATTTCTATGCTTATGGTGCGCATACCACACATGGTCGTGCACTTCCTTATGCACAAGGTGTGAAATTAGCGAATCAAGATTTAGAAGTGATAGCTTGTTCTGGTGACGGCGATGCGTTCGCTATCGGTATGGGTCATACTATTCATGCGTTCAAACGCAACGTAAATATGACATATATCGTAATGGATAATCATGTATATGGTTTGACAAAAGGCCAAGCGTCTCCTCGTTCTGATATCGGTTTTGTGACAAAAACGACACCACATGGTGCATTTGAAACACCATTATCTATTTGTGAAACAGCAATCGCAGCAGGTGCTACATTTGTAGCTCAAAGCTATATGATCAACCGCGCTGAATTAGTGGATTTGATTCAACAAGCGATGGATCATGAAGGTTTCTCTTTTATCAATGTATTTAGCCCTTGTGTAACATACAACAAACACAATAGCTATGATTGGTTCAAAGAGCACTTAACTACATTGCCAGAAGGTTACGATCCAGCTGATCGTGCTAATGCATTGAAAGTATTAGGTGATACAGAAGGTCTTGTGACTGGTTTGATTTACCAAGACACAAGTCGTCCTTCCTTTGAAAAAGCATTGGCTGCAGCCAATGGTGGTATGCATCCGCGTCCATTAACAGAAGACGTAGTGAAACCAGATCAAGCACTATTTGATAGCCTTTGCGATGAATTCAAATAATATGTACATAATACGTAGAGATACATGGGTTATACATCGCTCTTCACGATGTAATGAAAACCTTTGTAAATCTGCTACAAAACGTGCCCTAATAGGGCACGTTTTTATGTTATAATAAAGACAAAGTCTATAGAATTATAAGAATATGAGGATATGCTATGGGGAAAACAGTCGGTATTATAGGATTAGGATTGCTGGGAGGCTCTTTGGCGAAGGCCTTAAGTGCCTATACAGATTACAGTGTAGTAGGCTATGCACGCCGTCGTGAAGTTTGTGAGGCGGCATTACAAGACGGTGTTGTAAAACATGCTTATACGGAGATTGAGCCCTTATTAGAAGAGTCAGATATCATTGTTTTTTCCTTGCCACCAGATACAAATGCGGCGTTATTTAAGGAAATAGCACATCTTTTAAAACCGGGACAAATTATTACTGATGTATCGAGTGCGAAGGAAAACTTTGCAAAAGCCGTTTATGAATCTATTCCAGAAGGGGTTGTCTTTGTTTCCGTTCACCCTATGGCAGGTTCTGAAAAAGGTGGTTATGAAGTATCTCATAAAAATCTATTTAAAGGGATGGGTTGGATTATATTAGAAGATCCATCTTCTCCGGCTTATAGTGCTACTGTCGCTCAAGAGCTAGAAGATATGGGACGTGCGTTGGGTTCTCGCATCGAACGAGTAGGGTTGTATGAACATGATGAGTACCTGGCTATGGTCAGTCATACACCACATTTGATGGCTTCTATGATTACCAACATTGCTGGAGGTGATGAATTAGGAGAGTTGCGCATGCGTTTATCAGCTGGTGGGTTCCGTGATTCTACTCGCGTAGCAGGCGGCTTGCCAAGCATGTGGCGAGAAATCATTTATGGCAACAGAAACAATGTATTAAAAGGACTTTCACAAATTGAAAAAGAAATGGAATACGTAAGAACATTGTTGTTAGCTGACGATAATGGAGAAGCGTTAGAAGAATATCTTGAAAAATGCCGAGATATTCGTAATAAATTGCCGTACTTAACGGGCCAATTAAGGAAATAAAGGCATAATAGTAATGAGAGACTTATTAATAATATACAGGCATTAACGGGTTATTTAAGGGAGGACGTATGGGACTTTTAGAAACCACCTGTGAACGTATAGAAAAGCGAAGTACTGACATTGAAGAATCTATTATAGAGGCTTGGCACACGGTAGGTGGCACAGTGGCTTATGGCAAACTTGTTCCTATAGTGGCACAATACGCAGCGGCTACAGGGCAGGTGGATGTACAGATTCCAAAACCCTGTATGATTATTGCTTCTGCAGATCACGGCGTAGCTGATATGGGGGTTAGCGCTTATCCTAAGGAAACAACGATTGGTATGACTCAAAACTATTTAATTCCTAAAGGGGCTGGTGCTAATTCTTTGGCTAACTATTGTGGTGCTGATATGGAAGTCATCGATATGGGCGTAGCTGCCGATATGTCATGGGTGCCGGGACTGCGTATTCATAAACTTGGTATGGGAACTAAGAACTTCGTAGAAGAGCCTGCTATGACACGGGAGCAAGCTATAGAAGGTATTGAAGCGGGTATTGCTTTAGTAAAAGAAAAAATACAAGAAGGCTATAATGTATTTCTTGTTGGTGAAATGGGCATTGCTAATACGACTGCTAGTGCTTTGATGACGGCAAAATTTGCTGGGTTGACTGCAGAAGAAGCAACTGGTAGAGGCAGTAATATTTCCGACGAACGGTTGAAGTTAAAACAACGGATTGTTCACGATGTATTAGAAAAATATAAAGATATCGATAAAAACGATGGCATAGGTATATTATCGGCTGTAGGGGGCTTTGAATTCGCTTGTATTGTGGGCATTATGTTAGGTGCAGCAGCACATAAAGCATTAGTTATTATTGATGGTTTTAATACAAGTGCTTGTGCACTGGTGGCAAAATCAATAGAACCTAATACGATGGATTATATTATGGCATCCCATTTATCGGCTGAAAAAGCAGCTAAATCGGCATTAGATAATCTAGGATTAGAGGCCTATGTAGATTTGAAATTATGCCTTGGTGAAGCGTCAGGAGGATCTATCCAAATGGGAATGCTTGATTTAGCAGTACGTATGTATTTAGCATTACAAGGAGGCGTATCGTATGAAAGCATTTAATATTGAACCCTTACATACGCCTTCTATGGAAGCGTGTCGTTTGCGTATTGATAATTTGACGAAACCCTTATATAGTCTGGCAATGTTAGAGAAAATGGCAGAGCGTATGGCTGGAATCTTGGCAGTACCTAAGCCAAATCATTTAAAATACGGCGTGTTTATTGTTGCTGCTGATCATTTAGTAGATCCTTTGCATAACGCCACTGAAGAATCTCCTAGTTTGACTACGATACAGCGATTTTCTGAAGGACGCACTGCTACACAAGGGGCAGCTGCTAAATTAGAAGCTCCTGTTTATGTGGTTAACGTGGGACTTGCACAAGATACGACTGCTATGCCTATGATTGATACACACATAATTAAAAACGATAATTCTGAGGCTTATACACATACTTTGCGTATTGATGAGTTAGACCGAGCATTAGAATTAGGTAGATTTTATGCGGATAAACTACATGATGAGGGTATTGAAGTTGTAGCTCTTGGAAATATCGGTGAGGGAGCTTATATAGACGCTCTGATTGCCACAATGGCCATTATTGGAGCTGATTATGAACTGTGGCTTTCAGAAATAAGAACTATGCAAGAGTCTGAGCGTTTCACTGTAAAGCAGGGGTTAGAGTACATTCAATCCTTTTGTGAGGCACATAATACTTCATATTGGTCTAGCCTTGATTTTGAAAGCCGCATGAGTGCTGTACGGAACATACTCGCTGTAGCTGGTGGTGTTGATATTGCAGTGCTCGTTGGAATTATTTTAGGCGCAGCAAGTCATCGAATGGCTATCGTTTTTGATAATGCTATTACTGGTGCTGCTATATTAGCAGCGATTACGATAGAACCATTAGTGAAAGATTATGTGTTTCCATCAGCACTTTATGATGAGCCTATTCACAGAGAACAGTGCCGTTATTTACAACTAGGACCATATTTGCATTATGATTTGCACATTGATGAAGGCCTAGGAGCTACTATGGGATTATCCGTTATTGATGCGGCTATGCATATGCTTAACGATATGAAAACATTCGTAGAAGCAGAAGTACGGGCTGCAGAAGATGGCGATGGAGCAGTGTTACAAGAAGATATAAAATAAATAAAAAAATATATATTGAGTTAATGGTAGGCTTTATGGATCCTTGATAGGGATAGAATTAAATGGTATTTAGTTCTATCCCTATTTTTTGTATTTGATATAGCTTAAAATAATACCTGGATATTAAACATAATAATTTGTTATATCTTTATGTTTGAATTATACTAATTACATCAGAAGGAACTGATAAGATAAGCATTAATTATCTATTGAATTGTATATAATTGGAGGAACTATGAAAGGGTTAACAAAAATAGCAATTTTAGCATCTGTCTTGGCATTTGGTAGTGGAATCGGTGGTGCATCATATGCGGCTGTGCCAGTACCTATTACAGAAATGAAACATGTAAAAGAGGTAAATGTAGTTGAATCATGGGATAAAGTGTTCGAACAAAATCAAGATGTGGCACATGAAAAAGTACAATTTAAGAATCGATATGGTGTAACTTTAGTTGGTGATTTGTACATGCCTAAATCTGTTAAAGAAGGCGATAAATTACAAGCAATTGCCATAGCAGGGCCTTTTGGGGCTGTAAAAGAACAAGTGTCTGGCTTGTATGCACAGGAGCTAGCTAGTCGAGGTTTTGTGACATTAGCTTTTGATCCTTCTTATTCTGGTGAAAGTACAGATGGTGAAGTAAAGAATATTGTGTCTTCAGAAATATATACAGAAGATTTTAGTGCAGCTGTCGACTTTTTAGGGATACAGAGTTTTGTAGATCGTGATGAAATTGGTGTACTTGGTATTTGTGGTTTAGGTGGATTTGCTTTAAATAATGCTGCTATGGATACACGCGTAAAGGCCGTAGCAACAAGTGTGATGTATGATATGCCTAGGGTTATACAAAATGGATATAATGACAGTAACAAAGATAGTCGGGAAAGCTTATTGAAAGTAATTAATGAAGATCGTTGGAGTGAAGCAGAATCAGGGGAACTAAAAGATGGTCCAAGAATCAATCCTGAACCATCTGAAAATGCACCGCAATTTATAAAAGAGTACTATGATTATTATAGAACATCTCGTGGTTATCATGAACGTTCCGTCAATTCATCAGGGGCTTTCAAACAGGCGAGTATGTTATCCATATTGAATACAAAAATTAATGAATTTAGCGATTCTATTAATCCTCGGGCGGTACTTATTGTAGCTGGCGAAAATGCTCATTCGAGATATTTTTCGGAAGATGCTTATAATGCATTAGGAGATAATAAAAATAAAGAGCTTTACCTCGTGCCTGATGCGGTTCATGTCGATTTATATGATAATACAGAAAAAATTCCTTTCCATAAATTCTCTGAATTTTTCCATAACAATCTAAGAAAATAGAAGACTGTATATGTGAATGTCCCTATACGATGTGCCGTATAGGGACATATTATTAAATATAAGAGTAGTCATAAGTATATTTAGAGCTACATATTATAGAACAGATGAGGCCTATTCTAATAGACAGATGTTATGTTATTCATTAATAGACTTTTGGATGTTTGAAATAAAATAACTCCCAATGTTAGAGAGCGTAGTATTCTTTTTCCAAATTAATTTGCAAGGTACTGTCAAGGCTGGTTGTAATGGTATAGAGATTAAGTCTGATTCCCTTGTATTGATGATGCCATCAATGGACAGTGCTGAACCAATTCCAGCTTTTACCATAAGGGTCGCGTTGTAGAGTAAGTTATAGGTACCGACAATTTGTACTTCATCGAGAGTACGACCAAACCATTCACTTAAAGATACATCTATATTTGTTTGTTCCGATATGATTAAAGGTTCATTGAATAGTAACTCTTTTGTAATTCTTGGATGGTGTGCTAAGGGGGCATCTTTATGGGTCAGCAAAATCCAGTGATCTTCATAGGGCAAGGAGAGATAATTATATTTTCTCGTATCTACATCACCCATTGTGACGGCGAACTCAATATTACCTGTGTCAAGGTGGTGTAAGATATTATCTGCATTGCCACTTGTAAAATGGAGCGTTACTCGAGGATAGTCCTTTTGTATTCTTTTTATAATGGAGAATAGCCACTCATTATGTTGTGTTTCAGCGCCACCTAAGCGGAGTTCACCAGTTATATCTTCCGTATATTGAAGATTAGTAACTGTTGTTGATACAAGGGAGAGTATTTCTTTTGCTTTGCTAAAGAAATACTCTCCATCATGGGTCAGCATGATACCCCGATTAGTTCGTTCTAATAGGGTAGTACCCAGTTCCTCTTCTAATTCTTTGAGTTGAATTGATAAGGTTGGTTGCGTAATATGGAGTCGTTGCGCTGCTTTTGTCATACTTTTTTCCGTAGCGGTGACGACGAAATATTCTAATACACGTAATTCCATAACTCTCTCCTTAATAGCAGGTAGTTGGTATTGTAATAATATCTAGATTTGGTATTGTAATAGTATCTAGATATAGAAAAATATAATAGGCATAACTATTATATAATAAAAACATATGGCTGTAGAAACAGATCATATTATTTAACCACACATTATTAGAATCGTTTAGTAGTAAATTAAAATGATAGACGTTAATAATAGTTAGAAAGCATGGTGTTATAAATGGGGCAGGTAGAAACAACTTTGTTAGAGAAAGAATTATTGCAAGCATTAGGTCATAATAGACAATGGTTTGAGCTTATGAAGAATAAAACATTAGATATCGCTGTAGGGGCGGATCTATATAATGCATTGCATATGATCGTAGAAATTTCTATGGTAGAAAATTATGAATTGAATCAAATGAAGCCAGTACAAAGTTTGGTTCGGGATAGTTTATCGCGCTTATGGAATGATGTGGTTCATGAAACGGTTCATGTTCATACGCCATTCCATACTGACTTTGGGAAGCATACAATTATAGGACAGCATGTATTTATTAATAAAGATGTATTCTTTACTGATTTAGGCGGCATATGTATCGAGAATTATGTATTAATTGGTCCTCGAACTACGTTAATTACCGTTAATCATGGGGTAGAGCCAAGTCGAAGACGGGGGTTATTAATTTCTCCTATTCATATTAAAGAAAATGCCTGGCTTGGCGCCAATGTTACAGTGTTACCAGGCGTGACAATCGGAGAGAATGCTGTTATTGGTGCCAATAGTGTAGTTACAAAAGATGTTCCTCCAAATACTGTCGTAGTGGGGACACCAGCAAAAATTGTTAAAAATATAGAATGAGAGATTATTAAATCTGAAGAATAAAGATATTACCTTTATATTTTATAGAAAACTTGTTGACACCTACTTGATAACTTGATATTATTATAAGGCAGTCGAAACTGACGTATTCATGTAGACTGTTTTGATGATTGTAATATCGTCATACCACATTGCGGGAATAGCTCAGTGGTAGAGCACCGCCTTGCCAAGGCGGGGGTCGCGAGTTCGAATCTCGTTTCCCGCTCCATTGTTCCTCGATAGCTCAGTCGGTAGAGCAATCGGCTGTTAACCGATCGGTCGTAGGTTCGAGTCCTACTCGAGGAGCCAATTTGACTCACTAGCTCAGTTGGCAGAGCACCTGACTTTTAATCAGGGTGTCCCGCGTTCGAGTCGCGGGTGAGTCACCAACATGGCCCGTTGGTCAAGAGGTTAAGACACCGCCCTTTCACGGCGGTATCCCGGGTTCGATTCCCGGACGGGTCACCACTATGGACGATTAGCTCAGCTGGGAGAGCGCCTGCCTTACAAGCAGGATGTCGGCAGTTCGATCCTGTCATCGTCCACCATCTGCGGGAATAGCTCAGTGGTAGAGCACCGCCTTGCCAAGGCGGGGGTCGCGAGTTCGAATCTCGTTTCCCGCTCCAAATGTTCCTCGATAGCTCAGTCGGTAGAGCAATCGGCTGTTAACCGATCGGTCGTAGGTTCGAGTCCTACTCGAGGAGCCAATTTCATATGGCCCGTTGGTCAAGCGGTTAAGACACCGCCCTTTCACGGCGGTATCCCGGGTTCGATTCCCGGACGGGTCACCACATGGACGATTAGCTCAGCTGGGAGAGCGCCTGCCTTACAAGCAGGATGTCGGCAGTTCGATCCTGTCATCGTCCACCAAAATAAAGGACTATCTTTCGATAGTCCTTTTTGCTTATTTTCTTATAAGTCTGTATTTATTTTATTTGCCTATTTGGGGACTTGGGGAATACTTTATCTTGGGGCGTACATAATGATATAGACTCCAATGAGGCAAATGAGGCTGCCAATTACATCGTACGTATCAGGGCGAATGCCATCTACGAGCCAGCCCCAAAGCACAGATAAAATAATAAAAACTCCGCCATAGGCAGCATAAACTTTGCCAAAGCTAGTCACTGGTTGTAGGGTAGGGATAATTCCATAGAGTATTAAGATGATGCCGCCCACTAAAAAATAGAGTGGCCCTTTGTCGGCTTTCATATAGAGCCAAATTAAATAGCCGCCGCCGATTTCGGCGAGCCCTGCTAAGAGAAAGTAGAGAATCGATAGTAACATAATACCTCGCGTTAACTATAATGATTAAGTATGTATACCTTTAGGTGTTTATAGGAACAGCTTATCAAAGTCTGGATAAAAAGAAAAGCCATCTCTCAAGAGATGGCTTTTTGTGTATTGTGATTATAATTCATCTGGGTTTTGTTGTACATAATCCATAAAGGTATTCATAGTCTCCGTTTTGGAGTTATTTTTCTTGTATGCAAAGCAAGCTTGTAATTTTAATGGTTTTTCTAATGATAAGAAACCATTTTTAATATTTAAAGATTCTAAAATTTGCCGTGCCACAATGCAGCCAGAATTGTTTTTGTCGCAATAGTCGATCATCGTATATGGGTTAGAGAGACGACTACCGCGGACATGTAAGTTTTGTTGGCCGTTAGAAATATAGGATTTTAATGTGCGGTACATGAAATATTTCGGAGGATACATGGATAAAGGAAATTGTAATATATTTTTAACAGACGCTACTTTTACTTTATCAATTAATTTAGGTGCATAATAGACGAATTCATCTTCTCGTACTGCCTTAGATTCGTATAAGGACATATCCTTGTTGTTTGGTAAATAGAGAAGGGCAATATCAATGCGATTTTCTCGTAAATCTAATAAGATTTCTTCCTCCTCCATGTCATAAATGGACACAGAAAATTCCGGATGGTTTTCGAAAAAGTGAGATACGTACCCATTGAGTCGGATATCACCTAAACTACGAAGGACGCCTATATTTAGAACGGGGCGTTCTACTTTGCTCGCTAAACGAATAGATTGTATGGCTCGTTCTAATGTGTCTAGGACGAGTTCTGCTTCTGGCAAAAATAATTCCCCTTCTGGTGTGAGACGACTACCGCGGGTCGATCGGGAAATCAGTTTAACCCCGACGAGGCGCTCTAATTTTTTCATTTGCGCACTGAAAGCAGATTGTGTAATGTTCATTGTTTGTGCAGCTAAAGTAAAACTGCCTGTTTTATTATAGGTAATAAAACTTTGTAACTCCTGTATTGTTGGTAATTCTTTCATATTAGTACCCCAATTCAATCATAAGATTCCAAATTCATATATATTACCTTGCTATATTTATTGTATCATAGGAGCATTGTTTTTTTTACATAAATCTGTATATTATGATGAATCATGCAAAATAAGTATAATGCAAGTCTTATATGATTAAATTGACGCTATAAAAGGAGTTATTTTGCTTAATTATATAAAATAAAGTGTATATATTTTCTAATAGGTATAATTTAAAGGTTATGATATAATACGGGCAATATATGTATTACATGTAGAAATGATAAAGGATTTAGTATGAAAAAAGGAACTAAAAAGAATAAACAAATATCAACAAAATCTTCTGCTACGCCTGTTAAGGGGGTACAAACGGATAGTGATTCTGTTAATGTTAAAGAAACCTATGAAGAAGTGGTCTATTCATCAAAGGCTTTTGCGAATACGTCTATTGCGAGTTTGGCTGGCCGGGCTAAAATTATGGGGTTACAAACAGCTCCTTTAAAAGGCGCAAAGGTGTTGGAATTAGGTTGTTCTTTTGGCGGGAATATTATATCACAAGCTTTATATCATCCTGACACTCAATTTGTAGGTGTAGATTTGTCTTCTACACAAATTAAACAAGGCATGGAAATTATTGAGTCTATGAATCTCACCAATATTCGATTGGAAGAGAAGAATATTCTTGATATTGATGAAAGCTTCGGTACCTTTGATTATATTATTGTTCATGGCATTTGGTCTTGGGTACCGGATATAGTGAAAGATAAAATTTTAAACATTTGCAATGTCAACTTATCTGATCATGGTGTAGCGTATGTATCGTATAATACATATCCAGGTTGGAAGCGATTAGAACAATTCCGAGATATTATGTTGTATTCCACTAAAGATAAACAAGATATGTCCTTAGCGGATCGTACTGTATACGGTAAAGAAGTACTTCAATTATTAGGTCAAACTATGAACATGGATCATAATGTTCGTGAAAATCAAGGATATAAAATTCGCAATTTAGAAACTGTATTGGGTGCTAATAATTATTATGTGGCACATGAATATTTTGAGATTTTTAATGATCCTGTATATTTCCATGAGTTTGCTGATCGTGCTGTAAAACAAGGTTGTGCTTACATTGGCGATTGCGCTATGACGTTATCTTATGCTACCTGGTTGCCGGATGGTATTAAGGATAACATTATCCGTCTGGCTGATGGTGATTATATTGCTAAAGAACAATATATTGATTATATATACGACACACAGTTTAGATGCTCTTTATTAACAAAAGGGTCTAATGAACCTATGATTAGTCGTAATGAAGAAGCTAATACAAATACATTGCGTCAACTTCATTTCCGTACCAATGAATCTTCTACGACACCTAATGATGAAACGAATACCTTTTATCATGCTGTGAAAGCTGTCATGGATCGCGGTGAATCTTTTACAGCACAAGATGTAGTTGACTACCTAGCTCAAACATATCCAGGTCTTGCCATCGATGAAGGAGCTATTTTGTCGCGTTTATTCTACTTAACTATTGTTAATAAATTGCGTCCTTTAGATGAGTTCGTTCCTTTTACTGCTTTTGAAGATAATATTACATATGTACCTGAGCGATTTACTAATTATGTGGCAGCCTTAGTTGAAGGAACTGCGAATACCTATATTGCACCAGCCAATATGTTGAATGAAAGTCATAATAACTTTGATGTAGGTGTGTTATATGTTATGCGTTTATTAGCCACGCCAATGACGAAAAGAGAACTTGTTGAAAAAGTAGGTGTGGATCTCACGGTTACAAGAAAAACAAAAGATGGTTTTGAATATCGTGTATCTGCTGAACAATATGTAGATGAAGTACTTGCTACGCTTAGAAACTTCTCTTATTTGGTGAGACAATAATTTTACATTGACATGTAATCTTTGCTCATGGTAGACTTAGTAAGTATCTTTCTGTTCGGATACAAGTATATATTTTAATTATGAGGTGATAAACACATGGCAACGAGAAGAGAGGCTCGATTCAAACTTTGTCGTCGCTTTGGTGTGAACGTTTTCGGTCACGCAAAAGCCTTGAATCGCGTCAAAAAAGACCAACGTCAGAAAAAAATGTCTGAGTATGGCACACAATTATTAGAAAAACAAAAAGTTAAAGCATACTACAACTTGCTAGAACGCCAGTTCGTACGCTATTATGATAAAGCGAAAAAAATGCAAGGCATCACTGGTCAAAACATGCTTGTTCTTTTGGAACAACGTCTTGACAACCTTGTGTATCGCATCGGCTTCGGTAACTCCATTCGTCAAGCGCGTCAAATGGTAAACCATGGCCACATTTTGGTAAATGGTCGTCGTGTAGACATTCCATCTTATTCCTGCAAACCAGGTGACGTTATTGAACTTCGTGAAGCGTCCCGCGATAACGAAATGTTCAAAACTAATTTCCAAGAACTTCGCTCTTTCGAACTTCCTTACATTGAAAAAGATTTAGAAGGCTTCAAAGGCACTTTGACTCGTCTTCCTCAACGTGAAGAACTTCCTATCGAAGTTAACGAAACACTTATCGTCGAATTGTACTCCAAATAATTTGGCGCTTCAAACCCCGTATACTCTTGTGTGCGGGGTTTCTTTTGTGAAAATAAAAATAGGTGGCAAAATATAAAATTTCGTTGACACCAACTGTTAAAATCTGTATACTATTTTGAGTAAGCTTTAGTCGTGTTTCCATTAGCCCCGGAAGCAGAGGACTAGCTGATTTTGGTAGAATTACGACGTTATTAGGAGGATATGCAGCATGAAAACTACATTTATGGCCAATCCGAACACAATTGAACGGAAATGGTATGTTGTTGACGCTGAAGGTAAAACTTTAGGACGCCTTGCTGCCGAAGTTGCAAAAGTTCTTCGGGGCAAACACAAACCAACTTTCACACCACACGTTGATACTGGTGACCATGTGATCGTTGTAAACGCAGAGAAAATCCGCGTAACTGGTAAAAAATTAGAACAAAAAGAATATTTCCGTCATTCTGGTTACCCAGGTGGCGCTCGTTTCACTAAATTGTCCATGATGCTTGAAAAGCAACCTGAACGTGTAGTTGAAATGGCAGTTCGTGGTATGCTTCCAAAAAATAAATTGGGTGCACAACAATACCGTAAATTAAACGTATACGCTGGTGCTGAGCATCCACATGCAGCTCAAAAACCAGAAGTGTTAGAAATTTCCGTACGATAATCTAGAGGGAGGAATAGATAATGGCAGTAGCACAATATTACGGCACTGGTCGTAGAAAATCTTCCGTTGCTAGAGTTCGTCTGGTACCGGGCACAGGTAAAATCACTGTTAATAAACGTGATCTTAACGATTACTTCGGTCGTCAAACATTAGAATTGATCGTAAAACAACCTTTAAACTTAACTAATACAGTTGAACAATACGACGTTATTGCAACTGTTGCTGGCGGCGGCCCATCCGGTCAAGCTGGTGCAATCCGTCACGGTATTTCCCGTGCTTTATTGGATGTAGACGGTGAACTTCGTCAATCCTTGAAAAAAGCAGGTTTCTTAACTCGTGACCCTCGTATGAAAGAACGTAAAAAATACGGTCTTAAAAAAGCGCGTAAAGCGTCTCAATTCTCTAAACGTTAATCAAAACCTTATTATACCAACGATTATGGCACCTTTTTGGTGTCAGTTGGTGTTAATTATATTGATAAATCGTTTAAGAGACTTAAAGCATCAGCATCTTGCTGGTGCTTTTTTTCTGGCATCAGTTCAAGATAATAGTTTTGAGTAGTCAGGATTGAATTGTGTCCTAACCTACGAGAAATATAGTCCAGGCTAATATCTTTTGAAAAGAGGAAAGAAGAGTGAGTGTCACGCAAACCGTGAAAGGTTGTTTTTCTCAAGCCTAATTTTTTCAAAAGTCGTTGGAGTTGGTTTGCTTGTCTAAATCCGTTCCAATCGAAAATATAATCATCTTTTTTATTGGCTAAAGAGATTAGAGCAGAGTAAACATCTTGGTTGATAGAAATATCTCGTTTAGAGTGTTTGGTTTTTAGTTGAGTATCATCACTAATAGGGCTAATTGACCTGCGTATATTGATACCATGTTCAAAAACATCTTCCTTCTTCAATCCAAGTAGTTCTCCACGTCGTGCACCAGTTTCTAGGGCAAGAAGAACAAGTATATTAAATTCATCATCTTCTTGGTGGTCAAGGCAATATGTTCGGAGTGTCTTAAACTCTGTTACAGATAAGGGAACATTTCGCTTGGGTTGTTCTTGTCCTCTCGCTTTTAAGAGTGAGCCAAAGTCATTTGTAATCAATCCTTTGGCATAGGCATATTTGAGTGAACCTCTGATTTTTAAGACAGGTTCTTTGGTTGTCTTTTTGGAGTGAGTTTCAGCGTATTTATCAAGCCTCTTTTGCATGACTAAATCATCTAAGTGTTTTAGTCGCATTCCCTCAAACAGTTCATCTACGATTACAAGAGTTCGCTTATAATTGACAAAAGTAGCTTCACGAACCTCATTCTGTTTTACAGAGTTAACCCAGTTACGATAAAAGTCAGTAAATAGGGTAGAGCGTTTAGCAATATCTTTCCCTCGTCCTTTTTCTAGCTCCATTTCAAGAGCCCATAGTTCAGCATCTTGTTTGTTAGAGAAAGTCTTGGTTTCTCTCTTGTATTGTCCTTTCTTGTAGAGTGATACAGTTGCACGGAAAGAATTTCCACGTTTAGTAATTGTTGCCATTTTATCAGCCTTTCTATAAAAAATGATTGATAAAATAGACTAGTCACATATAGGATATATGAAAAATCGGATTTTATCAATCATTGATAGTTATACGCAGTGATTTTCAATGAATGTGATTAAATAGGTTTTCAGGTAACGTTCATGTTTACCAACCATAAAACACTGAAAATCTGGATGGTTTCTGATGTATTTATCAAATGACTTAGGGTCAATTCCGAGGAAATCAGCTGCTTGTTGCCGTGTAAGTAGTAGGGGTGTATCATTCATAATCTTCTCCCTCCGTCTTATGCGCTTCTTTTTGTTGTCGATGACGGTTTGGATTAAACCGTCGAGAATCCAGATATTTGGCGAAGAAATAGGTGCGTTTGATAATGAGTTCTAATAGATTGGTATTGTTTGCTCGTGCATACCAGACTAACTCTTCAAATTAGGTAAAGTCTTTTTCTTCGGTAATATCAACGACTTCATGAATAAAATCTGAGGGATTCATATCCATCAAAAATTTTTCTAAATTAAAGCCACAACCGACTTCAATATCCTCAATATTGTAGGGGGTCTTATCTGGATTTTCTGCGTGTGTAAAGTAGTCAAATAAACCAGTAGGAGACATAACCACTTCCACATGCTCTGGACCGTTTAACTTATCGTTGACGATATTTGACACTTGAGAATAGCTTTTCAGTGAATCAAAGAAGAAAGCACCGTGCTTGTGCGACTTTTTGAACTCTCCTGTTTGTTTATCAATGTCCTTATCATGCCAAGGACTAAGAATAAAAGGAATATGGAGTTCCTCTAAGATATTCAAGTAGTCCTCTGGTTTGCTTTCCTCATAGATGAGAAATGACCATTTGTTTGAGCGTTGTTCTTTTGCCATAGGCTGTTACCTCATTTCCGTTGATTTATTATTAAGGAGAAATGACTGGGTAAATGCAAAGTCTTTTTGATTTTTTTATGATTATTGATTATTGACCTATTGGGGGTCGTAGTAAACCCAATAGGTCATAATGGAAAAGAGTAGAAAAAGGGGGCTGTCTGGCTTTTGCTTAACGCAAGCCACAGCCCCAAAGGGATCAACGTTTTTTCTATTGAACCACATTTGATTACGAACTCGAATAGGAGAGGAGAAATAATAGTCTGTGTGCTGATTAACAATCTCTTCTTTTAATAGTGCTTCCATCTCTTTTAGAATTTTTTGCCCTTGTTGATCTCGAGGAATTTTTAGAAAGATAGTGATGGCATCTTTTCGTATGTCTACGATACACTTGCGAACAGCTCGGTTAAATCCATTATGAATTGGATTTATAGTTGTGACGGTCGGGTGTTCGAGATTGCTTATTTTCTGTACTCGTTCACGCTGGAAAAGGAAATGTCTTAATAAAAAGGTATGATAGACAGATTGGCAGTAGTTCCAAAGACTATCTGTTTTTATTCGTTGAAAAATCTCTATCCCAATTAAAAGTAAGGCAAGAAGTAGGGAGAAGAGAGCGAATCCGAGGCAAGTAGAACTAATGATATCAGTAATGGTTTTAACTGTACTCAGGTTGACAAATGAGATGTTGGTTAATTGGACGGAAAGAAAATTGAATAGCCAGCTGAAGACAGAACAAATAGGGGCAAAGAGAAATAAGAAGAGTGTTAGATTGAGAGTTCTCATAAAATAGCTTCTAGTCGTCATAAAATACCTCGCTTAGTGTAGTAAGTTGGACATAGTAAGGGTAGAACTTGATAGGGGTGCTCATTGTCGATAACTTGAATGAGACCAGTACCATGTCCTGTTGGAATGACAATCCCCTCTGGTTCTAGATTTGGAAATAAGAATTGAGTGGTTTTCTGATTGATGTTTCCAATTTGCAATACTACGTTTAGCTGTTCCCTCACTGAAATGGGGATAGTATTGTGGTCAAAACGTTGGCTTACTAAAAACAGATGGATTTTGGTGGCACGTCCTAAGAGGGCAATCTGTGAGAGTAAGGAGAAAAAGGCTTCTTTGATATTTTTATTGACTCCTTCAGATAGAGCAAGAACTTCATCAATGACGATGGTTAGATGAGTAAATTGATGGTTGGGGTTATCATATAAGATAGCTTGTCGTTTCTGAATGAGAGTTGCACACTGGCTTAATTGTTCATTGACCTGTGAGACAAAATCGGATTTTGAGCGATTTTTGACAGGATGGATAACTGAAATGTGATTTTCTCTTGCCCAACGACTTGGGGTATCGAATTTAGGGTCAATGATTATCAAGTCGGACATGTGCTTCAGGACACTTAAAAAGTACGTTAAAGCATAGCTTTTTCCAGAACCTGAATTTCCAGCAATAGCAAAATGATTGACCTTATCTAGGTTGAGTTCAAAGTTTTTCATGATAGGAATGTTCCCTTGCGGTAAGCTGGCTGAAAATTTATCCAAATCAGGAATTGTCAGTCGTTCTGAAATCCCCTTTTTCCACGGAAAGAATAAGCCAAGTTGAATGTGTAGGTCATTCGTCTCTAATGGAATAAAATAGGTAGCATTTGGTTTTAGTAGCGTGTATTGTGGGAATAATGATGCGTTAGCAATCAGAAAAATCTTCTTGTATAAGTCATCATCAAGGATATAGGCACATGGCAGGCGAGGGACAAAAACAAAACCGTTTTCTTGGATAATAATATTGAAGGAGTTCGTATAGCTGGTCTCACCCTGCATTAAATAAAGCTCCCAGAGCCATATTGAGGCTCTGGAGCAAGTAAGATTGCAGAAATGATTGATTCAGCACAACACTAGATTGTGAAGCCACTACCGAACCTCCTTGATGCCATCTGCTTTGAAGTAAATATTATATTTTACTTCACAGGCTTGTAGGGTGTCAAATTGAATCATGGATTGAAAATCTGGAAGCTCAATCTTATTTTCAAATTTTACTTGGAAAGGATCTTGTCCCTCCTGTACAAACCATGCTTTGTAAGCTACGATTTCTCCTGTTGGTTTTCCATCTTCAAACCGTTGTTGTGGTTCAAGTTCGGTACTAAGTGAGTAAATCGGTTGTTTTTGACTGATGATTTTGTCAGCCAGTGTAGTTGTGTAACCACCTTTAGTGGTTTTCATTTTGAATGCCATAAGGCAGCTCCTCCTGTGTATTGGGAAATAATATGAATGCGACAGGCTCGGTTTTAGTCATGAGCTGGACTTGGTTATTAGGTTGTTAACCCCCTCCTTATTACTAAGGAGAAGTAGAACCCAAAATGCAAAGTTTTTTCAAAAAATTTTTATTTCTTTTTGAAAAAAATCCAGTGTTTTTGGCACTGGATTTCGGAATTAGCGATAGTCATTCAATAAGGGAGCTAAATTGTTGAGTGCTTTTAGATAATGGGATTTGACGGTAACATCACTCATTTTCTTGTAATATTTAGAGATATATCGAGCTGTTTCCCTGTAGCTTAATCCTTCTTCAGCGACCATCTCAATAATTTTACGGTCTATCGGCACTAAAGTTTCCTTTGCTTTATGAATATTTTGCTTTAATTCCTTTAGGGTCAAAGCTTCTTCAGGATTCGGGTCAGAACTAGCGAGTATTTCATGGCGTTCACGTTTTTTGCCAGTGTTACGAGAGGTATTCTCTTCAAGGCTTCTTTTGTGGTGGTATCGGTCACGACGTTCAGCATTATTTTCTTCTTGTTGGAGAAGACGAGTTACCTCTATCCAATTTTCAGCCTCAACAGCTTTTTGGAGATTACGTTCCCGGCGTTCGTTTACTTTATTACTCATAGTGAGTTTTTCCTTTCCGTCCTTGGACAGAAAGAAACGTAAATGAGCACACTGTGTACCGATGAGGCATGAAAAGGGTCACCAAAGAAACGGTGAAACAATTCGGTGCACAATATGACCGCCATAGTCATATCATTATATTTGTTTCAATCCGTCCATTTGATGGCCACCAGTTAGGACTATTTAGTTATCTGAAGAAAAGACATTTGATTTTGGTATAATGAACAGTAAGTACAATATGTCTTATCTTCACTCTGTATTATGAAGTAGATAATGTTACTTGCAATTGTAGAAAAAGTTTATAAAGTTGGCATAGTTACTAAATTAGTTATGAGGAGAAAAAAATGTCTGATACCATCCCACGCCTCACAGGAGGAATTCTATTTGGACTTATTCTCGAAGCTAGAAAACGAAAAGAGAAGGTTCGGAGTGGGTACCTAGGAGAATCAACTGATGGATTATCCGAAACTGATATCATGAAGTCTCTTATTGATATTTTTACAGGAGAAACTCAGCAACAGCCCTATGAAAACTCGTTCAAAAAGAATGTTTCTGATTATAAGAAATGTGTTATTTCTAGCGCAACATACATTCCTTTTGATAACCAGGTGAACATTAATTCATTCAAAGATTCTATAGAACAAAATAAAAAAGACACTATAGAAAGTATGTCTATGTTTATCAGTGAAAAGCTTTCAGAACAAAAATTGAAGTGGCTGGTTTCTGCGATTATAGAAACTATTTGTAATGATGAAACGATTGATAATTCGGAGAATTTTAAAGTTTCCTTTAATGAATCGAAATCTAAGCAAGAATTATTAGAAGTTGAAGTAATTGAGATTGAATCGTTTTTATTAGATGTAATGAGATATATTTTTGTCAATAAATTAGATAATACTCTCGGTAAGCTAACATTTGAATCATGGTATTCTCAAAGCGGAGAACGAGCTCCTTGGAAGTTTACTAATGGAGAACTGGGACAATATATGAATGGCTTAGAACTAACTCGATATATTTTGGGAAATTTTGGGGCACAAACTGATAGTATAGTGGAACAAAAGTATTCTGAAGAATTAGATATTGAGGTTGAGGAAAAACATAAAGGTAATATCAGAAGTGATGAATCTGTAAAACAACAGGTATTGAATAATTCTAAAGTCATCAATCAGTATGCTCATAAAATCTATAACATAGAACATGTAGAAAATTTAAATTAAGGAGAATACATTGACAAACTTACTAAAGAGACAGGACAATTTACCATCAGAATTCCCTCAACAAACATTACAACAAAGCGCAGAAAAAATTTATAATATAGAACATGCTGACAATGTAAATAATTTTATTAACTACACGACGGAGCGAAAGGTACTTTCTCTTGACGAATTCTATAATTTGTTTGTGATTTCTGGTGAAAGCTACTCAAATGATTTATTTACCTTACAAAATGATAGATTTTTTGAATATACTAACCAAGAAATTAAACAAAGATATTTGAAATTTTCACTAGATGATATTAATGAGATATTGGCTTTACCGACTTTGTTTCTTCCAGAGTATAATGAACAGAATAATGAAGTGGAAAATGGTTTTCTAGGAAGTCTGGAAGAGATAGATAAAGTAGAAGGTGTTAGGAATTCTAAATTCTATCTTCGAAAAGAGCGGGAAATAAATATGAAATTAATAGAATCCAACAAATCTAAACTTCGGATAAATGAATGGGAGCTTAGTAGAACTCACTGGAGTATAAAAAGAGCTAATTTAAAACTAGTTATAGAGGAAATAACCAATGGCAAGAAAACAGAGTAAAGAAGTCAAAATTCAACGTGAAGTTGAAAAATGGTTGACGTCTTATGATATGGAGTTTGTGACACAAAATGAAAGTGTTAATCCTGAAATTGACAAAGCCTTAGCAAAAGCACCATCAAAAACAGGTGGTGAGGGTGCGAATCTAGTTGATGTTAAACTATTATTGAAAAATAGTAAGCTAGACTATTACCCTATCATGATTGAATTGAAGTGGGGCAGTAATAAACTTGAAAAGCTAGACAAAGAAGACCATGTAGCCAATACGAAAACAAGCGGTAAAGAAAAGGGCGACCCAAACTATACCAATATCAACGGCTATGCGGTAAATGGGGCGGTTCACTATGCAAATGCTATCCTGCAATATTCTAGTTATACAGATGTCATTGCAATTGGGATTACAGGAGATGAGGACGAGGCAGGCAACCTTGAAACACGTTTTGGTGTTTACTATGTTTCCAAGTCTAACTATGGTATCGGTCAAAAGGTTGGTGAGTACTCCGATTTATCTTTCTTAAAGCCTGAAAACTTTGATGAATTTATAGAAAAGCTAAAAGAATTACAGTTATCAGAAGCTGAATTACGCTTGATTCATCTAAAACGTGAAGATAGAATTGAAGACGCTCTAACAAAGATAAACGAAAGTCTTTTCAACAAGCAGAAAAATATTAGTGCCTTGGCACGTATTCATCTAGTGGCTGCTAGTATCATGGCAAACTTAGGGGTTGCGGGTAAGGTGAAGCCCTTAGAACCATCAGATTTAAAATCTTCTGATGAAGAAGGCGATACAGATGGAGACATTCTAATTCGTAAAATCAAGGCGTTTCTGAAAGAGAAGAACCTCCCACAAGCTAAACAAAAACAAATTTTACGTCATTTAGAACCTACGATTCTTGAATCTAGCTTTTCAGATCCAAGGAATGGGGTGTCTCTCCTCAAAGAAATCTTTACAGAGGTGATTGACGACTTAGGTTATTTCTACAAAATCGGAGTGGATACGGACTTTACAGGTAAGCTCTTTAATATCATGTTTAGATGGTTGAGCTTTGCAGGTGATGACCAAAATGACGTGGTGTTAACTCCTCGGTATGTAGCACTTTTTATGGCGAAACTAGCACGAGTAAACAAGGATTCTTATGTCTGGGACTTTGCGACAGGTTCGGGTGGTCTGTTGGTGGCTGCTATGAATCTGATGTTAGATGACGCTAAAAAGGAAATTACAAGCCCTGATGAACTTAGAGAAAAGGAAGAGAAAATCAAGGCTGAACAAATTCTTGGGATTGAAATTCTTCCAGAAATCTACATGTTGGCTGTTCTAAACATGATTCTGATGGGAGATGGTTCAAGTAATATCCTACAAGATGATAGTTTGAAGAAATTTAATGGGAAATATGGCTATGGTAAAGATAATGAGCATTTCCCAGCAGATGTTTTCCTTTTAAATCCGCCTTACTCTGAAACAGGGAATGGCATGAACTTTGTCAAGCGTGCCTTGTCTATGATGAAAGGTGGTTACGCCTCTGTTATTATCCAAGATTCAGCAGGTTCAGGACGTGCAAAGGAAATTAATCAGAAGATTTTGGAGCAAAATACACTTTTAGCATCTATCAAAATGCCAATGGATATTTTTATAGGAAAATCTAATGTACAGACTTCTATTTACGTATTTAAGGTAGGAGAAAAGCATGAAGCCAAACAGCGAGTGAAGTTTATTGATTTGCGTAACGATGGCTACAAACGTTCTAACCGTAAGAAATCAAAAGCCAGTACTAATTTACAAGATGTTGATAATGCGGTAGGACGTTATGAAGAGGTGGTTAATCTCGTTAAATTCGGTAAAGGTGAGTTGAATATTTTTACAGAAAAAGAGTACATTGAAGATGTTATTGCTCTCTCTGGTGAAAAACATGGTGAAGACTGGAATTTTGACCAACATATAAAACCGAATCTTAAACCTACTCTTGAAGATTTACAGAAATCAGTATCAGATTATTTAGCGTGGGAAGTTAGCCAATTATTGAAAAATAAAGATATTGATAACTCAAAAAAATTGTAAGCCCTCGTCTTGAAGAAATTGAACAAGAATTTGAAAGCCAAGGAGGCGAGTGGCTTGAATACAGAATTGGCGATGTTTTTGAAAAGTTATCATCAAGATATTTGGGAGTAGGTGACAGGGCTAAATCTGTTTCAAAGGTAGAAACAGAAGAATACTCAGTACCCGTGGTTTATGCTAAATCAGGTGATAACGGGATTATGTATTGGGCAAAAGAAGGCGATTTTGAAACTCACAGTAATGTTATTTCTATTATTTATAACGGTGCAATTGCAGCAGGCTTAGTTTATGCACAACGTAAGGAAACAGGAATTCTTGCAGAAAGCTATTTAATCAAAGTCAAAAATATTGAAGTAAGTTTTGAAACAAATTTGTTCTTGCGAGCAGTGCTTGAATCGGTTCTTTATCCAAAATATTCAAGAGATTATTTAGCAACATGGGCTAATAAGGTTGAAAATGATAAAATTGCCTTACCGACAATAAATAGCGAGATAGCATTTTCATATATGGAAAATTGCATAAAAGCGCTCGAGGCGGAACGCATCGAGACGCTCGAGGCGTATCTATTAGTAAGTGGTTTTAAAGATTATCAACTCACCCAAGAGGAAGAAGATGCTTTAGAGGTATTTGATACTCAACAATGGCAAGAGTTTCGCATGGGTGATTTATTTGATAGAGTTAAAACCAAGAAATTACCTTATAAAGCAAAAGAATTACCAAAAGAACCACAAGGAGAATTCAGCTTACCTGCCTTGACCTCTAGTTTTATGAATCAAGGGTTAAACTACTATGTTCCTAAAGAAGGAGCGACGGTTCTACAAAATGTTATCTCTATCCCGTCTAACAGTGATGTGTACAGAGCTTACTTCCAATCACAAGAATTTACCGTCCTATCTGACGCTTATGCAATTGATTGGATTAGTTCGGATAAGCAACTAAGACCAAATGACTACCTCTTTATTGTTCCGAGTATCAATAAGGTTACAGACCTACCGATTTACTCATATAAAAACAAATTAGGTGGTTGGAATGTAGTCAAGGATAAACTGATAAAATTACCAGTCAATGAAAAGGGAGAAATCCATTTTGATTACATGGCAACCTTGGTACAAGCTATTAAAAAATTAGCTATTAGAGATGTTGTTTTGTATGCTGATAAATAGATTGAAGTAACAAAAGAAGTTGTAGAAAAATAAAAAAACGCAGGCTGGGTTGAGCTTGCGTTTTGGATTCCACAAATTTTAGAAAAGACTATGCTATTTCAAAAATTTTTAGGAATTAGAATAAATGACTAGTCTATTTTATGGTGTTAATTGGTGTCAATTTTATCCAAATGAATAGATTTCAGTCCATTTTTATGGAATTTTCAAACTGTAAAATGTTGATATAAAGGGATTTATGAGGATTGAGTATTCTTAGTTTTCAATCGAGAAATTCTCCAAACGTTAATAGTTGGATATATAAAAAAACCAGTAACCAATATGGTGCTGGGGTTTTGTTGCAGACAATAAAAGGAGGATAACTAAAATATGAAAACGATTCGCTTATTATATCCAGATTTTATTAGTGGTGGTTCCGAGGTGTATTATTTTGGTTCTAATTTATTGCAACATATTTTACCGAAAAATGACAAGCAACGGCTTATTAAGGTGGATGTATTACCACCAGAGGAAACAGAAACCGATGTAGTAGACGGTATCTATGGGACGGAATTTGTAGCGCATGGTATTATGAGTGCTATCGAAAAAATTGAAGAAGAGCAGCCTGATCGTATTATTACGATTGGCGGTAACTGTTTAGTTAGTTTTGCTCCTTTCGATTATCTTCATGGCAAATATGATAATGTAGGCATTATATGGATTGATGCGCATGCCGATGTGTCGGTTAAAGATAATGGATACCCTTACCCACATGCTATGGTCTTAGGTGCATTGCTTGGTAGTGGAGAAAAACTATTTGCAGAGCATATGAAAAATCCTGCTTTCAAAGGGGAAGATGTTCTTTATGTAGGCTTACAAGATTTGCACGATTACCAAGAAGTATTTTTAAATAAAGCCAATGTGAATTATACAGTACAAACTAATGGACCATTACCAATTGAAGCGATTCGAGAATTTGCTAAACAATATGGCCACATCTTGGTGCATTTCGATATCGATGCGTTAGATGAAAAACTATTTCATTCTACTTATTTTGCTAATCCAGAAGCTGGTGGCGATGGATCTGGTGGCGGTATTATGACAATGGACCAAGTGGGGGCTGTATTGAGAATTATCGACGAGACGTCTAGTGTAGAAGGTTTTACCATTGCAGAATACCTTCCATTTGATGAATATCGTTTGCATAATATGTTAAAGGAAGTTTCTATTTTTAAAAACTAATAGATATATTGCTGAATGAAGACATAAGTTCTGTGGGGCTTATGTCTTTTGGTTTACATCTATAGTAATTTCTCCTATAATGAAACTATGTAATCGAATATTTTCGATAAAATATACTGCATTATGACTATAGATATTCAGTTAAGAGTAAGAGTTATTGCAGCTTTTTTAATACAGGAGAAACGATATGTTATATAATACAATTCAATACGTAGTAGACAACGGTGTTGGTACATTGACCTTTAATCGTCCTAGTGTATCTAATGGTTTTAATGTAGAAATGTGCAAAGAGATTCTTGATGCAATGGCACGCGCTGGTGCAGACGATAGCGTCCGTGTCTTACTCATCAATGCAGAGGGGAAAGTGTTTTCTGCTGGTGGAGATTTAACAGAAATGGAGCGTGCTGTTGATAGTGGCGATACAGAATCTCTCTTTGAAATCGTTGAATTAGTAGCAGAAATTTCCCTCGCTATGAAACGATTGCCAAAACCGGTAGTCATGAGTATTCAAGGTGCTGCAGCAGGGGCTGCTTTCAATATGGCTTTGGCAGCAGATTTTGTCATTGCTTCTAGCAATGTTCGTTTTATTCAAGCCTTCGTGAATGTGGGCTTGGCGCCTGATGCGGGAGGCTTGTATTTATTGACTCGTGCTATTGGTATGAACCGAGCTATGCATATCGTTATGACCGGCGAAGCAGTGCCTGCAGAACGCGGTAAAGAGCTAGGTTTTGTTTATAAAGTGACAGAATTAGAAGACTTAGAAACGGCTACGAAACGATTAGTCGATAAATTGGCTAAAGGTCCTGCTAATTCTTATCGAGTGATGAAAGAAATGATGTTTGCTGCATTCTTATCTGATTGGGAACAGTATAAAGCGTTAGAAGTGGAAAAACAATGTTCTCTTGGCTTAACAGCAGATTTCAAAGAAGGTGTTCGTGCCTTTGCAGAGCGTCGTCGCCCTAAATTTGGTCAATAATTGAAAATCAGCGCCTTCTTCGGTATAATATATATATTAACCGTAACAGTTAGGAGGTCCATGTAATGGGTCAAAATAAAATAAAACAGTATGCGGAACCAAGTGATGTGATTCGTGCATTAGCCGATGATTTTGTGGCTTTCACGGATGAAGAAATTGAACGTACTCATTCCTGTATCGTCGGGATTACAGGCGGGACTGTTGTTAATGGCTTAATGGAACTATTAAATAGTCCTGAGTATATCGATCGACTGCAATGGGATAGTATATTTTTCGTATGGACTGATGAACGTTTTGTGTCCCAGTCTGATAAAGATAATTACTTCAATAGAGTGAAAGACGTGTTATTGTGTAAAGCTCTAGGTGCAGCTCATTTTCTACCTATCAATACGGATTCTAAAACCGTAGTAGAAGCGGCAGAAGAATACGAAAAAGAAGTAAAAAACGTATTGATGGCACATAATAAGGAAGGCTTAGATTTAGTCATTCTAGATCTTGGTGAGGATGGCCATACAGCGGGCTTATTTGCTGGTTCTCATGCATTGCGAGAAACAGAAAAGGCAGTGGTTGCTGTAGAAGATGGTAAAGTATGGGAACGGATTTCTATGACTTTCCAATTTCTGGCTAAAACAGACTGGATATGGTTTGCTGTAGTTGGGGAAAATAAAAAAGCAGCATTAACAAAAGTCTTATATCAACGGGAAGATTATGAAGATACACCTTGGGAGCGACGCATTGGTCGAGTACTGCCAGGAGCGGTGCTTTCACAAGATAATATGCAATGGTATGTGGACGAAGCTGCATATCCTAATAAGGTGTAGATAAAGGAGTTATTATGGGATCTATAGGCGCACAAGAGCTAATTATTGTTTTAATTATTGCCCTCGTTATTTTTGGACCTGGTAAATTACCAGAAGTCGGTAAAGCTATCGGTAAAGGAATTAATGAATTTAAAGACGCTATTTCTGGTCCTAAGAAGACTGTAGAAGAGACTAAAGAAGCTGTTAAAACAGCTACGACTATCGATGTAACAGCAGGGGCTAAAAACGATGATAAAATCAAAGAAACAGAAGAAAAATAAGGAGGCTTTATTATGTGCAAAGATTGTGGATGCGGTGAAGCCAATGGTGTAGAAACAAAAGTATTTACTGTGCCAGGTATGATGTGTAACAATTGTAAAGACGCTGTTGAAGGTGCTACATTAGGCCTTGATGGCGTATTGAGTTCTGTTGTGGATTTGGCAGAAAAAACAGTAACGATTTCTTTTGATTCTACTAAATCTAATGTTGAAACGATTACAACGGCTATTGAAAAAACTGGTTTTGAAGTAACATCTGTAGTAGATGGAGTTCATAAACATAGTCATGGTATTCTAGGAACATTGAAACGTTTCTTCAAATAAAATAAAGGCTGTGTGATATGTCGCACAGCCTTTTTGCATAGGTGATAATATGATACGTAAATTTAATAAAGACACATATTCTTGGGATGGTGTAGAGACGCTTGTATACAAACAAGATGGAAGTCCTTTTAAAGATGTGACACGCCAAGTCTTATATGATGGAGCTTATGATATTCCTTGTCAGTTCCGCTATTTTGAATGTTTGCCAGGTGGCTATTCTACGTTGGAGTATCATGAACATACCCATATGGTGATGATCCAACGCGGGAAAGGGCAGCTATTATTAGGAGATACTATTTACGATGTAGAAGAAGGGGATTTTATTGAAATCCCAGGTAATACGATTCATCAATTTAGAGCAAATAAAAATGATTATATCGGTTTTTTGTGTCTCGTTAATAAAGATCGAGATAAAGTGAAATTGCTCACTGATGAAGAAATGGAGCGTTTCAGAGAGAATCCTGCAATTAAAGCTTTTTTAGAAAGTTGCTAATTGATTTTGTATAATTCTGGACGTCGGTCTTTAAAAACATTGATTTTACTTCGAATATCAGCGACTGTGGTTAAATCGATATCTACTGAAGCGATACCTTCCGCAGTATCCATTTCGAGGAGGTTTGTGCCCCACGGATCGTATACGGAGGAATGGCCTGTGCTCTGCACTCGGCCTACAGAGCCACAGCCGTTGACAGCGCACAGGAAGAGTTGGTTTTCGATAGCTCGCACTTCGTTTAATACTTGCCAATGGCGCAAACGCATTGTTGGCCATTGGGCTGGAACGAACAGTAATTCCGTATTTGGTAAGGCTGCCATACGCACTAATTCAGGAAATCGAATGTCGTAACAAATCACTGTACTACAAGAGATTCCGTCCAATTCAAAATGGGTTGGCTCGGTGCCACCAGTGAAATAGATTTCCTCTTTAGCAGGGCTAAAGCCGTGAATTTTAGAATAGTTGCCTACCATCTGACCGTTGCGGTTGAAGGCGTAAGAAGTATTGTATACCTTGTCGTCTTGTGCGACAGCCACGGATCCACCTACGATGTTGACTTGGTGTGTTTTTGCAAAATCGCTGAGTAACGCTTGCGTCCGTTCACCTTCTTGGTCGGCGTATTGGATGAGGTCTGTAGATGGATAAAAACCTGTATTCCACGTTTCCGGAAGGATAATAATATCAGGCTTAGTTGTTAATGCTTCATGTAATAATTCTGCTACACGATTATAATTGTATTCGATATCTTTTATATGGACGTCTACTTGAATGAGAGCAAGGCGTTTTTTCATGATATATCTCCTATGGGGATTAGTAATATTAACAGAGAGTACTATTATGGATATTATAACATGTATTGATGAGTGGATGAGTGGATGAGTGGATGAGTGGGTGTAACATTTTTAAATAGTCATGGTATATAGAGCGTTGTGATTTATATGTAGGATGTTATTGGTCTAGCAAGGTTGGAATTGAGCCTATGCTTTTACTATTGCTGCTGTAAATGGTATAATATATTTTGTAAAATTATGTTTTCTATAGGGAGGACCTATGAAGCGCATTTCATTGATTACAATGATGACCATTCTTATGGCAATAGTCTTAGTAGGCTGTGGGCTACAAGATGTACATAAAGAAACACCAAAAGAAACAGCGCCTGTTGTGACTATGGTGAAGCCAAAAGGTATACCGGTACTGATGTACCATAAAATCGGAGAAGACGTTGATAATGATGCGGTGATCCGAGAAGATTTATTTAGAGCTCAAATGAAATTTTTAAAGGACAATGGATACCATCCGTTAACGATGGAACAATTATATGCGTATGTAACGAAAGGTGAAGCAGTGCCAGAAAAACCAGTAGTCCTCACCTTTGACGATGGTTATGCTGATACGTATTCCATAGTTTATCCATTGATGAAAGAATATGGATTCCCTGCCACAGTGTTCGTCAATATTGATGATATGGGAACTAGACTGACTTGGGAAGAAGTGAAAGAAATGTATAATAATGGCATTACTATTGCAAACCATGGGTATTCCCATATTGAAATGGGGCAGCTTTCACAGGCGGAGCAAGTTGATAATATCCGTAAAGGGCAGGAAGCGTTAGAACGAGAATTAGGCATTAAAAGTCCGTGGTTCTGCTATCCATATGGAGATAGAAATGAATTTACGGAAGCCGCTATTAAAGAAGCAGGCGTAAAAATGGCTATGGCTATGAAGCCACAAGGATGGGCTCATGAAGGGGATGACCCATATCATGTATTGCGCGTTTGGGTCGGCAACGCCGTTGATCTCGAGCATTTTGAAGAACGCATTAGTACTGAACAATTTAGGGATTTATAAGGAGATATACATTGTTTAAGAAAAGTTGGGTTAAGTTCATCATTATGGTGTTCTTATTTACCATAATTACATCACCTTTTGTAGTGCTCTTTGGCCCTTTCAATAATGTGAAACGTGCCGTCATTGGCGCTATATTGCAATCTCGTCATCCACACTATATTACGTGGCTCTTTAACCAAGATCAATTGCAGGCCATTCTCGGTACTGTAGGGGCTGTCAAAAGCCAAGATTTATTTGAGTTTGATGCACGAGAAGATAAAACATTAAATCTTGAAAAAATTGAGTCTGCTCGCTATGTAGGGTATATTCTTGAGATTCCGGATCCGCGCCGCATTGAAGTTGCAACGGCAGCGAACATTCAGGAAAAAGGGGATACCACCAGTAATATCGCTAAAATGAATGGTGCCGTAGCCGCTATTAACGGTGGTGGGTTCCACGATCCAAATGGTACTGGTACGGGACGTTTACCATATGGTTTTATTCTTCACGATGGTGAATATATTATTGGTAAAGATGTAGGGCCAGATGAAGATGTTGATTTCATTGGCTTCTCCAAATCGGGTAACCTCATTGCAGGTAATTACGATAAAACTGAGCTAAGCGATATGAATGCGGTGGAAGGCATTACCTTTGGACCACCTCTTATTGTAGATGGTCAAAAGATGATTACTGACGGCGATGGCGGTTGGGGCGTAGGCCCACGCACGGCGATTGGTCAGCGAAAAGACGGTACTGTGCTCTTCTTAGTTATTGATGGTCGCCAACCAGGCTATTCCATTGGTGCTACATTGCGAGATGTACAAGATGTATTATATGAAAAGGGCGCCTATATTGCGGCTAACTTAGATGGTGGATCTAGTTCTACTTTATATTTAAATGGTAAGGTCGTTAATAAACCAGCTGACTTACTAGGGGAACGTATGATTCCTACTGCATTTATTGTTAAATAGGAGGGGCAATGAAACCTTTTACTCGCGTACTGAGCGCCTTTGTTGTAGGCATTTTGCTACAAGGTGGCGTCTATTTGTACCTTGATCAATATATGTTTGCCCCGACCACAGAATTTAATGTGGAAGGTGCATCGAAGGACGATACGTCAAATTTTCCTGATGTCAAAGAGGGGCGCAAATACGTATCTTATGATCACCAATTTATGGCTGTTGTAACGAATCATTCTTTGCGCATTTATAAGGCCGGTGAAAGCACGCCGAAAACGGTGGATTTAGGAGACCGATCCATTAGTTATTTTAGCTGGTTGCCAGACCGCAACTACGCTATTATGGGCTTATATACAGACAATGAAGTCGTTATGGCTCGACTCAATGCAGATGATCCAGACCATGAAGTAGATACAGAGCTAGAAGATTTGCCGCGCGGCAGTAGCATCGTTGATGCCGCTTATTCTGAAGCGACAAATGTTGTGTATATGAAAGTCAAAGTTCGAGAAGGGGCGTATCGCATTTATCGTACTGATGCCAACTATGATACGCGTCGCGTATATATGCAAGCCACTGATATTGGACGTATTGCCGTATTCTACGATGAAGATAAATTCTTTTATGACAATGCTCGTACTGGAGATATTTTCGTATTTGATGGCATTGAAGGGGGCTGGCGAGTTATTAATCCGCCAGGCCGGTTCCGCTTGCTCGGCGTAGATATGAATAAGACGATTTATATTGCTCGCGTTGATGAAGATAATAATGCTTTAGTTGTATATACTGGCAAATTAGGGGTTGGATTTAATCCTGTATACAAATATAATCACCCAGTTACCTTATCTGAAGTGACTATGAGTGATGTAAAAGACATCATTACGAAGGGCAGTGATGAAACTACAAAAATAACAGAAGATACTGAAGATCCTGCTACAAATAGTGGCGCCTCTGAGTCTAGCAGAAGTAATTAAACAGAAAGCCTTTATACTCTTTGTAGAGATAAAGGCTTTTCTTAACATAGGCGGCTATATAATTCTACGGATGGATGAGACATGTAGGCCTCATGGAGACAGGTTTTAATGAAGTTGGTTTAATGTTTTTATGAAAGGCGGGTAGCGGTAGATGAATATATTATTTGTACGGCTTAGCTATATTGGCGATATATTACACGCTACAGCTGCCGCTCGATGGATTAAGGAACAATATCCAGCCGCCAAATTACATTGGATTGTTACGCCTAGTATGGCTGAATTATTAGAGAACAATCCTTATGTAGATGTAATCATTCCTTGGCAGCGCGATCTCTATGAAGCGCATTCTAAAAAGCTCCATTTACGAACGATGTGGAAGATGTGGTGGGAATTGCGAGATCAGTTACAACCTTACCACTTTGATATAGCCGTCGATGTGCAAGGTCGCCTTATTACAGGCCTTGTCTTACTCGCTTCGGAGGCGCCTATACGATTAGGTTTAGGGGGAACGAAAGAGTTAAATTGGTTATTTACGAATTACAAATCAAAGGACCGTAAGAGCCATGTTATTACACAATATTTAGAAGTAGCTCAATTGTTATCCATGGCGTTAGGGGGGGCTATTCAAGAGCGTGAGCTATCTTTAAACGGGGTTGTTTCTGAAACGACGATGGACTTATTCCTTACCAAAGAAGAACGAATGACAGCGGTAGATGCAATAGCAACGGCCCTTCCTGAGTCAGAGAAGAAACGAATCGGCTTAGTCTTAGGCTCATCGTGGGCTACTAAGGAATGGCCCCAATATAAATGGCTAGAACTGATGGAATTACTACAGGGTAATGCTCAATTTATTTGTTTTGGTGGTCCTAAAGAGGCAGAAGAGCATGCAGAACAAATGGAGTATATAGAACGGTCTCGCTTAGAAGTGTATAATCGATTAGGAACTACTACATTACGAGAGATGGCAGCCCTTATGGATTGTTGCGATATTATCGTCGCTTGCGATACAGGGGCTTTACATATTGCCTTAGCATTAGGTAAACCGGTAGTGGCCTTATTTGGACCTACCGATCCTAAGTTGTGGGGGCCTCTGGATGGACGATTCAGGATCATCGTAAATGATAACATGGACTGTTTAGGCTGTCGAAAGCGAAAATGCCCTAAAGGAGAGCCTTACTGTATGACTCGTATTGATGCGGCTACGGTGAAGGCCGCTATAGTAGAATTATTAGATAAAGGAGAATAGAATGGCAAAGTTTAAAATTCAAAAAGGCTTATCTGATGCAGATATGATGAAACACTGGACTGAAAGTGATAATTTTGAAGATACTATGTTAGCCGCTGAGAAAGCAGCGGCGAAACCAGTGATTCACCAAAGTCCCAAAACATCACAAGACGCATTTTACCGTGAATTTTTAACAGAAAAAGTAGAAACATTAATCGGTAAAATGTTATTGGATATTAAAATGGAATATTTTAAAGAAGGGGAAGGAGCTTTTTCTATTCAAGTGAAACGAGATGGAAAAAATATCGTCCTCGAAACAGCACCTAAAAAAGTGAAATAATTAAATGTATATTTATAACACACTATTAATTATAAAATAAAGAGAAATAGTTATCGTAAAAATTAATAATATACGCTGTAAATCAAGAAATATCGCTGAAGTACATCAAAAAATATTGATATAGAATAATCAATAAATAAAAATTATTTCGCTATAACTATTTGTTGAGTTTTTATATTACATTAAGATATGATTCCTATGATACAGGGGAAGATTAGATAGTTACTAGCTTTTATGGAATTTAGAGAATCGGAATAGCTCCTTTTTATAGGTAAAAACGAATGTTTTGATGAGTAATAAGCATAATATACTTGTTGACAAAGAATTATAGAAGTAGTCTAATATAAGTATGTTAAAACGTTTCGTAGTGTATTTTCCTTACATAAGTAGGGGCTATGAAGGCGTTGACAAATAGGTATGAGATAGTCGAGAGTATGATGTATAAAGTTACATCGCAAGCTATTTCGAATTGGAGGATTAACATGGGTAAAAGAGTAAGACTTATGGAAACCGTTCTTCGTGACGGTCATCAATCTTTATTGGCAACTCGTATGCGTATCGGCCAAATGGTACCAGTTCTTGGTCAATTGGACGAAATCGGCTACGAAGCTTTAGAATGTTGGGGCGGTGCTACATATGATAGCTGCCTTCGTTTCTTAAACGAAGATCCTTGGGAACGCCTTCGCACATTAAAAGCAGGTTTGAAAAACACTCCTTTACAAATGTTGCTTCGTGGTCAAAACTTATTAGGCTACAAACACTACGCTGATGACGTGGTAGAAGCATTCTGTAAAGCAGCAGTTCGCAATGGTATCGATCGTATCCGTATTTTCGATGCTTTGAACGATCCTCGCAATATGGAAAAAGCTATTCAATATTCCAAAGCAGCAGGTGCTCACGTACAATCTGCGATGGTATATACTATTTCTCCAGTTCACACTACTGAAAACTTCTTGAAAGTAGCTGAAACATTAGTAGAAATGGGTACAGATTCCTTGTGTATCAAAGATATGTCTGGTTTGATGGCTCCAGCTGATGCATACGATATGGTGTCTACTTTCAAAAAACGTTTCGGTGACAACCTTGACATTGATTTACACAGCCATTTCACAACTGGTCTTGCATCTGCTACATATTGGGAAGCTGCTAAAGCTGGCGTAGATATCATCGATACTGCTATTTCCCCATTTGCACATGCTACAAGCCAACCAGCAACTGAAACTATGATTGAAATGTTTAAAGGTACTGAATTCGATACAGGTATGGACCTTGATAAATTCATTCCATTAGTTGATCATTTCCGTAAAGTAAAACAAGAAATCGCTGAAGAATTTAACTTGAAACCTGCTAGCGATGTAATTCCAGCAGTTCGTCGTTACCAAATTCCTGGCGGTATGTTGTCCAATACACAAAACCAATTGAACGAAATGGGTATGGGCGATCGCTTCTTCGACGTTATGGATGAAATGCCACGCGTTCGTGAAGATTTAGGATTCCCTCCATTGGTAACGCCAACTTCTCAAATCGTTGGCACAATGGCGATGATGAACGTTATGATGGGCGAACGTTATAAAATGGTTCCTAACGAAGTTAAAGACCTTGTTCGTGGTAAATACGGTTCGTTGCCTGCTCAAGTTTCTGACGAAATCCGTCAAACTATCATTGGCGACGAACAACCTATCACTTGCCGTCCAGCTGACTTAATCGCTCCAGAAATGGAAGGTTACCGTCAAGATTTGGCAACAAAAGGTTACAACAATATTACAGATGACGATGTATTAACATATGCTATGTTCCCAGAAGTAGCAATTAACTTCTTCGAAGCGAACCGTCGTTAATCTCCATGTAAAAACAACTCTATCCTTTGGGGTAGAGTTGTTTTTTAGTTCTTGTCATTTATGAAACATAAGACTATAATAAATACATTACTAATATATTGTATAAAATCTAATGTGCAGTCATTGAGAATTATGTTGATTGTTGTATAGATAAAAATAAGAGAAAAGATCTATGGAGAAAGGAACATATAATCTATGAAGTCTTATAAAAAGTCGATTATTGCTACTATTGTAGCCTTATGTATTGGACTCGGTGGAGGCTATTATATATTCCATCATCATGAGCAACCGAGTCGGCCTACATCGATCTTTAATGAAAGTAAACCTTCCTCTACATTGAGTGAAGGCCGTGATACGTATGTAGTGCGGGCTGCTAAAATGTCTGGCCCTGCGGTAGTGGGGATTACAACGCAAGTATTCCAAAAAGATATTTTTAACCGTACTATCTATGCTGGCGAAGGTGTCGGTTCTGGTGTACTCATTGACAATGATGGTCATATCGTAACGAACCATCACGTGGTAGCACGCTCTTATAATGGAGAGGTGACAGTGTCTTTGTCTGATGGGACGACTGTGCCAGGTAGAGTGATCGGTAGCGATGAACAATCCGACTTAGCCGTCGTTAAAATCGATGCACCAAGTGATATTAAGCCTATCGAAGTGGGCGACTCCGATAGTTTACAAGTAGGGGAACCAGCTATTGCTATCGGCAATCCGCTAGGTTTAGAATTTAAAGGGAGCGTTACATCTGGTGTAATTAGTGCCTTAGCCCGTACAGTAGATAGCCAAGGTCAACGATTTCCATTGATTCAAACGGATGCAGCTATCAATCCAGGTAACTCTGGGGGAGCATTGCTCAATGCGGATGGTCAATTAATTGGTATTAATAGTTCTAAAATCTCTAAAGAAGGTATTGAAGGGATGGGATTTGCCATTCCTATTAATGCAGCTAAACCAATTATTGAGTCTATTATAAAAACAGGAAAAGTAACACGCCCTTATTTAGGTATTTGGGCAATTGATAAACAAACAGCAGCTCGCAATAATGTATCCTATGAGGGGACAGGGCTCTTAATTGTTCAACTTGATCCTTCTGGGCCAGCTGCACAAGCAGGTATTCGAGAAGGGGATGTTATTACACAAGTAGATGGTATTGATATTACGACTCTCGTTGATTTAAAAGAAGCCGTTGATAAACGAAGTCCTGGTGATCAAATTCTTATATCTATTACACAAAATGGACGTACCATAAGTGGACAATTGACATTAGGGGAAATGACGTCGAATTAATCATAATTACATAGTATGATTGCCTATCATTCAAGTAGGCCTGAATTAAGAAGAGTGGATCGCATATGAGGTCCACTCTTTTTGTATGATGATAAAAGTACAATATTTTTATACTTATCAACCCTTATATATGCTGAACTCTTTATATTGTTTCATACAAATTTTTGCAAAATTTAAAATAGTACCTTGCATTATATAATACCGTATGATATTATGTACATGTGATTAAACAGTAGCTAGTTAGTTAGGTGCTATTTAATAAGTAAAATATATGATTAACTATCTAATGAAAGTAATTATGGAGGAACCATGCAAGTTCAATTAAAAAAGGGAGTTATGGATATGCTTGTATTAGCATTACTAACTCAAGAGGATCGGTATGGGTATGACATTGTTAGTCGCATTTCTGAATATATAGAAATTTCGGAAGGAACCATTTACCCATTATTTAATAGATTAAAAAAAGAAGGTTATGTAGAGACATATTTGAAAGAATCTTCATCTGGCCCATCTCGTAAATACTATCATATTACAGAGGGTGGTATTGAAGCATATAACAATATGCGCCGCGAATGGAATGAATTTTCCAGCATCGTAAACTTATTGTTAAAAGGAGTAGATATTAATGAATAAGGAACAATTTTTACAACTATTAAAACAGACTTTTAGTAATGCTGGCGTAGCCGATGTAGATGATATTATTGAAATTTATGAAGACCACTTCTTAGCTGGTTACGAACGAGGGTTAACAGATAGCGAAATCATTAAATCATTAGGTACGCCATCTGAAATTTACGCTTCTTATGTAGAAGCTGGTGTCATTACTGAAAGTGACAGTACACTAGGAGATAAAAAGATTAATATGCAATTTGTATATGAACGATTTGAGGACTATAAAGAACGTTTATTGCCACAATTACCTGGTATGGCACGAACTGCAGGGAGTACGCTTCTAGCGATTGGCGGAGGTCTATCCATTGCTGCCGGCATACTCGTATTTATCTGTATTCCTGCCATTTTATATTTGCTTAGCATTTCGTGGCAACCCTTTGAAAATGTAACGGCTTTGCCAGCTGCATCGATGGTAACGATGATTATGATTTTTGGCATGGGTCTATTTGGTGGACTCACTTGCATTTTTATCGGTATGGAATTACGCAATTTAAGACATAGATATTTTAATAATCAACAATAGGAGAGTATATATGAAACGTATTATAGTGACAGCGATTTTGACTGTTATCTTTGCAGTAGGTACAGTTACATCATTTATTGCTAATGATTTATCCAATGTAACACAATGGCTTCAAACGAATGAATCTCAATTTAAAAAGCCACCTAAACACGATCGCCATAAGGAGAACAAAGATGGTAAGTATAACAAGGATATGCGCGATGGTAAACATAGCCCAGCAGGTCAACCTATGGCACCTAATGGTCCTATGAATGGTGCACATCAGGGGCAACCGATGAACTCACCACATACTCCGATGAATAATCCAGATGGTAATATGCCACAACAAGGGCATGCACCAGCAGATACGCCACAAAATATACCACAAGCTAACTAATCAATAGAGATAATAGCTAGTGAAATTAAAAATTGAAAACTAACAGTTGATATAATAACATATAGCAATATATGATGATATAGATAAAAAGAAGGCCCGAGAGGAGCCTTCTTCTTTTTTTTATTTTTTTGATTATTTAATATGTTTAGAACCACGTTCTGTCATAGGCGTTCCAGCTTGGCAAAGTGGGCACGCATCTGGTTGGTATGTTGGTACTTCAAGGTTTAACAACGCTTGTACTTTATCCATTGGTACACCGAATTCTGCTTTGCCGCCAGAGCGGTTAACAAGTAAGCCTACACCGACGATTTCGCCGCCAGAGTTATTTACAACGTTCACAACTTCTTGTACAGAACCGCCAGTTGTAACGATATCTTCTACGATGAGAACCCGTGTACCAGGCTCGATTTTAAAGCCTCGGCGCAATGTCATAACACCTTTTTCGCGTTCCGTAAAGATAGCGCGTGTGCCTAGGGCTTTTCCTACTTCGTGAGCCAATAAGATACCACCAGTCATTGGACCAATAACTAGCTCTACCTGTTGATCACGGAATCGCTCAGCTAATTCTTTACATAATGTTTCTGTGTACTTAGGATGTTGTAATACGTTGAATTTCTCTACATACATAGGACTATGTAAACCAGATGTTAATAAAAAGTGGCCTTCTAAGATGGCTTCGGTATCGATTAATAATTGTTTTACTTCTTGTTCTGTCATCATTTGGATATACTCTCCATTTCTTCAATAATTAAACGAACTGCTTCTTGTGGTTTTTCTGCTTGTGTAATGGGGCGTCCGATTACGAGGCGAGAGGCGCCATCTTGTAATGCACTGGATGGAGTAGCAATACGTTTCTGGTCGTTCGTAGCTGCAAAAGATGGGCGAATGCCTGGTGTAATGATGAGAAAGTCAGGACCACAAGCTTCTCGAATCATCTTTGCTTCTAAGGCAGAACATACAACACCATCCATACCGCAACTTTGAGCTAGTTTGGCAAGGTTGATAACTTGATCAGAAATTGGCAATTGTCCGCCAATGGCTGTCCACGATTCATCATCAAAACTAGTTAATACGGTAATAGCTAATAATTTAGGTCGTTCTATGCCGAGTTTTGCCGCACTTTCATGAGCTGCTTCGACGGCAGCTTTCATCATGATAGGACCACCTTGGCCATGGATGGTAATTAAGCTAGCGCCGAGGCGAGTTAAAGACGATACGCCATGAGCCACAGTGTTGGGAATATCGTGGAGTTTCAAATCGAGGAACACCTGTTTCCCTTGTTCTTGTAAGTAACGAACTGTTTGTTCCCCTTCAGCGTAAAAAAGCTCCATACCGACTTTGTAAAAGCTAACAGCATCACCAAGGGATGAAACAATAGCTTTCATATTGTCCATAGTGGATACGTCGAGGGCTACAATGAGTCTATCATCTGCCATATTCCAACCTCCATAGTACTTATATATCTAAATAATTTTCACATACCACAGGGGCTCCTGTCAATGAGAAGGACAATAAAATAGTAGGCAAACGTGGTATAATAAATAGAGAATTAAACTCAGTTATATACATATATAACTGAATTGCTATATATTTTCTGTACTAAGTGTACAGCCATTCGTAGGTTAGAAGGAAATTTATTATTTTGAAAGGAGATCTATGTTAGATTTTGTTGCGTTAGATTTTGAAACAGCTAATAAATATAAAAATAGTGCCTGCTCATTAGCCGTCATTACAGTGGAAAATGGAGAGATTACAAAGAAAGCCTATAGCTTGATTAAGCCTCCATTTATGTCCTTTGATCCAGAGAATATTGAAATTCATGGTATTGAACCGAAAGATGTGATGCATGAAAAGACTTTCGACCAATTGTGGGATGCTATTTATGAAAATCATTTAAAAGGGAAAATTATGATTGCTCATAATGCTAAATTTGATATGGGCGTATTACGAGCGACCCTCGATTACTATAAAATTCCTTGGCCTAATTTAGATTATGCGTGTACTGTAAAATTATCTCGTGCAGTATGGCCCGATTTAGTAAATCATAAATTGAATACCATGGCTGCTTATTTAGGCGTTGAATTTAGACATCACTATGCCTTAGATGATGCGGAAACATGTGCTAAAGTTGCTGTTGAAGCAGCTCGTTTAAAAGGTGCTCAATCATTACCAGAATTACTAGCTAAAACGGGGGTGCCTTTAGAACCATTTATCGATGAGAAAAATAAAGAAGCACAAGCAGCCTTACATAAAGAGCCAGAACCAGAGCAGATGTCTTTCTTCTAGAACTATCTTGTATTGGGAGAGGAGCCATAACTATGACAGGAAAACAATTATTAGCTTATGTAGATCACACATTGTTAAAACCGGTAGCTACATGGGAAGAGATTAACCGACTATGTGAAGAAGCCGTTACGTATCAAACGGCTTCTGCTTGCATTCCGCCAGACTTTGTAGAGGCGGCTCATAAGGACTATCCAGACTTAACGATTTGTACGGTCATTGGCTTTCCACTAGGGTATCAAACGACAGATACAAAGGTCGCTGAAACGGAAGAGGCCGTTCGAAATGGCGCTTCTGAAATTGATATGGTCGTCAATATTGGGGATGTGAAAGCCGGAAAATTTGATGCCGTTACAGAAGAGATTAAAACAGTTAAAGCCGCTTGCCAAGGACGGACGTTAAAGGTCATTGTGGAAACATGTTATTTAATTGATAGCGAGAAGGTTGCCCTCTGTCAATGTGTTACCGATGGCGGTGCAGAATTTATTAAAACCTCCACTGGCTTTGGTAGTGGTGGTGCTACATTAGAAGACGTTAAGTTATTCAAGAAACATATTGGCCCTCATGTACAAATCAAAGCGGCAGGCGGCATTCGCGACGTAGAAGACATGAAAGCTTATATCGCAGAAGGGTGCACTCGTATTGGAGCCAGTGCTGCCGTCGACTTATTGCGTCATCGATTAGAAGAAGTTATATAATGATGGCATACATGGTATGTAGGAACATAATGACGAACGTATAGCAGGAAGAAGCATCCTGTAAAGTATGCTAAGAGTAATAAGTATGTAGGTGTATGATGAGAATGTATGATTTGATCCTCAAAAAAAGACGACATGAGGAATTAAGAGAGGAAGAAATTCAATATATCGTCACTCATTACGTGGATGGGACTATACCAGATTATCAGATGAGCGCTTTTTTGATGGCCGTTATGCTTCAAGGTATGACACACCGTGAGTTGGCTACTTTTACGATGGCTATGGCGAAATCGGGGACGATAGTGGACTTATCTGCTATTGACGGTGTCAAAGTAGATAAACATAGCACCGGTGGTGTCGGTGACAAAACGACCCTTATTATCGGGGCTATCGTCGCCGCTTGTGGCGGTAAAGTAGCTAAAATGTCGGGTCGTGGCTTAGGCCATACAGGAGGGACCATTGATAAAATGGAGTCCATTCCTGGTCTTACGACGACATTGACAGAAGAGGACTTTATCAATCAAGTGAACGCCATTGGCTTGGCTGTTATCGGTCAATCCGATACTATAGCACCAGCGGACAAAAAAATATACGCCCTTCGGGACGTAACTGCTACGGTAGATAGTATTCCCCTCATTGCGTCGTCTATTATGAGTAAAAAATTGGCGTCCGGTGCTGATGCTATTTTGCTAGACGTTAAAGTCGGTAGTGGAGCCTTTATGAAAACCTTAGATGAAGCTCGACAATTGGCTCATGCTATGGTAGATATTGGTTGTGCGAATGGACGCACTATGGGGGCTGTCATTACCGATATGGATATACCATTAGGCAGATCGATTGGCAATGCGTTGGAAATTAAAGAGGTTATTGAAACCCTCCACAATGGAGGTCCTCCTGATTTGACTCATGAATGCCTCGTTATGGCTGCTCATATGCTCGCCATGGTTCATAAGGGGTTGCATACCTATGATGAATGTTTTCACATGGCACAGAATGCTTTGGAATCTGGGATGGCTCGTGAAAGCTTGCGTGCTATGATCGATGCCCAAGGAGGCGATAGTAGAGTTATCGACGATGTCACCATTCTAGGTGAAGCGCAGTATAGTTACGCCGTGACAGCGCCAGCGAGTGGTTATATTACCCATATGAATACAGAACAATGTGGTATTGCTGCGGTTATGCTCGGTGCAGGGCGCCTTACAAAAGATAGTTCTATTGATATGACGGCGGGTATTGTGATGCAGAAGAAGACCGGGGACTTTGTGGAATGCGGCGAAGTCATGGCTATCTTGTACGCTGATGATGCGTCACTCTTTGAAAAAGCTACAGATACCTATGTAGAGGCCGTGACTATCGGTAGTGCTGCACCGATTATGGGTGACATTATATTGGATCAGATTGTATAATTACATGATGTAGATAGAACTGTAAATGGTGCAGATGAGGATGAATGGAATGACGAGAATAACACAAGAGGTAGTATTGCGATTGCTAGCCGCTGCCAAAGAAGGACGTAACCAGTCGTATAGTCCGTATTCTAATTTTGCTGTAGGGGCGGCCTTGCTCTGTAAAGATGGATCTATTATGACCGGCTGTAATGTAGAGAATGCATCCTATGGTTTGACTAATTGCGCAGAACGGACGGCTATTTTCAAAGCTGTATCGGAAGGGCATAGAGAATTTCTAGCTATGGCTGTCGTTGCCGATACGGAAGGTCCATGCTATGGGCAATCTCGGTGACCATTACGAAATTATGACAATAGATGAAGTATTGCCTTATCGTTTTAAGTAGAGCGTTGTAAGGAGAACATAGCAAAAGAGCACCCGCGAGGGTGCTCTTTTGCTATGTGTCCGTTCTATACTGGGATTCGGATTAGAAGCCAGGAACGATTGTACCATTGTATTTATCTTGGATGAATTTTTTGATTTCATCGCTATGAAGAACAGCCATCAATTTTTTGATGCGCTCATCATTTTCGTTGCCTTTAAGAACTGTTACGATGTTTACGTAAGGAGAATCGTTAGATTCAATAACTAATGCATCTTTAGATGGGTTCAAGTTAGCGCTTAACGCATAGTTTGTATTGATTGCAGCTAAGGATACATCGTCAAGGGAACGAGGGATTTGAGCTGCTTCTAGTTCTACGAATTCATAGCCGTTTGGATTAGCTGTAATATCTTGAACAGTAGACAAGATATTAGTAGGATCTTTAAGAGTAATTAAACCTTCTTTTTGTAATAAAATTAATGCGCGGCCGCCATTTGTTGGGTCGTTTGGAATGGCGATTTTAGCGTCTTTAGGAAGGTCTTTTAAGTCTTTGATTTTAGTGGAGTACAAGCCCATTGGCTCTAAGTGTACTGCACCAGCAGATGCTAATTGAAGATTATGTGCTTTTGCAAATTCATCCATATATGGTACGTGTTGGAAGAAGTTGGCGTCGATTTCTTTGTCACCTAATGCAAGGTTTGGCGTGTTGTAATCTGTAAACTCTGTAATTTGTAAATCAATGCCTTCTTTAGCAAGAAGTGGTTTTGCTTGTTCTAGAATTTCAGCATGTGGTACTGCAGTAGCACCGATTTTTAATACTTTGCTATCACTGCCAGCAGTTGTTTTAGTGTCGCTGCCACAACCTGCGATTAATAGAGCGCCACCGAGAACTACAGTAGCAGCCAAGGTTAATAATTTCTTCATACCTATACTCTCCTTCGTGGAATATACTAGATTAATACATTACTCATATACTACTAAATTATTTCCTATCTTGCAAGAAGGAATTAACGTCAGTTGTCCATAACTTTAAGTTATAGTGCATCAGGTAGGGATGTTTTTAGCCTGATGCATATACCATTGGAAGTTTTTAGGGGATTGTTATTTGCCGATAATCAAACCGATACTCCACAGTATTTGGTACACCATTGATGCTGCTGCAGTGGTACTCATGGCCGTATCTAATTTAAATTCATCTCTATGTTGATGAAAGGTATTAATGGTTTTGAACGCTGGAATGGCTGCTATGAGGGCTAGTAAAGAGGTCATAGGAATAGTTCCTACATAAATCCATGCAATAATCCAGAAGAATATAAATAAATAGGACACACTCATGAGACCAATCGCTCGGTTGCGACCTAGTACAATTGGCAATGTGCGGCGGCCGTGGCTTTCATCATTGCGAATGTCTCGAATGTTGTTTGTGAGCATAATGGAGCCGACTAAAATAGTAGAAGGAATAGCGGGAATTAAGAGGGCCCATGTCAATTCGCGACTCCACGCGTACCCCGTAATAAGAACGATGGCAAAGCCCATAGCAAGACCTGATGCAATTTCTCCAAAGGGAGTACGAGAAATTGGTTTTGGTCCACCAGAATAGAGAAAACTAATGAGAATGCAGAAAAAGCCAGCTGGAATGTAATACCAAGTGATGGTAGCCGACAAATAGAGACCGATGAGGATAGGCACAATCATGAGGACTTTAATCATAGTTAGAATTGTGTCTGGTGTAATGGCGCCTCTTGTAATGGACCCAGCGTTGCCAATTTTTTGCCCTGCATCGAGACCGGATTTGAAATCTTTATATTCGTTCCATAAGTTGGCAACGATTTGGGCAGACACAACGGCTAAGAAAATGAGGACCGTATGGAATATAGCGAGGGATGTTCCGTAGGGGGCCTCGAAAGCGTAATAGCTAAAAGCCGCCCCTAATATGGTAGGGCCTAGAGCAGCCACCAAAGTACGGGGGCGAGTTAAAGGTATAATTTCTTGTATCATAGTGCAGAAAAGCACTCCTTTCTATAATCTCAATATAGTATAACACGGTTGACTGCAATGTGGTACAAATGTGATATAATAGTTGTATACAATGTAGTATAATAACATAAGAGAATTAACATAGGGAATTACTTTCATGAGGTGACACTATGAATAACAAAAAATTACTAGCCCTAGCACTAGGTGCAACACTCAGTTTTGGAACTATAGCTAGCGCCGATACGGTGGAGCTTGGTTATGGTCAACAAGCTAATACATCTATGGCTGTGAAAGCAGTTAAATTAGATGGAATCTCCACGAATCCTAAAGAACGAAGTGGGGCTGATAAAAAAGTATTGAAAGAGCTTAATAAAGAAATACAAGTTGGATATAATGATAAAATAAGTGCATTAGGAGTAAAAGGAGCTACGCCGTTTAAAGATAATTTTGCTGATGGATATACTTTGTATCAATTATCTGGTGATAATGCAATGGGGCATAATACGGCGTGGTTATTGACCTATAATGTTAGCAAAGATGTTATTAACCATATCGCTCGCGATTTTGGACATGTTAATGTAGATCGTAGCGGTAAACATGCTGATTTATATACGAAAGCACATATAGAGGAAGGTTTACAAAAAATAAAACCTTATGCAGCAGAAGGTGCTACATTGAAAATGATTGTGGCAGAGAAAAACGCGGATTTTCATCGGTCTGTGATGCATCATATTGATCAAGCCATGGATAAAGAAAAGGGCTGGACTATGGCTGAAAAAACTGAAATGAAAGGATTTTTGAACGGATTGGTAAGTAAATTATCCGTAGATGCAACATCTGTATCGCTTACAGTAGGACAGTCGAAATACGGCACTATGGCTTTAGGTAATTATCGCGGTAGCATTAATTACGATGGCTTCACATGGCCTGGTTCTATTTCTGTTTATGGCTGGCCTACAGATGCAGGTGTTACCGTTCAAATATTGGCAACAGAAGATACAAGTCACGATTACTGGCAAGGCGAGTTGAATACCATGTATGGTGTAGTAACTCAAAAAGGAGGTAACTAATGAAATCATTAAAAACATTACTAGTCGCTACATGCGCTTTTGGTTGCGTAGCAAGTGCAAGCATAGCTGCGGATATACAAACAGTGGCAGGTACTATGACGGTGCCAAATTCTGTAACTCTTACGGCCGCTTCTGAAACAAGTACGGCAGCGTTTGTAAAAGAACGACTGGCGAAAGAATTGATGTCCTCCTCCTTAAAACCAGGAAGTCGAAAAGATACGCAACTCGCTTTGGATGTGTTAAATCAATTAGGTGTATCTTATGATGTATATCAATTGCAAGGAGCTGACAAAAGTGGACAAAAAGATGCAGTCATTGTAGCAGTAGACTTGAAAAAAGTAGCGCAAGAAATGCATGCCAATATTAAGGATCCTTCTGTTACAAGTGCATTAAGTCTTTTGCAAGCTGGTGAATTAGACCCTATTACGGAACAATTAATGCTAGCTTCTGTGAACATGGCGCTGCCAAAAGAGACAACAACATTTACACTTCCAGGGGCTCGCGTAGTGGATACAAAAGATAAAAGTAAACGATCTTTAACTGTCGAAAATGTAGAACCAATGGCAAAAATAGGAGCTACTAAATACCAAACCTATACAATAGGGTCTCGATTGTCTATGGACTTTGAGGGTGTAACAAATCCATTTTATGCCAAAGCTGCTCTCGTAATGAACCCAACGAAACCGACTTTGTACTTAGCCATTACAAGTGATGTACAACGCCACTATTTTATGCCGATTTTAGAAGATGCTTTCAAATCTATTAAATAATGAGCATATCATTACAATGATGTATATAGGAAAAGCAAACTTTAGTAAATAAAAATTAAAAAATATGGTATATTAAATACAGAGAAAGTCATTTATATACTATATGTAAAAAAGGAGAAGTATTATGAAAACAATTCAAACAGACAAAGCTCCAGCAGCAGTAGGTCCTTACTCCCAAGCTAAAGTAGCAGGTGGCTTCTTGTTCGCATCTGGCCAAATTCCTTTGAACCCAGCAACTGGCACAGTGGTAGAAGGGGGTATTCAAGAGCAAACTGAACAAGTGTGCAAAAATGTCGAAGCAGTGTTAACAGAAGCAGGCGTAAACTTCGACAGTGTTATTAAAACTACTTGTTTCTTAGCAGATATTAACGATTTCAAAGCATTTAATGAAGTATATGCTAAGTATTTCACATCTAAACCAGCTCGATCTTGTGTGGCTGTGAAAGACCTTCCATTAGGTGTATCCGTAGAAATCGAGATTATTGCGGAATTATAAGATGGACTACATTTCCTTATTAAAAGGAGAAATGAAGCCTGCTTGTGGTTGTACCGAACCAATTTCTCTTGCCTATGCAGCAGCTAAAGCGGTGTCTATATTGGATGAGTTCCCCAACCATATTCATGCACGGTGTAGCGCTAATATTATTAAAAATGTAAAATCTGTAGTTATTCCTAATTCCGGGGGTCGCAAGGGATTAACGACGGCTGCCACATTAGGTGCTATTGTAGGACGCCCAGAACGTGAACTAGAAGTCCTCACTATAGCCACTGACGAAGATCGCCATAAGTTAGAAGAATTGTTGAACAATGATTTCTGCTCTGTAGAACTCGTTGAAGGAGTAGATAATTTATACATCGAAATTATCGCTCATAATGATGCGCAACGTGCTATTGTGCGCATTGAGGGTGGCCATACGGATATTACTTATATGGCTGTTAATGATGATGTTCTTCACGAGACAGACCCTATCGCTAAAGAGTCGAAGCAATTGATGCCTATGACCTTCGATAGTATTTATGCTTTCGCTAAAGAAGGTGACGTTGAAGGTATTATTCCTCAAATTCGCGAACAAATTGCTCATAATATGGCTATTTCCGAAGAAGGACTGACTAATGATTATGGTGCTAATATTGGTCGCATGCTTCTCATGGACGATGAAAACCCGTCTCTAGAGACGAAGTGCAAAGCCCGTGCTGCTGCTGGTTCTGATGCGCGCATGAGTGGTTGCCCTATGCCTGTTGTCATTTGTTCGGGCAGTGGCAATCAAGGCTTAACCGTATCATTGCCGATTATTACGGCTGCCGAAGAATTGAACAAGACCGAAGAACAACTCTACAGGGCTCTTGTATTTGCTAACTTGCTTACCCTCTATGTGAAAGCAGGCATCGGCAAACTGTCAGCTTACTGTGGTGTTGTGTCGGCTGGCATTGTGAGCGTTACAGGGATTGCTTTCTTAAAAGATGAAAGCAAAGACATCGTTGAACAAACCTTAACAAATGGCCTTGTTAGCCTTTCTGGTATCGTTTGTGACGGTGCTAAACCATCTTGTGCTGGCAAAATCGCCATCGCCTTAGACGGGGCTTTTATGGGCTACAAACAAGCTCGTCTCAATAAAAGCTATGCTAAAGGAGACGGCCTCGTAGCCATGAACGTAGATGATACGATCAAAAGTATCGGTATTGTTGCACAAGGCATGAAAGAAACTGATGTGGTTATACTCAATGAGATGTTGAAGCATTGAAGTACAACTAAATTAAATATAATAAAAGCCTATCCTTACAATATATAAGGATAGGCTTTTATTTTTTATGCTGGGATTAGTATAGAGTTATGTTAAGAGGTTGCGAATATACATAAAAAAGAAACTACAGGGTGGACGCCTCCCACGTCTATGCGTGGCACCCCACCATTCTAGGATTCAGCTACGGCGGTTTTCTGAATATCAGTAGTTCCTTTTTTATTATATCAAATTTTATTTGCTATTACCATGTTTCACACGCCATACGGCTAGTTCACGACTGTAGTCAACTAGTTGTTGTAAGTCTTGTGGCATAGGTGTTGTATGTGAATAGATGCCATTTTGATCAGACCATAGATTATGGTTAAAGGCGTACTGGTAATTACTAAAAATACTCGGTATTATCGATGTATATTGGTCACCTTGACGACCTACTAATTCGGCCAGTGTTGGAATGAGCTGAATCGAGAGGACTGGTTTTGTCGATGTAAACCAAGTAGAATCTATATGACTCCCGTAGATAATCAATGGGATAGCCGATTTTTCTCGGAGACTCACGTCTCGGGCGAAAGTGAAACGTTCGCTGTGGTCACCGGTGATAACGAAGAGGGCGGAGGGGTCCGCTGTTTCCATATGTTCTACAAAATGTCCCATCGTTTGGTCTGCATACCAAATATGACCAAGTTCTGTTAAGTTTTTATCGCTACCTTTAATAGAATCAGGTAATAGGGGAATTACCTTTTCTCTATCATATCCTAAATCGTCAACAGGAATGCTATAAGGGGGATGGTTAGAGGTGGTTAAGATTACATTGACAATTTTCTCTCCTTGGTGGGCTTTCATATAGTGTTCTACCGCATCAAAGAGAACTTGGTCAGGTACACCCCAAGCGTTTTCTTCATCTGATGATTTCATTTCGCTCGCATCGTGGAATTCGTCAAATCCTTGAGCGAGGACGAAGTCTTTTATATTTTGCCATGTACTAAACCCACCATACCAAAATACTGTTTTGTAGCCTAGGCCTTTCATAACAGGACCGAGCCCTGTACGCTATGTATCGTGGTAGGTTACACTTTCATAATTGGGATACATCCTAGTGTCGGTAAGCCCTGTAAGGAGGCCATTAACGGCACCAATCGTACCTGAACTAGGGGCAAGGGCCGATGTAGTGGCTATACTGTGAGGCGACGTTACCCATCGTTTTCCGTACAGCGTAATATATTGACCGAGGTCATCGTATTCGTCTAGGAGAGGCCAAGCGCCGTAGGATTCGCCAAGAATAACATAAATCGCTGTCGGCTGTGACGTGAGGCGAGTGCTTTCGATAGTTTTCGTGAACGCTTCATCTATGGTTGGTGCCGTTGGATTGCCACCGAGAGCGACAATCCGTTCATCAATTTCACTAGGGTTGAGCTTGATGTTGCTGATTTTGTTAATGCGCGTCGCAATCGATTTAACGCGGTAGAGTGCTTGCATATCGTCGAGGATGGCTTCGTTCAATAAGTTCGATGATGTGCGAGCTGCACTTTCCCAGTGGATAGATCGTTTATAGGTGAAAGCGCCACCAAATCGGAAAAATATAGCGATGGTAAAAAATAGGAGTGTGCCTATGCCGATTGTGAGACGCCATTGTTTTTTACTTTCTGGTGGAGAGAAGGATTGGGTAGATATAGCCATGAGGCGCGAAAATAGCAAGCATAATAATGCTGAAATGAGGGCTGCACTAATGAAGATAGGTACAGCATGGTATTCATGGATGGCCGTTGCTATCGTAGCACCTATGTCGTCGTAGACACCGTTGATTAGCATGATATTATAGCCAGACTGGAATATATAGTAGAAGGGAATGCGACCACAAAATAGGAATGTGGAGAGAACTATGAGAAATCCGTACCATATGTTGCGTAGCTTCTCGGCAGGCCAGGTGGGGCGGAAGACATGAGGAATGGAAATTACTAGGATGGATAGTAACGTCATGAATCCCACGGTTTTTAAACTGATGCGGAAACCTAACCAAATGGCAGAAATAATTTCTTTTGCTGGTGTAGATTCTAGTTGATAACTATAACAAGCGATAAATAAGAGCCGAAACAACATAATAAGAGCAGTCATAAAGAGGAACGCTTTTATTTCTTGTTGTATGGCGTGGATTGAACGAGACCATCGGGACATGGGAACGACCTTTCTTTTATTTCGAAAGTATACATGAGTTATGTAAATATACAATTTGATTAGATTGACAATATGTATGCAAAAAAACCTACAAATCTAGAACTCAGGCTTGTAGGATTTACTTGTTTATAGGATAAATCGCTATACGCTTATAGATTTTTTAGTGGCAGAGAGGGTAAGTATAGCCCCTAGAGCCCTTGTAAAGCCTATATTCTTTTAGTACTCACATACAAAAGGGGCAGAAAAGGGGCTTACGCCTTTCTTGCATTTAACTTTACTATAACATCATCATGCATGTTTTGGGTAACATGCGTATATATGCTTAATGTGGTGTTTGGGTCGTTATGGCCAACACGCTGCATGATTGCTTTTAGTGGTACACCTAACTCCGCCAATATACTAATATGCGTATGCCTAAAAATATGCGTGGTTAGGTTTTTACCATCTATATGCACTTTCTTAAGCATCCTATTTAGAAATGGCAAGTCATAGGGGTTGCCCCTTGTTGTTGTAAATAGATAGCCTTTATCCTCGTACCCTGTAAACCATAGTGCACGGCGTTTATTTTCTGTTATAATACTGTTTAGGATTTGTACCGCCCTATTACATAGTGTAATTTCTCTTACTGAATAAATGTTTTTGGGTGTACCTCGTTTGATTTCGCTACTATTGGCATATTGGTATTGTATAGTACCGTTTATGCTGACAGTAGCTTTTTCTTTATCATAATCACAATAGCGCAGTGCCAATAATTCCCCTATGCGTAGCCCTGTAATGCTCACAAACTCGAATAATAGACCTATACGGGTATCAACCTTTGTGAGTTGATGTAATACGTCTTTTAATTCATCCGCATCAAGAAATTTGTTTTGCCGTTTAGCTATATCACTATGGCTGAATGGCTTTTTCTTTATTTCTACATCATCAAAATCAATCATAACAGGTACAAACCCTTTACGCTTAGCATGCTTATATATAGCTTTGATGGTTACGAAAATAGATCGCATATACGAGTATGAGAGATTTTCTATATAGTAGATTTGTTGTAGTATTTCCTCTACCATAAGGGGCGTTATATCTGTGAGTAATGTAGACGTATCTATGTATTTAAAAATCTTCTTTACGTGTAGCGTATGATTTACATGCGTAGATAGCTTTATAGTAGGCTCGGTATAATCAAGCCACATCATGGCTACATCGTAAAACGTAGTTACTTTGTTAATTCCTAATGTTTCTAATACTTTTTCTTGTTTCTTTTGCAGTTCTATGGTCGCTTGCTTTTGTGCATAGCGACTATTGCTATTTAGTGTAATACTAATTCTTTTAGTTTTTCCATTTGGTAATGTAAAGCGCTCACAATACTTATACCGTGTACCCTTACTGTTTATGATTTCTTCTATCCACATATGCTATTACCTCTATTCTAGGTATAGCGGAATTTGATATTACTTATTAGTATTTGAAATATCTTGTTGAATACTTAATATTTTAACCATTTTTTTAGCCATATCCATATCCTTATCTATACGTTCAAGTTGATTGAAATCACAATCTACTAAAATAGAGTTAGGTTTATCAATATTATCACTTGCAATTTTCTTAATTTCTTTTGTCATTAAATCTATAAAAGCATATAATACATCATCATCTATATGAGTTATAACCGTTTGATAATTAATATAATGATCTAAATTGATAAATTGGAAATTCAATAGAATATATGTAGGAACATCCAAATTATCTATATCGTCTATTGTGACATTAGAAAGGCTAGTATCCATACTTGCATGTGCATCAAAATGGTAATGTGCTATATGAAGTCTTATTTTTATATAGCCAGTATTGTTATTTATTTCAAGAATACTCGCTTTGAATTCAAAGCCGATATGTATTATTAAGTCGTTGATAGTAATATTCAAGTATTTACAAATTGTATCTAATGTATCAAGTTGTACGCCCTTACTTTCATTATTTGCTATTGCGGTTAATGTAGGGCGTGATATACCTGAGACCTTCGATAAAAATGTAATGGAATACCCGTTTTCCGCTAGAATTTCCTTTAATCTAAAGATAATCATATAATTCACCTCAATTAATTGTAATATATAGTTATCATAATTTCAATAAAATGTTATGTAGTATTGACTATATACATATAACAATGTAATATAAAGACATAATAACTAAAAGATGTAAAATTGAAAACTAAAGTTTACATTTTATTTATTTTTGGAAAGGATGATGAGTTATGAGCTATCGAAAGTTAAAAGGGTATCGAATTATGACGGGGACAAGCCAATTAGATTTAGCTGATATTTTAGGTATTTCTTTAACGGCTTATAGCCATAAAGAGACAGGACGTATTAAGTTTAATTCAGCACAAATGCAAAAAATCCGTGATTATTTATCTGAGAAATTAGGCAAACCGCTCACAATTGATGAATTATTTTTTGAATGATGCGGAGAATTTGCCGTATTAGCAAATGCTAAGCAAAATATAGCAAATGCTAAAAGTGAAAATTATAGAAGAATATATACTTTTTTCCGATATTTTTCGATAAAAAAAGAGTTTCTCCGAAGTTTTTTAGTAAAAAAGGAGTGTGAGAGTATGGAACTCATGGCCGTACATGGTTACGGTGGCAATATGTTTGGCTTTTATGGGGCTAAACGGAAATATATTTATATGACGATTAACGAACTGGCAACGGGGTTCGGGTATAAGAGTAAAAAGGGGATAGAAAAGCTGATACAGCGTAATCCTTATTTATTAGATCCAGAATATTCTGTACTTACTACGTTACCCGTTCGGGATTATGGTACTGACGTTCTGACTAGTACGATAAATAGAAATGGTACCCCCCACAGCGTAGGGTACCATAAAGCCAAACAGCAGTATCAAGAAGTACGAGTATTTACTAAACGGGGCATATTAGAAATAGGATGCATATCAAAGACAAAAGAGGCAAGGCAGTTCAGAGATTGGCTATATACCTATATCGAGAAACTAGAAAAGGCCTTTACCCGCGGAGTGATTGCACATACCGAGAGTAAAGACCTGCAAAAGATGCTACATGATGCGGTGTATCATGCACCCGCCTATGTAGATAAAGATAATACGAGCAAGGCGAAAGCCTTAATCAATTTTAATAAGCTACTTATCAAGATCGCATCAAAAGGGCGTACGGCTCATAAAAAGGAGATGACGGCGGAGGAAATACAGCAGCTAGAACACTTAGAACACAAAACAATAACCCTGCTAAATGAGGGGCACGACTACCAATATATAAAGTCAGTCCTATAGGCTAATACTCACAAAGGGCATTCTCTATCATATAATCACCTCACCTTATAGCCCTTGTGAGTACTAGACTAGCTAGGAACAACTTATAATGTAACACGCTTATTACAGCCTATATATAGACGTTCTACATCGCCACTATATCGATTCTGGTATAGGTAGAATGCTCATAAAAATATATATAGGTATAAATACCTTGGAGGATAATAAAAAACGCCATACAGGCGAAATAACGAAGTTTTTTTTGTAATGAAAGGAGTACACATATATGGAATTAGAGAAAAATACCCCGATTACGGTACAACCTAAAGACTTAACGGAAATGTTTAGTATTTCACGATCTACAGTAACGAGGGTACTTAATCGTATGTTATTAGATGCACATTACTCGAAAGGAGTAGCCCGCATTAGTAGCCAACTAACATTAGTTGATGTACAGCTATTTAAAGAGTTTATATTTAAGCAAGACATGCAAGGCTTAAAAGCATGAACAAGCATAAAAAAAGAGCCCTATAACTACGCCAAATAGTTATAGAGCAGAATAGGTAAAAATCACCGTTGCGAGCGTGGTTTTTCCTATTCATAGTATACCATAAGAGAGGTACATATGAATATGAGTAAATTAAACAAAGACAACGATGAATTATTACAAATACTGTATAAAGCACATGGGGATTATAAAGATGGTGCAATAGACTTTGAAACGGCTATATCAAGCGTGGCAGTAATGGCATATAAATTAGGGGAACGAGATGCGATTATAGCTATCGAAAAGGTATAACATAAGAGAGGTACATATGTATATAAATATTGAACAAATTAAACGAAATAATGATATTTTAAGCTATCAATGGTTAGAGCCATTTCTACAACTAACAGAAGAATGTGTACAAATGATACAAATAGAGGCATTAGGAGAAAGAGAATTACAAAAGGGCAAAATGATTTGGCCTGTTTTATATGGTGATAGAGATAATTCTAGTTGGTGGCTTTTACAAATCGTTACACATGCATACATTGCGGGCGTGCGAGCAGAACGAGCAAGAAGAAAGAAGGGAAAACATGACCGAACTATACAATAATATCCCTACTGAAATGAAACACTTCCCTAATTGGCTTGTGAGAAAAGGTAAAGTGCCGTATTCCCCTATTACTCACAAACAGGGAAACAGTGCCGATATATGCGGTACTTTTGAACAGGCAATGCAAGCCTTACAGAATGGCCAATATGATGGGCTAGGTTTTCACTTTGATAATACGCCGTTTACGGGCATTGATTTAGATCATCATATTACAAATGGCGCATTTGATGAAATGGCCATGCAGTTATTTATTGATTGTCATTCATATACAGAGTATAGCCCATCAGGTACGGGCGTTCATATCATTGTGAAAGGTGAAACACCGCAAAGCGTTAAAAACAGCCCATTAGGGTTTGAAATGTATTCACAAGGACGGTATTTTACTGTGACCGGTAACGTCGTACAAGGTGCGCCCCTCGTTGTGAATGCTAGGCAAGACGTTATACAGACCCTATATGATACATTCGCCCTGCATCCTGTAGATGATGCGGAAGATACTACTATAGGGGGCATTAGTTTAGAGCCTGTATATAGTGAAGTGGAATTATTACAGCTTATCGAGCGTATCAAAAATAGTAATCAAGGGGATAAATTCACCAGGCTATTTATAGAGGGCGACCTATTGGACTATAACGGCGATGCATCAAGGGCAGATGCGGGGTTACTTTCTATATTAGAATTTTGGACACGTGGCCACGCTCAAAAAATGCACGATCTATTTTGTTTATCAGCTTTGGCCAAACGGGATAAATGGCAGCATGGCAATACTGGACATAATCCGATGTACTATAGGGCGCTTACGATACGGCGAGTAATAGCAAGGCAAAACTATATACGAAAACAGGAACACGAGAAAGCCGTACAGGCATTTACAGATAGCTTTTATGATTAGGGGGATTCATGGGACAAGGAAAAACAGATACAAGACTATTTACCGACGAAAATAGCAAGATTCAAGCTAGAAAGCTAGGGGCATGCATTATCGAGGATTACAGGATAGTCCGCATCAAACCGAGTAAAAACGCAACAAAGGGCGACATACAAGCATCGCCCTTATATGGATATAATCCAAAGTACGGCATATATGAAGGGCTTACCACTCACAATAATGCACCACTAGACGCCATCATTTATAATGCTGTAGGAGATTTAGAAATATCATCTTCTAAAATGAATGATACAATCCGTTATATTAAGGCGAATGCGCCTACACTGGACTATATTAGTAGCAATATTATAGCTTTTGACAATACATTGTACGATGTGGCCAATAACAAAACATTAATAAAAAGCCCCGATATAGTAACGACTACCCGTATAGCAGGCGTTGTATATGATCCATCACAAAGAGAAAGTAAACTATTAGATGAGTTTATGTATACCCTTTTCGCTGGCCATGACGATGATGCGGATATGATGCAGTTTATTTATGAATGTATCGGCTATTGCCTTGTGAATAATACATTTGCACAGAAGTTTTTTATTCTCTATGGTGAGGGTGGGAACGGTAAAAGTACGTTTTTACGCTTGTTAAAAGAACTACTATCAGAAAAAAACATATCCGCCATATCTTTGCAAGATTTTGATAGCAATAAATTTCGAATAGGTATTATCGTAAACAAATATGCTAATTTAGGGGACGATATAGAAAGTACGGCAATCCTTAATACAGCTACTATCAAGAAGATTGTAACAGGTGATGATGTTATTATAGAAAATAAGGGGCAAACCCCTTATAGCTATACGCCACATGCTAAATTGTTCTTTAGTTGTAATAGTATACCGTCTATATATGATACCTCAAAAGGTATGCAAGATAGATTGATTATAATACCTATGATAAACCGCATCAGAGGTACGGAGCTTGCTACTCCTACTATTGTAGATGATATTATCTATAGTGGCGGGCTTACGGTACTACTGAATAGGGCTATTGATGGATTAAATAGGCTTAAAGAACAGGGCTGTTTCACTATACCGCCTAGGGTTGTAGAACTCACAAGGGCATACAATGAGGAGAATAACCATATTGCATTATTCCTCAAAGATATAGAGCATGGCGAAGTATCTCGTATTGCGTATTCCTCTTATACAGCCGTTGAGTTTGCACCCTTAGAGAATGTAAAAGATGTAACAAGTAAAGAACTATATCAAATATATTCACAATGGGCGAAAGATTGCGGGTATAAACCTAGATCACTTCATAATTTTGGACAAGAAATGCGTAAGTTAGGGTATGAAAATAAACCCGTTAGGGGGATAGCAAGGGGCGGTAATAAGCAATATAAAGCATGGGTGTGTGTTACTTAAATAAGTAATTTGTTACCGCTTTGTGACGTTTTTTTCTACCTTTTGAGAGTTCACAAATGCAGATGAAATCTATAATGTTACTCTTGTTACTTCTATTTTACAATTAAATTGAAAATAAAAAATATATAAGATATATAAGAAAAAATATATAGAATATATTTCAAAATCAAGTAACAAAGGTAACAAGGTTTTCTATGGGTATCTGTGAATATATAAGAATAACTATTATGACCAATGTAAACAGTAGCAAGAACGTAAATTGTCTACTATTTAGGTAATTGTCAGTATTTGGCAGTAATTGGCAGTATAATAAAGGGGATTATGTGAGTAGATACATTAAAATATGATGTATTCGGAGATTTCGGAGGCCCTAAAAAAGGAATGTATATTAGTTATCCAAAATGGAATGCAAACCGATGAAGTGAAATTATTAAAATTTGATATATAAACATGCCTTAAGTGATAGTATTTTGTATCAATAAAATAGGTGTAAACATAGAGGGGATATAGCGCATTGACGTTGTACCCCCTCTATATGTTTTGTGCGTACTTTTTTAGGTGAAATGCAAAACAACACAAATACTATTTTTGTATGCATCAATTGCACATCTTTTTATATGAATTGCAAAACAAATAAGTCATTATATATGTGTTTATAACATTAGGTAGATACTGGTTTTTGTCGACATTTAGGGCTATAAAAAAGTGTGCAAGGTATAATGAAAAAGGGTGCACATCATCATATGGACTAGAAGACGAAAACTGACATAATAAGACAGTTATGATCTATATAAAAATTTATCAGTTTTACCGACCCTAAAAAGGGGAACTATAACCGCATCAAGTAGGCGTAGTATAATAGGAAACAAAGACAAACAAGAACATATGTTCTTGTTTGTTCAACATGTGTTCATCTTTGTTCAATCGGTTAATTTTGTTCATATATAAATTGATGCGGTGTAAGGAGGCTATTTGTGAATTATAGAGAGTATCGGGAGTATATGGCGTATGAGAGGAAACAGGAGGAACCGCAACAGGCTAAGGCAGAAAAGCCAAAGATACAACGTGATAGGGCTTTGAATTTGGTCAGACAAGAGGGGGAAAGTATAGAGCGGTTTGAAATACGTCGACGGCTTAAGATATGGCGTAATAATGCCGAGCGATTAGAAAAGCTAATACAGGAACAAGAAGAAATCAAACATAGAAGTGTAGGTGTAGTACAATACGGAGCAATAAAGGTAGATACTAATACTAAAAAAGACCTATCTGATATAATAGCCCGTTCCGAGGAGATACAAGAACAGGGCTTGCAGTGCATTAATAAGCAAATGGAATATGATACTTTTTGTGTAGCTTGGGGCTATCCTCTACCGCATCAAAGTATTTTATAAAGTACTTTGTGCGATATGAACCATTTAAAGGATGGAACTATCAACATATAGGCGAATTGATGCATTTATTAGATTCTAAGGGGCTTTCATTGCCTGTGTGAATAAATGCATTAGGGTTACCGCCCTAGTGCTTTTTTCTTTTGGCTATGGTTACTCATAGCCTTTTTATTTGTTGAAAAATGTTGAAGTTTTTTTTACATAAAAAATAGACCGCTTATAGCAGTCTATTTATATACTTCTCTTCTGTGTGCAATCGTGATGGCCAAAATAATTAGTTCATCATCTTTTATATCGCAAATAATACGATAATCACCGACACGATACCGCCAAAAGCCTTTTAATTGACCTGTGAGGGCTTTACCGTGTTGCCGTGGTGTATATGTACCCTGTAGGTGTGTATTAATAAATGAAGAGATATTACGTTGATTTATTGCATCTAGTTTGCGTAATTGCTTAAGTGCTTTTTTCTCTAACTGTACTTTATACGCCAAATTCATGTTTTATATCGTCCCAATTTACTGTATTAGGGTTTTCTAAATGTTCTAAATATGCTTTATCGGCGATTTTAGCAAGTTCTATATCTTCTATGTATTCATCAATTACACTTTTTAGATGTTCAATAGGATTTGTAACACCATTAGAACGCAATACATCTATATACTTTTGTTCAATAGGTATATTAGTATTCATAGTATGACCCCCTTTATATAGATTAGGTGATATACCTTACTTATAGTATAGCGGATAGGGGCATAAAAAGATAGTCTATATTATTCTTATATAGTCATAGGTAATCATGTAGACATAATGCAATCATAATGTATGCATTATGTATTCCGACATTTCCGACACCCTAAAAAGGGGCAAACTATGATGCGGATAAGGGTGATTGTGAGTATATGAAAAACCCCCGTCAATAGCCTTACTGACAGGGGTTAGAGGTGATTATATGAGATTGATACCCGAGATTTCCGAGACCCTAAAAAGGGGACAGAAAAGGGGCAAGAATGTTGTTTATATTGAATGTTGTAGAACTGCTAGGAACAATAAGAATATAGATAATATCTGCATTTCTTGTTCTCACTGGTTCATAGAACGCCTTAGAAATCCACAAAGAAAAATGGCAGAGGAGGAGGGATTTGAACCCCCGCGCCGGTTGCCCGACCTACCGCATTTCGAGTGCGGACCCTTCAGCCTCTTGGGTACTCCTCCGTGATTTACGGCGCTCTTTGAAGAAATCTTTCATCAATTGGGCGCATTCATCAGCGAGGATGCCTGCTTGCAATTGTGGTTCATGATTAAGTCCTGGATGGGATAATACATTGAATAAAGATTCTACAGCGCCTCCTTTGTAATCGCTGGCACCATATACAACTCGATCAATACGGCTGTTAATAATGGCTCCTGCGCACATTGGACACGGCTCTATCGTAACATACAGGGTGCATCCAGTCAACCGCCAGCGCTTGAGCAAATCGCAGGCTTCTCGAATGACGAGAACCTCTGCATGAGCCGTAGCGTCCTGGTCTAATTCGCGGCGATTGTGGTGGCGCGAAATGATTTCCCCGTTGTGGACGAGAATGGCACCGATTGGGATTTCCCCGAGGGCATATGCTTTTTTTCCTTCTTTCAGGGCTTCCGTCATAAAATATTCGTCTCGGCCCTGTTCATTCAATGTACAAAGGTCTTTTGTCATAGTCTACCTCTCATGTATAATAACTTATATAAAGTCTATCACAGGTGTAGTTGTTCGTCATCTAGATTATTATAAATCTATCAATAGGGGCATGTATGGATATTTTATGGTATAGTTTTGACATGATCGGCACCGTCGCCTTTGCTGTGTCAGGGGCTCTCGTTGGGGTGTCTAGAAAAATGGATGTTTTTGGTATCGCCGTATTGGCTTTGGCTACAGCTATTGGGGGCGGTATTGTACGGGATGTATTGCTCGGTTATTTACCACCGAATTCATTGCGGCACATCGTCTACGTAGCCGTTGTATTGGCTGTCGCAGCCATCGTCTTTGTTACCTACAGTAGTCGCTATCATCGCCATGTTATGGGCCCACGCAGCCGAGCTGTCTACTTATTGGCCGATGCATTGGGCTTAGCTTCCTTTACTGTAACGGGGGCCGCTGTGGGGTATGCTATGCATCCTGACTTGCCTATATTTATTGTCCTCCTTGGTACTATCACGGCAGTCGGAGGAGGCATTATTCGAGATTTGCTAGCTCGTATTATTCCATCTGTACTGCGAGAAGATGTATATGCGTTACCTAGCATTATTGGAGGCATCGTCTATTATGTACTGGCCATTAATGATGCGGCGGTAGGCGCCAATTATGTGGCTTTCACAGTGGTTCTCATCATTCGATTGCTCGCTATTAAATACAATTGGAGTTTGCCAAAGGTTCGATGATGATGGATACCTTTAAAAGTTGTCACCTATGGTTCATGAATCATTTGATACAATAGATTTGCCAAATATATGGTAAGTGATATAATTATACTATTGGTATTTTACGCCCTCATAGGATTGATGAGGGTACTTGCATAAGATCGTTAAGAAGGAGTTTGTTTTATGTGTAAGAAATGGTTGAAAGTAGCTCTTATGGCAACGGCCATCGCTACTAGTACATCCATCCAAGTTGATGCGGAAACAGTATTGTATGTACCGCAAGATGATCGCCCTGTTAGTTTGCAATATACTGTAGACACTGCAGAGGCAGCAGGTATGACTGTATTGACGCCACCACAACATTTGATTTCTGGTAAAAACTATACTGGACAAGCTGACCAAATTTGGAATTGGGTTGAGCAAAATGCCAGCCGTGCTGACGTTATGGTGTTGAGTACAGATACGTTGATATACGGTGGTCTTGTCGATTCTCGTAAACACAATTTACCTGTTAGTACTTTGGAAAATCGCTTGAAGCGTATTGAAGCGTTAAAAGCAAATCATAAACAAACTCGCATCTATGGTTTCGGCACTGTTATGCGTTCTCCACGAGCAAGCGGAGGTGGCACTGAGCCGACGTATTATGCTGACTATGGTCCAACTATCTTTCAAATTGCTGCATTGCAAGACAAAATGGATGCGGGCACATTGACAGAAGAAGAAACAAAAACATTGTTAAGTTTACAAGCTTCTGTGCCTATAGAATATTTACAAGATTGGTTTGATCGCCGTCAAAAGAATATGAAAATCAATAAGGCCCTTATTGATGAAACGAGAAAAGGCGTATTTGCTTATTTCGCTTTAGGCCATGACGATACATCTCAATTATCTCAATCCGCTTTGGAAGGTCGGTATTTGAACCGTCATTCTAAAGACATTCCAAAAACTCAATATGGCAGTTTTCCAGGGGCTGACCAATTAGGTTTATTGTTGATGGCTCGTTCCCGTACTGATGAAAGCGCAGAAAAACCAACGTTCTCCATCATTTATCCACTTGGCGGAGGCGGCAAAACATTGCCAGGTTATGAAGACCAAACGATAGATAAAACGATTGCAGAGCACGTGGAAGCCGTGGGAGGTAGCTTGATTACGCAAGGTAAACCAACAGTGCTATTAGCTGTTAATACACCATTATCTACGAGTACTGGTGAATCAGAAGCTTTTGCGAACTTTCCAATGGCATCCAATGCGACTAATGCGTTCGTAGATCGCATCGATGAAGCTATCAATCAAGGTATTACTGTAAGTATTGCAGATATTGCGTACAACAATGGTTCTGATAATACATTGTTAGGAGCTCTCTATAAACGAGACATACTCTATAAAGTAGGTGCTTACAATGGTTGGAACACAGCAAGTAACACAGTTGGTTTTGCCATCGCGCAAGGTTTGTTGTTGCGCTCTATGTCTCCAGAAGGGCATAAAGATATGTTGACACAACAATACTTGGACAACTGGGCTTACCAAGCAAATATTCGGAAAGATATTTATCGCATGCAAGATTCCATTCGCACTGATAATGTTCGCTATTCTGGCGAATTGAATACGAAATTAGAAGAATATTTGCAAGAGCGCATCCAAGATTTCGCAGAAACGTATTTGAAAATCAATCCGCGTACTGTAAAAGCTACATTCCCATGGGGGCGTTTGTTTGAAACAGATATCGTAGTTTACGACAAACCAGTGGTACCATTGCAAAAAGAAATCCGTTTACAACGCGAAGCAGAAGCAAAAGCTAAAGCGGAAGCAGAAGCGCGTGCGAAAGCAGAAGCGGCAGCGAAAGCAGCCGGCAAATCAGTAGCTACTACTGAGGCGACAGAAGCAAAACCAGCAATGTCAGCACCACAAGCGTCAGTAGCTAAGCCACAAATAAGTGCACCACAAGTACCGCCCGTTGTGACACAACCAGCTACGACGTCTGACGGTCCTCGTCTAGTTCCTACACCGGCAACTGTGCCGAACTAAGGTGTCTATGAAACGTCCATTTTTGCCTGAAATTACCTATATGAGAGGCCTTTGTATGCTCGGTGTCATTGGCATTCATGTAGGTTCTTACGCATTGCTCAATCCCTTTGTGAATTTGCAGCTCATTAGCGTGTTAGAAATTTTGTCCCGCTTTGCAGTGCCTGCATTTTTCTTCCTCTCTGCATTTGGACTGTTTTACCATACATCGGTAGACGATCCCTTTAGCTATAAAGAGTTTATGAAACGGCGTATCCAAGTCGTGCTCTGTCCTTATGTGGCGTGGTCTATCTTCTATTTGGTCTACACCGGAGCGACGGCTCACGACTTTGGTAATCTTTACCCATTGCCCTTGGCCTTGAATTTGCTTTTTGGTACGAGCATGTATCACTTATACTTTATGGTAATCTTGCTTTGGTTTTATGTGATGATGCCGCTATGGCGGGCCCTGGTTCGCATGATTTTGAAAGCCCCCGTACCTTGGTTAATAGGGCTCTTTGTGGTGCAGTTGGGCATCGACTTTGTATCTTCTTACCGCATCGGCGCTTGGGCGATGCAGCATTTAGATGATTGGACAGCTTTAAAATATCTAGTAGATATGCGGTTGAATTATTGGGTCATTCACTATGTTTGGATTTTCCTCTTTGGTGCCGTTGTAGCCGAACGATATGAAATAGTGAAAGAACTGATGTGGCGCTATCGCTATGCCTTAGCGGTCTGTGCTGTACTATCTGCCTTAACTATGGTGGGGGCGTACTATTATGTGATGGACGTATGGCACTATACGGTGCTAGAAGCAATTTACACAGTCCATCAAATGAGTCCAATGGGTGTCTTCTATACGGCTTTTGGTACATTGTTTGGACTCTTCTTGTTCCAAGTTATGCCGCTTAATAACACGATGGAAGCTTTCTGGGAACAAATCGGTGATACCTCTTATGGCATCTATTTAGTACATCCTCTCTGGCTCCTCATTATGACGGGCATTATGGCAAAGTTTAATTTGCTCTACACCGTAGTGCATGTGGTGGCCCTCTATGTGATGGCCGTAGGCTTGTCCTATTTGACAACGCTAGCTTTACAACAATTACCGGTAGACATTCGGAAATATATATTAGGTAACTAATAGGCATATGAGTATAATCCCCTATCCGTCGATGGTTTTCATCTACGGATAGGGGATTTTTGTTTTCTTTAAACTTTCACAAAGTAAAGTGTGAAAATTTAAAATCAACTGTGTTATAATACATACAGACGTTAGAGTAACGACACAGAAATGAGGTGCTCTTATGAAAGAATTAACATATTTTAATGGAGAATTTGTTGAGCCCGGAGCAAAGGTTATTAGTATTGATGACCGAGGCTATTTATTTGGCGACGCTGTTTATGAAGTAGTGCGCGTCGTAAATGGTCGTTGTTTTGCTTTATCCTATCATCAAGATCGATTGTATCGGTCTATGCGTGAAATGGATATTCCTGTCAAAATGACGCCTGATGATTTAATGGAATTACATGAAATATTAATTGAACAAAGTGAAATTAAAGACGGGTATATTTATGTACAAATTTCCCGTGGTGTAGCGCCTCGTCGGCATGCCTACGATCGGTCTAAATTAGAACCGCAAATGCTTATGTCTATTCGCACTCTTGATATGGAAGAGGTCGCTAAATTAGGCGAAGGGGTGAAAGCTATCTCCTTGCCTGATGAGCGTTGGGGCCACGTAGATATTAAGACGACGAATTTAATTCCTAATATTTTAGCCCAAACGAAAGCGGAGAAAAAATTTGCCTATACGGCTATTTTATTCCGCGATGACATTTGTACCGAAGGGGCCACGTCTAATGTATTTGCTGTGAAAGATGGTATTTTATATACCCATCCAGCAGATCATCGCATTTTGAAGGGCATTACGCGACAAATGATTATAACTCGTATTGCGCCATCCTTGGGAATTACGTTAATTGAAAAAGAATTCGATAGTGAATTTGTGAAAAATGCAGATGAACTATTCTTTACCGATACGATTGGTGGTGTCATTCCTATTATTAAGCTCGATAAAGACGCCGTATCTGGTGGTACACCAGGAGTTATTACATTGCGCTTACGAGAAGGGTTAGAAAAACTTATGGAAGAAGGATTGGCATAATAGGCGTATGGGGAGTATAATCTACCCCATTTATCGCTTATGTTAGAAACGCCTTCATTACTTATCATTACGCTTTCACAGAGAAAGGGATTATTTTGATTACATTAGAACACATTAGCAAAGTTTACGAAAATGCTAATCGTGTAGAAGCCTTGAAAGATATTAATCTGACCATTAAAAAAGGTGAGATTTATGGCATTATTGGTCAATCTGGGGCAGGTAAATCTACACTGATTCGCTGCATCAACATGTTAGAAGCACCTACATCGGGTTCTGTTATTGTAGACGGTGTAGATTTAACGAAATTGAGTGCCAACGATTTGCGGAAAGCACGCAAAGATATTGGCATGATTTTCCAACATTTTAATTTGCTCTCTTCCCGTACGGTATACGATAATGTAGCCTTCCCATTGGAGTTGCAAGGGTTGAGCAAAAGCGAAATTAAAGAGCGTATTATGCCTATTTTAGATATTGTAGGCTTAACGGACCGCGTTAATAATTACCCTTCCCAACTATCAGGCGGGCAAAAACAACGGGTTGGCATTGCCCGTGCTTTAGCATCGAATCCGAAAGTATTGCTTTGCGACGAAGCCACATCGGCTCTCGATCCGCAAACGACGAAGTCTATTTTGCAATTGTTGAAAGATATTAACGAAAAAATGGGCCTTACTATTGTCCTCATTACTCACGAGATGCAAGTTATTCGCGAAATTTGTGACCGCGTAGCTGTTATCGAAGGGGGTATCATTCTCGAAGAAGGTAGTACTGTAGAAGTATTTACTAACCCGAAAGAACATACGACGAAGGAATTTATCAGTTCCGTAGTGAGCGACAATTTACCACCAGAAGCATTAGAACATTTTGAACTTCACCAGGACTGGATTGCAGGTACAGCGCCATTGGTGCGTTTGAAATTTACTGGTCAAGTCGCAGATGAACCAGTTGTAGCCGGATTGGTTCGCCGCTTTAACTTAGACGTAAGTATTTTATTTGGTGGTATTGATTATATTCAAAATACTAGCGTTGGTCGCCTTATTATTATTTTGAACGGGGACCCTATGAAAGCGCAAGAAGGCTTAGACTACATCAAAACACTACCTATCGAAAGCGAGGTGATCGGTTATGTCAGAGCAAATCATTAAACTACTCTTAACCGGCACCTTAGACACATTGCAAATGACTGTGATTTCTACAGTGATGGCTATGATTATTGGTATTCCATTAGGTGTTATTTTGGTGGTTACATCCAAAGGTCATATTTTGGAAAATGTAGCTCTTAATAAAGTGTTAGGCGCTATTATCAATGCGACGCGCTCCATTCCATTTATCATTTTGATGGTTGCCATTATCCCATTTACTCGTATGGTGGTAGGCACATCGATTGGTACTACAGCGGCTTGCGTGCCCTTAACATTGGCAGCGATTCCATTCTTAGCACGCCTTGTAGAAACATCTATAAAAGACATTCAATTTGGCGTTATTGAAGCGGCTCAATCCATGGGGGCTACGCCATTCCAAATTATCCGTAAAGTATTGTTGCCAGAAGCCTTGCCAACGATTATCGACAATGTAACGGTGCTCATCGTAAACCTTATTGGCTATTCTGCTATGGCTGGTGCCATCGGTGGCGGGGGTCTCGGTGATATTGCTATTCGCTATGGTTACCAACGTTTCCAAGGGGATATCATGTTGGCTACAATTATTATTTTGATTGTCATGGTTCAACTCATCCAAATGGCTGGCGATGCTTTATCCAAGTCGGTTAATAAGAAATAGGAGGGTCTATGAGTATCAATGAAAAATTGAGAAGCCCTCAAAACGATGAACTCTTTGAAGCCATATTGCATTTAGAATCCATTGAAGAGTGTTATGCATTTTTTGAAGATATTTGTACTGTCAATGAATTGAAGGCGTTGGCGCAACGGTTACAGGTAGCGAAAATGCTACGTGCTGGTGAAAGCTATGAGCGTATCGTCGAAGATACAGGGGCTAGTACAGCTACGATTAGTCGTGTAAAGCGAAGCCTTGTATACGGTGCAGATGGTTACAATTTGATGTTAAACCGCTTAGAACAAAAGAACTGCTAATGTGCTAATACACCACAATCATAACCTCTAGAAGGTTAAATCATAACGGTCTATCAAAGACAATACATATAGAACCGCTAGGCTAGTAATAGTTGATTATCTACTGTTTTGTAGAATTCTCAGCATTGCGTAAGCCTAGCGGTTTTGTATATTTCTAAATATTCTTGAATAATATCTATCGTAAGTGATACTATTACAGTAGATATATAAATGAGGAAATCACCTTGGGAGGTGTATTATGGAATGGATTTCATCCATCCTAGGAATACCTAGTGATATATTGATCTTACTGCTATTAGCTATAGCAGGGGGATTTGCAGGTTTTGTCGATTCTATTGTAGGTGGTGGTGGCCTCGTGTCTGTGCCTGCCATGTTACTAACTAATTTGCCGCCCAGTATGGCTTTAGGGAGTAATAAACTATCTAGCATTTTTGGCGCTGGTAGTGCGGCTATTACCTTTTTTAGAAATGGCATGGTTGACATGGAATTGGTGAAACAACTATTACCTTTTACCTTTATAGGTGCCATATTGGGGACCGTTGCTGTCGTATCTATGCCTCCTCTCTATGTGAAGCCTATCATCATTGGGCTCCTCATTAGTGTGATTTTGTTTGTAGTTTTAAAAAAAGATTGGGGCGAAGTGAATCGAGTGTCTCAAGTTTTAGGGAAAGGTCTTTATATTTGTATGGCCTTCTCGTTTTGTATCGGTGTATATGACGGATTTATTGGGCCAGGTACGGGGACATTCCTCATTATGGCATTCATTTTTACAGGGTTCGATTTTCTCCACGCTTCGGCTAATGCAAAAGTGCTAAACTTTACGAGTAATTTGGCGTCTTTACTAGTGTTTATATACTTAGGGCAGGTCAATATTCTTTACGGCTTCTCTGCTGGTGTGGGACAAATGATCGGCGCCTATATGGGGTCTAGACTGGCTATTGCCAAAGGCTCTTCTTTGGTGCGCGTCGTATTTATTTCCGTAACCACCGTTATGCTTATTAAATTAGTATTCGATTATATTTCTACTCTATAGGAGGTGTAAGTATGCCTCATAAACAAGATGTACCGGTGGCCTTAATCAGTGGTGGCACATCAGGCATTGGCTTTGCTACTGCCAAATTGCTACTCAAAGAAGGTTGGTGTGTCGTTATCAATGGGCGGAACGAAAAAGAAGGGGAAAAGGCGAAAATGAAATTGCGCCGCTATTCTTCGAAAGTACGATATATTAAAGGCGATGTATCTATTGTGTCCGAATGTGAACGAATCGTTAATGAAACAGTAGCGCTCTTTGGCGGCATTTCAGCGCTCGTTACAGCAGCTGGTTATTATGAAGAAGAATTGTTAGCCCATGTAACAGAAGCGGCATTCGATGAAATGTTTGGAACTAATGTAAAAGGCACTGTGTTTTTGTGTCAAGCGGCCTTGCCGTATTTGAGAAAAACGAAAGGCAGTATTGTCACTGTGTCTAGCGATGCAGGTTTACAAGGGAATGTAGCTTGTTCCGTGTACGGCGCGTCTAAAGGCGCCGTAGTAAGCTTTACGAAATCCCTATCCTTAGAGATGGCGCCTCATGGAGTGCGGGTTAATTGTGTATGTCCTGGCGATGTGGATACGTCTTTAGTAGATAAACAAATTGCGCAATCTAGGCAGAATGCAGCAGAAGCGAAAGAAGAAATGGGGCAACATTACCCGTTGGGGCGCATTGGGCAGCCGGAAGAGATCGGTGAAGTCATCGCCTTTCTCATTAGCTCGAAAGCATCCTTCGTAACTGGTGCTGCCTGGACTATCGATGGGGGACTTACGAGTTGGTAAGCATCCATAGCTTATGCGATAGGGGGACAAGAAAAATAGAAGGGGAAAGGTCTATTTTTATTTTAATTATTGAACATAAATGGTATAATAATACTAATAGATAGTACACGAACAAGTGAAATACAAGTGATAGAAAAGGAGAACGATTATGGCTGAATATAATGGCGTAGTGCTAGAACCACTTAGCGATGGTAGCAAAGATATACTCTATCAAGTAGACCAATTTATCTTTTGGGGTGCTGGCCGTGCTGCAGCGTTGGCTTTGAGCCCTAAATTCAGTAATATCGCATTATGTGCCAATGCTACGTACATGGTAACTCGCATTGCTCATCTCTATGATGTAGAATTAAAAACAGGTACTATTGTAGGCTTAGTAGGTGGCTTAAGTACAGCTCTTACGACGGCTGCTGTATCCTTGTTGATTCCTGTAAAAGCTGTCCGCGTACCGGTAGCTATCGGCTTAACTTATGCCATTGGTAAAGTGGCTCACATTTGGATTCAAGATGGTATGCCATCCGATATTGAGCGTTACAAACCGATGTTGGAAGAATTCTTAGAGAATGGTAAAGCCTTAGCTGGTGAAATCATTCGCGATACAGCGGCGAGTATTCCTTTCACAGAATCGCAACGCGATGTGTGGGCTGGTATTGCTAATGAAACAGGTCTTGCAAAAGAGCAATTAGAAGCTATGTATGCTAAAAAAGTAGTGCCTGTTGTAGATAAATGGAATAATGAAACAAAATATGTGCTTCATGACAACGCTGCAGAAGTAGTAGCAAAAGTGTCAGAAGTGACAAAGGAAAAAATCGATGCTGCTAAAGATACTTTAGACACAGCTAAAGAATTAGCCAAAGGGGGCGTTGAAGTAGCAAAAGCAACGACGCAAATGGCTGTAGAAAATGCTAAAATCAGCGCTGCAGAAGCAGTAGAAAAAGCGAAAACTACTGCTGCACATGCAGTAGAAACAGCGAAAGCAACTGCTACCCAAACAGTGGAAACAGTAAAGGAAACAACAAAAGCAAAAATCGATGATTTCCGTAAATAATGAGTAGGTTTTACTATGAATCCTTTAAAAATTCTTAAATATGGAAAATATTTCAGTGAATCTCGGTTCCTTGCGTTTGCAACGCGATATGGAAAAAAACTTGCCTTTGTACAACGAGGGGTTGTCTTATTCTTGTGTTTGCGAGATTCAGATACACCAAAATATGTAAAGGCTGTTATAGCCGGTGCCTTAGGATATTTAATCCTTCCTGCTGACGTCGTACCTGATGCAGTGGCTGCCTTGGGATGGCTCGACGATGTAGCCGTGTTAGGGTTAGCTTTCAAAGTGGCAAACCGTTATATTAAGACGGAGCACGAAGAAAATGCGAAGAAATTATTTCCTTTTGGACACTAAGAATCATATATAGCTGTACATACAGGCAGTTTAATCATTATCCGTGATTGAACTGCCTGTCTTTGTTTGACACCTTTGTAGTAATAGATATACAATAAAATTTGAATTGTATAGAAAAGGATAGATTATGTATATAGCTAGTATTAATGTTCGTTTTTATGAAACGGATATGATGGGTATTGCTCATCATAGCAATCATTTCCGTTGGTTTGAAATGGCACGCATTGAATATTTACGCCACTTAGGGGTCACATTAGGGGCTATGATGGATGAAGATATTGTGTTTCCCATTATGAACGTATCTTGTGATTATAAAGAACCTGCACGATTTGACGATGTGTTGCACATCGAGACCTATTTAGTGAAAATGACACGGGCTCAAATGGTGTTCCGCTATCGCATGCGCCGTGCCAGTGATGGTGCTTTATTGGCCACAGGGGAAACAAAAAATGCGTTTATGAGCCAATTGACAGGAAAGATTGTACGATTAGAGGACAAATTTTATCAACCTATTGTCGCTGCAGTTGAGGTGATGGACCATGACGAGTGAAGATAAACGAAATTTGCCAATCGGCGTTTTCGACTCTGGTATTGGCGGTTTGTCGGTATTAAAAGTATTAAAAGAACAATTTCCTCATGAGAACTTTGTGTATGTAGGGGATAATAGAAACAACCCTGTTGGCAATAGACCAGTGGAAGAAATCACAGATATTGCCTGTCATATTGCAGAATTTTTAGAATCTGTGCCTGTTAAATTGATGGTTATTGCTTGTAATACCTTTACTGTGGTGGCTCTTGACGAAGTGCGGAGCCGTGTTAATGTCCCTGTTATTGGCGTGTCCCAAGGTGTTAAAACGGCTATCGCTGAAAGTAAGAATAAAACTATCGGTATTATGGCTACCGTAGCGACTGTGAATAGCCATATTCATAAACATGTAGCTTTAGAAATAGATCATGAAGTCTTTGTGTGGGAACAACCCTGTCCTGAATTGGCAGGTCTTATCGAAGAAGGGCATCTCCAGGATGAGCCCGTAGAAAGGGTAGCGAAAGAGTATTTAACACCTTTATTGGATCGACATATTGAAGTGGTCGTATTAGGTTGTACTCATTTCCCATTTGTAACAGACCTATTACAGTCTTTGTCGGGGCATCAAATTAGGTACATTGATCCTGCTTATGAAACTAGTGATCTTGTAAAAAGAACACTGGAAAATAACGGACTCTATCGCACTGATACAGAAGAGCGTCATATTACGTTATACTTTACAAAAGATACATCCCTAGGTAACACATTGGGGTTGCAATTTATGGAACCTCATGAGTTTTCTATTCAATCTATTACACTATAAAGGAGAATACCTATGTGGTTATATAATGCCTTAAATGTATTGATCGCCATTGCTGTGATAATAGCGGTACTATATTTATTATTTCGTTTATTCGTTTTAAAACAAGGTAACGAAGAAGTTGTATTGTTGCCAAAACGTAAAACAGCCTTCCAAGTCGCTGATATGAGCTTTGATTCTGTTACTTTATTTTGCGATATTCCTTTTGTAAACAAAGGGCGTCAAAATGGTACGATTATGGATTTATTTCCACGCCATTTATTACCAGAAGAGCAATTTGACAAGGTGAAAGTTGAAACGTGGGCCATGGACCTCGATCGTCCTCGTCATGATAATTATTTTGAAGCCATCATTATTAAGCCTAAAAAAGGTGGTACCATTCGCGTATATGTAAAGCTCATTGGGAAAAGTGGCAATATTCGAGAAGATATTAAAGGTTTCCCATATATGAACATCGATGTTCTATACCAAGTAGTAGGTCGTGAAGATTGGCACATCGATAAAGCTCGCATTCGTTTACAACCAGAAGAAGTGGAATTGGCTTTAGGCCATTAAGGAGGCATGACAATGGCAGAATTAGAATTAGTCTGTGTACCAACACGTATTCTTACGGATAATGATGACATCGTTGATGCTATCGTCGAATTTGGTGGACACAATATTGGTCCTGAAGACATCGTTTGCGTAGCAGAATCTGTTGTGGCTATTACGCAAGGTCAATTTACGCGTCCAGAAGAATTAAATCCATCTTGGCAAGCGCGCTTGATTAATCGCTTTATCCATCCAGATGGATCCATGAGTTCGATTTACGGTATGCAAGCGGCTATGGAAATCGATGGCAAATGGAAAGTATTAGGCGCCTTTATATTAGGTGCGATCGCTAAGGTATTCCGCAAGCCTGGCGTATTTTACGCTATTGCCCGCGCTGCTTCCTTGGCAGACGATGTAACAGGCACAATGCCTCCATTTGATAAGCATATTGTGCATGGTCCTAAAAATTCAGATCAAGTGGCTGAGAAAATCGTGACACGCACTGGCTGCTATGGAGCTGTTGTAGCAGATGTAAATGATTTGAAACGCTCTGCCATTCTTGGCACAAGCCGCGGTATTGATGCAAAAAAAATTGCTCAATTATTGATCGATAATCCATTTGGTAATGATAGCCAAATGACACCAATCGTTATTATTAAAAACTACGCTTCCGTTTCGGCAGCAAAATAAATATAAAGAGCTGCTTCGGCAGCTCTTTTCTATATGTGTAGTGGATTTTTTTATGTGAGTAAAGGCTTGTAAATATACTCAAAATTAGACGAGGGGAGGGCATTATGTTACTAGGTATCGATGTAGGGGGTACTTTCACAGATGCGGTCATTATTGACGGTACACAGGTTGTGAAGTGGGCGAAACGACGCAGTACGAAGGATAATTTACTAGTCTCCATCGAAGAGGTATTGCGCGATGTAACGACGGATATTGATGTGCAGTGTATTGAACGGGTTACGCTGTCCACAACAGTCGTAACGAATACCATTGTAGAAGGCAAAGAAGATGATGTCGATTTATATATTGTGACAGGCCCCGGAATGAATGTAGACCATCTATTTCCGGTAGTTCCTATTTTCCTGTCCGGCTATACAGATCACCGTGGAATGGTCGTAGAATCGTATAAGATGGCGAATTTAGTCGAAGCTATGCCAAAAAAGCGGGCTCATAAGGCGGCGGTATCTGTAAAATTTGGCAATCGAAATCCTTTGGAAGAATTGCGAATAGGTAACGCATTAGCAGAGCACTATTCTCAGGTTTCTTGTGGTAGTATGTTAAGCGGCGCTCTCAATTTTCCGCGCCGCACGGTAAGTGCTTATTTTAACAGCGCTGTAGCTTCTGTATTAGAAATGTTCAAGGTGGTCGTAGTAGGAGCTCTCCAAGCGATGGGGATTGAGGCACCACTCTATATTTTGAAAGCCGATGGAGGTTCCTTGCCCATAAAGCTAGCTTTGGAAAAACCTGTAGAGACTATATTCACGGGCCCTGCGGCGACCGTATTAGGTTTATATGCTTCGCATCGTATGGAAAAAGGCCATATAGTAGCTCTCGATATTGGTGGAACCACTACAGATATCTCTCTTTGGGTGGATGGGCAACCGCTGATGATGCGCGACGGCGTGTACATTCGTCAGTATCCTAGTGCGGTTCGATCTTTTGCAGTTACCTCTATCGGTATTGGCGGCGAATCTGTTGTGCGCTATGTGGATGGTGTTATACAGGTAGGTCCTGAACGAGTAGGACCATCGATGGCGCTTGGTGGCGATGAGCCTACATTAGGTGATGCTCTTATCGTCTTAGGGCACGCTCATTACGGTTCTTACGAGCAGGCTGTAGCAGGGATGAAAAAACTCAATCCGACTATGTCAGTAGAGGTTTTGGCGAAAGAAGTGGTGCAAGTCGCTTTAGCAACGATTCGAAAGGGTATAGAAGATGTGGTTGACTTGGAAAATAAGAAGGCCATTTATGTTGTAGATGATATTGTCCAGGAGCGGCGCTTTGTGGTAGAACGGATCCTTCTTGTTGGGGGGAGTGCTTACAGTTTAGCTACTTTTATAGAAGAGGCTTTACATGTACCTGTCGTTGTACCGCCTAGTGCAGCTGTGACAAATGCTATCGGTGCGGCTGTAGCTAAACAAACCATAGAAATCACCCTTCGCGTCGATACGAAGCGCCGTTTATTAGTAGTGCCAGAATTAGGCTTAGAAGAACGTGGCTGTTCATTGCGCCGTATAGAAGAGGTAGAAGCTAAAGCCCATCAATTGTTAAGAGATGCCGCTTTGACAGCCGGTTTGGGTAGTGATGAAGAGACGATTAATGTAGAAACTATTGGGGTTGAAGATTTTCCGGTCATTGAAGGCTGGCAATCAAAGGAACGGATTATGACTGTAAGAGCTCAATTACAAGTGGGGGTGACACACTATGTGGAATCGTAAAATAGACAATCCTACATTAGGCCTCGTATTTTTCCCTGCCTTTGATTGGAGTATATCGCCTACGCATCCAGAACGTCAGGAGCGTTTATTATATACGAGAGACCAGATTGTAGAAGAAGGATTACTCGATTTGCCTAATATTCGAGAATATAATCCTATGGTAGCTTCTTGGGATGTAATCGAAGGTGTTCACGTAGGGGCACCTGATTTACAATCGTGGGTAACTGATGCGCATCGCGTATCAGCAGGAGGTGCTATAGCTGCAGCTGACGCAGTATTAAAAGGGGAAGTAGACCGAGCCTTTGCCCTTGTACGGCCACCAGGGCACCATGCGATGCGCATGGTACATGGTATTCGTGGGTTTTGTACTATCAATATTGAAGCTGTCATGGCTCACCATATGCGAAAAGAATATGGCGTAAAACGAATTGCCATTGTAGATACAGATGTTCATCATGGAGATGGTACACAAGATGTGTTTTATCATGATCCAGATACGCTGTTTATATCGTTTCATCAAGATGGACGAACTTTGTATCCAGGAACGGGTTTTATGGATGAATTTGGAGGACCCCAAGCGATAGGTAGTAATATTAATATTCCTTTACCACCGAATACAGGCGATGAAGGACTTTTGAAGGTTATGCGTGAACTGGTAATTCCTATTTTAGAAGACTTTCAGCCGGAGATTGTCATCAATTCAGCAGGGCAAGACAATCATTTTACAGACCCTTTAGCAAATATGAAAGTCACTGCTAAAGGTTACGCCCAGATCGTCGATTTGCTGCAAGCCGATATAGCCGTTCTTGAAGGGGGCTATGCCGTGCAAGATGCATTGCCGTATGTCAATACAGGGATTATCTTGTCTATGGCCGGTCTTGATTATAGTCGCGTCATGGAACCGAATTATGAACCTATTCAGCAACCTACTAATGTGACGCAGTATATTGATGAACTCATTGAAAAGTGGAAAGAACAATGGCAACAGCGCCATGCTATGGCGGCAGATATACTAGTCGGTGCTGGAGAACGATGGAAACAAGAGTATTCTGTATATTATGACGAATCAGGTATTCACGAACATCGCATCGAAACAGTGCGTCTCTATCCTGATACTGTAGGGTGGCATAGTGTAGAATCCGAAAGTTCTGGTGGCCCTTATGGGTCGCAACGAGTTTATGCTATGTTCATTCCTTGGCAGGCTAATACACGTACAAGAGAAGAGGCTTTCGAAGAGTTGCATCGCATTCAACAAGAAGGTAGATGTCAGCGCTACGTTATAGTGGATCCTTTAGGTGAGGGACAAATTGTAACGGTCTTGTAACAATATGATATAATAGTACTAATAACGCCCCTTGTGAGAAGGGGCGTTCCTATGTATTAAGAAAAGAGGGATTGTATGCGCATTGATAATAGAACGAACGGTCAATTGCGACCCATAACAATAACGAGACATTTTACAGACTATGCAGAAGGCTCTGTTCTTATCGAATGTGGGAAGACAAAGGTTATCTGTACGGCTAGTGTGGAAGATAATGTGCCGCGGTGGTTAAAAGGAACGGGGCAAGGTTGGTTAACAGCGGAATACTCCTTGCTACCTCGATCGACTCAAACTAGGGTTGCCCGAGAAGCGGCGAAAGGGAAACAGACGGGACGAACCGTAGAAATTCAGCGCCTCATTGGACGTGCTTTACGAGCAGTTGTCGATTTAGAGGCTCTAGGGGAACGAACGATTACTATAGATTGCGATGTAATTCAAGCCGATGGTGGTACACGGACTGCTTCGATTACAGGTGCTTTTGTAGCCTTGGTGGATGCGGTAGACTCTATCTTTGGTGGGTATGGCAAATTCCCAGTGCGAGATTTCTGTGCTGCCATCTCTGTTGGTATTGGTCCAGAAGGGCCTATGATGGATTTGTGCTATGAAGAAGACAGTGCTGCTATCGTCGATATGAATGTAGTTCGTACTGGCTCGGGGGCACTCGTAGAAGTACAAGGGACTGGCGAACATGGCACCTTTACGAGAGCAGAATTGAGTGAGCTGTTAGATTTAGCGGAGCAAGCTACTGATGAATTGATGGCTATTCAAAAAGAAGCGCTTTCAGATATAGCTCGAAAAATAGGTAAATAAGTAAACAATAGAGGGGACGTCATGGAACGTATCGTACTAGCTACGGGGAATAAAGGTAAAATTAAAGAGTTTGAGCGAGCCTTGGCTCACCGCCATATAGACTGTGTGCCAGTGAAAGAATTGTGCGACGCACCGGAACCGGACGAAACGGGGACGACTTTCATGGAGAATGCTCTTTTGAAAGCACGCTACTACAGTGAACAAACGGGTTTTCCTTGCTTGGCCGATGATTCTGGTCTCGTCGTAGATGCTTTAGATGGTGCGCCAGGCGTATATTCAGCACGCTATGCTGGCGACCATGGCGATGATACAGCTAATAATGACAAGCTTATTGCTGCGTTGCAAGGCATAGAGAATCGCAGTGCGCACTACCTATGCGCTCTAGCTTTAGTCTATCCTGATGGGCAGAGCGTGACTGCCGAAGGTCGTTGCGACGGCTTGATTCAAGATGAACCAAAAGGGGAACATGGATTTGGATACGATCCATATTTCTTTGTGCCTCAATTTGGAAAAACGATGGCCGAACTCGATGTAGATGCAAAAGAAACTATCAGTCACCGAGGGAAAGCTTTAGAAGAACTGATGCAACAATTATAGTCGTTATAGGGTCATCTGGGTAAAGATATGAAACGAATTGGTATTATTAGTGATACCCATGGTTATTTAGAAGATATTGATACTGTATTGGCTGCTACGGCTGATGCGGATATTCATATGTGGCTCCACGCTGGGGATCTTGGTGACGATGCTCGCTATATGCAGGCACATACGGATGTGCCAGTCTATGCGGTGCGGGGGAACAATGACCGAGTGCAGCCCTTGGAGCCGAGAGAACAGTTAATTCCTTTGGAAGAAACATATATTTACATGACCCATGGTCATGAGGTATCATATTATAATCGAATACAAGAATTACTTCATATAGGCAAATCTATGGGGGCGCGCTTAATCGTAGCTGGACATAGTCATTACCACGGTGAGCATCGTCAAGGTGATGCTCTATTTGTCAATCCCGGTAGCATTGCATTGCCTCGCGATCATTCGGGTGGCACTTTTGCTATTGTCACGTATGATGAAGGAGACTTTTCCGTAGAATTTGTTTATAAACAAGATATACAAATGTAAGTACATACTATAACTGTTATGGGCTATAGTTCAGGTGTGAACGTTGAGATTTGCTGCATTCTAGTATAACTGCAAATCGATAGATAGAAAGGGTTGTAACATGGAAACACCGGTTAAAGCGAAACCAAAAATGAAATTATATGGATTTAATAATCTCACGAAAACGTTAAGTTTTAATATTTATGATGTCTGTTATACCCGTACAGAAGAAGAAAAGCGCCAATATATTGAATATATTGATGATGTATATAATGCAGATCGATTGACTGCTATTTTAACAGAAGTATCCCATATTATTGGGGCCAATATTTTGAACGTTGCTAAACAAGACTATGATCCGCAAGGGGCGTCTGTAACGATTTTGATTTCCGAAGAAGAAATTGAAAAAGAAGATGTAGTTATGCACCTTGATAAATCTCATTTAACGGTCCATACATATCCTGAATACCATCCTGATAAAGGGGTTAGCACATTCCGAGCAGACATTGAAGTATCTACATGTGGTGAAATTTCTCCGTTAAATGCATTGAACTACTTAATTAATAATTTTGATTCCGATATCCTTACATTGGATTATCATGTACGAGGTTTTACGCGCGATATATCGGGTAAAAAAATCTATATGGATCACCGTATTAACTCCATCCAGAATTACATCAATGCGAAAACACGTAATTTGTACAATATGATTGATGTGAATGTGTATCAAGAAAATATTTTCCATACCAAAATGATGCTTAAAGAATTTGATTTAGACAATTACTTATTCGGCATTACTGAAAGTGAATTAAGTGAAAAAGAAGTTAAACAAATTAAGCAACAATTAAAACAAGAGATGATGGAAATTTTCTATGGCCGTAACTTGCCATCTGTGAAAGTGTAATAGAAAGAACCGATGCTACTCTATGGTATCGGTTTTTTTTTTTGTTTAGGTATATCGAAAATTATTGAATTATAGTTTTGGATTCTGTATAATAAAATTATAGTTGATATTTATTAATATCCATTCAACATAATTGACTGTTTGTCTAAAAGGAGAAAAAATAATGGACATCCGTGAAGAAGCAGTACAGAAAAAACGTGAATTAAAAGGTTTCTTAACTGTAGGAACTAAATATGAATTAAATGACGCTCATGACTTATCCGTGGCGTATACACCAGGTGTAGCTGAGCCATGTCTTCGTATTAAAGATAATGAAGCAGAATCATTCGAATTGACTTGCCGTTCTAACATGGTGGCGGTAGTATCTGACGGTACTCGTGTACTTGGTTTAGGCGATATCGGCGCGGCTGCTGCATTACCTGTAATGGAAGGTAAATCGTTATTGTTTAAAAAATTCGGCAATGTAGACTGCGTTCCATTAGTAGTAGATACAAAAGATGCAGATACATTGATTAACACAGTTAAATTGTTGCAAAAAAACTTTGCTGGCATTAACTTAGAAGATATTTCCAGCCCTAAATGCTATGACATCGAAAACCGATTAAAAGAAGAATTGGAAATCCCTGTATTCCATGATGATCAACATGGCACAGCTATCGCTTGTTTAGCTGGTGTTAAAGGGGCTCTTCGTTTGGTGAAAAAGGATTTAGCTACTGCTAAAATCGTCGTAAATGGAGCTGGTGCAGCAGGTGCTAATATCGCTCGTTTGTTATACCTTGCAGGTGCTCGTAACATTACTGTACTTGTATCTTCTGGCGTATTGCACAAAGATTACAAACGCCTTGATTCTTTACAAGCAGAATTGATCGATATGCTTAATTTAGAAGAGAAACATGGCGATTTAGCTGAAAATGCTAAAGGTGCTGATATCCTTCTTGGCGTATCTGCAGCAGGTGCTTTCACAAAAGATATTCTTGAGAATTTAGCTGATGATGCTATCGTATTTGCTATGGCAAACCCAAATCCAGAAGCTACTTATGCAGATATGAAAGCAGCTGGTGTACGCATTGCTGGTACTGGTCGTTCTGATGCGCCAAACCAAATTAATAATGTAGCTGTATTCCCAGGCATTTTCCGCGGTGCTATTGATGTTCGTGCCTCTCAAATTACTGATGCTATGAAATTAGCTGCTGCTGATGCGATTGCATCTTTGATTCCAGATAGCGAATTAACAGAAGAAAATATTATGCCTACCGTATTTGATCCTCGTGTAGCACCTGCAGTGGCGAAAGCTGTAGCAGAAGTTGCTGTTAAAGAAGGTATTGCTAAACAACCAAAAGTTGTAGAAGATGGTACTTACGAAGGTTATTAATAGTTAAGTAAATATATGAAATAAGATGTTAAACGTAATTGTGTTTACCATTAAGATTTTCTACCATGAGACTGCAGAGCCCTTAATAGGGCACTGCAGTCTTTATTTATAAGAAGAGGTGTGAAAAAACTATAAAATTTTGATGAAATACTAAAAAACACTTGCCAGTCCATAATGGCAATGATATAATAATTTTCGTTACAGAACATGTTAAAAGTAACATGGTAGCTGTAAGAGTTGTGGTTGACATCAACTACCGTATTTGCTATAATAGCAGATGTCGATGATATCGGGGCATAGCGCAGTTTGGTAGCGCACCTGGCTTGGGACCAGGGGGTCGCAGGTTCGAATCCTGCTGCTCCGACCATTTTTATTTGCGGGTGTAGCTCAATGGTAGAGCCCCAGCCTTCCAAGCTGGTTGCGAGGGTTCGATTCCCTTCACCCGCTCCATTATTACACTGTATAGACTTGTTCTATATAGTCTTTTTTTGGCTCTCTGTCAAATGTTGGGGTGCTTATCCCTAATCATTTGTTTGGCACCAATCACTTATGTGGTTGGTG
>NZ_CALPCS010000011.1 GCF_943193065.1 Veillonella agrestimuris
ATTTTTTTTGCAAAAAAATAATGTTGGTTGTGCCACCTTGATGGTGACACCCCAACATTTATTATAGAACCTTTTTTCGTTTACCATTATATAAGCCCAATTTATCCTAATAGCCTACCATCACCCTATAAACTGGAATTATAATTTTTATCCTACATCACTTAGGGCTAGATTCCTGACCAAAACAATCTGGCACAGGGGATGTAATAGTAATTTCATCACTCTTCTCATAAGGCACAAAGCGCAACGCATAGGCGTGCAGCGCTTGTCTCGTATACGGATTCTTCCTAGTTCCATACATAGCATCCCCTACGATGGGATGACCTATATGAGCCATATGCACTCGAATTTGATGGGTTCGACCGGTTAGAAGAGTAAATTCTAATTCTGTTGTATCATCAGCAGCATGGATGATGCGGTATTCGGTGATAGCTTCATCGCCGAATTCATCAATACAGCGACGATTATCGAACACCGGATCTACGCCAATGGCTTCATTGACAACGCCATCCTCTTGGACACAGCCTACTACATAACCTCGATATAGGCGATGCACATGTCCATGTTGCAATTGTTCAGAATAGTATTGTTGCGCTTCTCTTGTCTTTCCAAAAAGGACGCAGCCCGACGTGTCTCTGTCTAGCCGATGCACAGGACGGATTTTATACACCGCCCCTTGTTTAGCGTAGTGGCCAGCTACCAAATTACTTAGCGTATGCTTTGTCGTTTGCCCCGTAGGATGAACGAGCATAAAAGGCGGCTTCTCTACCACCAAGGTATGAGCGTCTTCATAGAGCACCGTAAGTGGTCCCATTTCGACTTCAACGCCATAATCGGTATCCCGTGGGAGCTGTAACGTAATGACGTCCCCTTTTTTCAATAATCGCTTAGAATGGGCCACCCGACTATTCACTTTTACCCGTTTCTTACGAAACATCATCTGTATATGACGGGACGATAAAGAAAATCGCTCTTTTACATAGGAGGATACAGTTTGATCTGTATCCTCCTTTACTGTATATGTTTTCCAACTCATCTTACCACCACTCATTAATGTATGTGTTCTGTTTCGGGTACACTAAGTCTAAATAACGTATCCAATCTTCGTGACCTTCTAATTTACCTTCGAAAGCGAGATCACTAGCGGACACACGTCCCATAAGCAACACGCTAAGGCCGCCGATGTCGATAGTAAGCTCTATTTCTTCAGCATCATTTTTACTATCTCTTAAAACAGTCGCACCATGACTAGCACCACTCGCCTCGGAAATACTTAATCGAGAAACTGTCGGCGTCGGCCCATTGCCAAAGGTAACAGCAAAGATACCGTTGTTCCATTCGCAAAGGGAGTCTGTTACCTTAATATTTAGTGTAATGGGCATCATAGCCGCATCAGGGTGAATAGGGATAGCCTCTATAGCCGTTTTGACGTCTACAATACGACTCATCATGTACGGCATTGTGGTATGTCCTGTCTTACCATCTGGTTGGAAAATATAGCCTCTATCGTGCAATCCTTCATTCCAGCGGATGCTTTCACCTTGGGAGCGATGATTATAAAAATAATTGAGCAATGCTCGCTGTGCACGACGTGTAGTATATACAAATTCTGTAACAGGAATTTCCGGCGCCCCCAAGCGATATACGGCGTAGCCTTCAATGGTGTTGTTCTCATCTTTCACCACCGCAACGTGAACGTTTTCAGCAAAGAAACTGCCAAGCAATCGTTTCCAGTCCTTCTCGCTGCGCTCCGCAAAACCAGAAAGACCTTTTGTATATCCTTTATAAACTGGATCGAGCAGCGTCCATTGATCTACCTCAGTAATCAAGCCGAAGGACAAGGTCTTATCCGTCAAAGGGCGCAAGTCATCTAAACTCATCGTCTGCACCCATTGATGAGCATATAAATCCCATCCGTATTGCTGATAGAAACCAGCCTTGGAAGGCATCAAAATCGTCATGGCTTGTCCACGGTGACGCAACTCTTCGAGAGACGATTTCAATAAGGCGCCCCCCACACCACCACGACGTGCAGCAGGATGCGTAGCAACGCCTACCATGTAGCTCGTAGGAAGCACAGCGCCGCGCACATTGAGATTGTATTGACGGAGGTGCACGGTACTTACCAATTGGTCATCTTTCAAACCAATGACAGTGTTCTCTGGCTCATAGCAATGTCCAAAGTAATATTGAAAAAAAGGATCCTCTTTAGGCTCAAAACAATACGCCCAAAGCGATTCTACATGAGGTGTATCTTGAGGTGTTGCAATTCTAAAATCCACAATAACTCCTTCCTAACAATAAGAGCAGTGCTATAGCACTGCTCTTTTGTATTATCCCTACCAGTCTCTATATGCCGTATGCTCTATGTATGACAATTCTATGATTTACCACCAGTAGCATTGTCTGCTTCATTAGCATAAACAGCATCATATTTTTCCGCAAAATGATGAGGGTTGTAGGACTCTTTCGCTTGACGCAAGCCAGGCATTCCCATATCTTCTTCACGGTTAATAAATTCTGTATCGCTAAATTCATGGCGCACAAATTCATTGTTGATAGCTTGGTACAAGCCTCGAATTTCAGGATTTGCTTTTTCAATATGAATCAAAGCAATCCGTTCATTTAACAATTCACCAATACTGAACGCTTCGATGCGACCAAAGAGCTTAATAGCGCCCCCTTTGAGGCCTAAGGCTTCCCAGTTATCAAACAATAAATTAATGGCTGTCAATTCGTCTTCTGTGCCTTCTTCATGATGTTTTTCTGCCCAAGCAGCAGCTACTTCACGGCACAACGGGATGATATCTTCTGTAATTGGTAAATATTCATAATTTGAATATTGCATACGGAATTGATTTAGATGATTCTTCTTTTGCCGTAACTTTTTACCAGACAAGGTAATAAGGTCTTCCGTCTTATAAATATATTCGTAATTGTCGCGGTCTGGCGTATATGTATAGCGACCAGGGCACAATTCTTCCATGCGCTCTTTTACAATAGCGCTGACGCCTTTAAAGCGGAATGGCAAATTATTTTCTACGAACCATTCTTTAGCGCGCAATAAACCATCTAAAAACTTAGCGTCTTTACCGGCAAACGGAGGCAATAGGAAAATGTCTCGCTTACCACCACCTTGGATGTACAACACACCATTTTCTTCGGCCCAACGGATGCCGTATGGATCTTGCCACATAAACAATGTAGTAAAACAATTATCAGATGCTTCGTAATGATGCTCACTAAAATAAGAATCGATGAGCGGTTTATCTTTCAATTCAAAACGTTTAAATTCTAAAATAATAATCTCCTCCTAACAAAATCCTCGAAGGATATATAACTCTATGAGCCGTTCACAAGATTTAAATCATGTAATCTCACATACAGACCATCCCTATGTATTCTATGCGACCTTCACTGTCTCACCTAGTTCGAAAGTCCCTTTAGTAGTAATAACCTTCTCCCCTTCGTTGAGACCATTCATAATAGCCACGACACCGTCTTGGGCCTCCCCTGTTTCTACAACGCGGACGTCGACAGTGCTATTTTCCGTTAATACGTAAACAAATTTGCCATCTGGACTCTCTCGAACTGCATCAGCAGGAACGACGAGCATTTGCGCTCGCGCCTCAGAGGCGATAGTCAAACTATAGAACTCGCCAGCTTTGATGGCATTGTTATCATTGTTAAAAGTAGCTTTCACAAGGACGCTCGGCACATTGTCGGGTTGATTCGTATCGACGCAAGTTAATTCACCAGGAATATCGGTGTTGTTTACATGCAACGATACTTTGATGGTCGGTTTCGCTGCTGGTTCCGCTAATTTCATAGCCGCATCACGAGGAATGCTAAGAGATGCCACCATTGGCGTATTTTGTTGAATTAACATCAACGGTCGTTCAGCAATAGCCATTTGACGATCTTCATTATAAATGGCCGTCACAACCCCATCCATAGGAGCCGTAATCGTAGCAGCCGCCATTTGCGCTTGCACTTGTGCGATTTGTACTTCTAAGGAAGCAATTAATGCCGTGTTTGCACCACCGCCGCCAGACGTAACAACTTGCGGTTGCGCACGCTCTAAAATACGATTATATTCTTTTTCTGTAATATTACCAGCTTCGCGCATTTGGCGAGCTCGTTCTAATTGAGCGCTATCAACTGTCGGTGCAGACTGTGTTACCACTGCTGGCACATCAACTTGCGCTTGGCTCAATTGCCCTTGCAAAGACGCTAATTGTTGTTGTAACGCAGACGTATCAATAGTAGCTAGCAACTGACCTTGTGTCACTACATCGCCGACTTTCACAGCATATACAACAGGTCCCGTTATAGTACTAGTAATAGTCGCCTTATTTAAAGCCGTTACATTGGCATCATTTTGAATCTGTAAAGGCATGTCCTTGTACGTTACATCTGCAACGGACACCGTAGATGTGCCGCAACCAACGATGAGAGCCATCACCATTACAAAGACACCTACTATAGAACAGAGTCTAAGTCGTTTCATGAGTTCACCTTATTTTTACAATACATTGATGATTATCAATATCTTAGTATACCATAAATAAGAGTAGTTTTCGATAGTTCTATTATAAAATCACGAAATACTTATGACTGTGATACAATAAATAAAAATGTACACAACTAGGAGGTCATCATGGAAGAACGGATGGATTTTAGAATATTAAACAATGGCAGCTTTATCCCCTCTATTGGGTTCGGCACCTATAAAGCTGGTTCTGACGTAGAAACTGAACAAATCGTTATGAACGCTCTCTCTGCAGGCTATCGCTTACTCGACACAGCGGCCATGTACCAAAATGAGGAGGCCATCGGCCGCGCCATGGCTCAATCGAACATCAATCGAAGCGACATCATCGTATCTACGAAAATTTGGCACACTGACGCTGGCTACGATAATACGATGCGTGCTATTGAAAGTTCCCTCAAAAAGCTCAATACAGACTACATCGACATTATGCTCGTTCATCAACCCATTGGCGATTACTACGGTTCGTGGCGCGCTATGGAAGAATTATATGACCAAAACGTATTGCGCGCTTTAGGCACATCTAATTTCTACGCTGACCGATTAGTCGATTTGATTCACCATGCCAATGTAAAACCAGCAGTGAACCAAGTGGAATGTCACCCATTCAATCAACGACAACCATTGTGGCAAGTAATGCGCCAATACCAAGTTGTGGGCATGGCTTGGTCTCCCTTCACACGAGACCGCCAACCAGTCCTCGACCATCCTATTATTAAAAGCTTGGCTGAAAAATACGGAAAAACAAAACACCAAATCATTTTACGATGGCACATCCAACGAGGCTTCATTCCATTGCCAAAGGCGAGTAGCCTCGAGCACATGCAATCTAACTTTGACGTATTCGACTTTAAACTCACCAACATCGACATGGACGTTATGGAACTATTAGATCAACGAGCATTCCTTGAAAATCACCATACGGCAGCGGGTATTGAGCGGTTGTTGCAGGTGAAGTAGAACATACACGCAAACAAAATATGTAAAAATAAAAAGTATCCATAAAACGCAGTAACATGTCGTTCTATGGATACTTTTCGCATGTAATTACTAACAAAAACTCATAAGTGAGGTAATAGAATACCTATATGCTGAGATGATGAAGCCCCGATATTACTTATCTCTAATTAAATAGCAACGTGGCAGTTTGAATTTAGCAGTACATGCAAAGATATAAACGGGGTCTATATTAATCCAACTTTTATAGTAAACTAACTTGATCATAAACTATTGAATAAATAATCCATATAAGAAAAATAATACATGCTATGACAGCATTTCGAATATTCTTTGTTTTTTCATATATTAACTTTTCATAGTTCTCTGACTGTTCATTTTTAATTGTTTTTATCTCATAACATTCTGAAACTACTTTCATTAATCCCCATAAAATCCATAATAACCCCATTAACAAATAAATTACTATTCGTCTAAAAGATGTATATCCACCAAAAAAACTGACCATCAATAAACTAAAATTTACAATACCTATCAAAAAAAGCCAATATCTAAATTCTTTTCGTAACTTTGAACGTTTAGTCACTCCATACAATAATATCCCGAAGCTAATCGCAAAAATTACTCCACCTACATGTATCATAATCTCCTTACCTTATTATCACACTACTTTTTATCCTTTTCAGTAATCATCTCTTTAATCTCTTGAATTTTTTCTGAAACAAGATTTTCTATAAAAGAAAAATTCATTTATTATCCCCTACACATTCTGCACCATCACCATATATACAATCGTCCCTATCGCAATAGATAGCAACATGTTTCGTTTCCATATATGTAGCCCTATTGTTATGACGCATGCTACGGCAGTAGGTATACCGTAAGGATAAGATAAGATAGTAGTATCTTTAAAAGTATACACAACGAGCATGCCCATCACGGATGCAGGCAATGCTTTGCCTAGGAACAAAACAAAGGGAGGTGCTTGTTTTCCTGTTGGAAACACAAGAAAAGACAAGAACCGTGTAAATAGCGTACTAATAACAACTATAGCAACAGTAATGACCATTTCTATATTAGTCAAGACGCACACCTCCCCACGTATATGCTATATAGCAAGCAACAAGCATACAGGTCATAGATAGCAACATGAATGTAGATGAACCAAATAAAAGGAGCATTACAATAGCCATGACCGCACCACTGATACCAAAGAACCGTATCGTATTGCTTTTACTATTCAGCAACATTTCTAAGAAAATAACGATGAACAACCCTGGCAATACAAATTCAACACCGCGCAAATCATAGTTAGCCAAGAGATTACCAAATAATCCACCTACCAATGTGCTCACAGCCCACGCTGCATAATTAAGCCACGATATATGAAAGTAAAACCAGCCTGCATCTACATCATCTGGCAATTTTGTAGTAGCGTTAATAGCGAAGCTTTCATCACACATCCAAGCCACCGTAGGAAACCATTTCCAGCCCATATTGGTATATTTTTGTAACATAGACAGACCATAAAAAATATGACGACCATTAACGAACAACGTCAGCATAAATGCCGTTACAGGATCAAAGCCAGCCATCAGCATACCAATGGTGACGAATTCCATAGATCCAGCAAAAATAGTCATGGCTAATACCATCGGCACCCACCAAGGAAATCCTTGACTAGTGGCATATAAACCAAAACCAAGGCCAATAAAAAAGAAACTCACCCCTATGGGGAGTGCAATAGGTAAGGCATAACTGAAAGCATGACGCCCTTTGTTGACTGTAGACATAAGACACCTCGTCAGGGAAGATATGTGAAACGATTAATGATTAATAAGATTTATTATACAAGAAAATAGTACTGCTCACTATAACCTAAATCTATATCTAACACTATATATTATATAATATACAGTTACCTACCTCTATGATAGGATATAAAATATGATAATTTACATTTTAAGATTCATTTGAATAGGGAACTCACGACTATACTACCAAACGTCTAACAGGTAAAAACAAATCGAGATTCACTATTCTATGTTTAGAAAGGGAGATAGTATGAAATTAAAACGATTATTTGTTCCATTCCTTGTTGGTGCATTAGCATTCGCTATCGCTGGTTGCGGTTCTAACAACGAACCTACATCGACCCCAAAAGAAATAAAAATCGGTGCTACTGCAGGCCCTCATGCACAAGTAGCGGAAGCGGTAGCTAAAGAAGCGCAAAAACAAGGTATCAACTTACAAGTTGTAGAATTTTCCGACTACATCACACCAGATAAAGCCTTAGCTGATGGCGACATTCAATTAAACGCCTACCAACATGTACCATTTATGGAAAACTTTAACAAACAGAATGGCTCTAATCTCGTAGCCATTGGCAAAACTATCTTAATGCCTATGGGTATTTATAGCAATTCTTTGAAAAACCCAGCAGACGTTGCAGACGGCGCTATTGTTGCCATCCCTAACGACCCTACAAATGGTGGCCGTGGATTAGCATTACTTGCCAAAGCAGGTCTTATTACGTTGAAAGATGGCGTTGGCTTCAAAGCTACCGTAGCAGATATTACATCGAATCCTAAAAACTTAACCATCCAAGAACTAGAAGCGGCTCAATTACCACGTAGTCTTGATGATGTGGCATTAGCTACTATTCCTATGAACTACGTACAAAGCGCTGGCCTTAATGTAGAGGAACAAGGCCTCTTCTTAGAACCAAAAGATGAGCCACTAGCTGTTATGATCCTCGCGGTCCGCGATGTAGATAAAGACAACGAAACTTACAAAAAAATTGCAGACATCTACAAATCTGACGCCATCAAACAATTCATTGACGAAACGTTCAAAGGCACGATCACATCTGCTAACTAAAAAAAGAGGTTTCCTTTCAAGGAAACCTCTTTTATTTGTCATAAATTCCTATATAATTGTGTTCAGTTCAATATATGGCAATTCAATATATACTTCTTTAATTTAGCTACTCTTCTTCGTCGAATACCACATCGAGAGGCTGACGCTCTACGATATTGCGATATTTTACCTTCGGATAGCCCATGAGAATAGCTCCAGCTACGATTTTGTCGTCAGGAATTCCCAACAATTCCATCAAAGGTTGGTATTCTGCCTCACCAGCGTGTTCGAAGAAGCCTGCCCAGCACGTACCAAGGCCTACAGACGGGGCAAACAACTCAGCATAAGCCAAGCAAGAGTGGCCGCTATCGTGCGTTCTATGAATATCTTTTTTAGACCCAATGGCCACCACGAGAGCTGGTGCATCACGGAGAATATATTCTTTTCCTTTGTCCACTTCTGCTTGTGCTACGCGCGCATAAAGGCGCATAATAGGCACAGTTTTACCGGCTAAATGCATCCATTCTAATACAAGATCAGCAATTTGGCGTAGCTTTTCTTTGTTGCGAATAACAATGTAGGAAATACCTTGCGTATTTGTCGCCGTTGGAGCCATACGAGCTACGTTAAGAACGCGGCGAATCAATTCAGCCGGTACTGGTTTATTTTGATAATTACGGATAGAACGACGGCTACGTAAAAATAACTCTGCCTCTTCCGGTGTAAACTTAGTTTCTTTTGTAATATCTATCTGTTCCGCACGCGGCGTCATATCGCTGTCTAAAGCAAGCGTAGGACATACGGAAATGCAATGTCCACAAGAAATACAACCACCTTTACCTGTTACAGGACCATCATCGGTCATAACAAGAAGGCCTGTAGGACAATCAGCTACACAGAGGCCACAACGAGTACAGACTTCTGTATTTACAGTGAATAACATAGTAATAAATACCCCCAAACTTTTACTATACCGCCTATTATATCATATAAAACTGTTTTTTCAGATATAAAATAAAAAGCTCACAACTGTTGATTTTTAAAATTAACAGTTGTGAGCTTTTATTAAGTTTTACACTTCCCCTTCGCTCGGATTATCGTAAGCCGTTTGATTATTAGTGCCCATAATTTTATCTACCACAAGAGCGTTGGTCATGGAACCAGATACGTTGAGGCATGTACGGCCCATGTCAATCAATGGGTCGATAGCCAAGATTGGGCTGATGGACGTAAAATATGCGCCAAGACCTGTACCGCTAAGGGATACAGAAGCCGCCATCGTCGCCGTTCCTGGAACGCCGGCAATACCAACGGAACCAATAGCGATAACGATAACGCTCATGATGTACATCGTCATGTCGAACGGAATGCCCGCTACATTAGAAATGTACACAACAACGAGAGCCGGGAACACGCCGGCACAACCTTGCATGCCCGCTGTAGTACCGAAGGACGCCACCGTGTTCGCCGTCGTCGGATTCACGCCGAGACGTTTCGTCAACGTTTCTACAGTGAGCGGCAATACACCCATAGAGGAGCGAGATGTGAAAGCCAAGAGCAACGGTGCTTTTGCTTTTTTGAAATAGGTAATCGGATTGTATCCAAAGCCAGCAATCAAGATCGCTTGGATTACAAACATAATCAAAATACCTACATAGAGAAGAACTACGAAAAGGCCCATATCGAGGACAGCTTGCAAGCCACGTGTCGCCAATGTAGATGCCAACAAGGCTACTACACCGTAAGGCATTAATCCAATAAGGAAATCCGCCATCCAAGAGATGATTTTATGTAGCTCATTGAACAATTTGGTAAATACTTCTAAGGAGTCTTCTTTTGTTGTCTTAATAAGTCGTGCAATACTGCCCGTAATGATGGCGAATACTACGATACCGATAACATTTGTTTCAGCGGCCGCTTGAATTGGATTGCTCGGAATGAGCGCTCTGAACGTATCCACCATCGGTTTAATTTCTCTGATTTTACGGCCCGATTCCAGTACGTCAAAACCTTGACCTAACCCAAAGGCATTACCTAAGATCAAGCCTACAATGGCAGCTATTGCAACCATGCCTAAGTTCGTACTTACCATAGCTACGACTAATTTTTTAAGATTAGCACCGGCCTCCATGTTGAGGATAACATGGACGATAGAAATAAATACGATAGGAATAACGAGCATCCGGATTAAGTCGATAAATCCGCCTCCCACTAAGGAGAACCATTTCGTACTTTCTTTAATGTATACAACTTTTGCTGGATCATCAGGGAAGCCAGCAACAATTTGAATAGCTATCCCCAATAGAGCACCTAACACCGTACCGATAATAACGAGATTACCAAAGGATGTACCTTTGCGTTGCAAACCGTAAATGAGGAATAATAAAGCCACAAATACGGCAATAATACCTATACTAAGGGGATCACTTAGCATGAGGTAATCTTGAAAAAATGGAATATTCATAACGCACCTCTTTGCAATTTGCCACACTTACCTCTTCTGAGGTAGCGATAGCATTAACAGTTTAATTCATATCAAATCAATAGGTTATTTATAGTATAGCACAAATCCACAATTTGACAAGAAATTATATCGAAAAATTTTGCCAAATCTCATAATTATCAGTAACTTTCATAGTTACCTGTAATTAAGCAACAAAAAGCGGCCTTCCATAGGAAAGCCGCTTTCATAATAGGAAAACTAAGTCGCTACTGAGTTTTCACTATAATTATGACCTATCGATCAATGAAGATGTATATACTTCGTATTGTTATCAACTAAACTATATATATCTCGATTAGCGATCAACTAAGATGTATGTACATTGAATTGGACCATGAGCACCGTCAACGCGAACAAGTTCGATGTCAGCAGTACGAGATGGGCCAGAGATTAAGCAGATATTACCAGGGAATGCAGATGGATCTGCATTATAGCGTTCTTGCAACATCTCCATTGTTTGTGTCATACGAGGACGAATTGTATCTGTGTACACAACAGCAATGTGAGTATCTGGTAACAAGCTAATAGCGCGACCAGATTCAACAGTAGATTCTTGTACTACCGTAGCTGTTTCTGCAATACCACAAGATGCGAAAGTAACACCAATATCAGCATTAGCTGTATTATCGATACACGCTTGACGACCAAGAGATGCATCCCATTGGAAATACGTGCGTTCACCATTGTTAGTTTCTGCATCTTTAGCGAACAATTCTTTTAATTTGTATTCCTCTACTTCTTTAGTACTTGGGAATACTACTTTACCATTACCCCAATCAGCAATAGCTGCCAAAATTGTTTCACCTAATTTATCAGGTGTTGTGTTTACATATTTAGTACCGTTTTTATCACACTCAGCTTTGAACATGGCGATGACTTGATCACGAGATAAGTCTTGGTACATAGTTTCTTGAGGACCTTTGCTGTAGTCGAAATCTTCTACATACGCCGGGCAGAGTGCTTGGTCTCGGCCTAATGCACGAGATAAACGGGAAATAAATTGTTTACGTTTAGCTTCATCCATTATTTATTCTCCTTTTTTTTGTTTTTCTCATGTTCAGCATAAAGGTCACGGAACTTCTTGAACTTCAAGGATCCCATTTCTTTGGACTTAGTCCAGCCACCCATTACAGGCACTGCTTGCGTCCACTTAGGCATATTACCTTCGTTATTGCTAATTAAATTCATACCAAGAGCACCTGCTTTTGTGCCAAGATCGAACAATGTGGAATTGCCGAATACTTTAGCCGCTGCAGTAAAGATAGCTTCTTCTGCTTTTGGACGAGTTTTTTCAATATCAGCCATAATATGACGATGTTCCATTAATAATTCATGTAATGGAATCGCTACTGGACAGTTTTCTGTACATGCACCACACAATGTAGACGCATATGGAAGATCACCAGCTACTTCATAGCCTTTGAACAATGGAGTCAATACAGCACCCATTGGACCTGGATATACAGAGCCGTAACCATGTCCAGAAATGTGACGGTATACTGGGCAAATATTCATACAAGCACCGCAGCGGATACAACGAAGCATTTCTTGGAATTTACCACCGAGGATGCCAGAACGACCATTGTCGATAATGATAATGTTCATTTCTTCTGGGCCATCCGCTTCGCCAGATCGTTGAGGACCTGTCATCATAGAGAAGTAGTTGGAGATTTTAGCACCTACCGCAGAACGGTTCAACATCTCCATCATAACGTCAAGGGCTTTGAAATCAGGCACGATACGCTCAGTACCTAAGAACACGATTTGTGTTTTAGGAATGGAGCTCGCCATACGGCCGTTACCTTCATTAGATACAATTGTACAAGTACCAGATGCAGCTACCGCAAAGTTACAGCCGTTAACACCAACGTCAGCTTTCAAGAAGCGCTCACGTACATAACCACGTACGAAGTGAGTCATTTCTTCTGGATTTTCAGTGCCAGTGTAACCTAATTTTTCTGCGAAAATTTCGCGGATACGGTTACGTTCGAAGTGAAGGCCTGGTACTACGATGTGAGACGGTGGGCTCACTGCTGTTTGCAAAATGAACTCAGCCAAGTCAGTTTCGTTAACTTCGATACCAGCTTCTTCTAATACTTCGTTCAAGCCAATTTCTTCAGTTAAAATTGTTTTAGATTTTACTATCATTTTCGCTTCTTTTTCACGAAGAATGTTCAAAGCGATTTGATTAGCTTCTTTATCATCAAAAGCGAAGTGTACTTTAGCACCTGCTTTTTCTGCATTGTCTGCAAATTGGTTTACATAGTAATCCAAATTGTTAAGAACGTGGTCACGAATCGCTGCCGCTTCTGCACGGAAGTCAAGCCATTCAGGCACTTCAGCTACAACGCTATTACGTTTATCATAAAACACGTCTTGTGCTTTTTTGATGGCTGCAACTTTGAAATCGTCTGCCAAGCACTCTTTAATGCGTGTTTTGTAAGGGCGATTATCATATATTAAGCTCATGAGTTCTCCTCCTTAACGGCAATTCAAGATTTCAGCAATGTGCATTACTTTAATACGGCGGTCAATAACGCCTTCTTTGTGAAGACGATCAAGCATACCAGCAATATTCATAAGACAAGCTTGGTCAGAACCGGAAATAACATTAGCACCAGTGCTAGCGATTTCCAATGCTTTTTCGCGAGTCATTACTTCGTTGATTTCTGGGTTTTTAACGGAGAAAGTACCACCGAAACCACAGCAACGGTCTGCACGAGGTAATTCAATTAAGTTGATATCTTTAACATTGCGAAGGAGTTTAAATGGAGGTTCTTTAACACCCATTAAACGAGTTACGTGGCAAGATGTATGATATGTTACGGACTCATTGAAACGAGCACCTACATCTTCTACGCCTAATACGTCTGTAATGAACTCAGTGAATTCATAAATTTTAGAGCTTAATTTTTCTGCGCGATGCAACCATTCTGGTTCATCTTTCAAGAAGTGATGATATTCATCACGAATTGCAAATGCGCAAGATCCGGACATGCTGACTACATATTCAGAGTTTTCAAAGCATTCAATAGTATTCTTAATCGCATCCATAGCAGCTTTGTTATAGCCAGAGTTTGTGAACATTTGTCCACAGCATACTTGTTTTTTAGGCACTACGAGTTCGCAGCCCAAGTTTTCAAGTACATGTACACCAGCCATGCCTACATGGGGATAGAACATGTCAATCAAACACTGTTGGAAAAGATGAATTTTCATAATTTCGTCCTCAACTTTTCTAGTACTTACCTCAAAAATATAATATATCCCTAACGGCATCATTTATACAACATATATAAATATACCGAGAATAGTATGACAATCTTTAACCCCAAATGGTAAAGAGTGTTTCGATATCATTATAAATAAGCTAATGATAAAAGTCCAAACAATTGCTATATTAGTATTTATCCATTAATAAAATACATTGTTATGCGTTTTTCTCATAATAAGACTTTCAAAATAGAAAGCACTCTATTTCATTTATCAAAATTTTTAATGATACTGACTTCAATTACAGGATTCCTCTTATATTTTTGCGAATCTCTATCAATTTCTACTAATCGACTCCACTTTCACTTTTTCATATCATACTCATTCATTTCCAAAGAGCAGTATTCATAATATACAAACAATTATATTGTTTATACAAATTGTACCATTATACATTACTTTTTCTTATAGTAGTTATTATTCTATAAAAGTGCTATAATTTATCGTATATACATATGGTTTGAAAGGAGCTTTCCCATGAAACTCAATAAATTATCTTTATCTTTAGCAATCACATTAGCTATTGGCTCTACATTTGGCATTATGAACTACGCTCATGCAGCCACTACAAATACAACAGAAACAACCTCCGCTGTAGCTAACGCAGTAGACACAGCTGAAAGTAAAATACAAGCAACAACAACAAAAGCTAAAGCAGAGACAACAGCAGCAAAGTCCAAATCTGACGCTACTACTAACAAAGTAAAAGCCCATGCCGCAACAGCAAAAACCAAAGCTGACTCCGCTACTAGCAAAGCAAAATCAACGGCTACTACTGCTAAAAAAGATGCGAAATCAACTGAAAAAACTGTAAAAGCAGACGCAAAAGCAACAAAAGTAGATACTAAAACAACAGCAAAAGAAACAACTACTAAAACAGCAGTAAAAACAGAAAAACCAAAAGAAAATTTACCAGTTGGCGTATACACTGACACCAAAGATAACTGGGCGCGCAATGCTATCCAAGTGATGACACAAGCGGGCTATTTATCTGGTTACGCTGACGACACATTCCGTCCAGGCCAAGTGATTACGCGCGAACAAGCTGCTGCCATTTACAGCAATGTATTGCAAAAAGAATTGAGCGAGCAAGAATTAGCAGAAGCTATTACGAAAGAAACAGCTATCTCCTACAGCGACGTTGAAAGTGATCGTTGGTCTAATTCTGCTATTAAATTAGCTGGCGCTACAGGCGTTATGGAAGGCACTTCTAAAACGGCTTTCAACCCTAGCAAAGCGATGAACCGCGAAGAGTTCGTAGCAGCTACTGCTAATTTAGTGAAAAAAATCAAACCTGATGCAGCTATCAAAACGGAAAAAGTAACGTTCAAAGACGAAGCAAGCATTTCCAGCGAATATAAAAAAGACATCGAATACATGGCACAACGCGGCTATGTAGCGTCTGGTGCCACTACTGATTTCAACCCAACCCAAGCAGTAACACGCGCACAAGCAGCTACGATTTTAAACCGCATTTTAGGTGACGGCATTGCTTCTAAAGCGACTACTAATACAAATGCAAAACCAGTAGCCACAAAAAAAGAAGCTACCAAAGAAACCGTTAAAGATACTACTAAAACAAAAACAGTGTCAGATACAAAAGCAACGGAAGAAAAAGTAGATACGTCCTCTCGTTTCGTTCGCCCTGCTAGCAAAACAGTAACGGTAAAACCGTTGACACAAAAACAACAAGAATCCTTGGAAAACAACGTATTCACTGAGTTGAACAAAACTTACAAAACGCCAGAAGCTTTCCAAGATTACGGCGTAATGTACTGGCGTGACAATCAATTGCATGTAGCATTGAAAAATGTCAGCGACATGGACACTGTGAAAGCTAACTTAGCGAGCCGTAATAACTCCACTGTAAACGACTATGTCGTAGTAGAGCCTTCCCGCTATAGCCAAACAGAATACGATGTCATCGAAAATAACTTCCGCAATTACTACGCTAAAAATGAAAAAGCAGGCAACATTATTACTACATTCCCAGATGTAAAAAATAACCAATTATATGCTGTAGTTAGCACTGCAAGTTATGAAACACAACAAGGCATTTCCAAAGTATTCGGTTCTAAAGTAAAAATGATTGTAAAACGCTAAGTAAGAGGATTTCATGGGACAATTTAGAAAATATACTTTATCAGCTTTAGTAGCAGCGGCTCTACTCAATGCGACAGGCTTTGCCGTTGCTGCTGAGCCTACTGTACAAACAAGAGCTACGTCTGTAGCTCCACATGCAATGGCTGCAACAACAGCGACAGTATCGACTACAACCGCTGCAACTCCTACAGTAGCAGATATCGTCAACCAACAAGCGTTGGTGACAACACCAAAAAATATTCAAGACGTACGTCCTTTCATCTTCTCCGACGTACCTAGTGATTTCTGGGCGTCTCGCTCCATTAGCGGTGTAACAAAAGCAAAACTGATGAATGGCTACTCGGACGGCACATTCCGTCCTAACCAAGCGATGACTCGCGAAGAAGTAGCGTCTTTATTCAACAATCTCACTGACGACGGCGAAGCCGCTTTCTTATCTAGCAAATTTAAAGATATTACATCGGATCGTTGGTCTGCCCTCGCTATCGCTTCCGTATCTCGTAAAAATATCATTTCCGGTTACGGCGACGATACGTACCAACCAGAGAAATATATGTCTCGCCAAGAATTTGCTGTCGTAGCAGATAACTACATTCACTACTTAGGATATACCACAGAAGATCCAACTGTACTCGATTCCATCGCTTATGGAGACCAAAAATATATTGCTCCATGGGCTCAAGACGCTGTACGCGAATTAGCCTACTTAGGATTTACTAGCTATGCACCTGGCACGATGTTCAATCCAGAAAAATACATCACCCGTGCAGAAGCTGCCGAAGTGGCCTTCCGTATGACCCAAACGCCACAAGCATTAGCATTCCATAATGCGCTGTATCGTCAAGAAGTGGAAAATAAAACGTCCGCCATCATCGACCGTACGTTGAACTATGGCAACGATTTCAGCAAATTCCGCAACGAAGGCGCTCTCTTCTGGGATGAAAGCAAATTACATGTTACAGCGGTGGACAAAAAAGATGTGAAAGCCTTAACAGACGCTTTCACAAATGCTAGAGACCCACAATTGGATGCCACTATCCTCGTAAGCCAAGGTAAATTGACACAAGCTCAATTAGAAGAATACCAAGCCAACGCTGTCTCTCTCTATAAAAACAGTGAACCAACTGGCAATATTCTAGCTATCAAACCGTCCGCAGATACATCAGCCCTCATTCTCACAGTAAGTGCTATGAACGATGCAACGGTAAAAGCATTCAAAAAAGAGTTTGGTAAAAAAGTAGTTCTTCAATTACCACAAGAAGAAACAACGACTACTATCCAATTCCCATTGCCGGCTAAACAGAAATAATAAAAATAATAAACAAAAAGCCGTCTACCTCGAAAGGTAGACGGCTTTTTGTTATGCCTAGAGCTATAAGCCCTTATTTATTTTTCTTTTTCTTAGTGTCTTTCACTTTATCCCGCAAGTCACCTACTGGTACGTATACGGTACCAGCGCTGTGGATTGTATCTACATCTTGTTGAAGGATCATCACTACGGAATAATCGTCTGTAGTATAGAACTCTTTCGGCATTTTATCGAAAGTAATGTCCCCTGGAAAGGCTGTTTTCACAGATGGGTTGTTATTAATAGCAGTAATTAGCTGGTCTTTGTTAAGGCCACCCATGTCATATAGGGACAATTGACGACCTGTTGTGGTATTGAAGGTAAAGCCTTTTACATAGTTGACGCCATTAGCATCATGGTCACCGATGGTGTACGTGTGAATCAATACACTGAAAATACCGTTGTCGTCGGCTTTTACGTCATAGTACATGATGACGTTTTGTTTATTAGCCTCTGTTTCGTTGATTTTTTGCGTATCGTTTTGCACTTTTGATACGTATTTTTTGATAGTCGTATTAATGGATTTTTCCACTACAGGGCTAACGGATTTTACGCTAGGGAATACGAAATCTAAATGATCCGTAAAAAATTCCACTGGCGCTACCGCCACTTGTTTACGGTCCATGTAACGACTTGCATCAGGAGCTACTACTTCTACTGTTTTGCGATCACTGCTGTTCACTTCAGAACGTAAGTGTTTATTTTGTTCAGGCGTTGCAGTGCTAGATACGCGGTACGTAATACTGTTACGTTGTGCACGATTACCATCTACTGTGAAAGCTTCAATATCAGATTCTACGTCGCTAGCAATAGCGGCATCTTTTTTAGCTGCTTTCTTAGCACCACGTACAGTTTTTGCTTCACTCGTTTCAGATACTGCTTCTGTCGCTGCACTAGAAACTGCGCCTGTAACAGGTTTAGTGGATGTAGTTACTGTTTCATTTGTAACCGCTGTAGCCGCTTCGCCGGCTTTTACAACAGGAATCACATCGTTTGCAGCTAATGCTGTAAATGGCATAGCTGCTGCCATCATGATAAGAATCGATTGTTTTAGTTTCATGTTTTAAACCTCTTCTATACATAGATATAGTATTCATATTGTAACGAAATATTGCATTTGCTTGTATTCATATAACCTCTGTTTATATGGATACACGACATTTAGTTACGTATATGAATAGAGATTATCTTATAGCAAGATAATCTCTATTGTATATATACCATTATATATTATGCAACTATATGAAACAACATTATATATGGAAATCTATATTCTTATTTATTTGCCTTGCTCTTCTTTCATAGCGATGGCTTCTTCTTTGTTAAATTTGTGAGTTACTACAAGACGAACTAAGTAGAACGCCACAAATACAAAGGCAGCTAAGCCCAACCATTGTGCTGTATTTTCAAATTCTGCACCTACTAATTCAAGTGGAGCTTCACCGCCACCTGCAGTGACTGACAACACAATAATAACGGCAATAAGCACGCCGATTAAGCTTTCACCAACGATGAGGCCAGATGCGAAAAGAACGCCACGACGGTTGGATTGTTCTACGTCGTACTCAGCAAGATCGCCAGCACGCATTTTCGCACGAGCCACAAGGTAACGACCTACGAAGTAGCTAATCAAAGAACCTACAATTAAAGGTACTTCCAAAGTTGGTGGTAAATAAATACCCATACCTACTGCAAGCGGTGGTAAGGACAATGTAGCAGTGGAGCTCTTAAGGATAAGATTCACAATAATCGCTACGATACCTACGCCTACACCGATAAGAACATATGTCCAATCAAGGCTGGAACTGAAAATACCTTGTGCAATGGTAGTCATCAATGTCGCTTGTGGTGCAGATAAAGCGGCACTTGGATCCATTTCAGGACGAGGCAATGCGCCTGTAAACCCGTATGCTTGGTATAACAAGTTAAGTACTGGAGCAATCGCTACGGCACCTACTACGGAGCCTAATAACAACGCTACTTGTTGACGCCAAGGTGTAGCACCAACGAGTTGACCAGTTTTTAAGTCTTGCAAGTTATCATTAGAAATAGCGGCAATAGCAATAACTACAGATGTCATGAAGATAGCCATAGCTGTAGCAAATTGAACGCCTTCAGGAGTAGCAAACAAGTTATTTTCCGATGCAATGAAGTACACTACTAAGGAAGAAATAATAGTTGCTAAAATACCGATACCGGAAATTGGAGATGCGGACGTACCGATGAGACCGGCCATGTAACCGCAGGCAGCAGCTACGAAGAAGCCAATCAATAAGGCTACAACGATACCTACTACAACGAGAGTCCACATCAAGCCAGCACTAATTGGCACAGCAGATACGAAATCCCAGAATGTTAAGCCTAAACCAAACAGGATAACGATGAACGTTAATAATACGCTTTTTGCGCTCATATCCGTATCCATGCGATGTAAGTCTCGTTCAGAACTATTCATGTTCATGGATTGAACAGAAATTTTAATGCCTTCAAGAATTGGCTTAATTAAAGTAATCAATGTCCAAATCGCTGCAATACCGATGGCACCAGCACCAACGAAACGAACTTTTTCTTTCCATACAGTCATAGCGAACTTAGCCGTAGCACCACCATCTGGAGCAAGCATATTCGTTAAATACGGAACGAAGCCAGCCCAAGCAATGAGTACACCTACTAAGATCGCAATACCAGAAGCAATACCAATTAAGTAACCAGCACCGAGAAGCGCTGTGGAGAAGCCCAATGGGATTTGAGTAAGACCTTTGTTACCAATGCCAACCCAAAAACTCATGCTATCGCCTAGTACTTTGAAACCATTTGCACAAAGACTAATCAAACCAGCAATGAAACCACCAGATACGATGTCTTTCATACCGGAGTTACCTTTGCTAGATTCATCATCACTGTGAGAGCCTACTTTCAAAATCTCAGCAGCTGCGCGGCCTTCTGGATATGGTAAGTCACTATTCACTACCATAGCACGGCGCAATGGAATCGTAAATAATACCCCTAAAGAGCCACCGCATGCGCAAAGCAAGAATGTTTGCCAGAATGGGAACCCTTGCCAATACCCTAACATCAACAAACCTGGCAAAATAAAAATAATAGCGGATAAGGTACCTGCCGCAGAAGCCTGCGTTTGGACCATGTTATTTTCAAGAACGTTAGAATCCTTGAAAAAACGCAAAATTGCCATCGAAATAATGGCTGCCGGAATGGATGACGAGAACGTCAAACCAACCTTCAAACCTAAATATACGTTGGATGCTGTAAAAATAATAGTTATTAACGCACCAAGTAGCATCCCCCGCAACGTAAGCTCCGGCAAATGAAGGTCGTGGCTCATAAAATCGTGTTTCATAAGTACTTACCTCCTATTTACAATTTAATTAATAACCTACCTACATTTTATCGTGTTAAAGGGGGAATTACAAGAAATGATGTGTATTATTATGTATGTATACAGTATGTATGAAAGTTTTATCATAAAATAGACTTATAAATCCCTATAATATCCTCAAGGGAAACGTCTTTTGGATTTCCTGGCGTACATGCGTCTTTAAAAGCAGATTCGGCGAGGAACGGAATATCCTCTTCTTTCACGCCCGCTTCGCTAAGTGATTTAGGAATACCAACATCATCAGCTAATTGTTGAATAGCATCAATAGCCGCTGCTCGATATGTAGTTTCATCCATCGCATCTACGTCAGCAACTCCCATAACTCGAGCAATATCACGATATTTTGTACCTGTTGCAGAAGCATTAAATTTGAGTACCGCTGTGAGGAGCATCGCACACGCCTTACCATGAGGAACATCATATAAAGCGCTCAACGGATGTGCCATAGAATGAACGATGCCAAGACCTACATTGGAGAATCCCATACCAGCTATATACTGACCTACAGACATAGCTTCGCGGCCGTCATAATCACCAGCTACAGCACTGCGAAGGGAGCGCCCTATGATTTCAATGGCTTTCAAATGGAGCATATCAGTCAGTTCCCAAGCACCTTTTGTAATAAAACCTTCAATAGCGTGCACCAAGGCATCCATACCAGTAGCTGCACAAAGACCAGTCGGCATAGTAGCAGACATATCAGGATCGACGATGGCTACAATAGGAATGTCATGAGGGTCTACACAAACAAATTTACGATTTTTCTCTTCGTCGGTAATAACATAATTAATCGTGACTTCCGCTGCTGTCCCAGATGTTGTAGTTACTGCAATAATAGGCAAACACGGATTTTTGGTTGGCGCTAACCCTTCAAGACTGCGGACATCACTAAATTCAGGATTCGTCATAATCGTAGCGATAGCCTTACTCGCGTCAATAGGACTGCCGCCACCAACAGCGACAATAACATCTGCACCACTGCGCTTACAAGCCTCGACGCTATCGGTAATATTAGCAATAGACGGATTCGGTTTAATGCCATCGTATACTTCGTAAGCAATCCCCGCTTCATCCAATAAATCGGTAACCTTTGTGGCAATACCAAATTCAAATAAATCTGGCGTAGACGTAACGAGAGCTTTCTTAAAATGACGATTCTTGATTTCATTTACAATCTCGCCAATCGCACCTTGACCAAAATACGCTGTTCCATTAAACATCATTCTCCGAACCATAGGAATCCTCCTTTAGCATTTCTAATATGAAAGTATCGGCTCTATCAGCTTTAGTGCTATATTAAACCTTACCCAATTAGCTCTATGCTATTATATGCTAAACCTCCTACTACCGTCGCATAAATAAAAGTCGACAAAGAATATATACTACATATATTCTCTATCGGCTTGATTATTTCCTGTTATTTTCCATCAAAGAAGGTAATCACCGTAATCTCCCGTGGACAGTTCACTCTTACAGGAAACCAATGACCGGTACCATTATTGACATAGCACACGCTGTTTTTCTCTGTGTAGCGGCCTTTTGTATATGGTGTACCAGTCGGTACGAGAGGTTGTCCCATAACAACGATTTGACCTCCATGAGTATGTCCCGCTAAGGTAAGCGGAATATTCCGCTCTACGGCTTCTTCGAAAAACTCTGGATGATGCGCCAATAAAATGACGAAAGCATGCGCTGGGATACCAGATAATGCAGTGGTAATCATAGCTTCCCGATTATCCTTATCTCGCTTATTATCGTAAGCCACCCCGGCGATGTAAACGGGCTGCTTGCCACCCATAATTTGAATATTGCTATTAATGAGTACGTTCAACGGTGTTTTCTTTTTAATGGAATCTACAATGTGATGCACATCGTAATGATATTCATGATTCCCCAAAATATAATCCACACCATCGGGAATTTGTTTACTGAAAGCAGTCAGTTTTTCGCATACTTGTGGCAACCATGCCACTCGGTCGATGAGGTCTCCCGTAATGACTACGCGATTCGGTTTTTCTTTCAGTGCTAATGACAAAATTTCATCAAAATCGTCTAAATCAATGCTTGGCCCTACATGAATATCACTGAGTTGAACGATTTTATAATGTTTCAACCCGTCTGGCAAATTGGTGTAACCAAAGCGTTCATGGGTGATAGTAATTTCATGTTGTCCTACAAAGGCAGCATAACTGGAGCCACCCAGCGCTGCTAACGGTACAACAGCGCCTACGGTGCGGAAAAAGTTTCTCCGCCCTATTGGATCAGGCGTAGGTATATCTTGATTTTCAAAATCTGTTCTTTCAGATACCCTTTGAGCTTTGGAGTTAGCCCATCTTCTAGCAATACGATTAACCATTGCGTATAGTATCACTAGCAGGAGTAACACAGGAACTGCTAAAAAGAGGGAAAATGCAAAAGCGTAGCTTTCAGTACGGAACAGAGTAAACCAAAGGTAATATGGTGTACCGAACAATTCCACTTGGTGCAAGAAGAAATACCGCACCGTCATGAACCAAGCGGTAATGAATAGTAAATATAGAACCCATCCGGGCCATTTCCGCTTTGGTTTCCACACATATGTCATTAACGCCCAGAAGCCAAGCACAACGGCGGCGAGGACGGTAAAAAAGACAATTTCTATAATCATTTGTTGCATTGAGTCTCCTTACAAAGTTCTGTCAGTTTACCATGAGGACCTGCCCATGCATAGTTGGCAAAATCTTGTCGCTTAATGAGCATCCAATCCTTCGGTAACGATTGTTGAATGTACGTTATAATATCAGCATCATCAGGAATATAACGTATAGAATCACTCATTTCAGGGATTGGTTGTACATAATCTAAATCACCTTTGAAAGCTTTCATAAACCATTTCCGGTGAGAGAAAATATGCGTCAATTCTTTTGCCATTACAGGTTGCAAAGACAAGGTAAAACCCAAGGCTCTTACCAATTCTGCTAAGCCTTGTTCTGCTTCATCAAAAGAGTTCGCCCCTTCTAGAGACGGAAATTCCCACATGGAACGGAGCAAGCCTCGATTTGGTCGTTTATGGAGTAGGTAATAATCGCCATATTGTAAAATACCAACCCATACGGGTACGTCGATGACCTTTGTTTTCTTAATGCGCACTGGCAATTGATCCGTTACATTGTTCTGATAAGCATAGCACATATTACGAATCGGGCATTCGCTGCATCGCGGTGATTTTGGAATACATACAGCAGAACCAAAATCCATCAAGGACTGGTTAAAGTCACCAGGACGATCATGCGGTAGCGTAGCTTCCACTAATTCGGTAATTGCTTTCTTCCCTTTTGTACTTAGAATATCGTCATATACACCGTACAAACGGGCATAAATACGCAACACATTACCATCTACAGCAGCTTCCCGTTTGCCGTAAGCCATTGATAAGATAGCACCTGCCGTATAAGAACCTACGCCTTTTAATGACTCTATGTCTTTTCGGTTACTAGGTACAATGCCGCCGTACTTATTCACAACCTCTTGCACACCCAAACGCAAATTGCGAGCCCGGCTGTAATATCCTAAGCCTTGCCACGCGTGGACCGCTTCGTCTTCTGTAGCATTGGCTAAATCCTGCAAGGTCGGAAATAACTGCATCCAATTGTCGTAGTAAGGCTTCATAGCCTCAATGCGAGTTTGTTGGCTCATCACTTCTGAAACCCATATTTTATACGGGTCTCCACAATCGCGCCACGGCAAATCCCGCTTATTCACATCATACCACGCTAATAATTGTGGCACCCATTTCGGATTTTGTTTTTCTATCATCATTCCTCTTTATTATCATCTATAGTATCGTTTTGATTGTCTTGTCCGCAACTTATGTCATTTATAGTTACCAGTGGTACATCGAAACAATCAATGTTCTTATTCATTGCCATCCATCAAATATAAATCAATGCGAGCCAATAATTCGCTTTCCATCACTTCATGAACGTCAGTTAACTTCATATCTGTTACATCGCTATTATCAGGACCAAACTCAATAGGCCCTTTTAACTTGCGCCCTTCCAATATCATGGGCAACCACCGACGATCACCGGCCCACATACTTTCATAAGGAACATCGGTGAAAGTAAACCAATGGGGTTCCATTTCATCCGATTCTATCGGCTCAGTGCCTGTGACGCGGACCGTGTACACATAACTGATGTGAGTTAAACTTTCATCATAAGGAAAGCGAAAATCAAAGAGCGCCACGCACTCTAAATCTTCTGGATTTACTCGAATTCCCGATTCTTCGTACAACTCGCGCACCGCACATTGGCGAAAGGTCTCGTTATTCTGGATTTTTCCACCAAAACCATTATATTTATCCATACCAAAGCCACGCTTCTTGCGGCCTAAAAGTATGCGATTTTGTTCATCTATAGGGAATACTAATGTAGTCGGTTTCATAATCGCTCCTTTTTGAGTCTATCCTCGTGGCGTATCCAGTACACGATGAGGCTCATATTCTTTATATTTTACCATTTTGAATAGCAAAAAAGGAACACCCTAAGGTGCTCCTAATTGATTATATAATGCCTAGTTCCTTTTTCAGCGCTCGTTGTAATACTTGTGAGAAATTTATATTCTCCTCTTCTGCTTTGTGGTATGATATTACATATGATTTAGAGAATGGAGGCCCATCATGAACAAACCACTCATCTTCGATATTGCTATGGGCCGCACGAAGCCATTTAATATGGAAAACGATATGGTGCGTTGCCCTTTCTGCGATCCTTCTACATTAACGGATATTCTAGCCAAAGATGGTCACCTAATTTGGCTCATGAATAAATACCCAGTATTGCGCGATACGTGGCCAACGGTGATTATCGAAACAGAAGGGGATGAAGGCGAATTGTCTACTTTATCTCTTAATGAAGCAAGCCGCATCATTCAATTTGGTTACGATAAATGGCATGAAACGATGGCCTCAAAAGAATTTGCATCGGTTATATTTTTTAAAAATTATGGCCCTATGTCTGGTGGCTCCATTCGCCATCCCCATAGCCAAATCATCGGTTTACGAAATTACGATTACCGCGAAGATATAACCGTAGAACATATGAATGGCTGGTTACTCCACGAAGACCAACATGTGCGCATCACCTTATCCAATCATCCTATTATTGGCTTCTTTGAATATAATTTGCGCTTTAAAGCAGATGCACCGATGCGCACTATCACTTTGCGATTGCAACAAACGATTCGCTATGTACTGCACAGCATGTCTCGTTTTTCTCAGTCTTATAATTACTATTTCTACGATTTACACGATGACTACCGTTATATTAAGGTCGTATCTCGTTATATAACGCCGCCCCTCTTCGTAGGCTACGGCATTTCTCAAACTTGTGATGATAAGCGAGCTGCTCACATTATAAAAGATAGTCGACCTTTTTTTGAATAGAAACCATAATTGGCAACTACTGTTTTACGTTAATCTTATAAGGATATTATGAATATATACGCAATTGGCGATATCCACTTATCCGGCAATCCTCCCACGAAGCCTATGGATGTCTTCGGTCCCCATTGGCACGACCACTGGAACCGCATCAAAACGCATTGGCAATCCACTGTCACTGACGACGATATTGTATTCCTCGTAGGCGACATATCATGGGCTTTACGCTTAGAGGAGGCACTGCCAGATCTTCAGGAAATCGCCACTATGAAAGGCAAAAAATATATGATTCGAGGCAACCACGACTATTGGTGGTCCTCGGCGAATAAAATGAAAAACGCCATGGGCGACACCATTACGTTCATCCAAGGTCATGGCACGGCCATCGTTGCTGATACACCAGGCACTAATGGTGAAAGCATTATCGCCTTTGGCGGTACTCGTGGCTATATTTGTCCTGGAGATTACGATTTTAATGTGGACAGAGATCAATCCATTTACAATCGCGAACTCCTCCGTACAGAAGCAGCTTTGGAAGAAATGAACACCTCTATAAATCGCATCCACGCGGAACGGATGGAACAAGGCCTGCCTAAGCTTTCAGAAAAACGATTATTATTACTGCACTATCCACCATTCAATGAAAACAACGCCCCATCAGGCTTTACAGACCTCATGGAGCGCTACAACGTCGATATGTGCATATTTGGTCACTTGCACGACCCTGTATCATTTAACCGCATTCCCACCACATTCGGGAATACAGAACTGAAATTAGTATCGGCCGACTATAGTCAATTTATGGTACAAAAAATCTTGTAATTAATTACAAACAACATAGACTTCACTATCGGCTGATATACTCATACAATGATTAGTTAAACTGATATACTGATGGGTTAGTAAAATTAATTGGCAATTATTCAATCTATAAATATATAAGGAGCATTATGAGCCGCATTCATAAAGAACATCTACAGGCCGGTTATATTTTCGGCGATGTAATAAATCAAGAGTATATTTATCTCCCTTCCGGCGAGGTCGGTGCAGATGAACCACTCGCAGTCCTCGAAACACCGTCAAAACGAGAAGATCTAACCCTCGACGAAGCCGTCCGCATGATTGATACATTAACCTTAAAACGATGCAAGCATCCTTTACTTGGGGAGAAGTCGTTTTAACCTAAAAAACCGCCGTGGCCCATAGCAATGCAGTCTTCGTTCGTAATCCGGTCGTCTGCCACGAGGCGCGGCACGATAGCGTCAAAAGCAGTGGGTTTGCTAAAGAGAACGCCACCTGGAACGCCGAGAATCGGTGTGCCATCATCACAATAAGCGATGCACACCATCGATCCTGGCAATACTGGCAAACCATAGGTCACCACTGTGTCAGCATAACGTTTAATAGCGCCAGGTGTCAAATCGTCAGGGTCGACGCTCATGCCGCCAGTACAAAAGATAATATCCGCACCCGCTGCTTTCACCTTGTCAATAGCGGCTACAATGAGGTCCGTGTCATCGGTAACGATTTCATGGGCTATTTTTTTCACCCCGAATTCGGCACAGCGCTCTTCAATAATAGGTGTGAAAGCATCTGTAATACGTCCTTCAAAAACTTCTGACCCCGTCGTAACGATACCCATCGTTTTCCGTACAAAAGGCTTAATATTTAGGATAGGTCCGCCAATGCATTCTGCCTCTTTGACTTCCCGTTCATCTAACAAAAGAGGAATGCAGCGCATGCCGGCAATCTTTTCACCTGCTTTTACAGGAGAATTGTTCAATTTCGTAACAATCGTCAAATCTCCAATGCTATTGATAGCATGAAGTTTCTCTACATCCACTTTCAAAAGGCCATCTACATCGGCAATGGCCTCGATTTTACCTTGCGACATAGGACCATCATGCATGTTCGTGCCTTTTGCAATATCGTACAAAGCTTGTGCCACCGTTTCTTCGTGAAGGAATCCGTCATCGCTAGGTTCCATAACGTAAATATGTTCCTTCCCCAAATCGAGAAGCTTTGGTACATCTTCCTCTCCAATGACATGGCCCCGACTGAAAGCCGTTTCTTTTACATCGCCAATAACGATGCGAACAATATCGTGAATCAATGCATGCCCTACGGCATCTTGCGTTTTTATTTGCTTCATATTGTGTAATCCTTTTATATTAAAATTATGTTACAACAATCGACCAATCTGTATACCTATCGCACATAACAGCAATCCCACACCGATTTGAAGTCCACTATATATAAGGCTGTCTAGGAGCGATGCAGTTGTCATCAATTCCAATAGGTCTAATATAAAGGTAGAGAAGGTCGTAAAAGCCCCTAATCCCCCAGCTATGAGTAAGTATTTTCCCCACTGCGGCCACTCTAGATGTGCCATGTAGAGGCCAGCTATAAGGCCAATCAATAAACAACCAATGATATTCACCGCCATAGTTCCATACGGCAAGGCGTCCCACTTGCTCAAGGCTTCCCCTAAAGCAACTCGTGCTACAGCACCTATGGCTCCGCCAAAGGCAATGATAATATATTTCTCCATGGAATATCGTTTCTCCTACAAGGAATATGAATCATACCACTATACAATCTTAAAAATAATAAACAGTATAGACTTTCACGTTTTGTGTAAATATAGATTATCTATAATACATATAGTTCACTCCGAATTAGTCAAAGACCGCTCTGTTCCGTATACTGTAGTCAAGGGAATAGAAAGGAGGTTACTATGGTCAGTCCTATACCTATCCTGCCAGCGTACCAAAGAAATTGTTACGAAGATCCTATATTGCAAGAACACTATGTTTGCTTAGGCTTTAAAATTGCCGAACTCCGTAGGTCCCTAGGAATTTCCCAACGACAACTTTCAGATTTCGCTGGTATCAGTCGTAGCTACTTAAGCAAACTAGAACAAGGCAGTGGCATTGGTGGCGTTTCTTTAGAAGTGCTCCTCAGAATCGCCCATTGCCTCCACATGCCAATCAGTCAGTTACTGCATTTTCGAGTGCAGGATTATCAATTATGCAACAAACAGTTAGCTCAGCAACACAGACTATAACAATACAGATACAGTAAACTCCTTTTATTAAACCACAACTGCATAGACTCTGCAAAAGAAGGACCCTCTTAATAGGGTCCTTCTTTATGTGCAATTGCAACATTCATAGATAATTACAAATCGTTCTCTATAAAGTGTCTAACTCATATGTATTTACTGGTTTTATTTCGCTTCACTATTTTGTTTCTGCGCCAATTCCGCATTAGCCCGTTTAAAAATAAAGGCGTTATTTATATGTTGGCGCATGGCGTTTTCTGCAGCTACTTCATCATGTCGCTCAATAGCGCTAATGATTTGATCGTGTTCATCATCGCATTCATGAGTCCGTCCTGCATCAAAGGAACTAAGGTACATATCTCGATTGACGCGCTCTCTAAAATCAGATAAATAATCGAGCACCCGCTCATTGCCAGAGAATTGTGCAATCATCGTATGGAATCGACTGTTCACATCAACCCGCTCCGTCGCGTCTTCGATGGCGTGCATTTCTTTGCATAATTCCTTCAATTCTGCCACTTGTTCCGGTGTCGCATGGCGTGCACAGAGGCGCGCCCCAAGGCCTTCCATCACTTCTCGGCATTGATATAGAGCAATGATCTCTTCTGGCGTATCGCCTTTGACGCGAACCCCTTTCCAAGGAACAATAACAACGAGATTATCTTTCGCTAGTTTTCTGAAAGCTTCCCGCACTGGTGTCGCACTAACGCGTAGTTGTTCTGCAATTTTCACTTCGTTCAGCTTTTCATCAGGCATGAGTTCACCTGTTAAAATCGCTTGCTTTAATGCCAAATAGACTTGTTCACTTAAGGGCAATCGCTCAATAGAATCAACGACTGATAACTGATAGCCTTCTTTTTTTTCATGATTATGTATACTTTCAGATGGTTTCTTAGCCATAAAGGGCCTCCTTTTATTCTCATCCAGCCTTTAGACTTTCAAAGAACACCCAAAATGAGTATAATATAGTATAAGAATTTAATACATGGGCACATGTATTTTCATGAATTACTACGTGTATATCTAATAATTGTATACACTATAATTATAAATCTCGCCTATAGGACTGTCAATTTTGTGAAAGTCCTTTTAGGATGACTATGTTAAAAGTAAGGAAGTCGTTACTATGAGTCGTTGTATGGTTATCATTAACCCTGTATCAGGTGGCGGTGCGGCGCGCCGTTATGCCCTCGATTTACAGTGGAAATTGAGCACTTTCTTTGACACAATAGAAGTAAAATTTACTACCGGCCCAGGCGACGCTACTCATTTTGCTAAATTCGCCTGTGATGAAGGATTCGACGCCGTATTTTGTATGGGTGGTGACGGCACCGTCAACGAAACGGTAAACGGCATTGCCCAAGGCGGTTTCACCTGTACCTTTGGATTTATTCCGGTAGGCACCGTAAATGATATGTCTCGTGCCCTCGGCATACCACAGCGCCCATTAGAAGCCATTAAGCGCCTCGATTTAGAACAAACTCGGTTAATCGACGTAGGCCGTTGTAATGATAGATATTTCTGCAACAATATTGCCGCCGGTGTAATTCCTAAAGTCGTAGAAGAAGTGACACCTAAAGAAAAGCAAATCCTCGGCCCTGTGGCATATTTCTTACGCGCTGGACAAGCTTTATTTACTACAAAGGACTATACATTCCGCATCAAAACGGAAGACGAAGATTTTATCTGCAAATCCCCTCTCGTATTAGCCCTGTTAACCAATGTAGTATCTAGTTTTGAACGCTTCATGCCAGAAGCCTCTGTGGACGATGGTTACATGCGCCTCATTATCTTTAAAGAATATTTCATTCTCGATATACTCAGCGTATTACCACTCATTTTGAGCGGTGCCATTTACAACTCGCGATACACCACTACATTGACAGTGAAAAAAGCCCACATCGAGTTGTTAACAGAAGTAGAAGACTTGCCTACTAATATGGACGGCGATGCAGGACCTTACATGCCGCTTGATATTGAAGTATTACCGCAAGTACTGAAAGTATTTGCACCTACGGACCATAAAAAGAAAAAATCATTGCTCCAAATACCAACTATAAAATAAAAGGTATACCTCTCCATAGGAGGTATACCTTTTTTGTTACTTGCTATACAATAATTGCCTCATGCAAACGGAAGCTATAAATATAGCTTGTCTTAACAGGCATGCCGGTCAATGTTTCTAAGGCTTCTTTATACAGATCCATTTGAATTTTATATCGTTTAATTAGTTCATCGCCATCTTTGACGCGGTCTGTTTTGTAATCCACTAAAATCCATTGCCCCTCTTCTTCAAAAGCCGTATCGATAATCCCTTGTAGGAATAATTGTTCCCCTACTTCTAAATCAGGATATACTCGTTGTCCGTCAATGAGCATACTAAAAGGCAATTCCCTTTCTTTCCGTTTTGCTTCAATGAGGCGTTTACCAAGAGGCGAATCAAAGAACCTTAACAAGCTTTTATCGTTTAAGAGGCTCCGTTCTTCTTCGCTAAATTTACCTTCTGTTACAAGAGCATCGAGCATAGCTGATAAAGAGCTTAACGTATAGGATTGTATAGGTAGCCACTGCATCGCTTCGTGCATGAGAGTACCCCATTGAGCGCCAGTCACGATGGACTCTTCTTTTGCCAACGATGTAGGCTTTCTACCGAATACAGTATCATTTAGGATATCGTCATCAATTTCAGATATATTTACTTGCTCATCTTGAAGCATATCTGCGACTATATGTTCAGTATCTACCGGTACAGTGTCAATATCCGTAATTTGGTCAGCGTCCACAAATGCAATATCAGCAGATATACTCTTTCTATCTACTGTTTCAATATCTGTAGCGGCCGTTGCTTCCGCATCAAGTTCTGCAAAGCGTCGTTTCAATTCACTTACCGAGATTTTTGCAGTTCGTTTGGATGCCACTTCATTTGGATATTGGTAGGCAAATCGCTTAACTACGGTTTCAGATAATGGAACATCGTTGACAGCACCTAATTGACGGACTTTGTCGATAGTCGTCTCATCAATATCGACTTTGTAATCTAAATCGCCATACTTTTTGCCATCATGGATGTGAACGCTAATGCCACATTGTCGATCGAGGAGGTCGAATTGACTGATGCCGTCAAAGTCAATGCCGCCTCGTAGTGGTGCACCTCCATCAAGGTGGCGCGCTGTAGCCATGAGAATCCAATCTAAATAAGAGTTAGCCCGTTGAATCAATTCAGCTGGCAACGCCTGATCTTGTTGGAGCGCAGCCTTCTTCACTACATGTCCAGCAGCCGTTAAGGTATTGCCGTCCGTCATAAGCCCTTTGATAAAACCCGTCATGAATAGTTTATCGCGAGCTCGTGTAAGGGCTACGTACAAAATACGCTCTTCCTCTGCTTTCATAGCTGCTTGTTTAACAGATTTACAATACATCCATGGCATGGACGGATAGGACACGCGAAGGTCCGCGTAATACCCTTTCAAACCAATACCAGCGTTTTTATCAATTAGAAGGGGTGATTTAAAGTCCATTTCATTAAAGCGTTTTTGTATACCTGACAAGAAAACCACCGGAAACTCAAGGCCTTTACTTTTATGAATTGTCATGAGGCGCACTACATCATCCGCTTCGGTCACTACATTGGCAACAGCCATGTCTTGATTGCTATCCCGCAAACTTTCAACGAAACGAAGGAATCTAAAGAGGCCTCGGAATCCAGAAGACTCAAAGCCTTTCGCTCGCTCGTAGAGAGCCATCACATTGGCGCGCCGCACGAGACCGTTTGGCATGGCACCGACGTAGTTTACGTAGTCCAATGTTTCGTATATATCCCAAAGCAAATCACCAATGCTGTGACGACGAGACAAAGTGCGCCACCGTTCTAAATGAGTAATAAATTGCGCTACATCGGCGTTTTCACGCGTTTCTGCATAGGTTGGCAACAATTGCCACAAAGAGCCTTCTCCAGAGAGGCGCAGAGCACCCAGTTCGTTCGCATCTAGACCGACTAAGCCCGAATGGAGCACCGCCGCCATGGGCAAGTCTTGCTCTGGATTATCAATGATTTGCAATAACGATAAGAGGAGCTGAATTTCTTGAGCTTCAAAGTAACCGTCCCGCTCATTAACCACTGCTGGAATACCGGCTTGGCGCATCGCTGCTACGGCACGAGTGCCCCAACCAGCTAAGGATCTACGCAAAATAGCAAAGTCTCGCCACTGAATTTGCCGGAAGGAACCGTCCGGATTTTGCACTTGCATCTTAGAAGCGTGCATCTCCTTCATCTTTCGAATGATGAAATCTAGCTCCCGTTCATTGTTTTCTGGAGAATCTTCCCCATCACTATCAGCAATATCGCCACTTACGCTGCGCCCACTCGAACTAGACGTAGCACTAGAGCGCTGACTATGATCACTACCAAACATCCCCACATCATCAGTGCCATCATTCGTGTTTTTCACGTCCAGTAAGTGAATTTCTACGTCCCCTCCAACCCAGTTTTCTGGTGCATCTTCCACAATCCGGCCCGGAATGAGGGATTCCCGTTCCGTATAATCTAACTCAGCCGCTTCGGCAGTCATAATTTGGTAGAAAATAAAATTCGTTACAGCCAAAATATTTTCGTGAGATCGGAAATTCTTCGCCAAATCGATGCGTCGTTCCACATCATCGCTACCGCCGTACGTATTGTACTTACTCATGAACAAGGAACTATCGGCCATACGGAAACTATAAATAGCCTGCTTCACATCGCCTACGTAGAACCGATTATCTTCCTTCGAAATGAGGTTAATAATCGTTTCTTGCACACCATTTGTATCTTGGTACTCGTCCACCATGATTTCTTTGAAAGTCTCCTGCAACTCCTTCGCTACATCCGACGGCTCTGGATCGTCTTCTGTACCCGGTTCTACAAGAAGAGCTAAGCAGAGATGTTCTAAATCGCTAAAGTCCATGATGCCTGCTTCTTTTTTTGCTTCTTTATAAGCACTGTGGAAGGCAATGGTGAGCTCCACTAAATTGTGAATGATAGGGTATTGTTCCCTAAACTGTTCTTGCAATACAATTTCATCAATATGAAATAACCCTTGTTGCATGGCCTTTAAAGCATCTTTATTGTCTGAACCTAATGCTTTGAATTCCTCTGCTATGGCTGGGTCGATAGCGCCTGATGAAAGTTCCTTATTAATAGTAGAAAATTTCGCGTTTACAAAGGTGTCTAAATGACGACACACCTCTACCATAGAAGTCCAATCTGAAGCTCCTTTTAATCCTTGTAATGCTGCCACTTGTTCGTCGTATACTTTCGACCATTTGAAAGGCCCCATCGGATCGGCTAGCAACACCTCCATACGCTGTAAGCGCGTTTCCATGCGAGCAATTTCCTGTTGCTGTTCATGCCAAGCAACACTACCCCATACTGTATCGACTAAAGAGCGTTCCTGCGCTTCACGATAAGGCGTTACAGCCTGTCTTAACCATCCATCTGGGTTGGATAAAGACATGGCATATTCATACAGGCTCAGCACCTTTTCTTGTAAGCCCACATCCGATTTGTCATCACTAAAAAAATCGGATAAGTCGAAAATACCATATTGGTTATCTTCATAGGCCTTGCGCAACACTTGATCCAATACTTCTTGTTTAAGGAGTGTCATTTCCGCTTCATTGCCGATACGAGCCGTAGGATTGATATCAAGCTTGTAGAAATAAGAGCGAATCACCCATTGGCAAAAGGAGTGAAGCGTAGAAATATGGGCTGACGGCAGTAGGTTTAACTGCCGCTCTAATCGCTCTTGTAAGGCTACGTCATCGGTAGACTCCATCGCTTTCGCCAAGGCTACACCAATGCGGGCGCTCATCTCGGCAGCTGCTGCTTTTGTAAAGGTTACAACCATCAACTCCTGTACGGATAATGGATTCGTCATATCTTTTAAGCGTGTAATAATCCTCTCTACAAGAACGGCAGTCTTACCAGATCCTGCTGCAGCTGCTACGAGCAAGGTTTGTGCATCTAACGCACTATCTTTAGGAGCAATAATAGCAGCCTCTTGTTCTGCTGTCCATTTCATAGCCATTACGCTTCACCTCCTTTTTTAGTCGTATGTCCATTCTTCAAAGACTCTTCCATTTTCAATAATGCATGCTCTTCTTGCAGTGGTTTTAAATAACGATACGTATTGCGCTCATTATCAAATCGGCATACTGTTTTGTAGTCACAATAGGAACAAGGAATGGCTTTATTCAAGTTGTACGGCGCAATAGGAAATTGTCCATGTCCAATCGCTTTACCAGTATCACTCATAACAGATTCAGCGTAGCGACAGAGAAGATTAAAATCACTACTTGATTTGACGGATTTTCTATCACTGGTGTAAATATCTCCGCTTTTTTTCACTCGTACTGGTACATAGGGGCCTTTTCCGCTATACGTAAACAGCTTGTCGTCAATATGTTGCAATACGTCTACATTATCCGTTACATAACCTTTATTACTTAGTTCTCCGTTATTCTTTGCTGCTTCCTGTGCTTCTTCGTAAGATATAGGCACTTTAACAGAGGTACGCGGATTTTTTACATATGTATATAGCACAGCGGCAGGAGTCATACTTTCACCATGAGTCCGTTTATAAGCACGCTCTAAAGCTAATAAGTAGGTAACGAGCTGTAACTTAAGACCATAGTACACATCTTGCGCATTTACCGACGTATTGCCCGACTTGTAATCAATAACCATACCGTATGTATGACCATCCTGCTCATATTCGTCAATGCGGTCAATTTGCCCTATAAGGTTTAACGAATAGTTTTCCCCAATAGGCACTTTGATAGACTGCCAACTGCCAGGCCGACCAAAATCTTGCTCCACAAATTTTGTATTAAACGAACTTTGTTTTGACCACGTCACTAAACGAGACACCGTTTTTTGTAAAGTATTCACGATACGGTCTTCAATGGCTTGATCATAAGCAGACCGTTCATCTTCATCAAAACGATTGTTTGCCAAAATATCCGCCGCAATGGTAGAGCACAACTCTTGTTGCGTAACATCATCTAGGTCGCGCCATTGTTTATTGTCCGCCAATAACTGCGCACCGAGACGTTCTAAGTTAGCATGCAAGAATGTACCAATTTCTGGCGCCCCAAAGGAGCGAACTTTTCGTTTTTCTAATTTCAATCCATATTGCGCATAAAATTTAAACGGACATTGTTGGTATTTTTCAAGGCGCGTAACAGATCCCGTCATATACCCTCGTTTGAGAAACAATCCTGTTACGAGATCCTTCGAGATAACTGGCACGTGGTTATTGTCCCGAATACCGCGGCTCACTTCTCTTAACCGCGGACGGTATTCTTGACTTTCACGAGCCCAATTATAAAGCCCCCACCACACAGGCGCCACGTCAATACCGCGGAACAAATCGCCCCAGCGCTCGGATAAGAGGGATAGGCTCTGCATCGGGCGCCACACATAGTCCTCTTCCGACCCTTCTGCCATAGTGAAAGGCACCTCTATAGGCGCGCCACAATAACCGAGAGACTGCAAGCGTTTCACAACAAGGGAACTTTCCAGACCTTCCCCTTCTTCGTTAGCCCCTGCATAGGACAAGGTGAGGTGTTCACTAGCGCGCGTCATAGCTAAATAGAGGAGAAAATTTTCATTGAAAGCCTTCGGCAAAGCCCCTTCGGCAAGGGTAATACCAGCTTCGGCCAACAATTGACGTTCCTTATCTTTAATAAGCCCTTCATCGCCCATACTCTGTGGGAATACACCTTGGTTGAGACCCATCACATACACGCGTTTCCAAGATTGGCTGTAAGCCCGTTCGATAGTAGTGATGGCCACGTGATCGAGAGACGGCGGAATCATAGAATAATGCACATCTTCTAAGGCTTCTTCTAAGAGCGCTATAACCTCATCAAGGCCAAGAGGTTCCTCATCACCGAGAATCATCATTTCATCAAGGAAATTGATGATAGCATTATACATTTGCTCATGACTCGATTTCGCCTCCAAATCGCCAGCGGCTTCGGCTTCGAGGGACCATTCGTAAAGCCTCCGTGGCACTTGCAAGTCTTCTAATACGCCGTAAATATGTTCACACCAAGTAGCAGCCGAATGTAATTCTTGGGACGTAGCAAAATCAAACCAGGGCGATAAAATGGCCATGATTTTGTTTTTCGCTGTGTTCACACGAGCACGGCGAACTGCATCAGGTTGCTCTTCATCAGGAGTGTTAGAACGACGTCGCATATAGGACCACTGTTCTTTTTCCCACTGAAAATGGTCTATACCAAATTCCAAGACGTAGTTTTCTAATTCATCTACTTCGTCTCTACTAAGAGGCGTCAAGTCTGTCTTCAACAAACGGAACATCGTATCACGGCTGTAATTATGCTTTACAATACCCAATAGATCGGTAAGTAACTCTCCTAATGGATGATGTTTCATAGGTCGCTGACGATCCATAAAATGAGGAATGCCGTAACGAGTAAATACCTTGTCCAACGTGTCGCCATAGGTTTCTGATTCGCGCAACATAATGCACACATCGCGGTACCGTGCGTTTTCATCGCTTTCAAGGTACGCCAAAATATCGCGGGCAATCCAATCCGCTTCGCGCTCCCGATTGTAGGCCGCTACCAACGGAATCCGTTCATCGGTAGGATTCTTGCGACCGTGAAAGAAATTACTTTCTAAAGACTTCAGTACGTCTGTTTGTGTCGTAACAGTATCAATAGTGGCAGTACTACTCCGTTTATAGCCTTCAAAAGCACGGAACTGCAGTTTTGTACCATATTCGCCATATAAGGTATCCAGTATCTCTAAAGGCCGACTAAAGAGGGAATGCCCTTGACGCCCTAGCAATCGCTTAGGGTCATCTGGTAAATCCACGGTTATTACCGATTCCTTTGCTAAATCGAACAACATATAGAGCAATTCAAAATGAACCGGTGTAAACCAGTGGAACCCATCTACAAAGACGTGGCAATTCTCCATCAAAGGCGATTGCGGCAAAGCGTGAACAAGGTCCATAATGGGATCTCCGTCGATTTGCCCATGCCTTTGCAATTCTTCTTCATAAGCAACCATACACGTCGCTAATTCGCGTAGCTTTTTCTGTAGTACTGTATTTGATACAGTCGTTGCACCTCGCTCTAATTCATCGGGACCAATGCGGAATGAACGAAACTCGGAAAACAAAGTTTGCAACACAGAAGCAAATTCTGGTCGCTTCGTAGCTTGCGATAATAAGCCTAACTCGCTAGCTTTTCGTTTCATAACAAGACGCAACAAAAGAGACCGGCCTAATTTGGAAATGCTCTTTCTCTGCACCTCTGCATTGCCTATGGATTGGTACACTTGGTACGCCAAACGACCAAAACCAACTACCCTAACTGTGGTAAAGCCCTTTTGAGGCATAAATTCTGCTAACTCTCGCTCCACCCGATACGTAGCAGGCTCTGGTACAAGCAATATAATTGGCTCTCCAGGACATTCCTGGATAACCTGTTGTATCCGTTCATAAACAGCTCGTGTCTTACCCGAACCAGCGCGGCCGTAATACATAGTGATGCTCATAATGACTCCCCTAACTAATGTACTATTCCATGACTTAGATAGTATCTCTGTATTAATTGTTCCATGCGTTATATATCTTCTATTTTACAATATATTTTCTACTTTCATAAATAAGTTTATGCACTCACGTTCTTGCCGCTATACGTTTGTAATGTCTATTCATATAATAAAAGTTGACCCATTATGTAAAGATTTACTATAATATAAGTTATATGAAGAAGTTGTGAAATACTTGTAATGCTCTTTAATAGGTAATTGTTTGTAGGAGGTTTTCGTGAAAAAACATTGCGCTAAACTAGCGGCTTTATTGCTGTTAACACCAACTATTGCTATGGCAGATTCCACAGGGACTATGACATCCGATGGGACAGCGATCCTTAGAACTAACTATAGCTATAACTATGGCTATTATGACAACGCTACTAATAATGCCATCATAGGTAATGATAATACAAAGGCTAGTAGCTTTACTCATCCTAATAGTGGCGTTACTACTGGAGTTACAGGTGCTGTAGTAATCGGTGAAAACGCAGAGTCTCAAGGTACGAATACTATCGTCATTGGTAAAGATGCAAAAGCTACAGGCTCTGGTTATGGTCCAGCAAGCGATAGTGTAGCAATAGGTGTAACTAGCCATGCAGAAGGTTCAAATGGTGTTGCTATCGGTTCTAACTCGCACTCTAGCAATCTCAGCGCTACTGCTGTAGGCAGTGGCTCTTATGCATTAGGTAGCTACTCAACAGCAATCGGTGAAAATGCATATACTGGTTTTCAAAGTACAGCACTAGGATCTAATGCAAAAGCTTCCGAATGGTCTACGGCACTAGGTAAATCAACTAATGCTTCTGGTCGCGGTGCCGTTGCCATTGGTAATGGCGCTCAAGCAACGGGCAATGATTCTTTTGCTGCCAATTTTCGTTCTGTAGCTAGTGGGGATGGTGCTGTTGCTATCGGTTGGAATGCTCATGCTGAAGGCTATCAATCAACAGCCGTTGCTGATGGTTCAAAAGCAACATCAATGTATAGTTCTGCATTCGGTACTCGATCTACGGCTGGTGCCACATACGCTACTGCAGTAGGTGATAGTGCGTACGCTGTTGGAGAACGTGCAACAGCTATCGGTAAAAGTGCATCCACTAGCTTAGCTAACAGTGTCGCTTTAGGGGCTTATTCGTTAGCCAATCGTGACGCAGGTTCTCGTGGCTACGATCCTCTAACAAGTACAACATCAACAGCAACGGACTCTACATGGCAAAGTACAAGAGCAGCCGTATCAATCGGTAACGACACGCTGGGAATAACGCGCCAAATTACAGGTGTAGCAGCTGGTTCTGCAGATACTGACGCTGTTAACGTAGCACAGTTAAAACGCGCTGTAGAGGCAAATACTAAAAATGTAGAAGTAGTAGCAGGCGACAATGTAACTGTTACATCTGCTACAGCAGGCAATGCTACAACATATACGGTATCCGCCAAAGATACCATCACTACAGTATCTGCTGCAGACAACTCTGTAACAGTAAACAATGATGGTAATCACAACTACACAGTCGCTGTATCTGATGAGATTAAAAATCAAATCAACAATAACACTATAAATATTAATAAAAATGCAGAAAACATCGCTAACAACACGAGCCGCATCAATCGCTTAGACAATCGTATCGATAAAGTAGGCGCTGGTGCTGCTGCATTATCCGCATTGCACCCACTCGATTTCGATCCAGATGATAAATGGAACTTCGCTGCTGGTTATGGCAACTACTCTGGCGAAAACGCTATGGCAGTAGGTGCTTTCTACCGTCCAAACGAAGACACTATGTTCAGTGTAGCCGGTTCTATGGGTAATGGTGAAAACATGGTTAATGCTGGTGTGAGCTTTAAACTTGGTCAAGCTAGCAATGTAACTCGTTCTCGCGTAGCGATGGCACAAGAAATTCTCGATTTGAAAGCAGATAACAAGGATCTTCGTCAACAATTGGCTGATGTAAACGACAAATTGAATCGTGTATTAGGTATCTTAGATACAACAAAACAAGCTATGTTCCCTGACGTTCCAGAAAATCACTGGGCTTACGAATATATCGCTGTGTTAGCTGGCAACGGCATCATTGAAGGCTATCCAGATGGTATGTTCAAAGGCAATATGGCTATGACTCGTTACGAGTTCGCCGCTATGTTGTACCGTGCATTGCAAAATGGTGCAAAACAAGATGCTACTATGAATAAATTAATGGATGAATTCGAACCAGAATTACGTCAAATCCGCATGGATCGTTTCCGTGTAGACCGCATTTCTGGCGAAGACAATGACCGTCATAAAGTGAACCGCGTTCGCGTAAATTCCGACAATGACAAAGCTAACAACGTTTACAAAGACGCGTATGGCAATATTATAAAAAAATAATTTATAAACAATTGTTAGAAACAAACACCTTCTCCAAACGAATTACTACCATTGGTATATAAAGGCCTAATTGCCACGCTTGACGACAAATAGGTAAAAAGATATACTATAAGTAAGTTATACGTGCGGTATAACAGATAAGTTGAATAAGCTATTAAGCTAATGTTACCTTTTAGAGGTAAAAAATAGGACGGTTGCCGCCGTCCTATTTTCTTTCTATTTCTTATTGATATAACGTATGATAAGTGCGGTTATCACACTAACCAATAAAGGGGCTAGAAAGGGAACCCAGATAAGTTGTAAAAAGCCATCAAGCATGTGTCACCTCCTTTCTAGAGGCTCCTATTATTATATCATGCTAATATTTCATATATGAGGTTTAATTATGAATATACAAACCCTAGTAGTAGCTACTGTCATAGCAATAATACCTTATACATCCTTTGGTGCTACTACAGAAATTATGACTACACCAACAGAGCAAACTGTAGTGAATACTAGTATGTTAACATCCAGTAACGATAGCGATACATATATAACAACATATCAAGAAAACCGCCTCAACGCCTTTGATATGGTTCTTAATGGAACGACTTACACTTTCGATTTACCAGCTTATACAACAGGCTATCAAGTGAAGTCCTCTAGCAGCCATAATCGTGAAGATACAAAGGTAACGAGCATTTTCACCACAACTGTAATGACCGATGCAACATTGAACAACGAACCGCTTCACATTACAGTGAACTTAACGAAACCTGCTACTAATAAAGTCTTAGCTTTACAGGAACTACGTAATGCTACAACAAGCACTACCGATGAAGTAAGCAAACTCTTCACCTATGAGGAACATATAGATGGCGTTAAGCAGCCGATCCAGTATGATACTATGGACGATGGGCAAAAGTTAATTATTATAAAATCTGCCCATAGTTATGCAATACCTACAGATGTAACAAATATGGACGTCGCAAATATAGATGTAACGAATAACACCCGTAAACCAATATCTATAGCCACCTTTGCTATGGCTGACGATGTAGTAGCTACTATAACAGTAGCAAGCACAGGCAACGATGATGAGAAGAATAATAACGAACTCCAACGCATCGTGAAAGGTACAGCTTACGCTATTGCAGCATCAGCGAAAACAGCAAACGCTACTAAATAAAAAGCACAAAAGGCAACTATGACTCAATCATAGTTGCCTTTTCTATTTGCCTATATACGAGTTTATCTAGACTGATAGGTTAACATAAATCCTATCACAGACCTGTAATTATTCAGCAGAACTAGCATTCTCCATAGCTCGTTTGATTTCCATGTATTTCACCATACCATCAACGGCTTTTTTCGCTTCTCGCATAGCGAGAACCACCGTAGCTGGTTTATGCACTACGTCACCGCCAGCGAAGGCCCCTTCACGGCTTGTCATGCCGTATGGTTCTTCAGATACAACGAGATAGCCTTTTTCATCTACTTGTAAGTTATTACCTTCTCCTACGAGGCGATCGTTTGGTTTATGACCAGCAGCGATAATGATTTTGTCCACAGGCATCACTTGGTATTGGCCAGTGCCATGAATACCAGCACTATCTTCATTGAGAGCCATCACTTCGTATTTGAATCCTTCAACTTTATCAGTACCTTCTACGCCAGCTGGAGATGCAAACCATTGGAATTGAACGCCTTCTTGGCGCGCTTCTTCGTATTCGGAGAAGAGAGCTGGCATTTGCTCTTGATTGCGGCGATACGCTACAGTAACAGCGCTACAGCCTAAACGCACGCACGTACGAGCCGCGTCCATCGCTACGTTACCACCACCGATAATAACAACACGGTCCCCTTCTTTCACAGGAATTTCGTCTTTACTAATCACGCCATTGTCCACCAATTGCACATTCGTCAACAAATGCATGGCTTGGAATACGCCCGGCACTTCGTCATTCTCCATGCGCACTTCTTGTGGAATATGTGTACCAGTCCCGATGAAAATGGAGTCGAAACCTTCTGCAAATAATTCATCTAATGTTTTGTCTTGACCGATGAAAGTATTACAAACGAACTTAACGCCTAACCCTTCAAGGCGAGCAATTTCACGGCGCACGATTGTTTTAGAAAGGCGGAATTCAGGAATACCGAATAACAATACACCGCCCGGTTCAGATTGACCTTCAAAGACCGTCACTTCGTAGCCTAATTTAGCAATATCACCAGCTACGGACAAACCAGCAGGACCAGAACCAACTACGGCTACTTTACCATGGGTTTGAACGATTTTCTTCGGTTTCCGCAATTCATGGATGCTTTCAAAATCAGCAGCGAAGCGCTCTAATTTACCGATATTGATAGGCGGTTTTTTCGCTTTATTCATAATGCAATTGCCTTCGCATTGATTTTCGCGCGGACATACACGACCACAAATAGCCGGCAAGTTGGTGCGTTCCCCTAAAATATCGTTGGCCAAGCCAAAATTGCCTTGCGCGATAGCTTGAATAAACCGAGGAATTTCATTCTCAATAGGACAACCCATTTGACATAGCGGTTTTGGACAATTTAAACAGCGTTTTGCCTCCGCCATCGCCTCTTCCATTGTATAATCAGCATCAAAATGCAGTGCTTTTAATTCATTACTCATGGCACACGCCTCCCCATAAGGTCCAGTACTATACTTATATAAATGCATCTTAAAGGAATCATGTTTCCGTTGGATGCGGACCCAATCAAATCCAATCAACTTACGTTAATAGCTGTCCACTGGTAGCACAACTATTCTATAGTATATTTTAGTTTGCTCTCAGGTACTCCGTCAAGCTTTTAACCATACTATATATAACAGTGATAGCCGCAAATTAATCATGTATCATTACATATAATAAATCTCATCTTTGGTGATACTCAATCATTAACAATATAACATTGACAACTGCGCATTACCTCTAAAGCGGCTCGGTGTTTCTCTGGTGTACTGCCTGCACATCCAGCCGCATCAATATAAACAGGTACTTCTGGAAGGCCGGCTTTCACCAATAAGGCATTGGACACGACGCATATATCGGTGCAGAGGCCTACTATAGTAATGCTAGTAAGTCCTATTTCATCATCGCATTCTTGTAGCGATGTTACTAATTCCAAGGATCCAAAACAAGGTTTTTCAATGATGTTCATAGACATATTATGTATATTCTCTGATACCGCCGCTACTAAGGATTCGTGAATGTGCCATCCATCGTGTCCTTTAATGCAATGCGCTATAGGCAACAACTGACCTTCTTGTGTCGCTTGATACTGTTCGCTATGCGTATCTTGTGTGAACATAATGATGCCAGGCCAGTTCTTAATTAGCTCTTCCACATAGGGAACAATGTGCTTTGCTTCTGCAGACCCTAAAGAACCACTAATAAAGTCTTTCTGCATATCTACCACAATTAATACTTTCATTTCTATATCCTCTAATATTACTGTATCTATCGTCACGAACAGCATCATCTACTATCGTTTTGTGTGTCAATTAATCTGGCCTGTTGTGAGCAATGCGTCCCGCTGCTGCCGCCGCTATGGCACCTACTAAATCATCTAAAAAAGTATTGCATCGCCCTTCTGTCTTATTATCCAAGGTCTTGATAATGCCAGGTTTAACTTTGTCTAAATAGCCATAATTGGTAAAGCCAATGGATCCATATAGGTTAACGATGGAGAAGGCCAAGATTTCGTCGATACCAAAGAGCCCCGTATCGTGTTGCACAATGTCTTGTAAAGGTTGGGACAATTGGTTACGCTCCGCTAACATATCGAGCTCAACGCCAGTAATAATAGCATTATGCACTTCTCGCTTATTCAATACAGAATGAACACTGGCAATACAAACTTCAATAGTTAAATTCGGAGAATACTGACTTTGTGTGAACATAACGAGCTCTGCAATATCCTCTACGGTCACACCTCGATTAGCTAATAATTGGTACGTATGGGCTTTCAAATCTTCTGTGGAAATCAATGCGGCACCTCCTTATGATAGTCATATCAGCCATATATAAGGATGTTATATCTTATACATGGTATATAGACTCATAGCTTGTAATATCTAATATATATGCATTCATTATACCATTCTTATAAACCAAAGGATATGCAAAAACTCCCTGTAGACTATAGTCCACAGGGAGTTTTTATCATCTTGTCAATATGTATGCTATCGACCCGATTAATGCCTTAATCTAGTCATCCTGCATCGAGTATTAAAGCAACTGTTTGGCAGATTCTACGTGTAAAATCAATACACGGTTAAGAAATGGATATTCAGCGTACATTTTGTCGTAAATTTCGCCTTCAGATACGAAGGAAGTTGTACATTCCAAACGGAATCCTGTACCTTGGTAGCCATTGAAGCCTTCTACTTCACGAGCACCTAATGTTACAATAGCACGATTATTGATTTTTAAATCATTTTCAGTACTTGTCATACCTGCTGCAGGTACCCAAAGATCATCGCCATCTACCTTTAAATAAGAATTCCATGTATTAGTTACATGTGCTTCATCGTTCGCCCAAGTTGTGATGGACACAACGCCTTCATGTTTAAGTACTTCTAATAATTTTTCAGGTAACATGCATAAACCTCCGTATTAGATTTTTTTAACCATTTCAGATTTCAAAGCCATAGCACCGAAACCATCAATTTTACAATCAATATCGTGTCCATCGCTAGCATCGTGGATAAGGCGAATATTTTTCACTCGCGTACCTTGTTTCAATACGCCTGCACCTTTTACTTTTAAATCTTTCACAACAACGACGGAATCGCCATCTTGCAATTCATTACCGTTCGCATCGCGAATAATACCTGCTTCCGCAGCGGCAGCTGCATCAGCAGCAGTCCACTCATGACCGCACATAGGACACACAAACATATTGCCGTCTTCATAAGTATATTCGTCGCCACATTTTGGACAATTAGGTAAATCAGCCATTTTGTACTCCTTTTGTTAATATATTTACTCAATATATTATATCATTTGCATGTAATAGGCTCAAATATACACTCGTGTACTCATAAATTGTACGAAACTAATTACTATTATCCTAACCGTCTACGCAATACAACATAGAGAATCATGCTAATAATGACGCTCATAACGGCTTGGATAGTATTGGTTAATAAACCAGCATAAGCGACACCAGGGTCCATAAACATATATTCACCCACAAAATAGCCTACCACGATAGTAATGCCACCAGCAATAGTCGCCATGAGGGCAGACATGTAATTATCTTTACGATACAGAGAACCTACAAGGTATCCTTCTATGCCTTTCACCACAAAGGTAATAGGTACAAATATAATATATCCTAGAATTAAATCAGCCAGTGCAGGACCAATAGCCCCAATATAGGCACCTTGTTTGCGCCCTAATAGCAAAGCAGACGTCATGATGACCACATCGCCAATGTTAAAATAACCGCGAATGCCCGGCACCGGAATCTTAGTGTACATTGTCAATAATGTAGCGAGGGCAATCAATACGGCTGTGAGTACTAACGTAAAAGTAGTACTGCGGGTTTGAACGTGTTGCATAATATCCTCCCTGTTAATAAAAATACATTTAGTGAAAGCTATCACTATTTTCATGATACGCTTTTTTTCTAATGCCTGCAAACAAGAGGGAATTATGTTTATGCAATCTAGGTATAACCCACATCCTATTAGATATCAACCATTCTATATTAGATACTACACATAATAATACACCCCAACGAACTCCTTTATATATTATTTCTCATTGACTAGCTTACCTGTCATATGATCTATATCAATGGCAATCATTTGTACTACATTAATAGGAGGACTTTGCATCTCCTTGTCTACCTCTTCTATAGTAGGATAATACTTAATAGCCATCTTATGTAGTTTATCCTTCCAATAAAGAGGATCCTCAACAAGAGTAGCACGCCCCATAACAACTACACTAGTAGCATTCCATTCCCAATGTCCTTCCACCTTATAGCCCTGATTCCATGTTGTGAAACATACTTTATTACATTGTTGTAGCGCATCCATTTTATGGCCTGATTTGGCACCATGAATAAAGATTCTATGCTCTTCTTCATCATAATAAAAATTAACAGGCACTGTATAGGGATAGCCTCCATCCCCAATAACAGAAAAAGCAGCCCGTTTCTCTTCTTTCAAAATTCGTTTGCATTCATCTTCACTAACTTGTTGATTTTTTCTACGCATAGGTCGAAATTCCATATAAGTCGCCTCCTGTCAGATTCATAACTCCATAAATATTATATTCATTTTCCTCCTTCCCAATGTATGTAAACTATCTATCGTTTATATAATCAGTCTAAATTTTAGGCATTTAAATCTAATTTATCTAAATTATATTATATTTTTTTAGGTTTTTAAGCCTAATTTTTAATTTTTGAACAGAGTTTTAGGTTTTAAAACCTAAAAATAGTCCACCAAGATATATGATGGACTGTTCATTATATATAACCATTGTTATTTGACGATAATCTAAATGTTACGTATAATAATCATAAAGGGGTAGCCAATGTTTAGTCGCGTTAGGCTCATCTCAAATGAATTAACAATAAAATTCGAGAAATGGCCGTAACGTGCTTAAAGCGTTAGGGCTATTTTTCTATTTTAGAATAATAGCAATAAGTGTACCAAACAAAATCATTAGAGATAATGCTTCATATACTCTCATCTCATCACCGCCTTTGGTAATGAGCCCAACTCATTGGCTACCTTAGTTATATTATAAATTGTACAGGTATACCGAACAATAAGTATCGGCATTCTACAATGGTCACTACTAGTGTCATAGTTTAATACAAAAGATATATTGACAGAATGCCTATAAATATTACTAATGGAAAAAGAAGAAACGAAATATCTTAAAATAGCCAACCCATCGTTATTTGACGATGGGTTAACTGATGCGTATAATGATGATAAGGGGTAGCCCAGTGAGTGGAATCACAGGCTCATCTCCAAAAATAGAATTCTTTTGAGAAAATGGCCTGTTGTTCTTACAACGGGCTATTATCCGTTAAGGATAATAGCTACGAGTGTGCCAAAGGCAATCATGAGCATTAACGCTTCATAAGTACTCATAGCATCACCACCCTTCGGAGAGAAGGAGCAAACCCGTATCACCAGACTACCTTAATTTTAGTATAAGCTGTAAATATATACACAACAAGAAGTATCGATCTTTCACGATGGTCACTAGTGGTGTCATACATATAACAGAAAAAGCATTGGCAAATGCCAATGCTTCTTTTCTATTGGTGCGCCTAGAGGGAATTGAACCCCCGACCTGCAGTTTAGGAAACTGTCGCTCTATCCTACTGAGCTATAGACGCATGTATATCTTATTATAGCGTTTTACTGTGAGCAACTGCAAGACAAATGGTATATATAACATTCTTATAACAAATAGCCTAGTTCATGTGAACTAGGCTATTTGTATACTCTGGGGCTTATATTCGTAATGTTTTATGAAACAATCATCTCATTATGCTGGACGGCTCCAGTCTACTTGTACATCGATGGCTTCCCACATACGAGTCAAAGCCAGTTTCAAATTATCCAATGACTCTAATGGCTTAACTTGCAATGTTTCATACGTATCAATGCTCGTAGCGTGTTTGATTTCATGTTCTGTGTTCAAATACGTCAAAACTTTGTCAATCCATTCTTGTTCAGGCAAATCCACTGTTACTGTTTTTGTATCTACATCATAGGACAAAAAACCATTGCTATTTACGCCATAATGAATGGCCACACGAAACATACTCATATACATTACCTCTTTCATGGTTATTTATGTATTCACATATTAGTATCTATATTGTATCATGAACCAATCCATTCATTAAAGACTTATTCTTCATGTAACGCAGAATTATGTAACGCAGAATTTGCTTCTAGGGGATCCTTGTCTTCATCCAAATGTGCTTTCAATGTCGAACGGTGGCGCCGTTCGCCGCCAAATCCATTCTCTCGTTGCCAGAGGGCTCCACTCATAATAGCGGTACGGCCGAATTTACTTTCTAGTTCATCTAAAACAGAGCTCAGTTTTTCGCTACTTTCATCGTGGCCACTAGTGAACAAATTATCTTGTACTAATCCGTCTTCTGAAAGCCCACTCACAGTGACACCCAAGAGACGTAGCGGTTTATGGGGCAGCGCCAATATGGACGTATCAAAGTGTTTCTCCGGCATAGCGCCCATGACTTCCATATTATCCATCATAATAGGTTGCGTCCGTCCTTGCTGGAGCGATTCAGTATTCATCGGCCTCATTGATTTACTATCACTCGGCTTATAGCCTCCATGGATTTTATTCCACAACAAAACCGCTGTTTCGTAAATAATAGTTTCTTGATCGGTAGCGGCGGCAAGGCGTTTTTGTTTTGACACCGTTTTAAAGTCATTGTACCGTACTTTAATAGACACCGTATGGCCTTTTAGGCCTTGTTTGCGGAGCCGTTTCGCTACTCGATTCGCGAAATACCGCAATTCTACATCGATAATAGCAGGATCTAATAAGTCTACTTCATAAGTCTCTTCATTGCCTACAGACTGCACTTGGCGATCCACTTCAACAGGCCGTTCATCAATGCCACGAGCCAATTCCCAAATGCGCCGTGCCTGGTTCCCTACATAAGGTATCAAATCATGCTCTGTTGCCAAAGCTTGGATATCTTTCATCTTGTGAAAGCCCCCTTCTTTGAGGCGCTGCTCCGTCCTAGGGCCTACGCCCCAAATACGTTTAATAGGCAAATTAGCGATCATGTCCATTTCTTTCCCATAGGGAATAACCACAAGGCCGTCTGGTTTATCTAAATCAGATGCCAATTTCGCAAGAAATTTATTAGGCCCTAAGCCAGCTGAAATGATGAGCCCCGTTTCTTCTAACACACGCCGCTTGATGGCTTTCCCTAAAGCCACGGGACCAGCGTATTTATGGGTAATTCCGGTTACATCCAAAAAAGCTTCGTCCAAAGACAAGGGCTCAATAATGGGCGTAAACTCTTCCATCACCTTATGAATTGTGTTAGATAGTTCTTTATAGCGATCAAAGCGAGGCCACACATAAATACCATGTGGACACAACTGCTTAGCCCGCGATAAAGGCATAGCTGAATGAACGCCGAACGTACGAGCTTCATAAGAAGCAGTAGCCACTACGCCACGTGCAGAAAGACCACCCACAATAACGGGGTGGCCTCTATATTCAGGATGATCCAGTTGTTCTACAGACGCATAAAAGGCGTCCATGTCCACATGCATAATCCATCTACGCATAGTTAATTATGCTTCTTTCTCTTCGTGCTCATCTAAACGACAATATTTGATTTGTGCGCAAATGCACTCGTCTTTCGTTTTGTACAATTTCGGAAGAATTTCCAAAATATCTCCAAATGTTTCTTCATTAATAGAGTAACGAGTCCAAAGACCATTACGTTGCGAGTTAACAACACCAGCATCGATTAAGATCTTCATATGGTAGCTCAATGTAGATTGAGACAAGTTAAAACTCGCCAAAATATCTGCAGCACATAGCTCATTACAAGACAACATATCGATAATATGTAAACGTGTTTCATCGCTAAGAGCTTTGAAAATCGTTGCTAAACGCTCATAAGAAACTTCAATCATAATAAAACTCCTCGACATATGCTTCAAACTTTTGTCAATTTTAATCTATTATATACTATTTTTAAAAGTAAATCTATTTTTTTCTTTCTATTTGTATGTTAATAATTTTATATGTATAACAAAAATTTTCTATATCAATAATTTTGATACAAATGAGAATCTATAAAGCTCAGAAAAATACATCATTCTATGAATATTAATGAATCATTTTAATGTATACCTAAACATAGATATATACGATATCCCTGCATTTTATTTCATTCATATTGACCTCATCTTAAAGCAATAGAAAATCACTCTTTTCTATGAATAAAAAGCATATTTCGATATACTTTCACTACAAAACCCTATATCACTATATATTCCCTTAGTTTTCTAGAAATTAAAGCAATATAATTACCAGTTCAGAATCCATTATGGTACAGTAATCATAGAATATGCACATTTATTTCTATACAGCACTATATCTTTAATTGAAAAACTCGATGCAATGCGTAGATATACAGGAGATTTATAGCACAGCCATACAGGTAATCTATGTTGTAGATATCGAATATCTATAGGCAAACACAACAAACCCCCTCTACTCTATAAGTAAAGGGGTTAATTTGCTTAACTTATATTCTGCCGCATCAATGCAATAAGCTATTAAAAATAACCAGTCTGTTCCCATTACATCATGGAATTCACAATGGTAAGGAGCGAATTATAGTAAGAGCCGATATCAGCTGTAAAATAACCGCCCGTATGCAATGCCGCTGCATAGTCGTAAAGCGACGAAACTCCAGACATACCATCTTCGGAATAATACGATAAATACCGTCCAAAGTAATCAGCAAATTCGGGAAAATCATTAAAATACATCCAGTCGCCAGAGCTGCTACTGATACCACCTAAATTATGATGGCTCGCTTGTAAATCAGATGTAAAACCACCCGTTTCTATATGCCATTGTGCATAAATCCACGCAGGGTCTACGACGATGCCATGTTCAGCGGCTTTATTGGCTGAAATCTTCGCTAATTCATAAAAATATTCGTTTACTGCCACAGGGTCACCTCTCTAATGATATGTAACTTTCAATTGTTCCGCAAATAGTCGTGCTGATTCCAAATCCTCTTCTGTAGGATGCGCCGCAGCCGCATCAATGCGGGCTAACCATTCTGGAGTATAGGCATGCGGATGGCCCACAGGGAATCGCCCTTTCATTTGCTCTACCAAAAGAGGGTCTACTTTTCCTCTGCATATGAAAGTCCCTACACAAGTCGAATCATCTCCAAGCGAATCGATCCCAGCGGCTACACTGTTCTTTCCATGTTCAGACAATGGATCGGCTCCTAATGTCGAAAATAAAGCCACTTTTTTATGCGTAATGCCTTGCAAATACGATTTCATTTCATGATTAGGACCGCCACGATCAACCCAATAGCCAGCAACGATAAGGTCAAAAGCAGTATAATCAGGATTTGTCTTCACATCGACAGCTTTAACACCGAGAACATCAGCAATGCTTTGAGCTACTCGTTTCGTATTTCCAGTGCGACTAGAATAGACAACCAATATATTCATCCATACCTCCTATTCTCTATAGTAAAACAGCGGCTTTCACCAGCACTACGGAGGCTAGGAAAACCGCTGTACTCTATGTATTCTAAGGTGCGGACAAATTAAAATACATCCACTAATTCTATCGTTTGACTCCGGTTTGGACCTACAGACACGATGCCAAGTGGCACGCCTGTTACTTCTGCAATACGCTCTACGTATTTGCGAGCGTTTTCAGGTAATTCATTGTAAGAACGAATACCGGAAATATCTGTTTCCCAACCTGGCAATGTTTCGTACACTGGTTCGCACGCTTCCAAGTCTTTCAAATTCGCTGGGAATCCTTCGTAAGCTTTACCGTTCAATGTGTAGCCTACACAAATTTTGAGTTCTTTGAAGGTATCTAAAATGTCGAGGCGTGTAATAGCCAAGTAATCAAGGCTATTGAGGCCGGCTGCGTATTTCACAACCATTAAATCAAGCCAACCACAACGGCGAGGACGGCCTGTTACAGTGCCGAATTCGTGACCGATTTCACGCAATGTATCGCCAATTTCATTAGTCAATTCTGTTGGGAATGGACCTGCCCCTACGCGAGTAGCATACGCTTTTACAACGCCGAAGATGTTTTTCAAGTAACCAGGGCCTACGCCAGCACCAGTGGAGGCACCGCCAGCTACTGGATGAGAAGATGTTACGAAAGGATATGTACCATGATCAAGGTCAAGCATCGTCGCTTGAGCCCCTTCGAACAATACTTTTTTATCTTCTTGCACAGCTTTGAGAACTGTGTGGTTTGTATCTGTTACAAATGGTTTCAACGCTTCTGCGTATTTGATGTAATCAGCAAGGATTTCATCATAGTTAACGCCTTCTGCATCGTACACTTTCGTTAAGATTTTATTTTTGAACTCTACATTGTACGCCAATTTTTCCTTGAATGTATCAAGGTCGTATAAGTCGCATACACGAATGCCTACGCGGTTAATTTTATCAGCATAGCAAGGGCCGATACCGTTTTTCGTAGTACCGATTTTCGCATCCCCTTTAGACGCTTCTTCCGCATTATCTAAGGCAATGTGATACGGCATAATTACGTGAGCACGGTCGGAAATTTGCAAAGCTTTCACAGATTTACCTTGCGCCTCAATGCCTGCAATTTCTTCTAGCAATACTTTTGGGTCAATTACGACGCCAGTGCCGATAATATTCATTTTATTATCGTATAAAATGCCGCTTGGCAATAAACGAAGGGCAAACGCTTTGTTATCTACCACTACGGTGTGACCTGCATTGTTGCCCCCTTGGCTGCGCACAACGACGTCAGCGCGCTCCGCCAACCAGTCTACAATTTTGCCTTTACCTTCGTCACCCCATTGAGTGCCTACAACCATGCCTGTTGCCATCTCTATATCCTCCAAATTTAGTCGAATTAATACATATTCATTATACATCATAGCGGGTCTATGTGAAAGCTTTGAACACGAAAAAAGCGATAACGAATAGACATACAAGTCCTTCGTTATCGCTTTATATCGTTATTATAGTATCTACCAATTACATGCGGATATCTGCATACTCTGCTTTTTTATCGAATTCAGCTTTGGCAAATGGGCACAATGGAAGAATTTTAACGCCTGCAGTGCGTGCGTTTTCTACAATTGTGGCTACTAAACGGCCAGCAATGCCTTGTCCGCCGTAACCATCTTCTACTAATGTGTGATCAATAATCCACATTGTTGCAGATGGGGAGAATGTGCTTTCACCAATCTCTTTGCCATTATCATAAGCTGCAGCGCGGTTTCGGTCTGCTTCAAATACTACATCTACCATGTTTGTCTCCTTTGTTACGTCTAACTGTTAAATGACACCAGAATGCTATCATTCATACATGCAATTCACCAGGATAGTACCATTCATACACACTCACCATGAATAGGCACTATGTCATATTACTTACGTTTGTACGTCAATGCGCCAGATGGGCATTTGTCAATGACTGCTGCAATTTCATCAGCGGTAGCAGCCTCTACATTAATCCATGGGCGTTGGTCCAAATTAAATACCTTAGGCAAGCCTCTTACGCATTTGCCTGCATGAACGCACACACTTGGACGCCATTCAATAATAATATCATTAGATTCATATGTTTTTACATCACTCATAAGAAAACCCTTCCTTACATAAGTTCCCCTGTTATACAAGTTCTTACCGACTTTGGCTTACATAAATACGGCTCCACTATATCACAGTAGAGCCGTATTGACTATTATTTTTTTAGCATAGCTCTATAGCATGAGAGGAGGTTCAGGTCTATAGAACCTTGCTATCTATAAACATCCTTTATTACACAGCCATGGAAGATTTAACGAATGTACCAGTTTGTAATTCTCTGTACGCTTCGTGTAATTCTTCTTGTGTATTCATAACAATTGGGCCTGCCCAAGCTACCGGCTCATCAATAGCAATAGATTCGATATAAAGCACTTGTGTATCATCTTGCAAGGATGTGAAAGACACAGTGTCGCCAGCGGATAATTTAACAGCTGTTTTTTCTTTCACCACTTCGCCGTTCACTTCGATTTCACCAATCAATGTGAAGAGCATAATGGATGCGTCTTCTTTCACAGTGTGCGTGAAAGTTTTGCCTTTTGCCAAGTGCACATCGTAGTAGTGAAGTGGTAAGTATTGGCTTTGGTGACCTTTATGTTCTTTGTAGTTACCAGCTAACAAACGAAGGTAACCGCCATCGATTTCGATATCTTGGATCATATCGTTTGTTACAGGATGGTACGCAGGCTCAACCATTTTATCTTTTTTCGGCAAGTTAAGCCATAATTGTACGCCTAACAAACGTTCTGCAGCAGGTACTAACTCTTCGTGCATAATGCCAGAACCAGCAGTCATCCATTGTACTTCACCACTGTTTACAGCCGCTTCATTACCAAGGCTATCACGGTGCACCATACCACCTTTGTATACATAGCTAATGGTTTCAATACCGCGATGCGGATGCATTGGGAAACCAGCAGTGTATTCATCTGGATTTGTGCTATCAAAGGAGTCAAGCATCAAAATAGGGTTGAATTCTTTAATTGTTTCCCCGCCTAGTACGCGCACTAGTTTTACACCAGCACCATCGCGAGTTACAAAGCCTTGTACAGATTTAGTGATTGTTCTTACGTTGTTCATAGTATCAGTCCTTATAATGAATTACATATAATGTCGTTACGATTTACACAATATACTATGTAAACCTTTTCATCTTCAAGTTGTTTTATAATTTAATCCTTTTACTTATAATCCTTAATTATATGGGGTGTTTGGTTATCAGTCTCCATTAACAATACTACGTATACCATTCATTATGAAAGCCAAGATCATCAAATTGATATTATTGAAGTTAAGTTTAACTATTTAACTATTTTTATCGATTTATTTGGCTTGTCTATATCATAGCACGGTTTTACTCAATGTCAATATTTCCATTGCACGCAATTGATTTATCCTTATTTCCGATATAGTAAAAGCCCCAAGAAACACAGTTCTGCACTGTCTTCTTAGGGCTTTCATTATTTCTTTTACTGCGGTTCTTTCAGCCATAGGCTCATGACGAGCCCCATGACACCGATAGGAATCAATACTTGTAAGGCTGTTTGGATACCATATATATCTGCCAAGTGACCTACGTAGGGCGCTACGAGGCCACCCAAGGTAATGCCTAGGCCTAATGTAATGCCCGATGCAAAACCTGCGTTCTTAGCTAAGTACTTCTGCCCTAGCACCGTAATCGGCCCATATTGGGAGAATACACCAAAAGCCATTGGAATCATAGCGCCGAAGAATCCCCAAATGTTTGGCACGTAAATGAAGATTAAAATGGATGGCAAGAACACGAGGTAACCAAGACGAATGGTTCTCAAGAAACCAATGCGATCCGATAACCAGCCTCCAATATAGGTCAAGATGCCACCGAGGCCAAAGTACATAGTCAAGGCTAAGCTGGACATTTCAGGAGTACCATTAATGACAGAAATATAGAGGATAGGAATGAAAATCCCGAGCACCGCGAACAAGATGGACCGCGCCGCAATGACAAAGAAGAGCTTGCCAAAGCTTGTCCAATCATTTCGTTCCTGGGAAGCCTCTGTCAATTTAGCTTTCACCGTTGTGGACGTTCCCTTAGCATTACCAAAGGCATAGAAGTAGATGAGCGTCCCTAGCACTGCTACGATGGTGAACACCCACAAATAATTTGCACCAAAAGCGTAAACGCCACTGGCAATAACAGGGCCGAGGGCAAAGCCAACGCTACCGCCAACGGCAAAACGGCCCATGGCGTTCCCGATTTCATGAGATTGGGTACGTTTCACCAAGAGCGCCGCCTCCGGATGGAACAGTGCTGCCCCTACCCCAGCAGTCAAGGCCAAGGCGAGAATAATTTCATAACTCGTAGCCAAGGCAATGGCGCTAATGGACACGAGAGTAATGGAAAAACCTAACGGAATGAACCACGGCACACGCCATCGGTCCGCCACATAACCAAGAGCAGGCTGCGCAATAGACGCCACTACGGTGTTACAAAAAATAACGGTAGCGGCTTGGTAATAATTGAGCCCAAAGTTCGTAATAAAAAACGGCAACAACGCCGTCAAAGCCCCTTGCCCAAAGTCATTGATACAGTGGAATATAGGGGGCGCATATTTTTGAAGAAGTGCTTTCATAAACCCTCCTGAGAAATTAGAATCAATAGGTGTGATAGGACACCCATGTCTATATCGAATAAGACATGAATACACTAACCCTTATAGAGAGAGAAAGACCGAATACATCGATACAACGTATTCGGCCTCGTCAGTATTTCTATATTCTATTATAAACCAAAGCGAGCCATAATAGTATCGACATGGCGCAATAATTTTTGTGGGTCGAAGCAAGCGTCGATTTCTTCATCGGTCATGAACTTCTTGATGTTTTCATCAGATTTAAGACCCGCTGCAAAATCTTTCCCTTCGAGCCAACGGTTCATGGCGTGTTTTTGTACCCAACGGTACGCTTCATCGCGAACAGCTCCTTTATCCACTAATTGAGTCAAAATCGTTTGACTGAACAATAAACCACCAGTAAGGTTAAGGTTTTTGATCATTATTTCTGGGTATACTAGCAATTTATCGATGGTACGAATTGTCAAATGAAGCATGTAGTTCAATGTTATCGTCGCATCTGGTAAAATCACGCGCTCTACAGAGCTGTGGGAAATGTCGCGCTCATGCCATAACGCTTGGTCTTCGAAAGCAGATTGAGCATAGCCACGAAGCAAACGAGCTAAACCGCAAATGCGCTCCGCCGTAATAGGATTGCGTTTGTGCGGCATAGCGGATGAACCTTTTTGCTTTTCGCCGAAATACTCCTCTGCTTCACGCACTTCTGTACGTTGTAAATGACGGATTTCTTTCGCGATTTTATCTAATGTACCGCCAATAACAGCGATAGTAGAAAGCAATTCTGCATGACGGTCACGCTGTACTACTTGTGTAGCAATTTTAACAGGCTCTAAGCCCAGCTTTTCGCACACATATTGTTCAACAAATGGATCGATGTTGGAATAAGTACCAACGGCGCCGGACACTTTGCCAACAGCTACGCTTTTACGAGCATGCTCTAAACGCTCAATATCGCGCTCAATTTCAGCCATCCAAAGGCATAATTTCAAACCGAACGTTGTCGGTTCGCCGTGAATACCGTGAGTACGGCCAATCATCAAGGTATATTTAAATTCTGCCGCACGACGACGCAATACATCGCGAAGTGTAGCTAAATCTTGTAACAAAATATCGCACGCTTGCTTCATCATATAGCCAAGAGCCGTGTCTTTCACGTCTGTGGAAGTAAGGCCTAAATGAATATACTTCGCCGCTTCTGGCCCCACATATTCACCTACAGCCGTTACAAAAGAAATGATGTCGTGGTTCGTTTCCCGTTCAATTTCGCGAATACGCTCCACATCAAAATTGCCTTTTTCCCGAATGATCTTCGCCGCTTCCTTCGGAATAACACCTAACTCCGCTTGCGCTTCGGACGCTAATGTTTCTACCAATAACATCGTGTCGAACTCGTTGCGTTCACTCCAAATATGGCCCATTTCTTCTCGTGTATAACGTGATATCATGATAACTCCTTTGCATGATGAAAGTATCTACTTATAGGGATATTGTACCATATGTAACAGGGCAGTTCAATTAACAAGCCTCCACAAAGCGAACAATTGTATTTATTTTTTTATAAATGTTCGTTATTGCACTTAAAATAAAAACCATAACAAAATCATGAATATTCCAACTAACGAATATCGCTAATTTTGTTACCGTTTACATGTTATAATATACATAAGGTAGCTAAGTGATACGGGTTCACACTCCTTCGTTTACGAAGGGCGGTGATGCTATGAGTACTTATGAAGCGTTAATGCTCATGATTGCCTTTGGCACACTCGTAGCTATTATCCTTAACGGATAATAGCCCGTTGTAGTAACAACAGGCCATTTCTTCAGTAGTAATATTTTCTTCGGAGATGAGCCTGTGACACCACTCACTTAGCTATCTCTTTACATTTATTATACTCGTACAACTATGTATCGTCAACTAAGGCGATACCGCATATACAAGGAGAGCCTATGACAAAGAAACAACGAACACCAAAAGAATCTACCCGATCTGCTACACTGCTAAAAGCATTTTTTGGAATTAGTTTTATCGCCTTAGGCTTATGCGTGTTTAACGAAGCCCCTCTGAACTGGACACTCGGTATATTTACAGTAGATATTCTAGTCTCATTGGCCTACGTAATCATTAATAAAAACCGCATCACTGAGTCCAAAGTAGTACATACCAATGTACGACGCATTGTAGCATTCCTAATTATGCTCATTACCATGTTCTTTTACGCCTTTGCACTATGGCGCGTCGGTCAATACACTCCGATGATGCAAGCCACTATATTTATAGGTGGCGCTATTGTTTATTACGCTGTCTTTGATAGTACGAAAACGATAAGTAACAAGAAATAATTACAATGAATTCGCTACTACGAAAAATTCCTAACCAATAAGCACTAAAGCTAAATACAAAAAATAGTCATATGCATTACCAAGGAACACAATATAAATGAACACTAACCAAAATAAATCAAGCTTTCACAGAGCAGCACCTTCCTACCTGAGCGCTGCTATCCAATGGGTAGATAGCCTTACCTATCCTGAAATTACTGAGCAAATCGTCATGTACAATGCCTATTTAAAAACCTACGAAGATTCCTATTCCAACATCATCGGCTTTTTACCACTTATGCTAACAGTAGTACAATTGAGCTTCGACAATGATATTGATACTGTCTTATCCCATGAGACAATAATGATACTCGCTGTTGTTATCGGCATTATTTCACTCATCATCTTAGCGATTGCATGTTTCAATAAGAAGGTTTCCTTAGGGTATATCGCTATCATGATTCCCTTATTACTATATGTTCAATTTGCTTTTCAAAACCCTAGTATTCTCGTACTGGTATCCTTCATTATGCTATCTCTCTATTTTGGAGCCATTGCCCATTACAAACCACAAGATATGAAAAATCATATAATTCTCGAATTATTAAAGCAAAGAAAAGCATTAATCGAATCATCCAATCCTGCCTCTGAAATTAAATTGCCAAAGAATTATAAAAAGTAGCATACTTACTTCACTACCTCTTCAAATCGAGGATTCCCATGAAAGCGCTCAAAATGGTCTTGTTCAGCAGCTACGGATTTCACTGATGGGTCCAATGCAATTGCCTTCTCAAGCCAGTCTAAAGCTTCTTGATCGTTCCCTTGGTCTGCGTAAATGGTAGCAATGCCGTAAATAGACCAGGTATTGTCCGGATCATGCGCGAGTACTTGTTCAAACCATGATTTCGATTCGTCCAATTCGTCTCGCAATTTATAGACCATAGCCATATTGTAATAATTTGCTACATTAGTAGGGTCTAATGCATACGCCTCTTTAACGAGAGCTAGCCCCTCTTCTTTTTCTCCAGCGAAGGCTTTCTCTAACCCTTCAGTAGAGAGTCGTTGCGATTGTGTTCTATCTGCCTCGGATATATGTTTCACTTGCGTCTTCGCCGTTGTTTGTTGTGCTGCGGCCTGTGTGTTTAATGATGTGGCTGTATTAGCAGGAGCTTTCATCGAATCTGACGGTTCATTTCCAAGCCCACAACCCCAAAGAGTGAGTACCATCGCGCTGGTTAAGGCATATGTAATATATGTGTTATATGGTTTTCTTGTCATGAATCATGTCTCCTATTGTATGTACATTGCATTAAATCCTCTTTAGTGTATCACAATTTCCATAGACCAATACAGCCATTCGGTATATGATACAAGTAAGATGTAGTACAAATAAAATGTACTATCAATCAGCTATCGTGCATATAAGTCAGATTCGACTCATAAAAACAAAAAAGGAGGAGTGATATACATGGCTAATACTGAAACTACTATTCAAGCGATAACGAATCCTCACCCCAATACCGCGGTCATCGACATCGAAGCGACTATTAAGGCTTTAGAACGAAATAAGTTCGTCGTTCATTACTTTAAAACACCTGAAGAAGCGACCGCCTACTTAACAAATCGTATCCAGAATAAGCGAGTAGCCCTCGGCGATTCTCAGACATTGCTAGCCCTTAACATCTATGATTCGCTATTGCCAAACAACATCGAAGTTATGGATATCCATCGCCCTCTCGACGGTGAAAGCTTCCGCGATACAGCACTCCGCACGATGGGTAAAGATGTATTTTTAACATCTGTTAATGCACTTTCACAAACGGGAGAAATGGTGAATATCGATGGCACGGGAAACCGCGTAGCGGCTTCCTTATTCGGTTCCAACGAAGTTTTTTTCGTGCTCGGCATCAATAAAATCACCCCCGATTTGGGATCAGCTATCTACCGCGCCCGTAATGTGGCGGCACCGCAAAATAGTAAGAAAAATAAAAAAAGTTCCCTTAACCCTTGTGCCAAATTAGAAGAAAAATGTTACGACTGCGGCTCACCAGACCGCATTTGTAATGCGTTAACCATTTATTATAAAAAGATGAGAAATATGCAAATTATGGAAGTCATTATTGTAAATGCCAATTTAGGATTTTAAATTGAATGTTTAATCCACTATGTTACAAACCATAACACCATAAATACAAGATAAAGAAGTGCACCGTTGATTCCCTAAAACCAACGATGTACTCCTTTTTAGTTCTGTTATATACTATTTCAATAACGTTTGGTCAAAAACACTCACCAATTCTTGTACGGCTTGTGATTCGGACATATTCCCTGCGAGCACTGCTTCTTCTACTTCTCCCATACGACCTTGAATTACTATATTATTAAAGAATAGATTGTGCAGGTGTTCATCAATCATGTCCCTCACCCATTGAAGAGATTGGTTTTGCCGTCTCTTGTAGAAAACCCCATTTTCTTTACCTTGAACAGCAAAGGTCTGAATTAACTCCCATAATTCTAAGAGACCACTTTTTGTAACAGCAGAGCAGGTATAGGCCTTGGTTTCCCATTGCTCTGTAGCTGGCCGAATGTAATGGAGCATCCGATTATAGTCGCTACGAGCAATTTGAGCCCGTTTCAAATTATCTCCATCCGCCTTATTAACAACGATAGCATCGGCTAATTCCATAACACCTTTCTTAATGCCTTGCAATTCATCGCCAGCTCCCGTAAGGACGATAAGCATAAAGAAATCTACCATTGATCGAACAGTCACTTCACTTTGACCAACGCCAACCGTTTCTACAAGAATGACATCATAACCAGCAGCTTCACAAAGAAGCATCGTTTCTCGACTCTTTCGCGCTACACCGCCTAATGTCCCCCCTGCTGGCGATGGCCGAATATACGCATTAGGATGTTTTGTTAATGTTTCCATCCGCGTTTTGTCCCCTAAAATACTCCCTTTTGTAACTTGACTCGTTGGATCGACAGCCAGAACAGCCACTTTTAATCCTGCTTCAATGAGCATATTTCCGAACGCTTCAATAATGCTACTTTTACCCGCACCAGGAACCCCCGTAATACCTATACGAAGTGCGTTGCCAGTACGAGACAATACTGATTGTAATACTTGTTGCGCTATCGCAAAATGATCTGGATTATTACTTTCTACTAAGGTAATGGCCCGTGAAAGTATAACGCGGTCCCCCTGCTCAATACCGCGTACATAATCAGCAACGGTCAATTTTTTTCGCCGCTTCACGGGCAACACAGAAGGTGCCAAATGTTTAGTACTCGTCATGAGACCATCGTGCATTTCATCAACGCCTCTCATGACACGAGATGCAAACGTTTCCGTCTCTTTCGCATCGTTTGGCACCCAGTCTGGTCGATACGTATCAGTCATCTATATCCTCATGTTGGACGTGAGCTGTCAATGTTTCCAATAGTTTTTTGGCTGCTACTGGAAGTACAGTGCCCGGTCCAAATATCGCTACTGCACCATGTTCGCGTAAAAATTCATAATCCTGAGCAGGGATTACGCCTCCAATGGCTACGAGAATATCACCACGCCCACGTTTATTAAGTTCTTCTACCAGTTGTGGCAACAATGTTTTATGACCTGCCGCAAGAGAGCTAAATCCGACAATATGCACATCATTATCAACTGCATCTTGCGCAGTTTCTTCTGGTGTTTGGAACAAAGGACCAATATCTACGTCAAAGCCCATATCCGCAAAGGATGTAGCAATCACTTTAGCCCCTCGGTCATGTCCATCTTGCCCCATTTTAGCAATCATAATCCGAGGACGACGACCTTCGATGTGTTCAAAATCATCCGCCATTTGACGCACTTCTTTGATAACATCATCATCTTCAAATTCGCTGGAGTATACTCCCGAAATAGAGCGAATAACGGCTTTATGACGGCCGCATACTTTTTCAACAGCAAAGGAGATTTCTCCTAAAGACGCACGAGCACGTGCTGCTTCTAACGCTAACGCCAATAAATTCCCTTCACCTGATTCAGTGGCATTCGTAATCGCTTCAAGACAGGATTGAACACGATCTTCATCACGGTTAGCACGCAATTGTTCTAAGCGTCTAATTTGCGCTTCTCGAACAGCTGTATTATCTACATCTAGTATATCTAATGGATCTTCCTTATCAAGGCGATACGTATTAATTCCGACAATGGCTTCACGGCCAGAATCAATACGAGCTTGACGACGAGCCGCCGCTTCTTCAATACGCATTTTAGGAAGCCCTGTATCAATCGCTTTCGCCATACCACCAAGAGATTCAATTTCTTGGATATGTCCCCAAGAACGACGAATTAACTCATCCGTTAAAGCTTCTACATAATAGGATCCACCCCATGGATCAATAACTTTACATACCTTCGTTTCGTCTTGAATATATAGTTGCGTATTGCGCGCAATACGAGCAGAAAAATCTGTAGGCAATGCAATGGCTTCATCAAGAGCATTCGTATGCAGTGATTGCGTATGTCCAAGAGCAGCGCCCATAGCTTCCATACAAGTTCGTGCCACATTGTTAAATGGATCTTGTTCTGTTAGACTCCATCCAGATGTTTGACTATGCGTCCGTAGCGCCATCGATTTCGGATTTTCTGAACCAAAGCTTTTAATAATCTTCGCCCATAACATGCGAGCGGCACGCATTTTAGCAATTTCCATGAAGTAATTTTTACCAATAGCCCAAAAGAAGGATAATCGTGGCGCAAACTGATCTACATGAAGTCCTGCATTAACACCTGTACGAATATATTCAAGCCCATCCGCCAAAGTATACCCTAATTCGATGTCGGCTGTCGCGCCCGCTTCTTGCATGTGGTACCCCGAAATAGAAATACTATTAAACTTAGGCATATACTGCGATGTATAAGCAAAAATATCACCGATAATACGCATCGAAGTAGCAGGAGGATAAATATATGTATTACGAACCATAAACTCTTTCAAAATATCATTTTGAATCGTACCTGCCATAACCTTTTTATCTACACCCTGTTCCTCACCAGCTAAGATATAAAAAGCCATGATAGGTAATACGGCACCGTTCATAGTCATCGATACAGACATTTGGTCTAATGGAATACCAGAGAATAAAATTTCCATATCCAAAATAGAGTCTACGGCTACACCAGCTTTACCTACATCGCCTACCACACGAGGATGATCTGAATCATATCCGCGGTGAGTGGCCAAATCAAAGGCAATAGACAAGCCTTTTTGACCTGCTGCTAAATTTCTGCGATAAAATGCATTGGACTCTTCTGCTGTGGAGAAGCCAGCATACTGGCGAACCGTCCAAGGCCGCGTTACATACATAGTAGGATAGGGTCCCCTCAGAAATGGTGGTACCCCTGCCATATAGTCGAGATGAGTCATCCCTTCATAGTCCATTTCCGTATATAAAGGCTTTACCTGAATTTGCTCCATTGTTGAATGATACAACTCTTCAAAGTTCTTTCCTGTCTCCTTTTTCAATTCTGCAAGCCACGCCTCTCGAGATGTGGCTTGCTGTGAACCTAGGTCAAGAGAAGCAAAATTTGGATTTTTAAACATAGCCTCACATCCCTTTCTTATCTTGCAATGAACGCAATAATGCATAACAATTGGCACGTACCGAAATAAAATCATCTACACCAGCTTCACGATATACTGGTTCTAAATCCTTTGGTGGTGCCCCTGCCACAATAATCGTAGCCTCTGGCATAATCGATTTTAATTCTGTTGCCAATGGGGGCACCAATTCAGGATAGGTAGCATCCGTGGAGCAGATAACAACTACATCGGCTCCACTATTACAGGCTGCTTTAGCCGCCTCTTCAGTAGTTTCAAAACCATCATTTTTCAATACTTCAAAAGCCCCTACTTCAAAGAAACCTGTAGAGAAATCTGCTCGTGGTTTATGTTGTGGTATAGGCCCCATATTAGCTAAAAAGACTTTTACATTATCTTTTTTACGTGCCTTATACGCTTCTGTACGCATACGCAATTCTTCAAATTGCTCAGTCCATCGATGAGAGGAAATAGATTGTATCGTTTCTGACGGAATATCTCCAGTTTGAAGAGCCTTTCGTATTTGATTCATAGTCATTCCATTTTTCGCTGCAAAACTAATCAAATCAATTAACTCTCCTGGTTCCGTCGACCCTTGCTCCAGGGATGATTTAGAAGCTGCCACTGCATTAGGCTCCACCTTTTTTAAAAATGATTCAATTGCCTCTGTCCGTTTTTGCTGTAACAAACTCTGTTTTTCAGATTTAGCATCTAATAGCTCTTCTGTCATATTGGCATACATATTACTACCTACTGCCACATCTTTTCGGAATGCTAAATTTTTGAATCGTTCCATAAGCATTGCATGTACTTGTTCTTGAGGATAACCTTCCTTCAGAGCTGCAATAATCCCTCCTTTGGCTTCAATCAATTGAAATTCAGCCCATATTTTATTCGTCAACTCTATAGCTAATGTTTCTATATACCAAGAACCACCCACAGGATCCACAGGTTCTCGCAATTCAAATTCAGTTTGCAACATCACTTGAATATTACGTGCGATACGGCGCGAAAAATCATCTGATTTACGGATTGGTTGATCAAAAGGAGATACTTCTAAACTATCTACTCCCCCAACTACCCCAGAAAAGGCTTGCGTTGTATTACGCAGCAAATTCACATACGGATCATATACCGTTTTAGTAAAAGCCGAAGTCCGTCCATGTACACAGATTGCTCGATGTTGCTCAGATGCACCAAAAGCCTCCATAATACGAGCCCAAATCATTCTAAGGGCTCTTAATTTAGCAATTTCCATAAAGAAATTAGCCCCTAACGAGAAAGTAAACATCATCGATTTAGCAATAGTCTCTATATCTATATGACGATGTGCTAACTGACGAACATAGCAAACTGCCGTTGCTAATGTATACGCTAATTCTTGTACATCATTAGCCCCACCATTAGCATATACATCGCCACATACTAAAACAGTACGAAGACTTGATGAATGTTCTTTAGCCCAAAGTACAGTATGAGCCATTTCATCAAACGCTGTATCTAGAGACATATGGAGAGTTCCATCTTTTACCCATCCACCTATTGGATCAGCCCCTACTAGTCCTTTTACATCTTTAACTGCTTTCTTTTCTACTTCTACGGCAGCCCGTAACATAGCTAAGACAATAGCACTTGATGCACCAGTCTCAATATAAAGAGGATTGTTCTTAAAATTAAATCGCCCAATTAGTTCACTATAATCTTGTAAAGTTGATAACGAAGTACCACCTACTCCAACAGTGGCACCTGTTTGTACATCTTGATCATGACGAGTCGCTTCATCTAACCGAATATTATGAATAGTACTACCTTTAATAATTTCATATAAACTGGCATGATTCGCATCTTTTGGCAATGAATCTTCTACATATTGGGACACTCCCCAAGACTCTGTAGTATATCCACTAGCTTTTGTACCTCGCATAAATCCACCAGCCCCTGGATAGACACTAATTGGTATCTGCTCTCCATGCTTAGCAGGCGTATAGATAGGCTCTAATGTGATGCCTTCATAAGTAGGTGTAAACATTTTCTTATTAAAATCTCCACCCTTCAAGGCTTTCACAACTTCTTCTTGCCACTCTTCATAGGTTGGTTTGTCAAATTCCTCAAATGATACTGATTCCAATACTTCCTCATCAGGTAGACCTGACTTCCTCATATCAGACATAGATGTTCCTCCTTTCAAATCAACCCATCTAAACAGAACAGCGCACCGATGTCACTACGCTACATACAGGAAAGGTATGTATGAACAATAAATTATAACAAAGTGTTAGCTTTTCATGGACCATAACTGCTCATGAAATATGGGATATATAGGTAATTAATTGTCATAAGATAGCAGTGAGTACACAAAAGGAGTAAGATTAACAATGCGCTACATATGTTTATACTAAAAAAGCGTGCATTACGCACGCTAGATTATTATTCAAAGTATGTAAAACAAAACATACTTAAAATCTCCTTCCTATCGCTCGTAGGTCCATCGGTGATTATCAAATAGGCAGTTCTCCTGGCTCGGAGTCATCACCTTACTTTCGCCTTCCCAGATTGCTCCAGTGACATTATGAAAGCAGGCTCGTCCTTACAGTGGCGGGACCGCATCGGCTTGTACCGATTTCTCTATTAAGTCTTACGACACCTATCCTTTATATTCGTTGTTCTATGTTCACTATAATGAAAATTTATACATCTGGTCAACTAGTATAACTGAATATCATAGGTATTAAAATTCAAGTTATACCTTCTTTAACTAACTTGCGTTTTTCTCATACCCATTTAATTGCTCTACTCCTACTTTATATGTTCTACAGGTAGAGAAAAACGCCATAGTCTACTACAAAACATGTATGCTTTATATCTAAATTCTTTATCACCTAAAATGGATTATATAACGCTTAACACTAATATTTCTTAGTCGAACAACGGTCCAATAAGAAGGCAATACCTACAAACGGAATGCCTGCATTTTCACCGAGACCGATTTCGCAAGTGGAGCTGGAGCTGACACCCATAGTAGCACCATATTGAGCCACCTCTTTGGAAAGATCCTTCGTAGCACATTTGTTGAGTTCTGGCGTAAAGAAACCTTTCTGCCCTGCAAATCCGTCGCAGGCAAAAGATTTAATATTAAATACATCATGTGCACAGAGACGAGCCAATTTCTCAATATATTCTGCTTTACCAGCAGATTTGATTTTACATTGTTTATGCACCAGCACTCGCTCATCTACTTTGTGAATATCTAGGCGTGGCACCACATGGTTGTACAAGTATTCAGAAATATCGTTAATCTCTAAATCCTCAATGTGTTTAAAAGCATGACTAAAACATGCACTATGATCAATAACAATCGGATATTTACCGTTCTCAGAAGTGCTCATCAAAGCATTGCGTAAATCTCGAAGTGCTCGTTTGTCAATATCTTCATAATTTTCAAAACTCAAGCCGCAGCAAAGGTTTTCAATGTGTGGCGGATAGATAATATCAATTTGCGCTTTGTCACACAGGCTTTCAAAGACTTGTTGTAAACTGCGATTATCATTATAGCCTTGGTTTGGACGGAATGCGCGATTCGCACAGGTACTGAAGTATACTACTCTCTCTACATTTGTCGGTTTAATTTTATTGGTCAACTTATAGCGATTCGCTTTCGGTGTCGTTTTCGGCAAGTATGGCGTAATACCAGTGACACCGTGAAGGCCTTCTGTAATTTTTGCAATGGCTTTCTTCGTCACGATAGCCCCCGCAATGCCTTCAAGGCTAACACCGGCACGGCACATATCGAGGGTGGTGGCAAAATTATCATAAATGGTTTTCGCAATATTCGGTCCTGGCGGTGCAATTTTGCGCATAGATAATGCAATTTGCGCCGTATCGATGCTGAGCGGACACAAATCTTTACACATGGAGCACGCTGCACAGGTATTGACGCCGTAATATTCGTAACCTTTTTTCAGCTCCGCTGCAAGGGCGAAATTACCTTCTTGTTCCAGTCGTTTTTGCTCCCTTAGTAACGCAATCCGTTGCCGCGGCGTTAATGTCAAATTGCGGCTTGGACAGTTCTTTTCGCAAAATCCACATTCCATACAAATGGTGAAAGCATCATCAATCACGCTTTGAGCTTTCAGGTTTTTCTTATACACATGAGGATCATCGGTAATGATAACATCAGGATTTAACAAACCAGTAGGGTCAAAAATAGCCTTAATGCGGCGATTCATTTCATAAGCCTTTTTGCCCCATTCCATTTCTACAAATGGCGCCACCATACGGCCTGTGCCGTGTTCGGCTTTTAGAGAACCTCCGAATTCCGACACACGTTCAGACATTTCGTACACCAAATCACCGAAGTTTTTCGTATCTTTTGGGTCATTGAAATTAGGAGTAATGTTGAAATGCACATTGCCAGACAAGGCATGCCCGAAAATAACACCGCCATCGACGAAATCGTATTTATGGAACAATTCCGTAATCATTTCGATGCCCTTTGTAAAATCTTCGATTTGGAAACATACATCTTCGGTAATGACAGTCGTTCCTTTTTTCCGTTGCCCCGCTACGATAGGCAAAATGCCTTTCCGGATGGCCCACCACGAATCATATTCCGCTGGGTCTTGAGAATAGAGACTTGGTATAGCAGTAGGAATATCTTTCAACGCATCTTGTATGAAAGCTAAGTTCTTATCTACCGTTTCTTTTGCATAGCTTTCAGTTTGGAATAAAATACAGCTCGTTCCTTCTGGCACATTATGAACAAAATCAGGTACTGTATCGAGCCGTTGCACTGCACGAAGGGATTGATAGTCCATCATTTCTGCAGCAATTACGGTATCTCTTCCCATGCCAGCCAATTTCACAACAGCCTCTGAAGCATCATTTAAATTCGTGAAGAAAAGAAGACCGCAACCTTTGTATGGCACATCTTCTACCGTGTTGTATACTACTTTTGATACGAATCCTAATGTACCTTCTGACCCAATAAATAAATGATTTAAAATATCTACAATATCTTCAAAATCAACGAGGGAATTTAATCCATAGCCGGTGGTATTTTTAATTTTATATTTATGGTGAATTAAATGAGTTAATTCTTCATCTGCTAGAATATCTGCACGTATCTGAAGAATATCTTCTACCATATTCGGTTTTTCTTTCAAAAATTGAGTTACACTCTTAGGATCCGATGTATCTAATATGGTGCCATCTAATAAAACCACCCGAATAGAGCGAATCGTTTGATAGGAATTTTGCGCCGTACCGCAGCACATACCAGACGAGTTATTGTTAACAATGCCTCCTACCAAAGCCGTCGTAATAGTCGCTGGGTCAGGACCAATTTTACGATTATAGGGTTTTAATATGTCGTTCGCATCAGAGCCGATAACACCACAATCGCACTCGAGCGCAAGACCGTCATCGAGAACAGTCATCGTCTTAAAACCATCATTACAAACGATTAAAATATCTTCGCTAGAGCATTGCCCCGATAAAGACGAACCGGCTGCTCTAAATGTAAACGGCGTGCCACATTGTTGACATAACCGCATCAAACGGCGCACTTCGGATTCGCTTTCAGCTTTCACCACGACGCGCGGCAAATAACTATAACACGATGCATCTACACCATACGCATAGCGGCGCAAGTAATCTGTATACACCCGATCCTTACAAATCAGTTGCGCTTCCTGAGCAAAACGGTCATAATCTCGAAGTAATTTTCTTGATGGTACAGTTGTATTCACTTGAATAACCCCCTAACTACACTACTTCTATGCATATTCTCCATTGCCTATAGACTAACTCATAGAGATATTCTGTATTCGCGACTCACAGAAAGGCTCTGCATTCATGATTCACAGAAACGATCTGCATTCATGATTCACAAAGACAGTCTCTATTAACTGTTGTCAATATATGCATTTACCTATATATAAGATATACGCTCTTTCTATTCTCAATTCCTGCTAAAAATGAAAAAAGCCATTCCCTCTCACCGGAGGGAATGGCTTATATAGTTTCACACAATCATCGTTTCCTTATCATAAGGAGTGACTACACCATGGCAAGATTATTTAGTTTTTTCAATCATACCGCCGTATACGTCGCGAGTGTCTTTATCTTCGCTATTAACACGAACGCGTTCTACTTTGTAACGGTCATTTTCATCGCCGTGTACGCGATCTACGCGGAAGCGACTAGCTTGTTGTACAGCTGCCATTTCTGGACCAAATTCGCTTGTAGCACGAGCCATGTTGCCATCTACTGGTGCACCGTTTTGCAATGCACGGTACATAACAGCTGCAAATTCATAACGAGTCATAGTGCGGTCGCCTTTGAATTCGCCGTCTGGATAGCCAAGAAGAAGGCCTTTAGACGCTAAATCATCAACATACGCATAAGCCCAATGATTTTCAGGAACATCCGGGAACTCTACATCCATAGTTGGATATGCTGTACCAGTAGCACCATTACCATTTGCTAAGCGAGCTTCTAATTGAGCTAAACGGGATTCTAATGTTTGAATTTCTTTCGCCATAGCTACTTTAGACCGAGATACGCCACTAGATTGGCCAAGGTTAAAGCTCACACCAGCAGACACCATGTTTTCACCATTACCCATTGTACCAGCCACGTTGAACATCATGTCTTCATTAGGGCGGTAAAAAGCTCCTACTGCCATAGCGTTCGCATTACCGTAATTGCCGTAACCAACAGCAAAATTCCATTTATCATCTGGGTTGAAATCAAGCGGGTGTAAACCTGCCAATGCAGCAGCACCAGCACCTACTTTATCAATTTTATGATCTAAGTTATTGATGCGTTGCCCCATGTTGTTAATATTTGTTGTATTGTTGTTAATTTGTTTTTTAATTTCATCCGATACAGCAATTGTGTAATTGTTATTGCCGTCGTTGTTAACTACAACAGAGTTATCGCCAGCAGCAATTGTTGTAACTGTATCTTTATCTGGTCTATTTTCTAAATCAACAATACGGCCTTCGTGGTTATTGATGATATTAGCATTATGCGTAATTTGAGTTTGTAAGTTATTAATATCACTTTTACCTACATCTGCAGACACAGTGTAAGTTGTTTTATTACCTTCTGTAGCAGATGTAACAGTTACATTATTACCAGCTGCCACTTCTACGTCTTTAATTGTATTAGCTACTGCTTTCAATTGAGATACGTTAACGGCATCGCTATCATTAGAACCAGCTGCTACATTTGTAATTTGACGAGTTTGTTCAGCAGTACCAACAGACACAGCACCTTGTTCGCCTTTTACAGTAGCAACGATAGCTGCTTTATCCGCATCAGTAGCTGTTTCCATAGCATATACTTGGTTTGCTGCAGCAGATGCAGAAGAAGATGCACTTACACCTGTTAATGCAGCGCGGTCAGCTATGCTTTCAGCACCTAACGCAACACCACCAGCAGTAATGGATGTAGCAAGGCTACCGAGAGCTACGCTATCTTGTTCAGTAGATAATGCATCTGTACCGATAGCAATAGAGCGAGCACCAGACGCAGCCCATTGAGATAATTCGGTAGCATGTGAAGCCTGCGCATTACCTGTCGTATACCACGTTTTTACAGTACCTGTTGATGTACCAATGGCAATAGCATTTTCACCGCTTGCGCCAGCACCCCAGCCCATGGCAATGGCGTTATTTGCCGTAGCAGCAGCACCAGCACCAATAGCTGCAGCTTGGTTGCCTAGTGCTTCCGCACCATTACCAAGAGCAGTAGCATGTCTGCCAGAAGCATAGGTATGCGTACCAACTGCACTCGATGCATAACCAAGGGCTTTTGCATCATCGCCTAATGCAGATGCTTGGCTATTTAATGCATACGCTTGATAACCTAATGCAGAAGCACCCCAACCGCCGGCATGGGAATTAGTACCCACAGCTACTTGTGCAGAACCAGTATTTGCAGTATCAACATAATCGATAGTTTGACCTGCCATAGTGTATTTGCCACGAAGAGCATCTAATGCATCTCTCTCTGCATTATTGTTCTCAGCATCATACGTTCTAGTATTTGAACCAATTGCCATGGATGTTGAACCTTGTGCATTAGCAGAGCGACCAATGGCTACGTTATTAAGACCAGCTGCTTGAGATTGATACCCCATAGAGATAGCAGAAATAGCACTAGCATTGCCACCAATACCGATAGCATTATCTGCACTTGCTACGCCACCATTACCAACAGCGGTAGATCTGTAACCATCGGCACGGGAACCAACACCAACAGCCGTAGAACTGCGACCATTAGCATTAGAAGAAATACCCGCAGCAAAGCTATCTCGACCAGTGGCATTCGTATTAATACCTACCGCTACGCCAGCAGCACCAGTCGCTGTAGGGCGAACCCCTTCCGGATTCACCGCAATATAATCAGAACTAGCCGCATACACGCCACTAGTCATACAAGCTAGGCACACAGCCATAACGAGTTGTTTTTTCATTGTGAAAGTTCCTTTCATTCATTTAGAGAGAAAATATATATCCAAAAATAAGAATAAACATACTATACAATCGTTCTTAACACAGCAAGTATACCATAGTATTAACAACAATACAAGTTTTTTCGATACAAAAGCAATTCATATTCATAACTTCAGTAAAAATAACATGAAAACTAAATAGGCAAAATAAAAAAGGCTCTCTGTCAAATGTTGGGGTGCTTATCCCTAATCATTTGTTTGGCACCAATCACTTATGTGGTTGGTG
>NZ_CALPCS010000012.1 GCF_943193065.1 Veillonella agrestimuris
CTTATTTTTTTTGCAAAAAAATAATGTTGGTTGTGCCACCTTGATGGTGACACCCCAACATTTATTATAGAACCTTTATTCATCATATTCCCTTATATTTTACCATCTAAATAGAAGATCGACCTTACTATAAAAATAGCACCAATCACATAAGTGATTGGTGCTAAATGAATTATTCAGGCAAATACAAAACCTATTATTTACGACGCAACCCCATGGCTTGAATAACTTTGCCATACATAATGCTCGCTTTCGCTTGCGCTTTCGCTGCACCTTCATCGAGAATGCTATCTAATTCAGGGCTTTCAATGAGTTCATGATAGCGTTGTTGCAATGGTTCCAACACTGATACGACTAAATCAGCAATATCGGATTTAAAAGCACCATAGCCTTTACCAGCATACATGTCTTCGATAGCTTCATAGCTATCTTTTGTAATAGCTCGGTAAATGCCCATCAAATTAGAAATACCTGGTTTGTTTTCTTTATCAAAGCGAACAGCGTTATCTGAATCGGTTTGCGCTCGTTTTAATTTTTTAATGATTTGATCTGGCGTATCTAGTAATCGAATGGTGGCATTTTGGTTTTCATCAGATTTACTCATTTTTTTAGTCGGTTCTTGTAAGCTCATAATGCGAGCGCCACCTTCAGATATTTTAATATCTGGCACGACGAAAGTTTCACCAAATCGACGGTTAAAACGTTCTGCCAAATCGCGAGTCAATTCCATATGCTGCTTTTGATCATCCCCTACTGGCACATAGTTTGTACCGTATAGTAAGATATCCGCCGCCATCAACGGTGGGTACGTTAACAAAGCAGTAGGAATAGATTCCCCTTGTTTTTGCGCTTTGTCTTTATATTGTGTCATCCGCTCTAGTTCACCTACATAGCTAATAGACTGCATAATCCAGCCTAATTGTACATGTTCTGGTACTTCTGATTGGACGAATAGAGTTACTTTCTTAGGGTCGAGACCAGCTGCTAAGTAAATAGCCGCTAAGCTGCGCGTATTGTGCAACAATTCTTTTGGATCTTGTGGCACTGTAATAGCATGTTGATTAACAATACAATAGTAACATTCATCACTATCTTGGTAATCTAAGAAATTACGTAGCGCCCCTAGATAATTACCTAAGGTCAACTCCCCACTCGGTTGAATGCCGGAAAAAATAACAGACATAATAAACTCCTATCAGACGACATATTACATTGCATGTCCAGTCAAATTATATGGATATCCTGTAATCATTCCTATAAAGAATAGATAGTATCTCATGAAAGATACATAGTGTACGGGATATTTATTAACTACTCTACAGTAACAGATTTCGCTAAGTTACGTGGTTTATCAACATCAGCACCGCGTGTAATAGCTGCATAATAAGCTAATAATTGCAACGGTACAACTGCTAAAATAGGAGCGATGAATTTATTGGCACGAGGCACATAAATGGTATGGTCTACGTGTTTCGATAATTCTTCGTCACCTTTCATGCCGATACCGATAACAACAGCTTCACGAGCTTTTACTTCGCGAATATTACTGATCATTTTATCGTATACATCTTCTTGTGTAGCTAGAGCAATAACTGGTACGCCTTCCTCAATAAGAGCTAATGTACCATGTTTCAATTCACCGCCAGCGTATGCTTCTGCGTGGATGTAGGAAATCTCTTTCAATTTCAAAGAACCTTCCATTGCTACAGCATAATCAATGCCACGACCTAAGAAGAAAGCATCAGATTTGAAGCCATAATGTTTAGCAAAGGCTTTCATTTCTTCGTCTACTTCGAAAATTTCGTGAATCAAGTTTGGTAATTCTTTCACACCTGCTAAGATATCAGCGCCTACAGCAGAGTCCATTTTGCCATTTAATTGACCAATGTACACAGCTAACAATAGACCTGCTACTAATTGTGTTGTATACGCTTTTGTGGACGCTACAGAAATTTCTGGACCAGCCCAAGTATATACAGTTTGGTCTGCTTCACGAGAAATACTAGAGCCTACCACATTAGTAATAGCCAAGGATTTAGCGCCTAAACGTTTAGCTTCTTTTAACGCTGCCAATGTATCCGATGTTTCACCAGATTGGCTAATAACGATACACAATGTTTTATCATCTGTTAATGGATCGCTATAACGATATTCAGAAGCGATTTCCACATCTACTGGAATACGTGCTAACTTCTCGATATATTGTTTCGTTACAAGACCTGCATGGTATGCAGTACCGCAAGCAACGATAAGGATTTTATTGAAAGCCGCTACATCTTCTGCAGTCCAGTTTAATTCTTCAAAGACAACTGTTTTACCGTCTTCAGAAATATGCGTACCAAATGTATCGCGTACTGCTTTAGGTTGGTCATGAATTTCTTTCAACATGAAATGTTCATAACCGCCTTTTTCAGCAGCCTCTGCATTCCATGTTACATGGTAAATTTCTTTATCTACTGGATTGCCGTTGCGATCAGATATGGCTACGCTATCACGCGTTACGATAGCTAATTCACCATCGTTTAAAATATATGTATCCCGCGTGTAATTGATGATAGCTGGAATATCGGAGGCAATGAAGTTTTCCCCTTTTCCTAAACCGATAACTAATGGATTTTCTTTTTTCGTACAAATAATTTTATCTGGTTCATCACTGCAGATAATGCCTAATGCATACGCACCGTCAACACGGTCGAGCATACGACGTACAGTACCTACAAAGTCACCATCGTACATATCCGCTAATAAATGCGCTACTACTTCTGTATCTGTTTCAGATTTGAATTCGTAACCTTTCGCGATTAATTCTTCTTTTAAAGGCATATAGTTTTCAATGATACCATTGTGTACTACAGCAAATTTATGATCTTCACTAGCATGTGGGTGCGAATTCATATCAGATGGACGACCATGCGTAGCCCAACGAGTATGACCAATACCTACAGTTCCTGGATTTGGATCTGCTTTCACAATAGCCGCTAAATTAGATAAACGACCTACCTTTTTCTGAATCTTAATGACATTATCAGCACCGATAACAGCAATACCGGCAGAATCATAACCGCGGTATTCTAATTTTTCCATACCGTCCAACAAGAAATCAGATGCTTCATTAAAACCGATGTATCCTACGATACCACACATATTATATCCTCCTATATAGGGGCCTTACGCCCCAGTCGAAAGCACTAAGGCTGTACTATTAATTCTAAGTTCACTCAAATACCTTTTGTCTCCCCTCTTACCAGAGGCCTTTTTAGTATTTGTTACGACATGAACATGCCGGAAGAGCATCCGCTGATTACTCGACAACTCTTCTCCTCGTCTACCCTTACGACTGCCCTCGAGGGTACATGCGCTATTCGCCTTTACGAATTAGGAACTCCTTTCTGTTATATATGGCAGATGTATAGTGAAAGCTATACTAACTTATATTATACTAAATCTGTCAATACAAATACAAATGCTTGGCCCTACGAATAGGACCAAGCATTTTCTATATATACTATTGTAGCGCTATTAGATATTACTCCGCCAATCCTTGCTCTCTACCGATAATATCAGCAATTTCTTGCGTCAACGCTTGTAACTCATCTAAACGAGGGCCTTCAGCCATAACACGGATAAGTGGTTCTGTACCAGAAGCGCGAACAAGAACGCGGCCTTCATCGCCAAGTTCTCCTTCTGCTGTAACGATAGCCGCTTTGATAATATCATTGCTATCCCAACCTGTTTTTGTAGCTACGCGTACATTAATAAGAACTTGTGGGTATTTCGTCATAATACTCGCTAATTCAGACAATGGTTTTCCTTTTTCTTTCACCAATGCTGCCACTTGTACGGCCGTGAGCATACCATCGCCAGTAGTATTATAATCTAAGAAAATGACGTGACCAGATTGTTCACCACCGATAGAAAGATTATGTTCTCGCATATATTCCAATACATAGCGGTCACCAACTGCGGTAGACACTGTTTTCATACCTAATTCTTCAGCTGCTTTGTGAAAGCCAATATTACTCATAACAGTACCGACGATAGTGTCTTCTTTGAGCTTACCTTCTTCTTTCAATTTCAACGCACAAAGGAGCATGATTTGGTCGCCATCAAGGATATCTCCGTTTTCGTCTACCAATAAGCAGCGATCCGCATCACCATCATTAGCAATACCTAAATCAGCCTTATGCGCTTTCACAGCCTCTTGTAAACCTTCGAGATGTGTAGATCCACATTGACGATTAATATTTTGTCCATCTGGGCCAATATTGATAGCAATTACATTGGCACCTAGACCAGTTAAAATATCTGGACCGATGGCAGAAGCAGCACCATTAGCACCATCGTATACAATGGTTAGTCCTTCTAAGCTAGTTTGCACCGTACTACGTACAAATTCACCGTAATGACGCACTAAGTCCATTTTTACTTCAATAGTCCCGATACCATCACCCGTAGGGCGAGGCAATTCATTATTAGCACTTTCATGTACATAGGCTTCTAATTGATCTTCCACATCATCAGGCAATTTAAAACCATTTCCATCAAAGAATTTAATACCATTATCAGGAAATGGATTATGAGAGGCAGAAATCATAACCCCTGCATCAAAACCTTCTGTCCGCACAAGATAAGCCACTGCTGGTGTTGGAAGGGTTCCTGCCATCACAACATTACCACCAGCTGCACAAATACCAGCTGCTATCGCACTTTCAAGCATAGGGCTAGAAATACGCGTATCAGATCCTACTAAAAATGTAGGTTTCTCTTTTTCTTTGCCAAAATACGTTGCCCCTGCACGACCTAAATGATAAGCCAGCTCAGGCGTCAGGAATTCATTTACTACACCACGCACTCCATCGGTGCCAAATAATCGAGCCATAGGATCCTCCATACTATATACGATTAAACTTATTTACTATTCTACAGGTTGACTATAAATACCCATACAAGCAATGGCTGTTTCCGCTCCATCAAGAGCAGCACTCATAATACCACCAGCATAACCTGCCCCTTCGCCCATAGGATATAATCCATGTACGGTTGGAGACATGCGCTGTTCATTGCGACCGATACGAAGCGGTGCAGACGTTCTCGTTTCAACGCCAGTCATACAGATATCATTACCATCAAAACCTTTAATACGGCGCCCCCAATAGGGAAGCGCTCGCTCTAACACGTCAGATACAAAGTCTGGTAAGCATCGATGTAAATCTGCTCGTACAATTTGCGGCTCATAGCTATGTACGCTATCGTCTACATCTTTATCGCTTATATGACCGAGGAAACAGCCTACAGTCTGAGCTGGCGCATTAAAATTAGAGCCACCTAACTCATAAGCTTTTCGCTCCCACTCTCGTTGGAAAGCAACGCCATCTAACGGATGATTTCCAAAATCATCTGGCCCTACATTGACCACAATAGCACTATTAGCTACACCACTATCACGAGCATATAGACTCATACCGTTTGTAACGACACCACCCTGCTCAGACGCAGACGCTACTACTTGTCCTCCAGGGCACATGCAGAAACTATAAGCAGTACGACCTGTTTCTTTATCATGATACACCAACGAATATTCTGCTGCACCAAGGCCTAAGCTTTCTGGTTCTACACCGTATTGAGAATGGTCGATAAGCGATTGTGGATGCTCGATGCGAACACCAATAGCAAAAGGCTTTGCTTCCATATCTATGCCGCGCTTATGGAACATTTCATAGGTATCACGAGCACTATGGCCTATGCCAGAGAGCACTACAGTAGTATCAATACGCTCGGACCCATTCACCTCAACCCCTACAATGCGGTCATTTTCTATGAACAAATCGCTTACTTTTGCGCCGAATCGCACTTCACCGCCCCACTGGATAATGCGTTCTCGCATGGCTTTTACCATATGACGCAATTTATCAGTCCCTACATGAGGTTTATGCTTATATAGGATTTCTTCTGGCGCTCCAAATTCGACGAAATATTTAGAGATTTCATGTAATCGTGGATGTGTAATGCGAGTCGTCAATTTCCCATCAGAAAACGTGCCTGCTCCACCTTCGCCAAATTGTACATTCGATTCTTCTTTGAAAGCCCCCGTCTTCCAAAATGTTTCGACATCATGGCTTCGGGTATCTACATCTTGGCCTCGTTCTAAGACGATAGGCTTATACCCTTCACGAGCCAAGTAAAAAGCCGCCAACATACCAGCTGGACCAAACCCCATGACAACAGGTCGATGGGCTAATGGTACTTTACCATGTACAATTGGTTCCGGATCTTCTGGCGTAAAAAGGGATATATCTTTATGTTTGCCCAGTTTTTTCATAATCTGTGCTTCGTTGCGGGCTTCCACAAACAGTGTATAGACAAAGACGATATTCGGTTTTTTCCGCGCATCTACGGCACGGCGCACGACGTGCACTGCTTCAATGTGCCCTCTAAATTGAGGGTATTTCTTTTCAACGATGTCTTCGATGCTGGATTGTACAGTAACAGCAACGCGAAGATTAATAATTCTAATCATAGTGTTTCCTTTCATAGGAATATCCATGAGGAATGACCTCATGGATATGCTATGGATATATGGAATTTATTCCGCTTTTCTAGCGATTTCAATTTTAACTTGTACTGTTGTAGTTCTGCTCGTAATACCATCAGGGAATACAATATTGTAAGCCCCTGTGATGGTAGTTGTAGCATTGGACACATCAATATCTTCTGTTCTAATATCAATCACGCTATCTACCACTTCGGCACGACCAGAAATAGTCAACTGTGTTGGTGTTACAGTAATACTTTTAATTTCGTAACCTTCTGGCACATCTCCTACTGTCGCCACTGTCACAGGAAGAGCCTTCTCTTTACGCAAGAAGTTCAATTCGTATTGCGCTTGTCCAATAGCAGGCGTAGTATGAACATTTAAGATATTACCATTAGCATCCCATGTTTCCAGATCTTCTACGGTGCTAAAGTTCTCTGTTCTACCTTCTGTATTGACTTTCATAATCACCCGTGCTGCGGCCATAACTTGTTGTTTACGGCCCGATACAGTCACTTCTTTTGGAATGATAGTTACCGATTTAAGAGCAATATCATCTGGCCACTTACCAACAGGTACGATTTCTACAGGCAATGTTTTTTCTGCGTATTCATCGACTTGCAGCGTAATGTTTTCAGGTCGAAGATTCGTCACTGTCATACCTGCCGGAGGAGTAAACTGAATGGTTACGTTATTTTGACCTACCCCTACACCAGAGGCATCAATATAAGCTTTCAAATGATCTTCCCTCATAGAAATAATCGTGTCCCGTGGGCCACTCAAAGTAACACGCACCACTTCTGGCGCATCTTCAACAATGTAGTTAGATGCCAAATTTTGAATTTGTACTGGCACCGTATAGGATACATCCATCACTGGGTTTTGATCACGCATAATGAAAAACCACATGACGATAGCCATTAAGAGGGATAAAATTTTCGCAACCCAATTGCGTTTGAAATGTTTCATCATTTTTTACGCCCCCATTTCCATTTGCTAGTAATATTTTGACGAGGACGTTCCATAAATGTACGAAGAGCCTCTTTAATTTGATCTTCTGGAAGATGACGGTAAATATGACCGCCATACGTATACGAAATCGTTCCTGTTTCTTCACTAACAACGATAACCACCGCATCTGTTTGTTCTGTCAAACCGATAGCAGCGCGATGACGAGTCCCCAATTCAGTACTCAATGTACGGTCTTCCGTTAATGGCAACAAACAGCCAGCTGCTTGAATGCGACCATTGCGGATAATCATAGCGCCATCGTGAAGTGGTGTACTAGGAACGAAAATATTTTTAATCAATTCTCGACTGACTACGGCATCAACAAGAATACCTGTATCGATAAAGTCATTGAGTCCGACTTCCCGTTCAAATACGATGAGAGCCCCTGTATTTTCTCTGGACATGGCTTTAGCCGCAGACATGACTTCGTCGATAACAAGGTCCATTTCTTCGTCATTAACGTTTTGTGCTTTCGAGAAAATACGACCTCGCCCTAATTGCTCTAAAGCACGGCGCAATTCTGGTTGGAATACGACTGGTAAGGCAAAGAGGAGAACTGTCATCCCTTGTTGTAGAATCCAGTTAATTACGTATAGATTCAACACATGACTGATTAAATTGAGAATACTTAACATAAGTAAGCCCTTTAACAACGATACGGCCCGCGTATCTTTGAGGAGCTTGTACATATAGTAAATACCAATAGCTACAGTGATGATATCGATAACATCCAACACCCTAAAGGTATGTATAAGCGATTGAAAATGCATAGGTATCTCCTTGCAAAATAAATAAGGTACAGCCTCATTAGCTGTACCTTATATTTTATCGTATTTTATTAGTACTGTAAATTATAAAACTATTTTGAATACTATCATTCTGATAAGAAACCTTCAGAATATATTGTAATATCACTCATCTATGATATCAATTACACATTTTGTGTTTCGATCCATACATCCATACGGCCGCCACAAACCATACCTTCTTTAACGGCTACGTCATCATTTAATAAGACCTCGATGCGGCGATGTTTTTCTTTTTTTTCGATAGAGTCCACCGCGCTCAAGCGAATTTCATTTTCTGCACGCCCTCCACCAATAGTACCAAAGATGGATCCATCAGGAAACACAACCATAGATACACCTGCTTTACGCGGTGTAGATCCATTCGTTTTAAGGATAGTGGCCACTGCCAAGGTCTCATCTTGTCGGGCACTTAAATACTCTACAAACTCACGATTCATGGTTCACTCTCCCTTTCCGTAAAAACTGACCTTTTTTACCTCGTACAACAGCTAAATATTCACTTACAATAGACAGCGCAATTTCCTCTGGTGTTTGAGCCCCTAAATCAAGACCAATGGGCGCATAAATCATATCCAGCTCTTCTTGCGTCCACCCTTGAGCTTTCAAATTTTCCAATGCGTAGTGCACTCGTTGTTGACTGCCCATTACCCCCATATAGGTAGGTAATTGTTCACGCAATTGATCTAAGGCAGCATTATCAAACTCATGAGCTCTCGTAACGACAATAAAGCCATTATATTCATTAAGGTCTAAAGCATCTTTAAAATTATCTAACGGTAAACATTTACGCGTTACTCGAGAATCGAAAAATTCAGGTACCACATATTCTGGTCGATCATCTACAACAGTAACACGGCATCCAATAAATAAAAGTAAATCAGTAATGGCACGACTTACATGCCCAGCGCCAAGTACTAATACAGAAGGATCTTTTTCCACTGGCTGTACGAAACATTCTACACCTTCTAATAGACATAAAGCATTCGGTTTTACATCAGCTATGGAAAAACCCTCTACAGCTTCACCATATAATACTTCGCCAGCTTCGCTGTAAATCGTTTTATCCCCTTCTCTAGGCCCCGATAAAATAGTGACCATATAGGTTTGTTCTACCACTTGCAATCGGGATTTCATAATATCATATATAGTTTCCATCTCGATTCCTTTCATTGTCCCAAGCCGTTACAGCTTCTAAGACACCGCCACCAACAGCAAGAGATTTATCTGAAATACTATAACAATGTGCTTCTTCACAACGAGCATCCACATCGGCTAATTTAAAATGGTCTGTTACCATGAGACCACTCTTCAATATGCCTCGTAAGATGCCAGTAATCTTAGCCCGCACCGGTTCATCATCGACATAACCAATCACTTCATTGGCTTGTACAGAATCACCGATATGTCGTTTAGCAGTAAATAGACCGGCTTTTGGTGAATGGATGACCCGCTCATGAGTGTAGCCCCCTACATTGCCAGGAATGCCCGTATTAGGTTCTGCTTCTCCGTCGTAAATACAACGTCCTAAATAATGTCCACGCATCGTTTCAATGACAACATTAACATCTTCGCCAGCTTTAAATCCTGGTCCAATACCAATCACAAAAGGCGCATCTAAGCGGTTTGTTCCTACATTGCGTTTTGCCAAAATACCTTCTACTACAATATCTGGTTTAATAGTATCCAACAATTCTTCGTAAGAACAAGTCACTACAGGAATAATCCCTTTTGCTAAGGTTTCATGTATATCTTCTAGCGACACATGCCGCGCAACTAATCGTTCTAAAATCATTTCGCCTATATGAACGGCATTGCCATAACATACTTCGCGACGAATCATCGTAGGTATGGCGATTTCATTGATCACTACAGGATATCCTGCTCGCCACAATCGATATACAGCGCCGGACGCAATATCGCCGCCACCGCGCATGAGTACTAATGGTTTCATACATCCTCGCTTTCACGATTACGAATACGCTGAAAGTCCTCCGGCGTATCTACATCGTCCCCAATATCATCAGAAATCCATACATATTGTACATATTCTTTTCCAGGGCCATGTATAATCGTTTTCCCTCCTTGGTCCCCTTCAATATGTCTTAACGCATCGAACCAGTAGGATCCAAATACAACAGGATTGCCTATTCTGCGCGAAGGACCATAAAGAGGAACTACAATGGAGCGACATAGTCCATCTCCATCGACTCTATTAGGATTGCTACGAAAAGTAGCAATTAATTGACGAACAACAATAGGTGTTAATAAAGGTTGGTCTGCTACAGAACAAAGAACTCCATCTAATGGGTCGTCCTGTTCTGCTACTAATCGCTCTACCCCCAATGCAATGGATGAACCTTGACCGTCTTCTGGTCGTTCATTACGGGTCACTAAAAATCCTTGTTCTTCTAATATAGATTGCATCGCTTGGCTATCGCAACGACCAATCACACCAATACAATACTTGTTTCTTTTACGATGATTAGAAAGGTCTCTGTTTATGGATTCTCCTTCTACGGACTGATGTTCCACAAATTGTTCTTCCATACTGCTTAACCATCCTTCGCGCAATGCGCGGCATACGGTATGAAGAACGGTTTTGCCTTTCCAAGGTAATAATTGTTTATTCACTCCCATTCGTTTTGATTGTCCAGCAGCAAGAAGGACAATGCCAACAGGAGAAACAAACGGTGAATGAGCGCTCCCAGTGGGAGCGCTTTCACGTAATTTCATGTCCATATACAATACCTAGCGACACTGGATAATGCGGCGAATTTCACAACTCGCCTTATATCCATCGGCTAAAACAATAGCGCTAATATCGCTATCCACTACATGTTCGATAAAACTTTCAATAATACGATGTTGTACCGTATCATAGCCAGTACAGAACAATATTTTCTTGCCTCGGCTATATTGAAATAAACCTTGCGGATGCGTTACGATTTGCGACAGCATATGAGGCGTTACGATAGCCCCTGTATCGCGATGTACAATGGATTGCACTAATTCAATATTGTGTACGTGTTCCTCATCCAATGGGGCTCCTAGCATTTGTAAATTAACGACACCAATGGTCGTTTTCGTCGTCTTTGGAATGACCGGCTCAGTCTCTTTTGGTGCTTTCAACCATTTTTCTCTAGCCCCATCTGCTTCGACAACGATTTGCCAATTTGGATGCAATGCACTCAAGCTATCAATAGTATCGCAATCTACAGAGTCTACCTTCGTCCCTGTGACACCGCTAAACCAAGCTCCGCAATAGCCCTTCAAGATCCGTTTTGTGCAATACTCATCAATTTCATTAATATTTGTAGCATACACAGGCTCATATTGAGCTACCTGGGATTCGTATAAATGAGTTGTCGTAGTTACTACGACAGGTTGCCCTTGTAGGCGTCCATATTCTACTAATTTTGACAAAACCGTCGTTTTACCGCCAGCCCCAACGAGAGCCACAATACCTGGGGAAATCAACCGATTCCAATACTGTGTTTGAGATACCATAGGAAACGCCTCCTTTATAGGATTGTAAAAGGACAACTCACCTCATGTGTACAAGTTAGAAGTATTCCCTTCCATAAAATGGAAAAGAACTATACTCTATATTTCTCGTCCATAGCCATAAATACCTTCTCTGGCGTCATAGGCAATGTACGAACATCGGCACCTACCGCATTTTTAACGGCATATTGAATTGCTGGGCAAGCCGTATTGATCACGACTTCACCAATCGATTTTACGCCGAAGCTGCCAGTCGGTTCATAAGACTCAACAAATTCTGTATGCAATTCCCCGGTATCTTGACGAGTTGGAATTTTATAAGTCATAAAATTGCTTGTTTCTAAGCGGCCTTTTTCGGAATAACGTACGTCTTCATAGAGAGCCATCCCAATACCTTGTACGACGCCGCCTTCCACTTGGACGCGACATAATTTAGGATTTACAAGAGTCCCTGCATCTACACAAGAGTAGAAATGCAATGGTATAACTTGTCCAGTTTGTTTATCTACTTTTACTTCTGCAATAGATGCCATAAATGGAGGTGGCGAAGTGTGGCTACCCCAAGTAGCAAAACCAGTTAACTGTTGCCCTTTATCGGCGCCAACCATCAATTGAGGAGCCATTTCTTTGACAGTCATTTGTTTAGAACCATCTTTCGTAACCCCTACAACACCATCAAATTCAATATCTTCTGGTTGCACTTCCATATAATAGGCTAATTTACCAATAATTTTTTCGCGCAACTCTTCTGCTGCCATACGCGCTGCTGTACCAGTTACATAGGTCGTACTAGAGGCGTAAGAACCTGGATCAAACGGTACAGAATCAGTATCAGATTCTACAACCGTTACATAGTCCATAGGACAGCCTAAAATTTCACAAACTATTTGTGAAAGTACTGTATTAGACCCCATCCCCATGTCAGAAGAACCCGTATAGATTGTATAGAATCCATCATCACCAAGACGCACTTCTACAGAAGCAACATCGATATTCGCTACCCCAGACCCTTGTAAAGCAAGAGCCATACCAAGACCACCGCGGTATCTTTCATCAATATCCCAACTATGAGGGCGTTCATCCCAACGAGCCATTTCTTTTACTTTATTAACGGTTTCTTGGAACAATCCAGAATCCATAATTTCGTCATCATGATACACCAAACTGCGCTCACCAGCAGCAATCAAGTTTTTTTGACGCAATTCTGCTGGATCCATTCCCATTTCATCAGCTAAACGGTTTACAGCACATTCTAAGGGCCACAATGCTTCTGTGGCACCATAACCACGGAAAGCCCCGCCTGGTGTATGATTCATATATACCCCTTCGGTACCATAATGAACTGCTTTCCCTTTATTGTACAAAGGTACGGACTTATGTTCACCAGCTGTAGTTGTAGTAAAGCAATGCGTTGCATGAGCCCCTGCATCAGTAATAGAGTCCATGTCAATAACTTGGATGATACCGTCTTTCGTAGCTCCTAAGCGGATATACCATTCACGAGCATGACGCGTAGTAGAACACGTTTGCGCTTCTGTGCGATCATACAATAAATACACCGGTTTTTGTAATTTCCAAGCACAGAAAGCAGTCATAATTTCTGTACACGCCGTTTGTTTAGATCCGAAACCACCGCCGATACGAGGTTTAATCACGCGTACTTTAGACGCTGGAATACCTAAAGCAAAGGCAATATGACGGCGGGCATGGAATACGATTTGTGTAGAACTAACAATGACGATACGACCTAAATGGTCAATATAACCGTAACTTTGGAACGGTTCCATCGCCGATTGGCGTGTCGCTTGGTCAAAATATGTCCCCTCTACGACATAGTCACATTTCGCCAATTCCCCGTCTACATCGCCTACCCGTTTATGGTAAGATACACAAATATTACGCTTATAATCTTGACCTACTGGAATATGGTTAAAAATATCGTCTTCTGGATGAACTATTGTTTCATGGTCAATAGCCGTACGCATATCGAGAACCGGTTTATGTACTTCGTACTCAACCTTAATAAGAGGCATCGCTTTTAACGCCGTGGCCTCATCTTTTGCAACGATTAATGCTACCTCATCACCTACATAACGAACTGTTTTTTCTAAAATCAACGTATCGTATGCAGATGGTTCAGGATAAGTTTGACCGGCTAAGGTAAATCGTGTAGTAGGTACATCTTCATAAGTGAAAATCGCTTCTACGCCAGGAATCAATTTAGCCTTCGATGTATCAATCGATTTAATAGTGGCTTGTGCGTGAGGGCTACGCAACACTTTAATAATGAGCGCATCTTTTGGCACAAAATCGCCAGTGTAAGAAGGTTTGCCACTTAAAATCCCTTTGGCATCGACTTTATCGTAAGACTTACCAACGTATTTCATCATAGACCTCCTTGTAAAAACTTGCGAACACCTCGTAATTGGGAGGCATAACCAGTACAACGGCAGAGGTTGCCAATTAAATATTCTCTAATTTCATCATCAGAAGCACTCGGATTTCTCCGTTTTAATGCAATGGCACTCATCATCATGCCTGTCGTACAGAATCCGCATTGATCGGCCCCTTCGGAGGCTAAACACTCTGCTAATAACGTAGCTTCTTCTTCCAAACCTTCAAGAGTCGTAATGTTGTGACCTGGCGCACGGAATGTAGGATATGCACAAGACAATGTAATTTCATCATCTACCCATACAGTACATAAACCGCAGTTTGTCGTATCACAGCCACAACGCACGCTGTAATACCCCAAATTCCGCAATGTAGTGAGCAACATTTCATCTGTCGGTACATTGACGGTGACATTTTTACCATTAATATGCAATACTAATTCCATTATTGTGCCACCTCCTTAACTAATCGTTGTACCATAGATTTCACCATTTCTACGCGATATTCCTTAGATGCATGAGAATTCTTTTGATACACTAATTCTTCCGATGCTAATTTCGCTGCTTCTGCTACGCCGTCCAATCCTTTTTCTGAAAGCAGAGCACTTGCCTTTGCTGCTAATTGAGGGGCTCCTGGACGAGTGCCAATATACAACTCGTAGGCATTTCCATCACGACGGATAGAACCTGTCAACACAGGGAAATCGCCTCGAGAAATGCGCAATGCCTCGATGGCAACAGGAACTTCTTTGTTAGGAATGCGGATTTCCATCAAAATATCTCGCTCTTTGTAACTCATATAGTCCTGCATAGACATACGGCCACCGTTAAAAGTAACAATATCTGCATGCACGGCTAATAAAGCAGGGATAATATCAGAAAAGCCAAATCGACTCGCTACGGAACCGCCCATAGTAGCCATATTTCTAAACTGTACACCAAGAATCTCTTTTACTCCATTGACTACAGCGCCACCACAGAATTGTTTTAGCGGTTCAAAACGTTCTACATCACCTTGTGTCGCCATAGCACCAATTACAAACTCATTGTCTTCTTCACGAACATAACGCAAATCAAGTCCTGCCATATCAATCACAGCAGGCCAAGTTCGACGCCCTAAGCGCAACCAGCATCCGCCAGCAAGCATAGGAGCAGTCTTGTTTTTTGTGGCCATTTCAAAGGCCTCTTCTACCGTCTTCGGTTGTAATACTTTCAAAAAGGCTAACATAATCTGTCCTCTCAATGGTATACTAAAAACAATTGACTTCGCGATGCACCAAATGAGTGTCACCGAGTACTGCGAGATGACCTATGGAATCATCTTATATATATACATTGTATCAATTATGAGATTTTAAATCTATGGTAAAAAACATGAATTTACAGAAAATTTGTAATGAAATACACATCCCTGCCGTAGGCGTTGCACCATGGCCATTACCAAAAGAAGCGAGACAGATTCTCTTCGAAGAAAATCCATGCCCTTTTACAGAACCCAATATAGAGAATCGGTTACAGCCAGTATCTAATTTTATACCGCGCAGCGCTATTGTTTGTTTATTCCCTTATTACGTCCCCCACAATGGTCCAAGCAATCTATCGCGCTACACATGGAGTACCGACTATCACGTAGTAGTGAATAAATATTTACAAACACTTGTAGACCAATTGCGCTCACTTAATGAGAATGAATCCTTTTCCATCCACTGCGACACGAGCCCTCTAGCTGATCGTTACATGGCCTACTTAGCAGGCCTCGGCTTTTACGGAAAAAATAAATGCTTCATTAATCCCACGTGGGGCTCCTACGTCTTCATTGGTACCATCTTAACAACGATGCACTTAGAACCAAACAGACCTAGCCAAGAAACCTGCCTGGGCTGCAACCGATGCATCGAAACGTGTTTAGGAGATTGCTTAGGTGAAAGCAATTTTACATACAACACTTGTAAAAGCTATTTGACGCAAAAAAAAGGAGATCTCACTGACGAGGAACGATCCATCATCAGGAAATCTCCATTACTATTTGGTTGTGATCAATGCCAAGACGTATGCCCCCACAATCAAAATATTCCTACTACGCCTATTGAGGAATTTCAACACCTGGAGCCACTCTTAGATGTGAATGAAATAGAACACATGACAAATAAACAATTTAAAACAGCCTATGGGGATAGAGCCTTTTCGTGGCGTGGGAAGACTATTTTATTACGCAATAACAAATATATAAAATATTAATTTTAGACAAAAACTAGATTATTTCATAAGCTAGTTTTTGTTTTCTATATTATCACTGTTTATTCCAATTCAAGACATATAAGCGAAAGAATCTAATATTTCTTTAGTATATTGTAAATCAATGGACTCTTTTCTCTCATCTATAGTGGCACTCAAAATTAACCTGTTAAAAACACCTTTTAATGTACGAATCTCTTCATCGAATTGAAGTGCTATATAACAAAGAACGTCATTATCAATAGTAATGATATTTTTCCGTTGCTTTTCGCATTCTACCCAAAATTTTAAGATAGCAATACGCATTTCTAAATCAGGACGTTCTAAAGTAGCTACAAAACCATCTTGAAGTCTTGGTCGAAGGAGTTCTCCAAATCGCTCCATATCGTCTGGCATAATATCTGATGTAAGAACGATTTGTTTTCCTTTCTTGTATAATTCATCGAAAATATTTAAAAATTCAATCTCGGTATCTTCTTTATTATCTAAAAATTGAATATCGTCGATCATCAATACATCAATATTGTAAAATGTATTTCTAAAAATATCGCCTTGCCCTTTTTTGACTGATTCAACAAAGAGATTTATAAAATGTTCACTAGTAATACTAATGACTTTTAAATTCGGTCGCTGTTGAAAAATAGCATTACCAATAGCGTGCATCAAATGCGTTTTACCTAAACCAGAAGAGCCATGGATAAGAAGTGGATTATAACCTAACCCAAGACGTTCTCCTACATATTGAGCAGCAGAAAAAGCTCTACGATTAGTATTTCCACTAATATAATTATCAAATCGATAATTGGGATTTAAACTCGATACTTCTTCTATAAAAATATTGTTTCTTATATCGTTTAAATTTGAAAACTGCACACTAAACTCCTTATATAATATTTATTCTTGTAATTCAGGTATTAAAAAAACAACATCATCAGATTTTATTGTAGATAACTCTTCGCGACTAGGATTTTCAATCAATACTACACGTTTTGCATGATTCATAACTAAATCATCAAAAATATTTCTTACAAACCGCCCATTAGAAAAGTTCTCATTTCTTTGATTAGTTACTATTTTAAAGTATTCCCCAATAATATTATTTGCTAGTTCATCTATAATATAGTCATTTTAATGCTCATTTTTTGTTATATTATAAGATTCATTAATAAATAAAACTCCGCCTTGCTTAAACTTACTGGTATCAAAACCATTTATTCAGTTATTATAAATTTATATCCCATAATTCAACTGATCCAACGACTTATCAAGAGCAGGAATATACTCTTCTATAAACATGTCCACCTCTGGCATATTTAGCTCTTTTAATTTAATCAAAATAGAATCGTGTGCTTCTTTAAACTCGTCATTCCCTGCATGTAATTCATTGACACATTTCATGTATGCCGACAAAGTATCCGCTGCTTTTACAAGGGGCCATTCTTCGGAATGCTCAGCCTCTACGAGAATAGGTCGATATACAGATTGCAATCGTGCAGGCAAAGTGGTAAGCATTTTTTCTTGTGCTAATGTTTCGATTTCACCATATAAGGATCGCAATTTAGGATCAAAATATTTAATCGGCGTCGGCATATCGCCAGTAAAAATTTCACTCACCTCATGGTACATAGCGATAACAGCAACTTTATTTAAATCCACAGAACCACCAAAATATTCATTCCGCAAAGCCGCCAAATTATGAGCAATCATGGCTACTTCTAAGCTATGCTCCTGAATATTCTCCCGTTCTGTATTGCGCATTAAACTCCAGCGATTGATAAAGCGCATACGTTTTAAAAAAGCAAAAAATGAACTCATAGTTCCCCCTTAAGACTGTTAAATTACACCTCTCAATTTAAAGCCATAGTCTAAGAACTTCACCGCATCATCCCAGCGATCATCGTCATTGAGAAGAACAACAATCATCGTATGTCCACCTCGTGTAGCAGAGGCAATCAAGCACTCCCCTGCAGCACTAGTATAGCCCGTTTTTAGTCCATTAGCGCCAGGATATTTGTTACGAATAAAGTGATTCGTTGTACGAATCGTTACAGGCGCCCGATTTTGGAAAGGCACTTTATAATAGTCGTTGGCTACTTTATCACGGAACATATCGTATTGCATGCCATATGCCGCAATCAGTGCTAAATCGCGGGCCGTCGTATGATGTCCCATTTGCGTCAATCCATGAGGGTTTAAAAACTTACTATTTTTTGCTCCCGCTTTCGCTGCGATGCGCTCCATATCTTGGGCAAAAGCCGCTACAGAGCCACTTACATTTTCAGCCACTGCTACGGCTGCATCGTTACCACTGGCTACCATCATGCCTTCAATAAGGCCTTCCAATGTAATTTCATCACCTACACGAATATCTAAACTCGATTCCCCTACGCTAGCCGCATAAGGACTAATAGTGGCTAATTCGTCAAATCGAGTACCTTTCAATTCAATGGCCGTCAAGAGCGTTACCATTTTCGTAGTACTGGCCGGATGCATCCATTTATCTGGATTTTTAGCAAATAAAATGTCTTTCGTATCTGCATCAATTAAGACTACCGCTTCCCCTATGGTAGTTGGCGGCGTCGGTGTTTCTGCAATTACATCTTTGCTCATTGTGAAAGCTATTCCTAATGCCACAATAAACACCATGAGATACGTCCACAATGAAATTTGTTTCCTAATTAAATTCATGTATTTCACTTTCTATATTAAGATTCTATGATTCATTTGATGTAGTCGGTTCATTATGAACATATACCACTCGTTGCGGATATGGAATATCGATACCATGTGCGTCGAAAGCATCTTTTACGCGAGACATGATAGTGTAACGCACGTCTACATATTCTGGTGTACGCACCCGTGCAAATGCAGCGATACGAACAGAGTTATCACCAAATTCAGTAATACCAATTTCCATTTTTTGTGCATTAAGAACACGATTTTCAGCATCAAAAATATCTTTCAAAATTTGGATGGCTTGATGATGGTCATTATTATAACCAATATCAAACACAAATGGTATAACCCGTTCTTTCATATATGAAAAATTAGTTACCGGCTGCGATGTCAGTTGCGAGTTTGGAATATATACTCGTTTTTGATCTTTCGTAATAACAATAGTATTCATAAATTGAATGGCATGTACATTGCCCTCAATATCGCCAGTAGAAATATAGTGGCCGGCTTTAAAAGGCTTAAAAATAAGAATGAGCAATCCAGACGCTAAATTGGCCAAATTATTTTGTAATGCCAAACCGATACCTAAGCCAAAAGCACCAAAAGCAGCTACAAAAGATGTGGTAGGAATCCCGATTTGGTTCAAACAGATCAACACTAATCCAGCCAATAATAAGTAATTAATCAATTGAGCTACAAAACTCATAGCTGCCGCATCATATTGAGCTTTCGTCATAATGCGAACAGCTACATTTTTAATCCATCGAATGACATATCGACCAATAAAAAAGACAATGAGCGCTAGTAAAATATTGCCCGCTTGGTCAAAGAACCAATCTCGCAATCGAAGCAGTACATTGGCATCGTTAAACAAAAGCTGCGACACCGTACTCCATAATGTATTAAAGTCCATAGTTACCTTCCTATATAAATTAATATCGTTCTCTATAAAAACTATGATATGATGATAAGAGTTATATATATTTATATTCCCTATTTCATACTAGAGAGTCTACTATGTTTACAAATCCTTATGCACCGCCTGCAGAACTTGCCAGCGGTGGCCATATTATTTCAGAGGCAACCTCTGTTACAGTCTTATTCGACGATATCCATTACTCCCTCAGCAGCGGTCAATTGAATGGTGGTTTTCACCATACATTAGGGGTGCGCAACCAACAGCTAACATTCAACATCCATACAGAACAAGATCTGCCAGGTGGATCGGTATCTAACTACTTAGCCCAAGAATTTGAACATATTGATGTACCTGTTCATTTTAGCACAGCCTTATTGACATCAGCAACGCTAGACCGCGTAGTCTATACGATGGTACAAGAAAATGATACCATTGTAGAAACATTGATTACTGCTGGTGTTGACGAAACAGCTCACCGTGCAGGAACAGGCTATTGTTACGAAGAAAAAGATGGTCAATTCCACACACCTGGAACAATTAATATCCTCGCTTTCACCAACAAAGCCCTCACAGATAGTGCTATGGTCAAATCCATCATCACCATTACAGAAGCAAAAACAGCAGCTTTGCAAGATTGGAATATAGATAGTGTCACTCACCATACAACATATAACACAACAGTGGATCACAGTCTATCTAAATCTATCAATACTGGTGCTACAGGGACGGCTACAGACGGTATTATTATGACCATTGATACAAATGGCGAAATTCTAACTGATGCTGGTTCATTCTCCCTCTTTGGCGATACTTTAGCAAAAGCTGTCTATATAGGAGTACAACGGGCATTAACAAATGCTACGAACGAGTAATTTTATACGCTTTACCCTAAGAGGATTACAAATCGAAAAAGAGAGTTAGAACGATATCGGTCTAACTCTCTTTTTACATGCTACTATTCTATTAATATTCCTTAAAGATGCGTTCTAAATCCCCTTTTGTTCTCTCTTTTTGAAGAGCCACCATTAATAATATACGAGCTTTTTGTGGGCTTAAGGAATCGCTCACTATATAATCCGTCCCCTTATCAGTGGATAGAGCGGAAACAATACCCGTACCTGTTCTCGATGCTCTTACAACAGGTACGCCTGCCTTTTCCGTGACAACACGGATCTGCTTCGGTACTGTTCCATGGCCTAACCCCATAATAACAAGTCCATCTGGATGCGTATTAAGAACAGCCGCCCCTACCGACTCTTCTATACCAGCATAACAAGCCAAGATAGGTACATGCGGTAACGTATCAGCCACAGCAAATTCAGAATGCAGTGTATGGCGCCGTACAGGCGAACTATAAAAATGTGGTACACCATCTTGTACAAAGCCCATATGCCCTGTATTCGGACTACCAAAGGTAGACACATTGGTGGTATTCATTTTCGTAACTTCGCGAGCACTTTCAATAGTTCCATTTAAAACGACTAATACCCCTTTTCCCACAGAAGAAGGATGGCGAGTCACTTGAATAGATTGAAGTAAATTAATAGGCCCATCAGCACTAATAGCACTGGCTGGACGCATCGAACCAGTCACAACAATAGGCTTGTCAGTATGAACTACTAAATTGAGAAAATAGGCAGTCTCTTCCAATGTGTCAGTCCCGTGGGTAATAACAACGCCACCCACATCCTCTCGATCCACAACAGATTGTACCAATTTCGCTAATTCAATCCATTGATACATAGTAATATCAGAGCTTTCCATATTCGCAAATTGATAATGTACGAAAGGCCCATATTCACTAACACCCGGTACAGATTCAATAATTTCTTCTACCGTAATGACCCCTGGCGTATAGCCTGTCAAATCCGTATCTGATGCACCTTTCCCTGCAATAGTGCCGCCTGTACCAATGATAGCAATATTCTGTTTCATAACTACATACTCTCCCTTCTTACCTACAATAATATTAATCTTCATTCCATATGAAAGCTGGCATTAATTCTAATTTATGTAAATTGATGCGATGCAAATGGTCAATCCGCTCCTTTGTGTTGGCATCATCAATTTGGCCCGTTCGGATATATCGATCAAGCACAGCATAGGTAAAGCCTAATTTGTCTTCGTCCGATTGCCCACTTAATCCATCACTCGGTGTTTTGTGGACTAACTGTTCAGGAATGTCTAATAATTCGCCGATTTGGCGCACTTCTTCTACTACTAGATTCGCTAAAGGACTAAAATCTCCTGCAGAATCGCCAAATTTTGTAGAATAACCTACATAATCTTCAGAGCCATTACAGGTATTAGCAACACGACCACCATTAGGTAAGTTTTGAGATACCGCATATAACGTCGCCATGCGCAAGCGGGGTGGCATATTGATAGCCGCATCATGACTAAGCTGAGATTCTTTTGCAATATCAGCAAAACCTGGAGTTTCTGTAATAGCCTTAGATAAGGCCTGATACGCATCTCCAATATTTACGATTATATAAGGAATACCCAGATGTTCTACTACCGATTTGGCGTCATCAATATCCGATTGCACACCATTCGGCATAAGCACACCTACAACGCGCTCTGCCCCTAATGCTTCTTTGCAAAGGGCTGCCACAATGGTAGAGTCTTTGCCTCCCGATATACCGATAACAGCAGAACAACGAGGTCCATTGTCTTCAAAATAACGGCGAATCCACTGAATAAGTTTGTCTTTAATTTGTTTTGGATTCTTCAACATAGATATCCTACCTTCTACTTTCTATGCGACTTAACAAATCCATTTTCATATCGTAATAGGCAGGGCTCATATCTAAATAATGACCGTGAGGATTATCGAACCGCTGCTCTTCTTCCCAAATTTCATGTTTCAATTGATATTGAACATATTCTCGAATCTCTTCTAACGATGGGGATGGAACGATTTGTTTCCCCTCTTTGATGACTAACTCTTGCAAATCTTTAAAAGTACAGTCTTCAAAATAGAGTTCACGCCATGGTTTTTCTGGATCAATGTAGCGATAAGGTTGTTCTGTGCTTGGTACTTCGTCGGGCATAGTCAATAAATCAGCAATGGCTTCGCCAGTAGCGTTACTATACACGCGGTATACTTTTTTCAATCCGGGATTCGTAATTTTAGCCACTGTTTCCGATACTTTAATACGCGGTTTCCATTCCCCATCTTTTTCAACGCCAGCAATCTTATAAACGGCGCCAAATACAGGATCCGATTTAGACGTAATCAAACGTTCCCCTACACCAAAGGCATCGATAGGTCCACCTTGGCTCAACAGCGATGTAATAGTATACTCATCAAGACTATTAGATGCAACGATTTTACAATCTGTTAAGCCTGCTTCATCTAGCATGCGACGGGCTTGTTTCGCCAAATATGCTAAATCCCCAGAATCGAGGCGAATACCTTTTAAGCGGTACCCTTGTGGATCCAATACTTCTTTAGCTACCTTAATTGCATTAGGTACACCAGAATTTAATACATCGTAGGTATCCACTAAAAATACGGAACTTTGAGGATAAACTTCGGCATACGCTTTAAAGGCTTCGTATTCAGACCCGTAGTACATAACCCAACTATGGGCCATCGTTCCGCTCACAGGAATATTAAACTTCTGTCCTGCTAGCACTGTCGCCGTAGAATGAACACCGCCAATATAGGCAGCTCGCGATCCATACACGGCAGCATCCACATTATGGGCTCGGCGAGCACCAAAATCGGATACAATACGCCCTTCTGCAGCTCGCACAATGCGGTTCGCCTTTGTAGCAATCAGAGACTGATGATTCATCATAGCTAGTACAGCAGTCTCGACAATTTGTGCATCAATGAGCGGTGCTACAATAGTTATGACTGGTTCATTGGGATAAATAATAGTCCCCTCTTTAAAGGCGTACACATCGCCAGTAAATCGGAAGTGCCGCAAATAGTCTAAAAAAGCTTCACTAAATAAATTGAGACTTCTAAAATATTCAATTTCTGCCTCTTCAAAGTGGAGATGTGTAATATATTCCAAAATTTGCTCTAATCCACAGAAAATAGCAAAACCACCTTCATCTGGATTACGACGATAAAAGACATCAAAAGCAACACGGTCTAAAGTTCGCTCCTTTGTAAAGTAGCCATTAGCCATAGTCATCTCATAGAGATCCATGAGCATACTAATATTGCGGTGTTCATGCTGCATACTTTCACCACCCTTATACATAAACATTCTATCAGTCCATACAGATTTCCTGCTATTTATTCTTTTCTATTATAAACTAAATGAAAGACCTTTTCTATTTGTACAAGCACTTTTCTATTTATCCTTACCTATGATATAACTATAGTATAAGTATAATGTACATCAACATAACTATACTAACCTATGTATGTACATTGAAACTTTCACCATTTGTGAAAGCACTTTCACAGAATGAGAGGTATATAATATGAACAATATCAGTCAAGCCACACGAGTGTTAGACATTTTCAAAGATATGAGCCAAATTCCTCGCGAATCAGGCAATGAAAAAGCAGTTAGCGATTATATCGTTAATTTCGCAAAACAATTAGGATTGGATGTCGTGCAAGACGATGTGTGGAATGTAATCGTGAAAAAATCGGCTACACCGGGTTATGAAAACCGTCCTACAGTGATCTTGCAAGGTCATATTGATATGGTGTGCGTAAAAGATCTTGATTCCAATCATGATTTTACTAAAGACCCTATTGCCAATATCATCGAAGGGAAATGGATGCATGCAGACCACACTACACTAGGCGCCGATAATGGTATAGGCTGTGCTATGATTTTAGCTATTTTAGAAGACAAAGAGCAACAACACGGCCCCATTCAAGCTTTATTTACAACGAACGAAGAAACAGGTATGGATGGCGCCTTTGCCTTAAAAGAAGGAGATGTAACGGGCGATTATTTGCTCAACTTAGATACAGAAGAAGAACACGAGTTCACCGTAAGCTGCGCTGGCGGTTGCCATGTCAATGTGAGCATTCCTCTGCTTCGGGAAAATAATTTGCCTGGCTACAATGCGGCCTTATCCATTTCTGTGCAAGGTCTACAAGGGGGGCATTCAGGCATCGAGATTATCGAGCAACGAGCAAATGCAAACCAAGTATTAGCCCGCGTTTTATACGATTTAGAAAAACAATATTCTCTAAATCTTGCTTCTTTCAAAGGTGGCGTCAAACACAATGCTATCCCATCTAAAGCAGTCGCTACTATTACTGTACGACCTGAAGATGTAACAGCAATCAAAACATTGTTGGCATTCTATGAAAAACAATACCAACAAGAATTTGCCGTTAAAGATCCAGGCCTTGTCATTCTCGTAGAGGATATCGAAACACCAGATGTAACGTATGCAGACGATACAGCAGAGGCGTTAATTTCCTATTTATACCTCGCTGAAGATGGCGTTCATTCTATGAGCCAAACCATCGAAGGGCTTGTAGAAACATCTAACAACCTCGCTATCGTAGAAGAAGGAACCCACACCATCGACATCCTCGTATCCGTGCGTAGTTCTAACATGAACAGCCTTGAGTACTTAGCGAAAAAACTATTGCTTTTAGCCGATACATTAGGCCTTGCAGCAGTGCGCAACGGCGGCTACCCTGCGTGGGAATACGAACGTGGATCCAAATTGGAGGAACAAGCCATTGCATTGCATAACGAAATGTTTGATACACCTGCTACGGTAAATGCCATCCATGCGGGCCTTGAGTGTGGCTTATTAAAAGGCATCTTGCCAAACACACAAATGATCAGCTTTGGCCCTACAATCCTAAGCCCGCATACGCCAGTAGAACGAGTACACCTTCCATCTGTAGAACGAGTGTATATCTATTTGAAAGCTTTATTGGAAAAACTACAATAATATACGTTGTTGTAAATCACCTTACTAGCTACACTTAACATTAGCTACACAAGGAGCTAATGCACCATTACGCAAAAGAGCTATACCGAATGAATCAATGTCATTTGGTATAGCTCTTTTTATGTTATGTAATAATATTTGATCTAGCGCTTGCTTATACTCTATCTAATGCTTGGGATAAATCGTCAATGATATCGTCGATATTTTCAATACCAATAGAAAGGCGAATCATATCTGGTGTAACGCCAGCGGATCGTTGTTGTTCTTCGTTCAACTGTGCATGTGTCGTAGATGCTGGGTGAATGACTAAAGATTTAGCATCTGCTACGTTAGCAAGGTGGGAGAACAATTGAAGGGCATCAACAAACTTAATGCCTGCCTCTTTGCCACCTTGTACGCCAAATGTAAAGACAGCCCCTACCCCTTTCGGGAATAATTTCGTAGCTAACGCTTTATATGGGCTCGTTTCCAATTCTGGGTAGCTCACCCACGCTACTTTTGGATGGTTATTTAAGAAATCTACTACTTTACGAGTATTTTCAACGTGACGCTCTACGCGCAAGGACAATGTTTCAATGCCTTGTAAAATTTGCCATGCCGCAAGTGGCGTAATGCACGCACCTGTGTCGCGCAATAATTGGGTACGGATTTTCACAGTAAACGGAATTGGCAAATCACCATATACTAAGCCATTATAATGTTCGTCGCCTTCTACAAATCCTGGATATTTACCAGAAGCTTTATAGTCAAATTTACCAGATTCAACGACAACACCACCTAATGTAGTACCATGTCCACCAAGATATTTTGTAGCAGAATGAACAACAACGTCCGCACCATGCTCTAACGGACGGAATAAGTATGGCGACGCAAATGTATTATCAACGATAAGGATAATATTATGTTTATGAGCAATATCAGCTACTGCTTGCACATCAATCAAATTAATACCTGGGTTACCGATTGTTTCGATGTATACAGCTTTTGTATGCTCATCAATAGCCGCATCAAATTCTTCTAAATTATCTGGATTTACAAATTTCGTTTCAATGCCAAAACGAGGCAATGTAGCTGTAAACAAATTATATGTACCGCCATATAATGTAGAAGCAGCTACGATATTATCGCCTGTACTAGCAACGTTCAAAATAGAATAAGTAATCGCCGCAGATCCGGAAGCCAATGCAATCCCAGCTGCGCCCCCTTCTAATTGAGCTACTCGAGCATCTAATACGTCTGTTGTAGGATTACCTAAGCGGGAGTAAATCGCCCCTGGATTTGTTAATGCAAAGCGACCTGCCGCTTCTTCCGCATCCTTAAATACGAAAGACGTAGTTTGGTAAATTGGCACAGCACGAGCACCTGTTGGATCTACTGTATGACCACCATGTAATTGTAGTGTTTCAAATTTATAATTGTTACTCATAATATATCTCCTTATATGTAAGCACCAAAGTCTTTATCCCGGTCGTATTTCATCTTTTTAATTTGCTCAATAATGTACGGTGTTTCTTGGTATACGTAGTAGTTTAACCAGTTCGTAAATAACAAAGTACTTACCGAACGCCACCGCACGATAGGGCGTTGTTTTGGATCGTCATCAGGGAAGTAGTTTTCTGGTAAATCTACTTCATCTCCTTTCGCAATATCTCGCACGTACTCGCGATTTAGCGTATCCCAATCGTATTCGGCATGACCAAAGACGAAAATATGTTTATTATCTAAACTACGCACGATAGCCGCTCCACTTGGGCCCGAACCGGCAAGTAATTCCAATTGCTTATTGTTTCTAATTTGCTCTTCCGACACGGTGGTATGGCGAGAATGAGGCATCCAGAACTTTTCGTCGAAGCCACGTAATAAAACGGGACGATCGTTGTAAATGTCGTGTTCATAAACACCAAATAATTTTCGATCCATAACCGATTTATTAATGCCAAAATGGTGATATAAACCGGCTTGAGCGCCCCAACATATGTAGAATGTAGAGTATACATGCTCTTCGCCCCAGTTCATAATCTCTACCAATTCATCCCAGTAGTCTACCTCTTCAAAAGGCATCAGTTCTACAGGAGCACCTGTAATGATCATGCCATCAAAGAAGTCTTCTTTCACTTCATCAAAGGTACGGTAAAAGGTTTCTAAATATTCTGCGTCTGTATTTTTAGATTTTCTTGATGCGGTATGTAAAAGCGTAAAATTTACTTGCAATGGGCTATTACTAAGAGCCCGCAAGATTTGCGTTTCCGTCACTTCTTTAGTAGGCATCAAATTCACTAACAAGATTTCTAAAGGACGGATTTGTTGGTTTTCAGCTCGTTCCGTATCCATAACGAAAATATTTTCTTGCGCTAATTTAGTAATGGCCGGTAAATTCTTAATAACTTTAATAGGCATCGTGTCACCTCGTTGTTAGAGAATAACGAATTAAATTAAAATCCTTTCGCTTCGTAAGCACGGCGCAATGATTCTAAACCGTCTACTAATACACTGCGCGGGCAAGCAACGTTGATACGTTCAAATTGTTCGCCGTCTTTACCAAACATGGACCCACTGTCGAGCCATAATTTAGCATCTTCCAAGATCCATGTTTCTCTCTCTTCTGGCGTTAATGGTAACTGAGAACAATCGAACCACATCAAATACGTCCCTTCTGGACGAAGCATAGTCATTTTCGGAAAATGCTGTGCAAAATAATCGAGAGTAAATTGAATATTATCTTGCAAATAGACTTTCAATTCATCTAGCCATGGGCCACCCACTTCATAAGCCCCCTGACAGGCAACGAGGCCCATCGTATTTAACTGGCTAAATCCAGCTTTATTAATTTCCTTTACGAAACGGCGTCGCAATGTAGCATTAGGAATAAAGATATTAGATACTTGTAATCCCGCAATATTGAAGGTCTTACTCGGCGCTGTACAAATAATAGTCTGTTGCGCATAAGATTCTCCAAGATTAGCAAAGACAGTGTGCTCGTGGCCGTCCCAAACGAAATCAGCGTGAATTTCATCGCTCACGATAAGCACATTATGGGAGATACAAATGTCGCCTAATCGCTTCAATTCTTCTTCAGTCCATACGCGGCCTACCGGATTGTGCGGATTGCACAGTAAAAAGAGTTTTACATTATGTTCTACAATGGCCTTTTCAATACCTTCAAAATCAATGCTATAGCTATTATCTCGATATATAAGCGGTACATTGATGAGCTTTCGATCATTATCGTCAATGACTAAACTAAACGGATAGTACACCGGTTGATTAATGAGAACGCCGTCCCCTTCCTTTGTGAAAGCTCGCACTGCCATCGCTAAAGCAAATACGATGCCTGGCGTTTTGACAAGCCACTCCTGTTGAATAGACCACTGAAAGCGGTCTTCGAACCAATGTTTGAGAGCCTCAAAATAAAACTCATCACTTTCGCTATAGCCGAAAATGCCGTGATTCACCCGTTCTACTAATCGTTCTTTCAACTCTTGAGGAATTTCAAAGTCCATATCGGCTACCCAAAACGGCTTCACATCATCTGGTTTCCCTCGCTGCACAGCAAAGTCGTATTTTAAGGACTGTGTATTTGTTCTATCTACGATAGTATCAAAATTATAGCGCCCCATTATATCCCCTTTCTTAAAAACGACATAACTTCTATAAACTGTATTACACGATTACTTATTAAATGCTTGTTTTAAATCAGCAATTAAATCATCTGTATCTTCAATCCCTACAGACAAACGCAAGAGACGGCGCGTAATTCCTTTTCGCTCTGCATCTTCTGGTTTCAAATCTGGATGGGTCTGTGTCACTGGATAGGTTAAAAGTGATTCTGTGCCGCCAAGGCTTTCAGCGAATTGGATTAATTCAATGCCTTCCAATACTTGTTTCGCCGTTTCTTCGCTATCTACTTCGAAAGACAACATGCCGCCAAAGCCTGTCGTTTGTGATTTGTTAATGTCGTAACCAGGGTGTTCTGGCAAACCTGGGAATAATACTTTTGTCACTTTTGGATGTGCCTGTAACCATTCAGCTAAAGCGATGGCATTTTTCTGGTGTTGTTCCATACGAAGCGCCAATGTTTTTACACCACGGATGACGAGCCAACTATCCATAGCAGATAAACAGGCTCCCACCGTTTTATAAGTAAGGCGCAACTTAGCCGCTAAGTCTTCATCTTTCACAATGGTAAAAACCAGAAATCACATCATGATGACCACCGATAAACTTTGTCCCACTATGGACTACAATATCAGCCCCCAAGGTCAAAGGCTTTTGGAAATACGGAGACAAGAATGTATTATCAATGATCACTAAAGCATTACGGGCATGAGCAATGTCTACAATACCTCTAATATCTGTAATTTCCATCATAGGATTCGTAGGTGTTTCCACGAAAACAGCTTTGGTATTCTCTTTAAAAGCAGCTCTCACTGCATCTAAATCGGATGTACCTACATAAGTAAATTCAATACCATTTTGCTCATAAACATTAGTGAACATACGGATAGAACCGCCATATAAATCATCCCCAACGATAACATGGTCACCAGGAGAAAATAAATGAAATACCGCATCAATAGCAGCCATACCAGAAGAAAAAGCCAATGCGTCTGTCCCTTCCTCTAAATTGGCCATCAACGTTTCCAAGCGTTCCCGCGTAGGATTAGATTCGCGAGAATATTGAAACCCTGTCGTGTCTCCCAAACTAGGATGAGAGAACGTACTAGACATATAAATGGCTGGAGAAATAGCTCCTGTATTATCTGGTTTACCGCTACCGTGCACGCATTTTGTATTAAATTTCATATAATCTCTCCTTATCTATGTATGATTATAACTACCCCTATACAGTGAGTTAATCTTCCGTCACTTTAATTCCTATTTTTTTAGAAGGTCTTAATACACCTACTAAAAAACTATACTATAAAAATATTATATTCATTATAGAAAAACATAGTCTCTAAGTCAATGAAAAGGGCTTCTCACAATGCGTGAAAAGCCCTTTTTTGTCATATGCATTTTTTATCTGTTGTCATAACTTTTAGTTTTATCCATCAATACGTCGCATAATCCCTAATGCAATGATGATACCTAAGGAAGACGTAATAAGCTGTGGCCAACTAAAAGCCAATAATACAGCCATCGCTTTTGGCCCTGTTATATTCCATACGTGCAATAAAGCTAATGCACCGCCATAGAGAACTGCCATTTTCCCTGTAGAAGCAGCCCCTATGATAAGCCAAATTGGTCTATCTTTTAGCCAATGGACTAATATTACATACACCGATGTGCCCAATCCGGTTACTAACACTAAAGGCAGAATCGGCAACATTCCCTGCATATAAGCTATTACCGGTGTAATCCAAGCGATTACCATTCCTGCTTGCCACCCATATCGCCATGTAGCCAATACATACGTAGCCGATACAACAGTTCCAATGACAAACATACTCACTTGTGGCGGAATAGGAAATAAAATACGTAAACTTTGCGCTATCAATGCAATAGCTAATAACATAGCAGTGCCTGTTATAGTTCTTACATCAAATATCATACTCCCTCAAGCTCCCTATTCTGCATTCACAAAACGAATGCGCAAATGATCATAGCCCCAATTAAAGACATATGTGTACCCCAAAATAGCTAATGTCATGCTAATATCGGCCATGAATGCTTCTACAAAAGTCATGTTCATAAAATACATAATCATTGGAATCGTAGCAGCCAACAAAAGGCCTTCAAAAAGAACAGCATGCGTAATGCGAATGCCTACACCACGATCTAATCGATTACCAGGTACGAATTTATCAAACACCCAGTTGAACACAAAATTCCATACCATGGCAGTGAGAGAAATTAAAATCGTCACTAATAACGGACTGCCTCCATGGCTCTGACTTTCACCGCTATGGGTAATCAGCAGCATGATTAGATAGCCTATTAAAATAGCTCCCATTTCAAATAAAACGGACTGAACTAAACGTTCTTTAAAAGACATGCGTGTCTCCCCTTACATAATGCTTAGTGCAACGTAGGCATTACGAATTGGATCCAAGGAATACCTACGAGGATATAAATAGCTAAATAAATAAAACCGAAAATGGCGCCTAATTTCCAGAACTCTGGTCCTTTGTTATAGCCGCTAGCAAACCAGATTGGGCTATGCCCCGTACCATACGGTGTGAGGATACCAGCAATACCAACTGGAAGCAATAAAATGTACATCGTCATAACTGGATCAATACCAGGAATTTGCATAATCAACGTCGCAAACAAGCCCACCATAGCTGTACTATAGGCTGTGGCAGAAGCGAAGAAATAGCGAAGCAAGCAGAATGCGATAAGCAAACCTAATACAGCCATTGTCGGATCTAAGGATACAAGGTAGCCGCCAGCAGCTTTTGCCAACCAATCAAGGAAACCTACGTTTTTAAGACCTGCCGCCATAGGTACTAATGTAGCAAACCAAGTCAATACATTCCAAGCCGGTTTATTACCGAGGAAATCTTGCCACGTAATGATTTTTGTGAAAATCATCAAAATAATAACGATTAACGCTGTTGTAGTCGGATTGATTTTGAATGTGCTTGCACCAATCCAAAGAACAAGAGCTAAAATAGAAATGCTCGCCATGGCGATTTCGCTACGAGTCATAGCTCCTAATTTTTGGAACTCTGCTTTTGCCCATTCTGCAATTTCAGGAGATCCTTTCACTTCTGGTTTACAGAAGACATATGTCAATAATGGCGTAATGATTAATAAAATAAGACCTACTGGTAAGAATGCGATAAACCAGCTACCCCAGCTGCTTGGTGTTACGATGCCTGCTTTGGCAGATAATTCAAGAACAAGCGGGTTTGGTGCCGCACCAGTAAGGAATAAAGAGCTTGTTACACAAGTTGTCGCCAATGCTACCCAGTTCAAATAGGAACCAATACGGCGAGGATTTTTATCTGGATACGAATCAAACATTGGAGAAATGCTAGATACGATTGGGTAAATCGTACCGCCAGAACGAGCCGCATTACTTGGAATGAATGGTGCTAATACAAGGTCAGTTAAGGCGATAGCATAGCCCAAACCAAGAGAAGATTTACCTAATTTTTGTACTAAGAACAAAGCAATACGACGGCCCAAGCCAGAATTTTCATAACCAATACCAATCATGAACGCCGCAAAGATAAGCCATACAATCGTATTAGAGAAGCCACTAAGTCCCCAACTAATTGCTTGCGCTGATGTAATTGCCTTCGCAACGCCTGTCGCCTTATCTACCGTGACTACAGGGCCTACTTTGAATAATACAGATAGAGTAATAGCAATAATACCGATAAAAGCAGGTGGCAATGGCTCTAAAATCAAACCTACTACAAGGCCTGCGAAGATACTCACATAGATCCAAGCATCTGCGCTTAATCCTGCTGGTGCTCCAATGAGCCACACTAACACAGCGACTACGAGAGGAGCAAACAATTTCCAATTTACGTTCATTAAAAACTCTCCTTACTTAAGAAAAAACACTTACATGCATTAAAAATGCTTTTCTAGTATATCAAAAAATAAGATACCCGTATATATAAATACAGCATAATGCAATTGCCACTCACTCAACATGTATCAGTTTTATAAATCTGCACAAATCATAGTATAAATCGTACTATTGCGTACTAAAATTGTATGCAATATAATAGAAAAATATAACGATCAAAAAGGAGTACTTATGAAATCATTTCTATCCTATATAAAACCTATGGTGAGCCCTATGGCAGCAGTGCTCATAACGACATTGCTGAGCGTCGTCGGTTCCCTCTACATTCCAACCTTGACGGCTACCATCATCAATGACGGCGTCCTCAAAGGAGACTTGGACTTTATTACTAATTCGAGTGCCATCATGTTAGCGGTGGCCTTCGCCACAGTTCTCGCATCGGTCTTAGGGGTGGCACTGAGCGCTCACATTTCGGCGCGCATCGGCGAGGCCTTACGAAACGATTTAGTGAAAGCCATCCAAGACTTTTCCTTACGCGACTTCACCCACTTCGGAACAGGAACAATCTTAATGCGAGCGAGTCGAGACGTAGAAAAAATTCAATCCGTTATCGATGAAAGCCTCAACATGATTGCCCCTACACCACTCATGATTTTCGTAGGCTTAGGCCTAACATTCTACAAAAGCTGGCAGCTAGGCCTCATCATTTTAACCGTTATGATTCTCATGGTCATTTGCATCGCCGTACTGCAACGAAAAGCATTACCATTAGTAAAAAAAATGCAATTGAAGCTAGACGACATTACTGACGCCGTGCGCGATCACATTGTGGGCATGTCCGTCATCCGCGCATTCAATCGCAGCAAAGACGAACAAAAAAAAGAATACGCTTTATTCCGAGAAACTGCTGGCTTGTCAAAGGCAGTACGACAAACCTACGCTATCGGTTTGCCTACGATCTTAATTATGTTCAACATGAGCGCCGTCTGCATCCTCTGGGTAGGTGGCTACAACGTAAGCCTTGGGACATTGCAAATTGGTGATATTATGGCCGTCATCGAATATGCCAACTTGATTCTTCTCAATTTGCTAATGTCCATCTTCGTTATCGTCGACATTCCAGAAGCCATCGTCTGCTATCGCCGTATTCGAGAATTGCTAGAACATGAAAACACAGACCTGTTCACAGGTACCATCTCCACCCCTAACAGCGCCCTAACAACACCAAATAGCGCAAGCCATGCTATGTCGGCAACGGCAATGGCAACGGCAACGGCAACGGCAACGGCAACGGCAACGGCAACGGCAACGGCAAGCGATGATACGCCGCTCTTAGAATTCCGCAATGTAACGTTCCGCTATGACAATGCGGAAGCGCCTGCGTTAGAAAATGTGTCCTTTACCGTGCATCACGGCAAAACATTAGCCATTATGGGAGACATTGGATCTGGAAAAAGTACAATTACCAACTTAATCCCGCGCCTCTTCTCCATCGAGTCTGGCGATATCCTCTTTAAAGGACGCTCCATTTACGAATGGGATGCCACAGCATTGCGCTCCCTCATCGGCTACGTGCCACAACGAGCTTATTTGTTTACAGGTACCGTAGAAATGAATATTCGTTACGGCTTGTATGGCACAAAAGACACAGATATTCCAATGGAACGCATCAAAGAAGCGTGTCGCCTGTCAAAAGCCGATGAATTTATTCCACGCCTTGACGGAGGGTACCAATTCCAAGTGGCTCAAGGAGGCAGTAACTTATCCGGCGGGCAGCGTCAACGCCTCGCTATGGCTCGCGCCCTCGTACGCCAACCGGAACTCTTTATCGTTGACGATAGCTTCTCCGCCTTAGATGGCACTACAGAACGAGCGGTGCGCCAAAATATTACTACAGAACTAACAAAAGGTAATCGCCCAGCCCTCATCAGCGTAGAACAAAAAGTGAGCGCCGCTAAAAAAGCAGATTACATCCTCATCATCAATCGCGGTCAAGTAGCAGGTTACGGGACCCATGACGAATTAGCAAACACGTCCCTTGTGTACCAACAAATCTTAGCATCTCAGGAGGTAACACCATGAACCCACTCAAACGATTCCTGGTAGAATCTAAAAACCAATGGGGCTGGTTAATCCTCCTCATTGTAGCCCTCATTGGAGCGTCCATTTTCGAAGTATCGGCACCGATTTTTCTCGGTAACATCGTAGATGCTATCGTGCAAGGCTTAACGAATGGACAAGATATGAGCATCATTATGAGCTCTGTAGACTCCATCATCCTTATCCTCATTGCGTTATACGCCGGCCATGCGCTGTGTACCTACTTTGGCGAATATATGATGGCCTCCATCGCCGCCTCTATGGTATTAACTTTGCGCAATCGCATGAGCAAACACTTATATACATTGCCTATCGGATACTTTCACAATCATCAACGTGGTGACATTCTTAGCCGTCTCACGTCGGATTTAGATGCCATTGAGGAAACTGTCCAAGAAGGTGTACCTGGCATTATCTCCTCTATCATCGGTATCGTAGGGGCCATTGCTATGATGTTATGGATTAGTCCCCTATTAGGGACTTCCATTATTGGCATCGTTCTCCTCGGTATGGCCTGCCTCGCTTGGACATCGAAACGGGCGCGCCGTGTGTACCTTCGAAACCAAGAGGCACTAGGCGAATTTAACAGCGGCGTCGAAGAAATCGTTATCGGTAAATCTGTTATCCAAGCTTTCAGTTTAGAAACAACCACGACGGACAATGTGACAGAACTTAACGCCACCCTCTTTAAACGTATGCGTTCTGCCTCTTTTATGAGTCAGCTCATTTATCCCCTCGTGTCTTTCTTGAACCAAATTAGTTACGTTATCGTAGCCATCCAAGGGGGCATCATGGTCCTTCGCGGATCTATTAGTATCGGCGATATTCAAGCCTTCTTCCTTTATGTGACGCAAGTATCGGACCCCATTTCTCGGAGTTCCTATATCATCACGAAATTCCAAGAAACAGCGGCCGCCTTAGGTCGTATTTACGAAGTCATCGATGCGCCATCCGAGGTGGACGACGGCACCATCACTTTAAGCGCCACTACGACGACGTCTCACAAGGGAACGATTCACTTTGACCATGTGGACTTTGGTTATTCTGAAAGCAACGTCTTTATGAAAGACCTGAATATCCACATTCCTGGCGGATCTATGGCAGCTATTGTAGGCCCTACGGGGGCTGGTAAAAGTACCTTAGTCAATCTCATTATGCGATTTTACGAAGTCCTCGGAGGCCGTATCACCATCGACGGCGTCGATATTCGGGACCTCTCTCGTGAAAGCCTCCATAAGGAAATCGGTATGGTTCTACAAGATGCATGGATTTTCACCGGCACCATAGCCGACAACATCGGTTATGGAAAGCCAAATGCAACGCGAGAGGAAATCGAATACGTAGCAAAACTCGCCATGGCAGACCACTTTATTCGCACCTTACCACAAGGCTACGATACAGTCCTCAAACAAGGCGGCGATGATCTCTCCCAAGGGCAACGCCAACTCATCACTATTGCGCGCGCATTTTTAGCAGACCCTAAAATCCTCATCTTAGACGAAGCTACCGCTAATGTAGACACGCGTACCGAAGTAGAAGTACAAAAAGCCATGAACACCTTGCTTCAAGGCCGTACAAGCATCGTCATTGCCCACCGCCTGTCAACAATAAAAAATGCCGACTTCCTACTCGTCGTAGAAAACGGCACCATTGTAGAAACAGGAACCCACCAAGAACTCATGGACCTAGGCGGGCACTATAAAGAGTTATATGAAAACTATGCGGCAGGAATGTCGGTATAGCACAATATGATATAATTTGTATAGTTATGTATTATGTAGTTTGTTATTATATAAGGAGCGTCTTTTATGAAAGCTAACACGATTTTACTAAAAACTATATTGTTAGGCCTTTTGGCTACTACTCTATCCCTACCTGTAGTAGCAACGGATACCAACAATAAAGAACCACTTATAATTCACGCAGTATCAACTATAGGTGGCAATCCAGCGGATACTACGTACTATAATAGCGAAGCAGAAGCTCAAAAAGCGTTAGAAAAGAAATTAGAAGAACAAAATAAACTCACTATTAAGAATAGAGAAAAACGTGGACCACAAACAAAAGCTCAAATCATTAGTAGTTTAAAACGCATTAACCCCCATCCGCCAGTAGAAAAAACGGCAGCACTTCAATCTGAACTATATAGTAGCTTCCTTGGTACGCCTTTGGATCTTCATATGACCGAAGTGTATGTAGCAGACTACGACACCATCAAGTCCGGAGAGCCCTATGTATATGCTGAATATGTAGATATGAACAATGCCAATGTCTTTGCAGAACAAGATACAGTCACGGCTATTTCTGCACCAATTATTACAAGCACTTTCAGAAAAGATGAAAATAAATCCTTTGGTATCGAAGGATACATCTATTTTATTGATAGCAAAACAAAATCTGTTTCAATGGCTTATATAACTGATTTAGCCAGTCTAAGCGAAACCGAACTTAAAAATCTTTCTAACAACAAAAACATTATATTCAAAGTGCCTAATCACACGTTAACTACTACAGACGACAACTATAAAATGGCATTACTGCTATATAAAAAACTGACTAATAAAACTTTGTAATTTGTAAAATAAGAACTATAAAAAGAGCACCTAGAACTGAACCTCCCCCCAAAAGTTAGACTTTTATTTCCGAGTAATCCAAATGGATTGCTCGGATTTTTTTATGCTGCTGTATTAGCTAGTCGATAATCAACTGGACTTAGCCAGTTTAGTTTTTCTTTAATTCGTTTTGTATTGTAATAGATAATGTAGTTCTCAATTGTAGTTTTTAACTCATCGTAACTATAAAATGTATGTCCATAGTAGATTTCTTGTTTTAGTAAAGCAAAGAAGTTTTCCATTGGTGAATTGTCTAAACAATTGCCTTTTCTCGACATACTTTGGAAGATGCCATGCTTTTTTAGATTGTGCTGATAGGCTTTCATTTGGTACGCCCAACCTCGGTCTGAATGAAAGGTTCTCCTATATGATGCATTAGCCGTAATTTCGATAGCACGTGTTTGAGCAGCGAGGATAGCTTCTGCTGATGGTTTCGGACTTATACTAAAACTTATAACTTCACTATTATACAAATCCATAAATGGATCTAAGTACAATTTTCTCACTTTCAATTCGCCATTAGCTCCGAGTTCATAATATTTAAACTCAGATGTATCTGTAGTAATTTTTTGATGAGGCTCAGTACAGTTAAATCTACGGTTCACGCGATTAGGCGCAATAGGCCCTTGAACACCTTTATAAGCATTGTACTTGCGGCTTCTATGAGAAAATGTTTTGACTTGCAGATGGAATTTTTGCAGGATACGCTGCAATTTTTTCTTATTTATGATGACCCCTTGTTGTTTTAATAAGGGCAAGAGTCTTCTATACCCATAATGGGGATGTTCTTTACGAATCTCTTCAATAGCCATTTGAATAGGCGTATCTGAATCGTCTAGTTTAAATTGTTTTTGCCAGTACATATACGTTGCTTTTGGAAACTTTAGGGCAGCAAGAATCTCTGTTAGTTTGAATTCTCCTCGGAGACTGCTAATGATTCTTGCTGTTCTTTCATTTTTCGAGCGTCCTCGAGGCGCAATCTCCTCAATTCTTTTAAATAGGCATTCTCTATTCGGGCATACAGTAATTGTTTCTCTAATTCTAAAATACGAAGTTGATCAGGTGTTAACTCTTTCTTATTTCTTTTGGTACGCTGTTTTGCTTGTACTTGTTTATTCTTTTTAGTATCTGCTTGTTCCATACTAGGTGTCCGTCCCTTCACTCGCATAGCAAACGCATCGATACCATCGTTTCGGAATTCTGATACCCATCGAGCTATTAAGGTGGAGTCGTGAAGTCCATAGTGTGATGCGATTTGCTGATACGATAATTCACTTGTTAAGTATGACTCTACCACAGATAGCTTAAATTCAGAAGTATATGTTGCATGATTGCGTTTTCTGTATAGACCTTTGAAACCAAAGTTTTTAAATGCACTGACCCACCGTTCGATTTGTGCTGCATTTTTAACGCCATACTTCTTAGCTAAATACTTGTAGCCACCTTCGTTATTCATGTATGCTGTAACAATTTTTAATTTTAACGCAAAGCTATATTTTGCCATAGAAAAACCGACCTCCTTAAGGTTAGATTGTTGGTCTAACTTTAAGGGGTCGGTTCAGTTCTAGGTGCTCTTTTTTTGCATGCATATTTTTTAGTACCTGATCATTTAACTAATCCATTGAATATGTAAATGCTAAAATTATAACAATCGCCATAAGTTATATAAAGCTATTAACATGAGGAAGATCCATTGTATCGTTCCTCCCTCCCAAATCGCAACCCCTAGTAAAGAAAAACCAATTAAAAATACTCTCCAAAGATAAGAAATACCTTTCGGTTTGTTACGATTTTTGTATCTTTTAATTAAAAAGATTATTCTTTTGGGGTTAAAAAGCCTCTTCAATCCATACTTTTGGATATATTTATATATCATTTTTAGAAAATTAAAGTTAATATATATAAAACCAATGTTTATACAAAAGAGTCCTAATACCCCCTGATATATATTACCGCGAAGTCCATCTCCGCCCATTGCAGACTCTATAAAAATAACCAAAAATACAATATCCAAAAATAGAAGACCTAATAATAGATATAAACTTTTAAAAAATCATTTTTATTATTAGCTAAAAACATATTTACTCCTCTTCATAAGGTTTAATAATTTCATACAAACTCTTTTCTTGAGGTTTTTCTTTTTTTATATTAACATCCTCCAATAGCTTACCTTTTACCTTAAGCGAAGCATCGTAGTTAGTATGATTTTCTTCATAAAATAATTTTAGCAATAGAACATGTTCTTCAACTTCCTTCTTATCTAAAAAGATAATATAGTTAACCATAATCAAGATTAATTACCCAGCTAAAAAAGACTATTTTGTTACAATTCCTTCTTTATTTAAATAGGAATGAACTCTCGCCGCTATATGAAATATGTTTGGTTGGAAAAACTAAATTCGTTATTCATAATTAGCTAGATTAGATACAGATGTAGCAATTTTAGTGTAGCAGAACATAATCTATAGCTTCTTTATTTTTTAACATTTTCTACCACCTTATATTAATTAACTGTATTATTGTTAGAGAAACTCTTAAATTGCTGAATAATACTTCGAAGTAAGCCCTGATCTGATTCGAAAGATAATTTAACCCAATTATCTTTCCAACTTCTACCTAATTGTGATTCAATTTTAATATGTCCATACTTTAACATAGTTATATGTACAAAGTCATCTGTATCAGAATCAGAAATAATTGCTTCTCCACATAAACTTTTATACATTTTTTCTAAAGTATTTAACAGTACTTCATATTCATCAAATGTAATAGAAAAAGAAGCTTTCCCTGCAAAACTTCCTCCTCTTATATATACATCATACTCATACCATCTATCATATTCCCCGAGCAAATTAATTTCTACAACACCCATCACTTCAACCCCATACTAATCTAGTTTTTGCTTTATACTTTTCTTAAAACATTCTTCTATAAATGAAAATAAAATAACCATCAATATGCTTATTATTGATGGTTATTTTATCAATTAATACAAATTAGAGCAACATGTTTAAAACTTACACTCTACTTGTACCATAAGAGTTCTATTTTATTAGAAATTCTAACTATACCTATCACTCTAAAATAATCAAAGACTTAATAGCTCTACGCTCGTCCATATCTTTATAGGCTTGGTCGATGTCTTCTAGTTTATAAGTGTGTGTAAATACGCGTCCTGGATTGATGTCGCCGTCAAGGACTGCTTTCAACAATTCTTGTTTTACATAAGTAGTTACGGACGCCGCGCCACCGCCGATGATATGGTTTTGTGCAAATGTGGAGCCCAATGCATGGTTACTATAATGAGGTACTCCTACAAAACCAATGCGACCACCATTATGAAGTACACCAAGCGCTTGGTCGATAGATGCTTCTGTACCTACGCATTCAAGAGCAACGTCAGCACCGCCGCCAAGAATTTCACGGACTTTAGCAATACCTTCTTCGCCCCGCTCTGCTACAACAGCAGTAGCACCAGATTCAAGAGCCATGTTTTGACGATCTTCATGACGACTCATGATAATAATTTGAGAAGCGCCACGCATTTTAGCAGCAATAACAGCACATTGACCAACAGCACCGTCACCGATAATAACTACTTTGTCACCTGGCTTAACATCTGCTACGCGAGCCGCATGATAACCAGTTGGCATTACATCAGCTAAGGTTAATAACGAGTTAAGCATACCTTCTGTATAGTCAGATGGTTGTCCTGGAACTTTAATTAATGCCCAATTAGCATGTTCAAATCGCATATATTCAGCTTGTACACCGGAAGACCAGTTTTCCATGCCAGGATGTTCATCACAAGTACCATCAAAACCAGCATGACAAGCATCACAATGACCACAACCATGTGTAAATGGAGCGATAACAAAATCCCCTGGTTTTACGGTCGTTACATTATCCCCGATAGCTTCAACAATACCAAGTGCTTCGTGGCCACTATTAATTTGGCCTGCTTTCATATTTTCATTTCGGTAAGACCAAAGATCCGAACCACATACGCAAGTGCGAACAATGCGGATAATAGCGTCATCAGGGCTTTGAATTTCCGGACGTGCCACATCTACGATACCTACTTGACCAGCTTTTACATATACGGCAGATTTCATTATAAAACTCCTTTCTAATGCGAATGTCCATTGCGACAATGTAATGTATTATAAAACTATTGTACATTATATATGATGATTATACATAATCAATACACAGTCTAAATAAGTGTATAAAATTATATACCTATTTAGACTATGGTTTAGTAAAATATATATTCTTTTCTATGGGACCTAATTTATCGACATTATCAACAATATTCTCTACTTCGAGAGCATAATACTTTTTCATATGCTTAATTAATAGTGCAGATTCTAAATTATTCGCAGTAAAAAACACTACACAGTGCCTATTATTATCAAAGACCATCATATTATCTTTACATATAATATATATGCATTCATGATTATTTTTTTCTTTAATATAATAGTAGTCTACTAAATAGGGCAATCTTGCTCGTTCTAAATTTGCATCTATAAAAAGATACTGGTCTCCAAATCGGCTGAAATACCCCTTTTCATTCCAAAATGTTACTAAAACATCTCTGCCTAATAAAACCGTATCTTCAGAAGATGCCAAAATATAGTTCACACCGCCTATAATACCAAGCGGAACTATAATAGATCCTAATAACAATATTAATACCCCTACTACAAGCCAAAAGATATTTATCAGTAGCTTTCTCATATAACTCCTCACTCCAAATTTAGAGTTCAACTATCTTACGCATTGTATTGCTACCTTTTCTATAATCATCTACACCGACTAAACATATACAGCGATCCTAGTATAATAGGCGCCCCAATATAAAGACCTAAATCTGGTATCTCCCCGATTATCAAGGCCGCCATGATAGCTGCTACCACTGGTGACAAGTACATAAAATTGGTCACGTCCGACACCTGTTCTGCATGCTCTAAGGCGTAACTCCAAAATACGAAGCCTAATGCACTGGACAGGATAGACAAGTAGGCAATGGCGCCCCACGTAACAGGCGGCGCAGCAGCGATGCTTTCAATAGCATGGTTAGCAAAGGGTAGCATCATAATAGCCCCTACAAACATTGACCAGGTGGCAATGGTGATGGCATCGTGCCCTTTCATAGCAAATCCTCTATTAATAATATTGTATATAGAGAATATGGTCATCCCCAACATCGTCCACAGTGCACCTGTAGGTAACGATAAGGACCCATTCCACAAAACAATAATGGCTACACCTATGAAAGCAGTGACCGTAAAGAGCCACCCTATAGGACGCATGTGGTCTTTATACACTACTAAGGCCATCAAAGCAGTCGTCATAGGCGTTAAGGCCATAATGATGCTCGACGTAGCCGCTGGTATGGTGCGCAGCCCTGCATTAAAGGCTAGCTGATACAGCACATTACCTGTCAAGCCAAGCAATAGGTAAATTCCCCACTCCCGCCACGATGTAGGAATGTGCAAGCCTTTCACCATGCCCATAATGAGCATAAATATAGCTCCTATTATAACGCGCGCCGTCGATACCGAGGTAACGTCAATATATTGTAACGCAATTTTACTAAAAGGAAATGCCGTCGCCCATACGGCAATCGTCCCTAAGGCACCAATGATCATTTTTGTGCGATTCGACATGATTCCCACTCCTGTTACATATATCACATAATAAAAGAAATACTTATAATATACTGTGTATGTACTTCATGGTACCACGGATTGCCATAATAAGATACTATAATCATTCATAATCCGAGAATTATGACACATTATTGTGTATCTATAATGCACTAAAACGATATTTATTATCAATAAATGTTACGTCACATACTAAACGATTCTTTCAGTATAGCCCTTTTCATTATTTTTATCTGTCGCCACAGCTACAGTTTTTAAAAGACAATCGGTAAACCTAGATAGTATCTAGACAGATCACTTCTTACCTTTTTCTCATCTTTAATATTGAAAATGTATATCAGTATGCCTATTGTGAAATCACAATATATTGTGTACACTATAGACATAGGAAATCTATAAGCTATAGATAAACAATATCTATAGTGTATATCCATTATGGAGGTGTAAGATGAAACATACAGCATGGAACGGTTTTAACACAGGTGTGTGGGATAAAGCCATCGATGTACGAGACTTTATCCAACGAAATTATGTACCTTACGAAGGAGATGATTCTTTCTTAGTAGGCCCTACGGAACGGACTACTAACTTATGGCAACAAGTTCTTAAATTATACGAAGAAGAACGCGCTAAAGGTGGTATGTTAGATGCAGATACATCTGTGGCAACACACATTACTGCGCATGCTCCTGGATATATTGATAAGGACTTAGAAACGATTGTCGGTTTACAAACAGATAAACCATTAAAACGCGCCATGTTCCCGTACGGCGGTCTTCGTACAGCTAAATCTGCTGTTGAAGAATACGGCTTTGAATTCGATGCCCAAACAGAAGATTTCTTCAAAAAGCATCGTAAAACGCACAATGACGGTGTATTCGACGTATACACGCCAGAAATGCGCGCAGCTCGTTCTGCGCACATCATCACTGGCTTGCCAGATGCGTACAGCCGTGGCCGTATCATCGGTGACTATCGCCGTGTAGCATTGTACGGTGTAGACCACTTAATTGAAGAAAAATTAAAAGAATTTGATATCACTATGGGCGACATGCTAGAAGAAGTGATTCGCGACCGTGAAGAAATTAAAGATCAAATTCGCTCCCTACAAGAATTAAAAGAAATGGCTGCTTCTTATGGTTACGATATTTCCGAACCAGCAAAAGACGTAAAAGAAGCGATTCAATGGTTGTACTTCGGTTACCTTGGGGCCATTAAAGAGCAAAACGGTGCGGCCATGTCCATCGGTCGTAATACCACATTTTTAGACATCTACGCTGAACGGGATTTGAAAAACGGCACGTACACAGAAGAACAAATCCAAGAATTCGTTGACCACTTCATTATGAAATTGCGTATGGTACGCTTTGCTCGTATCCACGAATACAACAACTTGTTCACTGGTGACCCAGTGTGGACTACTGAATCCATCGGTGGTATGGGTACAGACGGCCGTACATTGGTATCCAAAATGGCATTCCGCTATTTACATACATTAACTAACTTAGGCCCTGCGCCAGAACCAAACTTAACCGTATTGTGGTCTCCTCGCATGCCAATTGGCTTCCGCCGTTTCTGTGCGAAACTATCCATCGAAACGTCTTCCATTCAATATGAAAACGACGATTTGATGAGACCAAACTCTGGTGACGACTACGCTATCGCATGTTGTGTATCTCCTATGCGAATCGGTAAAGAAATGCAATTCTTCGGCGCTCGTTCCAACTTGGCAAAATGTCTATTATACGCAATCAATGGCGGCGTAGACGAAAAATCTAAAAAACAAGTAGGTCCTCGCTACCGTCCGATTACGTCTGAATACCTCGACTTCGACGAAGTATGGGAACGTTTCGATGATATGATGGAATGGCTTGCTGGCGTATATGTAAATTCCTTGAATATCATTCACTACATGCATGATAAATACGCTTACGAAAAATTAGAAATGGCATTGCATGACCGCAAAGTCACTCGTTGGTTCGCCACTGGTATTGCCGGACTTTCTGTAGTAGCTGACTCCTTATCGGCTATTAAATTTGCAAAAGTAAAACCTGTACGCGACGAAAATGGCGTCGCTGTAGAGTTTGAAATCGACGGGGACTTCCCTAAATATGGTAACGATGACGATCGAGTTGACGAATTAGCAGCGAAAGTAGTAAGTACTTTCATGAACAAAATCCGTAAACACCCTACATACCGTCATTCTGTACCAACTATGAGTTTATTAACAATTACTTCTAATGTTGTATATGGTACTGCTACTGGTTCTACACCAGACGGCCGTAAAGCGGGCGAAGCTTTCGCTCCTGGTGCGAACCCTATGCACGGTCGTGATAGCCACGGCGCTATTGCTTCCTTAGCATCTGTAGCTAAAATGCCTTGGCGCGACAGCTCTGATGGTATTTCTAATACATTCTCCATCGTTCCTGATGCGCTCGGAAAAACTGGTGAAGCATTTGTATCTATGAGCGATTTTGATTTCGATTTGGATCCGTCTCAACTTCCAAATGGCAATACGAACTTCGCTTGCAGCGAACCAAATGTTACAATAGATGAAAAGTAATCTACTTTCATAATTAATATTTACAGGGATCAACGCTTTCACCGGCGCACCCTATCTCGAAAGGAGTTATTCTTATGAACAAAGAACAACAAATCGATAATTTAGTGGAATTGTTAGATGGTTATTCCCAAAAAGGCGGTCACCATTTAAATGTTAACGTGTTCACTCGCGAAACATTGTTAGAGGCACAAAAACATCCTGAATTGTACCCTCAATTAACAGTGCGCGTATCTGGCTACGCTGTACATTTCAACAAATTAACAAAACAACAACAAGACGAAGTTATTTCTCGTACATTCCACAATCAAGTGTAATGAATCTGTGATTGCTAAGTAGCTCTATGAAAGCAGGTGAGTATATGAAAGGACGCGTTCACTCCATCGAAACGATGGGCACTGTAGACGGTCCAGGCATGCGATTCGTCGTATTCCTCCAAGGCTGTCCTATGCGCTGTGCCTATTGCCACAATCCTGATACATGGGACAATGTAGGCGACTCAACGATGATGACCATCGACGAAATTTGGGAACAATTCGAACGCAACCGAAGTTTCTATACGAATGGGGGTATTACCGTAACAGGCGGCGAACCACTCGTGCAAATCGACTTCGTCCTTGCATTATTCACCTATTTCAAAGAGCGTGGCATTCATACTTGTCTCGATACGAGCGGTATTACTTACACGCCGGTGCAGCGCAGTAAATTCGAGGCCCTCCTGGCCGTAACAGACCTCGCTATGCTCGATATCAAAGACATTGACCCGACACACCATAAGGACATTACGAAACAATCTATCGATCCTGTGAAAGCGTTCGCTAAGCTTACTACAGCAACAAATACAGACGTATGGATTCGCCACGTCATTGTACCTGGTTTGACAGACAATAAAGATCGGCACTACCGGCTAGGCTTCTTCTTAGGTGCCATGCCTAATATAAAAGCTCTCGACTGTTTGCCATACCATGTGATGGGCGTCAACAAATACAAAGAACTCAATATTCCTTATCGTCTTGAAGGCACCCAAGCAGCACCGAAAGAACTCGCCGTAGCCGCTTCTAAAACTGTATTAGCAGGTATGAAAGCCTATCGGCAGCATCAATGGAGTGTTTGGCCTCAAGAAGGATAAATAAGAATAGCGGCCAACTATATTTGCAGGTGGTTAGACGTGATTATTGCCATCCTACTAAGCAACTAGCCCATGCTCTAGCGTTAGCATTATAACGTTAAAAGCCCCTAAGGAGTAGCATTCCTTAGGGGCTTTGTGATTCATGCGAAATTCAACTCTTTGCCTGTAAATAGTATAACAAATACTACCTTAAAAAGTAAAAACTCATTACCTAGCAAGAAAAGGGAAGAAATCTTACGATTTCTTCCCTTTTCTTGTTGTGTGTTGTTTGTTGTGTGTGTTGAGAGAGTATTCTATATGTTTTGTGTGTTTGTGTGTTGTTTTGTGTTTGTATGAAAGGAGTTGTATATAATGTATTAATTATATGAATATGTGAGGTAGAGTATCCTAATGAATCGTTCTACAAATTATTGTTTATCTACATTAGACCCTACTACTTGGCCTGATGTAGCGTCAACAATAATATCTACTTGTTGATTAACAGGATCTACTAAATCAAATTCATATATAGCAGTTCCATCTTCTGTCGTTAATTCCCATTCTACCACTTTAAAATCACTGCCTACTTGCTCAGCGGCTTTCGCTGCAGCTTGTTGTGGAGAAATTACTTTTTGCATATCGATGCTGCTAACATCTGCTTGTTTTGACGTATCTATGGCTTGAGCATCTTTTGCAAGAACTTGACCTGACGCTGCATCAACTTTCACCTCCACTGCTTCTTTATTTGTGAAAGCCTCTACTTCGTACATCGGCTTATTCGTAGCATCATAAGCAATGGACGTTACTTTAGCATCTGGATAATAGTGATGCAAAATAGATACGGCACCTACATAATCGACTTGTTGCGATTGTGCACTACCTTGTGTTGATCGCACTACCTTTGGTTGCGACTGAGTCGCACTTGGCTGTGCTTCTGCAACAGTTTGTTTCGATTGTGTAGCATTCATAGGCATATTGTTCGTAGGTTGCACGCTAGCTGCACTAGCAACCCCTGCAAGTAGGACAGTACTTACACTAAGAGAACATAATATTCTAGATAAGTTATTATATCTTTTCATGTTCATTACCTCCTTTAATTAAATTTGCCTAATAAAAAAACAATCAGTAGATATGATTCAATCTACTGATATATAATTTAATATGATAAAATGAATTGACTGTGAGATTATACATTAAATTTGCATGAATCCATTCATGAAAGTTCGGTTAAACAAAAAAGAGCAATATACTAAGTCTTTCCTTGTATATTGCTCTTTTCTATTTTTATAACTTATATATGTGCCCTATTACTATAGTTCAACTGGGTTATAGTCTTTTTATTTCCTTCCCTTCAGCATCATAATATATAGTAATAACTTGTCCATTTTCGTTTTTAGAGTGAACAAGTTTATGATAAACTTGATTACCACTCAATCCTTTCATACCTATAGTATTCACAGGTTTACCATCAAGGCCAAAAAACGCCCAGCTTGACGGCCGGTCTTCATCTTCCCACATAAAAGATACCTTAGCAACATCATCACCTTGAGCATCAAATAGATCCGTAGTCACAGGTTGTCCATCTTTAAGCCATTCTATAGAGTCAATATAGCCCTCTCCACTATAATTCAATTTAATCACAGTAGCACCTTTTGTATTTAATTCAATCGGTTTACCATCTACCCCTTTAGTATGAATTTCTAGTATATTACCATTCTTATCTCTCACAACAGCAATTTCAGCAATCCCTGTTCTCTCCGGAATACTATGACCTCTTACTCCACGATAAGACCCTATACCGTTAGGACTGCCATCTGAATGTTTAAATCTAACAGCAGTCAACCCACTATCATTATATACATATTCAACTACAGGAGTAATAAAGTAAAATGGTAATCCTTGAAAATTTCTAATAAAACTTAATGGGCCTTGAATAAATTCTAGTTCTAACGGCAAAGATTCTATCTTATCATAAGACTGACTTTCTCCTAAATAATTTTCAACTCGAACTACACGACCTTTCTCATCATATATTAATGTATGTTTTATTTTAACTGTCCCATCTTGATTTAAAGAAGTGATAGCTACAGCACGATTAGGATTTTTTTCGTCATACTCGTATTTTACACTAGCAGGTAAATCCGCTAATACAACTTTAAAAGTCCTTTCTATATCCATAGGAGTTACTGTACTAACTCGTCCTTTATCATCATACGAAATTCTATGATGTGGAACATCATAATCTCTGAGCATTCCCAAACTATAGGAAAAAATATCCGTTACCTTTTTATTATCATCTAACTGTAACCGTATAGAATCAGCCCCCAAAAATCCAGGAATAGCTCTTCCTGCAGAATCAAAGGAATCATATTTCATAGTATCATTTTCATAACTAATACGAATTTGGTGAAACTTTCCATGCGTACCAAGATATCTATCTTCTAATAAAGTATCTACTTTATGCCCATTATTATAAGCAGTAATTTGTTTTATCCTCGACTTATCTTGCTCATCCATTTCAATATGATAAACCAGACCAGCGTTTTTAGAATCTCTTTCATTAACTCGTTGCTTAACGTAAAAAGTACCAGCACTATCCATAGTTAATTGTTTAAAATAACCTTCTGACGCTTTTTCTTCTTTATAGTCAGTCCCACCTCCTGTAAGTAGTATAGCAATAATAAGCATAGAGCTAATACAAAATAGTTTAAAAAAACTTAATATTTTCATAATAATATCCCCTCAATAAAATCCTATCTCCCCTAACATCTCCTAGGACACTACATTTATCGGCGTCCCCTTAAAGAAGTTTTCCACATTATCTTTCACAATGCCTACCAATCGCTGCCGTGTTTCTAACCCTTTCCATCCCATATGAGGGGTAATGATCACATTGTCCAATGTATATAACGGACTATCTGCCGCTGGCGGTTCTACCTCTTGTACGTCTAGGCCTGCGCCACCAATGATATGGGCTGCTAGCGCATCACATAGATCTTTTTCATTAATGAGTCCACCACGGCCTGTGTTAAGAATAACTGCATTAGGTTTCATCTTAGCAATAGTATCTTTGTTAATAATGTGTTTAGTGCTTTCATTTAATGGACAGTGTAAGGAAATATAATCACTGTTCGTTAATAATTCATCAAGGCTGACATAGCGAATGCCATCGCTATCTTCTTTCGGCGTACGAGTATAGATTAAAATATTCATGCCTAATGCTTGAGCCACCTTCACTACTTCCATTCCGATACGACCGGCACCAATAATACCGAGTGTTTTGCCATTAATTTCTACATGAGGCACTTGCAAATACTCCGTAAAGTTGCTACGGTCACCTGTAGCAAGCATAGCGATTTGACGGTGCATAGTAGACGCAAAATTCATGAGCATCATAATCACCGTATGGGCTACACGTTGGGTACTGTACGCTGGAATATTACACACCGTAATACCTTTAGTACGTGCCGCATCAAGGTCAATATTGTTATATCCTGTACCCGCTTCCACGATAAGCTCTACAGAATCTGGAAATTGATTAATTAAATCAGCCCCTACTGGCAATTCCTTTGTCACCACCACTCGAGCACCTTGAATGCGTTCAATGAACTCGTCATTTGTGCTATCATCGTAAACAACTACATCATTAGAGAGCACAGAAAAATCTAGCAATCCGTCATAATTCATTTTCTTTGCGTTCACCACTACTACTCGTTCGTTCATAAAAGCCTCCTATCTATGCCCAATTCTCATTCTATCTAAAGCGACTGAAACTATGCGAGCTTTCAGTATGATACTTTCATAAATATTATACTATGTTTTCATCAAAAGAATGCATAGTATTTCATAGCCAATTAACAAAAGTATTGAGAATTTCTGAAAAAGGTATACAATAATAGTATGTATTTTAGGAGTGATAATTAGTATGAGACCAGCCTATTTAACGATAGACACCTCGCTTGTTCGCGAGAATTTACGAAAAATTAAAGATAGCCTGCCTGAATGGAGCACATCTACATCAGTGGTAAAAGCCAACGGTTACGGTCACGGTAGTGTTATGATGGGCCGTATCGCCATCGAAGAAGGTTATGAATCCTTAGCGGTAGCCATCCCCGAAGAAGCGGTACCTCTGCGCGATGCTGGAATTATGGTGCCTATCTATTTATTGGGCTTAACACGACCACAATCGTTTGAACTCATTGCAGATACAAATTCCATTCCAGCAGTTTGCGAATCTACCGATTTAGAAGCCCTTAACCGAACAGCTAGCAATCATGATATGATTATCCGCGTTACCGTCGCTGTCGATACAGGTATGCACCGCATCGGTATTCAGCCAGAGAACGCCATTGAGTTTATCAAATATGTGGAAAGCTTTGATCACCTCGAAATTGACGGTTTCTTCTCTCATATGAGCAATGCTGACGCTGCGGATCAAACCCATGCCCATGGGCAAGCAGAGCGATTCCACACAATGGTAGATGCCATTCGTCAATTTAGACCAGACGCAGATTATCGTTTCTCCCTCGCCAATAGCGCAGGGCTGTTAGCAGTAAAAGATAGCTTATTTACCGATGCTCGTCCTGGTATTATTCAATATGGCATTATGCCCTCTCTCGATGTACCGAATCGCCTTGGATTAAAGCCAGTACTATCCTTCCATAGTGAAGTCGTACATGTCCAACACTTGCCAGCTGGCGAAGGTATCGGCTATGGCGCTACCTATGTAACACCTGAGCCTATGGCCATCGCTACGATTCCTGTAGGCTATGCCGATGGGTATCCTCGCAGTTTATCTAACCGCGGCTCCGTCCTCATTCACGGTACCCGTTGTCCTGTAGTAGGACGCATCTGTATGGATCAATTCATGGTGGCTGTACCATCTACCATTACCGTTAATCCCGGTGATAAAGTAGTACTGTTAGGTTCACAAGGGCATGAAAGCATTTCTGCATTAGAAATTGCCGCCCTTGCGTCGACCATCCCCTATGAAATCTTTACGGGATTTTCTGAGCGCATTCCGCGACAATATATTTAGTCCTTCCTATAGTCTTATGACAGCATAAACCATATAATACAAAAACCCCGCCGAAAGGCGGGGTTTTATCGTATAAAGCTACATATAAAAGCTTATTATATATTTATATTTTTATTATGTGTGTGTTGTGTATATAAGGGCTTATAGGATTAAGTTCTATGAACAAAACTATTTTTTATCTTTTTTGACAGATAATAATTCACCTGTAGCAGCATCGATTTTAACATCGATTTCACCTTGCGTTGCTGTGCCGAAGCTTACTTCATAAACAATTTTATTGCCTTCTTTTTTTACAGACCAATCGTCAAGGCTTGTCGCTTCACCTTTTGTTTGAGCAAAAGCATAGTTCACAACTGCTGCTGGTGGCAAAATAGCACTTGGATCGATAGCACGACGACCTAAGGAAGATTTATATTCACCATCGCGTTCTTCTACTACTTGGTTTGTAGCTGGATAATATTTCAAATCATATTTACCAGTACCATCAAAACCATCTACTTCATATTTCAACATGCCATTGTCACTATCGAAAGAGATTTCAGTAATTGTTGCATTTGGACGATTTTGAAGGAATGCATTCAACACAGCGTTAGCACCTACGATAGCAGCATGATTTTCATCTACTACAGCTACAGTTGGTTGTACAGGAATTGGTTTTTCCGCTTCTACTACAGGAACGTTCACTGCAAACGTTGCTAATGCTAATAAAATGCTGCCTTTTAATACTAAAGATTTCATGTCTTTCTCCTTTATGGATTAAATACATTTAACTTTTTCTATGTGTTTATTATACACTAAATCGTTCAATTTGACACATTCATATTCATATATTCATGATTGCTGTCCATTGACTCTACCCAAACTATACTATACTCTTATTACAAAAGAATAACTAAATTATTACAAATCCCTTACAACTAATCTTGTTTGTAAATATCGCTAGTAACTATATGTTTATAACAGGTTTTCTACTAATCTGTTGAACATCCTTATCACTCTATTTATGAAAGTCCCTACTGAAAGCTTATGATATCAATTTACCCAACCTTTTACCATACCTTCCAATGTAAAGCCCATAACTGCCAATATACGTGTTGCCAAAAATGGGATGTGCCTATCGACGACGATACGGCTAATTTTTACAATACATTAACTACCCCTCTAGGAGAAAAACTACGCCATACAATGACTGCCGACGAAAACGGTTATTCCTTCGTATTCCCGGAGGATAAACCACGCTGTCCACTTCTCACCCCGAATGGCCTCTGCCAGATCATACTAGAACTAGGCGAAGACGCCCTCTCTGACGTATGCACTAACCATCCGCGGTTCTATAAATATATCGAAGATTTAGAACTCTGCGGTGTAGGCCTATCTTGTGAGGCTGCTGTAGAAGGTTTATTAAATAATGACAACAAAGATATAACATTTACTATTGAAGATGACAATATAGCAATCGACAACGAATCTGATACTATACTACTCGATAGCGACCGAAACACACTGTCTTTAGAAAGTATCTTTCACCTCTTAGGGTTACCAATCAATCCAGCTCTACTGCGTTACATGCCTACTTTTGATACCTTTTATTATAAAATCATACTCAATACTTACGCCCTAACAGATCCAGTCGATGCAGCATGGACAGATGAACTTCAACTAGTAGAAACAGAGTTAACTGCTAAAAATGATCTATCACAACGGCTCGTAAAAACTGTTACCGCAAACGAACTTGCACTACAGCGCATCTATCAATATATCCTCTATCGCCAACTCGATATGTTAGCCGATTATTCTCTACCTGTACTTCTCCAATACGCCAAGGAGGCAACTCATTTTATCCTACTATGCACGGCCCTAAGAGGCAATTTACCAGAACAAATTAGACGCTGGTCTGAACAAATGGAATATAATGAAGATAATATTGTATTCTTATTAAATTATTACAGTCAAGGTTAACATAAAATTATAGTGATAATCAATATAACGATTATAACCTTAAAGCATACTTTAAGGGCAAGCATAATATATAGATTCATATAAACTATAAAAATAGGGATAGGTATTAAACCTATCCCTATAACTATTAAATTATAAGAGGTGCCACTACAAATCCCAATGCTACCGCAATAGCAATAGTCAATACACCAGGAATAAAGAACGGATGATTGAAAACAAATTTACCAATCCGCGTCGTTCCTGTATCATCCATTTGTACTGCACCAAGCAATGTTGGATATGTTGGTAATACAAATAGGGCAGATACAGCCGCAAAGGATGCAATAATAATATATACATTCTCCGTATTCTCTGGCGTAATACCAAGAGCCAAGATTACTGCTGGTACCAAGGCCTGCGTAGTAGCTGCTTGACTATATAACAATGTACTAGCAAAGAAGAATGCTACTGCTAACAAGAAAGGATAAGCACTAACCAAATCAGCTGCCACCGCTTTGATTTCCGGAATGTGACCTCTTACGAAGGTATCACCTAACCACGCTACACCTAATACACAGACGCAGGCAGATAAGCCAGATTTAAAAGTACTTGTATTTACCAAATCAGCTGTATCGATTTTGCAGAAATAAGTAATAGCTGTCGCAATAATCATCATAAATCCAATGATAGCATCGTTTCGACCGAAAATAACTGGTGAAATAAGGCCGATATTTTTAGAAATCGCCGTTGCATAGAATACGATGGCAAGAACGCCAATAAAGAAAATCCATACCGATGTTTTTGCATATGGTTTCAATTGGAAATCAGAGTCTTTTTCGCGAGCTACAGACACGTGCCCAGCTGCTAATCGTTCACGATATACAGGATCAGAATCTAAATCATTATTACTAAAATTAGACATAATGAAAGCCGTTACCATAACAGCTATAAAAGTTGTAGAAATACAGATAGCTAATAGTGCTGGATAACTCACCCCAAAAGGCTCTAAAAATCCGCTCATCGCTACTACCGCAGCAGATACAGGGCTCGCAGTAATACCAATTTGGCTAGCTACAACAGCAATCGACAATGGCACAGAAGGCTTAATATTTTCGCTTTTTGCCACTTCTACAATAACAGGAATCATTGAAAACGCCGTATGACCTGTACCAGCTAAAATCGTTAAAAAATACGTAACAGTAGGTGCTAAATAGTTTATGTGCTTTGGATTTTTACGAAGCAAATTTTCTGCAATACGTACAAGATAATCCAAACCACCAGCTAATTGCATAGCACAAATGGCAGCAATAGCAGACATAATGATGAGAATTACATCCCATGGAATCTTTCCAGGGAACATCCCCATGCCAAGACTCAGCAATACTACACCAAGACCACCGGCATAACCAATCCCCATCCCTCCTAGGCGTACACCAAGAAAGATAGCACCAAATAAAATAATAATTTGCAGGATTACATATATATCCATACTAAAACCTCCTTACTCTATACTAATATATTACCATATGTGACATTTACATCAAACAAACTATATATATGACTTCTAGTGCATCATAACTCTCGATAAACTATGGCTCTAACAGGCTATATATCGATTTTTTTATATTAGATTTAAAAACCCTCACTGTGGTACTATTAACATAGATTCAAAGAGGATTGGTATATCATACCGCAACAATGTATAGTTTGTATCATTAGGAGGTTTTACAATGGGTATTAATGCCACTACATTACCAGGTGTTTTACTTTGCTTTATTCTAGCTATTCCTTGCTGGTTTCTCGGCCAACAGTTCAATCTCATTGGCAGTCCTATTTTTGCCATTATTCTAGGTATTATTATTGGATCTTTTTTTACAGCCTGGAAACGAGAAAAAACTGCAGCTGGTATTGCTTTCACATCTAAAAAGATTTTACAATGGGCCGTTATTTTGCTCGGCTTTGGCTTGAATATTACGCAAGTTCTACACGTTGGATGGCTTTCATTGCCTGTTATTATTACAACCATCCTAACCTCTCTTGTAATAGCATACATCATTTTTAAAAGTACTAACATCGAGTCTAACACGGCCGTACTCATCGGCGTAGGCTCCTCCATTTGTGGCGGTTCTGCTATCGCTGCAGCGGCTCCTGTTATTAAAGCCAGTGATCAAGATATTGCGCAAGCCATCTCTGTTGTCTTCTTCTTCAATGTGGTAGCCGCTTTCATTTTCCCTCCTTTGGGAGATGCACTCCATCTAACTAATATGGGATTTGGTCTCTTTGCTGGCACTGCTGTTAACGACACATCATCTGTAACTGCTACTGCCGCCGCTTGGGATAGCATGAAAGGAACGGGTACACAAGTACTAGAATACGCTACAATTGTCAAACTAACTCGTACACTAGCAATTATTCCTATCTGTTTAGCCCTCGCTAGCTACCAAGTATACAAGGCTAAACAAAATGCCATTGAAACAGGTGAAGCAAATGCTGTAAAAGTAAGTGCCATTTTCCCTAAATTTGTCCTCTATTTCATTATCTGCTCTCTCATTACCACTGCGTTGTCTTATATGAAAGTAGACATCCATTTTCTCGACTATTTCAAAACAATTTCTAAATATTTCATTACTATGGCCATGGTAGCTATCGGGCTAAATACAAATATTGTAAAACTCATTCGATCTGGTGGCTCTGCTCTCGCTTTAGGTGCAGCTTGTTGGATTGCCATTTCTATTATGAGTCTAGGTGTGCAACATGTAATGGGATTATGGTAATATAAAAGCTCCCAAGTGATATAATAAGGATATATCACTTGGGAGCTTTTACTATAAAGAAGGAGTATCTATGTATTTTCTACAAGGCTTATTAATTGGCCTCGCCACATTTGCCCCTATAGGGATGCAAAATCTCTTCATCATCAATACAGCACTTACGAGACCTATCAAACATATTATTTTGACCATTATTATCGTCGGCCTCTTCGACATGACATTAAGTACAGCGGCCTTTTTTGGCATAGGTGCACTCCTCGAAACATGGCCTATGTTAAAACTCGCCTTTCTCATTATAGGCGGTGGTATCGTTACCTACATGGGATATTCCATTTTTGGTGCCGAAGCCTCTTTAGAGCGAGTAGACACGAATATTCCTATACGAAAAATCATTACAATGGGCTTCGTCGTGTCTTGGGGGAATCCACAAGCTATTATCGATGCCACTATGATGCTTGGTGCCTTTCGCGCCAACATCCCATCCGACTACGTGTACCATTTTTTCGCTGGCTTCCTTTCTATGACGCCTATTTGGTTCGGTTTTTTGGCCACCATTATGTACTTGCTGGCACAAAAGATAAAAATATCTCATCTCGTTTGGATTAATCGCATTTGTGGTGCTGTACTCATTATATACGGTATAAAACTAGTAATAGATGGATTATCTATGTTGATTGCTTAATAAAGTCCGCCACACACTAATAGCGGCAACTAAAAATATAGCAGCAGTTGTCCAAAAGACAGCTCCATATCCAAACCAATTCGCAATAATTCCGCTACTGACAGGACCAAGGACATTCCCCATCATCACAAGACTCGACAACGTACCAAAGACGATACCTCTCCGTTCAGCCGGTACCGATCGAGATACTAGTGTATTCGCTATAGGTGTTATAAATCCTATAAAAAATCCTGTCAAACTACGCGCAATGCCAAGCCCCCATACATGAGGCATATAATATTGCAACACAAAAAATACTGCTACTGCAAAAGTCGTTACTACTAATATGCGCTCCATACCTACTAATTTTGTTATCCTCGCAATAGACAGTGACGCTAACGCACTCAACAATCCTGCCCCAAAGATAATAATACCTACAATAGTAGCTACATATTCACTGGGAACGGTCATATAATGTTTAATATAAAGTGGCAAAATAGGGCCGATACCGGTAATACCGAAATTTGATAGAAATAACAAGCCTACTAATATACGTACCTGAGGAATGGAAAGAAAATATTTCATCAAGGAAAACTGAGATTCATTATTACTCACTTTATATTCAAACTCTACGTTAGGCATGAGACAAGCAATAGCTAAAAAACATAGGGCAGATACAGCAGAAAAAAGAAAGAATGGCATACGATATCCCATGATATCTGCTGATAACCCTCCTAAGAGGGGACCAAAAACAAGGCCCATTACAAGCGCCGCTTGAAACATCCCCATAGCGGATGGCAATTTTTCTTCTGGCGTAAACTGTGTAATCACTGCTAATCCAATGGGTACAAAACCGCCCACTAAGCCCTGTAGTATTCGTAATATAAATAGCTGCGTTGGTGTTTCCACTAAACCAGACAAGAAAACAGCTATAGACAGAGTAGCCAAAATAGCCATAAGGACCTTTTTAGGCCCTCTTTTATTAGCCTGCAACGACCAATACGGGGCACTGACTGCCACCATGAGCGGCGTTACACCAGATATAATACCTGCCCACATAGCCGCTTCCCCTTGATCATGTAGGCCTAACTCACTCAAGTATAAGGGTATAAATGATACAATACCTATAATCGTAATCCCTGTGCCAACTTGAACGACGCACAGGAGATATAACAATGACTTCCAAGAAAATTTCATACTATGCCTGCTTTCATATACATGAAGGTCTAAATGATTTCTTTTATACTATCATTGTAGCTAAAAAAAATGGGATTGCCTATGTATTTATGCAATCCCATTTTATATTAGTAATATATAGCCATATTACATTTACAACTGGCTATGTTGATTAACATGGTTAATTAAACCGGCCAACCTAGTGCCTCCCGTTTCTTATTGATATCTTCAATAATTTTTGCCGCCACCATAGCTGGATCAGTATTAACATACATAACAGAACCAAGTAGTTCTTCTGTATCTTCTTTTAAGAATTTTGTCACTGCATCAGAACCTTGTGTAGGTGGTTCCACACAATGGTATGTATTAATACCATTTAAGCGGAATCCTAAGGATGCATCAATGCCCTTTTCGTTAGACCATTCAGGACTGGACATAGCAAATGGCATTTGTGGTAAATTAAGCCCTAACTCACCAGCAATACCACCGAAAATACCAGAAGAGCGAGCATTGTCGATACATTCCCCTACATGCCATACAGGCGGCTGATCGTCACCGAGGAATTCTTGTAAATTTTTACCGCATTTTTTAATAGCATCCGTATTGCAGTAACCTAGTTTCATCAATGGGAAAGAAGCACAGCCATTGGTGAGAACAATACAATCATGTTTAAGTAATTCTTCGCAAATATCAACAGTCGCTTTTTCATAAATTACACGCGGATTAGAACAGCCTACAATATTGACAATCCCCCGTACTTTACCTGATTTAAGCGCCTCTGCTAAAGGTTTAAAAGAACCATAATGCTTCACTGTTGATTCTGGGGAGAACCCTACTTCTGCAGATATTTCATAAGGCGGAATATATACAGGCATGCCTTTCCGCTTTTCATGAGCCTCTAATGCACGGTCAAGAATAGTGCGAGCTAATTGTTCTGTTTCTTTCAAGTTCGTATGATGATGGTCATAACCAATATGCTCTGCCCCTGGCAATCGAGCTGCATCAGATGTAGTAATCACCTTTGTATTAAAGCAGCGAGCTACATCCATAATGGCCGGGTATACATCTTGTACATCCGCTACCCAGCAATCAAGCGCACCTGTACCAAGTACTAATTCTGCACCTACAGCGTTACACAAAGGAATCACATTCTCGTAACGATACATACTCGCTAAACCAGAGCAACAAATACCGTAGAACTGAATACCTTTAGCTCCTATAGCTTTCGCTTTTTCTAAATACTCTTCAGAAGCGCCAATCGTACAAATTTGAGATACCAATGTAGGCAAATGACCATGTACCGCAATATTGACATACCCTTTTTTAAGAGCCCCTATATTGACCTTAGATGTACGGCGTTGCCCTACGCCAAACAATGCATCAGTAGCAATATTGGCAGCTACTACACCAGTAAATGTGAAAGCCAATCCACAACGTAAAAATTGCTTCATATTGCTTTTCCAATCCCCGTCTGTGCCGACGCAAGTACGGTGATAGGCATCAAAGGCTTCATTATAGGCAGAAATTGGTAGAATATCTAAATTCTTCCATACTTCTTTTCGTTCTGGATGAGCTAACGCAGAAATCGTTTTATATTCCCCTGGAAGGGCACGGATCAAATCATCTAATAATACATCAGCCAAATCATTAGCTACATCATGAATCGGACGACCTTCTTCTGGAATATCAAAGGCCTTACATACAGTCCGGATTTTCTCTTCTCCCATAAGTGGAATATCTAATTCACCAGTAGCTGCTGCTTTCAAAGAAATCAAGACCTCTCGTGCATGAGCGCCATGTTGTGTTAAGCCACCTGCCGCAGCACGCGTCAAATTACGAGCTACAATTAAATCTGCATCGGCACCACATACACCGCGAGGACTTTTAGGAGTGATTTTACAAGGTCCCATAAAGCAAATACGGCAACATACACCAGCAATGCCGAACGTACACTGCGGTTGTTGTTTATCAAAACGATCAAATACTGTATCACAGCCAATCTGCTCCATACGTAGAATCATTTCACGCACAGCAGGGTCTGGTGTTTGATCTATAACATCTTGCTTCGTTGGCCACGTTTTGCGATACTCTGCGACAGCTTTCATATAATCATTTACGCCATGCTCATGCACTTCACCAGGTGCATGCGTGTGCGGAATCCATTTATCTGTTGGTAACGCTTTACCATGGTCGTGATTGTGCCTATGACCGTCGTGATGATGGTCATGATGATGATTGCAACTATGCTCATGGTCGTGTTGATGATTATGCCCGTGATGATGTTTTTGTTCTTTGCTCATAATAACCTCCTCAATCTACATAGATTGTATATAACACATAAAGATAAGTACTATACAAGTTAAAAACTACAAACCATACCTAATCATATTCTGTCTCAATTCTATAAATACATATGACTATATGTAATCCCTAAATATAGAATTCAATTTTATCTTCTCTTGCCAATTGGAATTGTTCAAAAATATGATTCCGTATATTGACGAAAGATGCCGATGTACGGTCGGTTCGGTCGATGATATTAACAGGAATAATAGTCTGTACTCGTCCTGGATTGGCCGACAATAAGACGATACGATCTGCTAAAACAACAGCCTCTTCAATATCGTGTGTGACAAATATAACCGTCTTCCCTTCTTCTCGACAAATACGTGAGATTTCATCTTGCAAATGAATCCGCGTCAGCGCATCGAGAGCCCCTAAAGGTTCATCCATAAAAATAATATCAGGGTCTACTGCTAAAGCCCTGGCAATCGATACACGCTGCTGCATTCCGCCTGATAATTCTGCGGGGTACCGATGTCTCGCATGGCCTAAGCCAACCATTGTTACATATTTATCAACAATAGCCGCCCGCTCTGATTTAGGTACACCTTTGCTTTCAAGGCCTAATGCAATATTGCTTTCCACCGTACGCCATGGCAATAAGCCATAATTTTGAAAGACTGTCACATATCGAAGTTGCGGCGCTTTCACAGGTTCACCATCAATCGTAATTGAGCCTGACGAGATCAATTCAAACCCAGCCATGGCATTGAGCAACGTACTTTTACCAGACCCGGAAGGCCCTAATAAACAAATAAATTCGCCTCGTTCAATATCTAAATTAATATCTTCTAATATGGTAAGTGGCGCGCCGTTATTGATAAATTCTTTGTGAGCGTGGCGTACCGAAATATAACTCATAGCATCCCCTCCTATCGCTAGTTGTCGTTCTCTCTATCACTTTTCATCTCTTAGCATCTCTTGCACCTATTTTTCTATGCCCCATCGTTTATAAATCCATTTTTCTCCCATGGACACGCTCCAATCGAGGAATAGCCCTACAAACCCAATGGTCAAAATAGCCACCATCAATAAATCATTGCGCAAATTATTTCTCATGTCGATAATGAGAAATCCCAATCCTGTCTGAGAACCGACCATTTCACCAGTAACGAGGAATATCCAAGCTGTACCGAGGGCAATATGTAATCCCGAGGCAATGTTAGGAAATACGGCAGGTAATATAATCTTAAAGAGCACTGCCGGTTCTTTAATACCAAAATTGCGAGCCACCTTAATATATACGGGATCGATAGTTTGAATGGCAGACACCGTCGACAATAAGACTGGGAAAAAGGCCGCCATAAAGATAATGACAATAGCGGGTGCCTCTCCAATACCGAAAAATAAAACAATAAAAGGTAACCACGCTACTGGAGATATAGGCCGTATAACTTGAACAATAGGATTAATATAATTCCAAATCCCTCGATACCATCCAAGTACAAGTCCCAGTAACACACCGCTGACGACAGATACGGTGTAGCCTATGAAAAATCGCCACAAACTATCTACAATATCTTGTACGAGGATACCATTCCTTAACAATTCCCCAAAGCCGAGAAATACTTTATAAGGCGTTGGAAATAAAGCCTCATTAAACCCACCAAAATGAGCGATACATACCCAAATGATGAGTGCCATCAAAAATGCACCAGGTATATATGTATATCGTTTCATAGCCCCCTCCTATGGTAACAACGACGTATCTACAAACTCTTCATAGGCAGGAGCGGTAGTAATCAAACCTTGCTGTTTCATATGATTAACCAGCTCCCCATAGAGCGATTCTGTGAGCGCCAAATCCTTATAGCTAATGACTTCTAATGAACGTTTAATCACTTGCTCATCGAATTTCATATATTGTTTAGCGATTCGTTCTTGCTCCTCTGGATGTTCATCAAGATAGATACCTGCATCAATATAGGCTTTTGTGAAAGCCTTCGCTAAATCAGGATGTGTATCAACAAACGTTCCATTAAGCAAGAGAGCACAACAAATATTGTCATGCCATAGTGCCTGAGGATCGTCAAAAACCGTGCCTCGATTTAATGCAATCGCTAAGGAACCAAATGGTTCTGCCACCGTATATCCTGCAATCTGCCCCACCGCAAGAGCTGCTGGCATTTCGGGTGGACTCATTTCCACAATTTTCACATCAGCAGTAGTAAGCCCTGCTTTTTCGAGCATAAGATGAGCAAGAATATTATGACTTGACTGCTTATGTGGGATAGCAAACGTTTTGCCCTTCAAATCTTGTGCGCTATGAATATCATTATTGGTAATAATAATATTTCCTTCCTTATGCCCAAGAGCTACTGCACGCACATCAATACCTTGTTCTCTTGCTTTTACACCCAACTCTACAAGAGCTGTAGCACCATCGACCTTGCCTGTATTCAACGCATCCATCAATTCTGGCCAAGAGCCATATTTAACTAACTCCACTTGTACAGGACTGTCAGAGGTCTCCAACTCCTTAACAGCAAATACAGGTAACGCATGGGTAATGGGCAAATAAGCTATACGAACTGTTTTCTGTTCCACTACTGATGACTCTTTATTATTTCCCCATATATACAGAATGCCAATAACAGCAACGATGATGAAAGTGATAATAATCCAAGTCCTTTTCATACTATACCTCTTTCTCATATAACAAACTTATTTATTCATACTATATCAATATGTTTTAAACTTGTCAATAATTCATATTTTTTAAGTAGGTTTTATTTGTAACAAAAAAAGACACATCATACGCCTCCATAGAAACGTACAATGTGCCTTTTAAAATAAAGACTACTCTTTAGAAACTACATTTATCGTTGAGATAACAATTGGGCAACTAATTGTTCAAGTCTTTCAACTTTAGCTTCTAATTCTTCATTTTTTTGTTGTAACTCATCAACCACTGGACTATTAATTCTACCAGGAGAATCTTTTACTCCGATACGCCATGTAGCACCAATACCATACATTTGTTCACTTGGTGCTAATGCTACAGAAGCATTTAAGAAGAGATTTTTATTCGGTGCATATCCATAGCCTAATGCAAAAGCTTTGCTACCATGATACATACCTACACCAGCCATAATTTGGCCTTTTTCTTCTCCATCACGGAAATAAGGTTTGAGAGATGCCAATGCTGCTCCCATAGCGCCCACTTTATCAACACGCTCATTTGTTCTATCAATACGATTATTGACATTACTTGTCGCCTCATACAGCTGACTACCATTAATAGCATCTGTACTTGTTGAGGAAATTTCTCCTGGCGCTACATTTGTAATTTTACGTTCATGACCGACAGAACCTACAGATACTTCATTATCCCCAGATGCAATCGATCCATTACCAAGAGCAACGGAATTCTTACCAGTTACAATCGCATTTGCGCCAAGAGCTGTACCATTTTCACCTGTTACAGAAGAATTTGCACCTAATGCAATCTGATTATTTTTATCCGCTACTGGTCCACCACCAATTATACCAGCTTTCTCTAATGATTGTGCTGTAGATGAAAGTGTATTTGCAGTACTAAGAGCAGTAGAAATAGCAGTACTTACCGATATAGCTGAAGATGCTGCACTGGATGCGCTAGACGCTGCACTAGATGCACTAGATTCTGCCGTAGAAGCGCTTGATTCTGCGTTAGACGCACTAGACTCTGCACTAGATGCTGATGTAGACGCACTACTTGCAGCTGTAGATGCTTCTGTCGCACTGGATGCGGCATTGGATGCACTGGACTCTGCACTAGACGCAGACGTAGACGCGCTACTTGCAGCTGTAGATGCTTCTGTCGCACTAGATGCGGCATTAGATGCACTGGACTCTGCACTAGACGCAGACGTAGATGCACTACTTGCAGCTGTAGATGCTTCTGTCGCACTGGATGCGGCACTAGATGCCGATGTAGATGCACTACTTGCACTAGCCTCTGCCGCTGTGGCACTGGATTCCGCCTTAGTAGCACTAGATTCTGCTGCTGTGGCACTAGACTCTGCTGCTGTTGCACTAGATTCCGCCTTAGTTGCACTAGATTCGGCTTTTGTAGCACTGGAATCAGCCACTGTTGCACTAGACTCTGCTGCTGTTGCACTAGATTCCGCCTTAGTAGCACTAGATTCGGCTTTTGTAGCACTAGATTCTGCTTTTGTAGCACTGGAGTCAGCCGCTGTTGCACTAGACTCTGCTGCTGTTGCACTAGACTCCGCCTTAGTAGCACTAGATTCTGCTTTTGTAGCACTGGAGTCAGCAGCTGTTGCGCTAGACTCTGCTGCTGTGGCACTGGAATCAGCTTTAGTAGCACTGGATTCAGCTGCTGTTGCGCTAGATTCTGCTGCTGTTGCACTAGATTCCGCCTTAGTAGCACTAGATTCGGCTTTTGTAGCACTGGAGTCAGCCGCTGTTGCACTAGACTCTGCCTTCGTTGCACTAGACTCTGCACTAGATACAGCGCTAGATACAGCCGTACTAATATTATCTAAAGCAGTAGATGTATTGTTTGCTTTATTTAATGCATCATCCGCTGTCGATTGTGCTGTAGATGTCGCTGTGCTTACGTTTCCGATCACTGTAGCATTGCTTTGCGCCGTAGATAACGCTGTACTTGCTGTCGATGCAGAACTATTTGCCGTAGACAATGCTGTATTTGCCGTCGTACTAGCACTATTAGCTGTATCTTGTGCAGCAGATGCTGCTGTACTTGCGGTATTCGCTTTATTTAATGCATCATCCGCTGTCGATTGTGCTGTAGATGTGGCTGTGCTTACACTGCCAATCACTGTTGCATTGCTTTGTGCAGTAGATAACGCTGTACTTGCTGTTGTTGCAGAGCTATTCGCTGTAGACAATGCTGTGCTTGCCGCTGTACTAGCACTATTAGC
>NZ_CALPCS010000013.1 GCF_943193065.1 Veillonella agrestimuris
TTATTTTTTTTGCAAAAAAATAATGTTGGTTGTGCCACCTTGATGGTGACACCCCAACATTTATTATAGAACCTTTTAACATCATATTCTGTTTCTTATGAATAAGAATCCCAATCAACAATCTACCACTAATCAATCACCAATACGTGTCTTGGATTAGCAATAGTTACAACAGCATGTTTTGGATTGTTATTGTGTTCTAAATAAAGTTGATTACCTTCTAAATGGCCTCGCCAACCAACGACAATAGGATAGGTTTTACTGATTGTCTTCAAAATATCTAGAGGTTCTAAATTTAGAATTGGTGCAAATAATACATTGATGCCATCTAATAAAACGACTTCGGTATCACTACGGGTCAAAGCGCGGCGAATAACTTCTTCTGCTAATTCAGGTCTATCATCGCGAGGGACTAATAAAATTTCCTCTTCAATGAGCTGTTTCGCTTCCAAGTATTTCCAGCCTTTTTGCTCCGACAATTCACGTATAATAGCGCTTTTACCAGAACCAGGACCGCCTACGATAAACAGTATGCGATCATCATCATTTTGAATTTCTGCCCAACGTTCTCTCACATCTTGTACAGTAACCATATCCTCTTCCTCCTTGCTGAAATCAGCCTATTTAACTGGTCTATCAGATAACATAACGGACTTGATATATTGGTTTTTATCATCTAGAGCGAACTGTAAATAGGTATTGTTCGATCTTGGATGTTTGTACTCGTATACGGTAGCAGTCCCCATATCAGTAGTAGATTCTACAATACGCGTCGGCATGCCGTATACAAAGAGGAGCAAATACTTCGTATCTCCTAATGCAATGCCACGACGAGTTGGCGTATAAATATTAAGCAACACGCGATTGATGAGACTCGCATGGTCTACGCTAACGCCGTATTCATTATAGCCAATGAAACTAGACCCAAATAACATCCCCTGTGTACGCCATTCGCTATTGGCATCATTAACAAATTTCTCGTTTAAACGAAGCCCACGAAGGACGAAATCATCATCAGTCATTTGGCCTGCTCTGAAATCATACATAGCAGCTTTCGGCAATCCAAAACGGGTCCACACTTGACCATCAATAAAATCGATAGCTTCGATAGTATTATTTTTGATGGTGAAAGCAATATACCCTTTGCCTCTTGTAATAGTATTGCCAGATTGGCTATTACTATTAGTATTCGCTACGGCAGAGTTGAACCCCTCTTTTTGGGCCCATTCTTTTTCAGCATGGCCTTCATATAAAAAGATATATGATTCATTTTTCGCGTCGCGCCACATAGCATTTGGGCTACCATAGGCGAAAATCAATTCCATGCGCGAATTGCCAATACCAATATCGCGAACAGTGAGATAACCTTTATCGGTAGTGTGAATATTAGTAATCGTTCCTGTTGGGTAAAGATAAGTTGCCCCTTGTCCACGCAATTGATTATTATCCAATCTAGATTGATCAGGACCAGTATAAACAGTAATATCCGTGTTATCTCCATGATAAGTAGTAAATACACCTTTTACAGTCTTTCTGGTAAATTCTGTTTCTCTAGCAGAATCAAATACATCCCCAAGGGCATAGACGATAGGGCTATCTTCGATACGTTGGACTTTCTTTGCGAAAATTAAGAAATCATCTAACGCCCCTAATGCCGGTAGGTCATTCGATGTATAACTGCGCCCAATTTCTGCCAAATTATTACGCGAATCTACAGGCATAGAACCGCTATTTTCTTGTGCTGCTTGCCAGTATTGCAAAGAATCCCCAAAAGCAGTAATAGCCAACTGTTCCGCTAACCAGCCTTTTTTAGATCGCACCGGTTCTTCACTAGGGTCTACTATAACAATATTCGGTAGGTCGTCAAAGTCATCATCTCCGTCTGTCGTACGAATTCCTGCTGATTCGTCACGCTCAGATACATCAATGTGATCAGCTATTTCAGAACTACCATTATCATCAACCTTATTCTCATCACTTTTAGCAGAAGTCTCACTTGTAATAGAGGCAATTGCTTGGCTATCGTTAAGCAATCGCTCCAGGGAAAACTCATTCGTCGCCCCGCTAGCAGCATAGCTCGTCGTCGACATAGCAGCGAGGACGACAGCTGCTAAGGCAAGTCGTGATACTCTATCTTTCATCGTCTATTCTCCATTTGTTCTCGTACCCATGCGAGCCATGGTGCTAAACCGTCTTTTGCAGTACAGCTCACTTCAAAGACAGCCCCTGTAGGATTTAAATTGTTAATATCTTTGAGGGCTTGCTCTCTGTTAAAAGGCACATACGGGAGCAAGTCTATTTTATTCAATAGCACTGCTTTTGATTCTTTAAAAATAAGAGGATATTTCAATGGTTTATCTTCTCCTTCAGTGACGGATAAAACAGTAACCTTCATAGCCTCACCAATTTCAAATTCCGCAGGGCACACTAAATTCCCTACATTTTCTATTATGATCATGTCCAATGCATCTAAGTCTAATTCTTCTAAGGCATCTTCGATCATATGCGCATCTAAATGACAGCCCCCTACAGTGTTGATTTGGATAACTGGCACGCCTAGGGCATGAATGCGTTCTGCATCTTGGTTCGTAAATAAATCACCTTCAATGACGGCAATGTTGTAATCTTTTGATAAGTCTTGTAACGTTGCCTCTAACAACGATGTCTTACCGGCCCCAGGGGAGCCCATCAAATTAAAGACGAATATATTTTTTTCTTCGAATCGTTGTCGCAATGTATCGGCAATGGCATCATTTTTAGCGAGCACATTCGTTTTAACTTCTACTTGCATAATAACCTCAATTTATATAGATACTGTGTTCATGTCAGGCTGAATCAAGGGGGGTAATTTATATAAGCTTAATTAACACCAAATTAATATATACAATTAATCAATATCGATAGACGTAACCTGCAATTCCCGGCCCCCGATAGTATTGATTATATTACTTTCACAACTAGGACATATGAAAGTTCGATCTTTCACATCAAATACGGTGTTGCAATCTAAACATTGTCCAGTAATAGGAATTCTGCGAATGTCTAGTGTAGACCCTTCTGCAGGAGAGCCTTGCGTAACCGCATCCCAACAAAAGAGAAGCGCATCTGGCTCGACACCGCTCATGAGACCTAAGTCAAGTTGTACCGAGTGAATAACGGTAGCCTTATGTTGATGCATCGTATCTAAGGAAATATCGAGAATCCCTTCAGCGATAGACATCTCATGCATGGTAAGCCTCATATACGGCGGCTAGCATCATCGTAGTCGTCACAGAACCTACTCCACCTGGTACAGGTGTAATAGCGCTAGCTACTTGGCTAACCGCTTCATAATCGACATCACCTACAGTTTTTCCATCTAATTCATTAATGCCTACGTCAATAACGACAGCACCAGCTTTCACCATGTCGGCCGTAATCATATGGGCACGACCAGCAGCGGCGATAACAATATCACCTTGGCGAACGTGATGCGCTAAATCAGCGGTCCGAGAATGGCAAATTGATACGGTTGCATTCCGCTCAAGAGCCATCAACGCTACCGGTTTACCGATTACTTGACTGCGACCCACAACAACGACGTGTTTCCCTTCCACAGGAATGTCATAATAGTCGAGAATCGCCATGCAAGCCTTCGCTGTACACGGTGCAAAACCACCTTTACTAGCCGTTACGAGACCGATATTGTAAGTCGTCAATCCATCAATATCTTTTTTAGGATTGAGAGCGTCAATGAGCTTTTCTGTATCGACTTGTTCTGGCATTGGCATGAGTGGCAAAATACCATGAATAGAGTCGTCATCGTTGAGCTCCATTAAAGCCGCATATACTTCGTCATGGGTCGCTGTCTCAGACAATTGGGTGCGCACAAAGCGATAACCAAAATTTTTCGCTGTTTTCTCCATAAAATCAGCGTACATCATCGCTCCGTGATCATTGCCGACTAGAAGCACCGCCATAGTAATAACATCACTTCCGATGGCTGCTACTTTTTCTTGCAATCTAGCTTTATGAGCATCAGCTACAGCTTTACCACGCAATTCTATCATATCTTTACCTTTCTCGTCATAACTAATTAATGAGTGAAATATACGGTCACAGCAGTACCTTTGTCGACTGCGGACCCTGGTTCTTCATCTTGGGAAATAGCTCGCCCCGTCCCTTCTGGTTTAAAAGATAAACCTGCTTTATGGAGCCAATCACGCACTTCCCCAAAGGTAAAACCTGCGAAGTTCGGCACTACCACTTGCCCAGAAGCATTCGTATTAACCGGTGGTAAGGATAATGTTTGAACTGGCACCACTGGTACATCGTCTTTTACATATGGTGAAATTTGGTAATACCGTACCAATTGAGAGACAATATCTTTAAATACAGGAGCCGCAATTTGACCACCGTAAATTGAACCCTTCCCTGGATCATCGATAGTGACAAGAACAACAAATCGTGGTTGTTCTACAGGACCAAAACCAATAAAAGACGCAATATAACGGCCCGCTAAATAACCGCCATTTTTGGTATCTAGTTTTTCCGCCGTCCCTGTTTTACCGCCAAAGCGATAGCCTTCTACCATGGCTTTCGCTCCGCCCCCTTCGGATACTTCTTTTTCCAAAATCTCTACGATTTCTTTAGCAATTTCTGGGGGAACCGGTTGACCGACTTTTTCAGGTTCCGTCGTTTTCACAACTTCCCCTTTGTCGTTGTTGTAGGACTTAATGATGTGTGGTTTCATCATAATGCCACCGTTAGCAACAGCACCAAAGGCACGCACCATTTGGAGTGGCGTTACTGCAATACCTTGACCGATAGACATAGTCGCAATATCAAGGCGGCTCATGTCAGCTGGATTGTCATATAAAATACCATCCCCTTCGCCAGGCAATTCAATACCCGTAGCGTGACCAAATCCGTAGGCATCCATATATTTTGAAAGCGTTTCTGCCCCTGTGGCATTACCAATTTCCGCCATTCCCGTATTGATGGAATATTTTAAAATATCGATGAGCCTAACAGGGCCATAACCTTCACCATTCCAGTTCCGTATCACATGACCATTCGCCATAAAGGAACCAGTATCATTATAGACTTGATTTAAACTCCATTTGCCAGATGCCAAGGCAGCCGACGCAATGAGCGGTTTAAAAGTAGACCCTGGTTCGTATAAATTCGTAACGGCAATATTTTTAAACTCCGCTTCTGTCCCTTTGTCATAGAAATTAGGATCATAGGTCGGACGATTAGCCATAGCTAAAATTTCACCTGTCATCGGGTCCATAACGATAACGCTAGCATTCGTAGCACCTGTATCGTCCATGGCTTTATCAAGGGCCCGTTCCGCGATGAACTGTACGTTCTCATCGATGGTGAGGGTTACACTTTTCCCTTTATCAGGTAAATATTTAGAAAGGACGGAGCCAAAAATAGCGTACCCATTGCCATCAGTAGCAACGAGCTCCATTTGAACGCCCCCTTTTAATTCTTCGTCGAGAACCATTTCAAGGCCCCCTAAGCCTTTGTCATCCGTTCCTACAAAGCCAAGAACTTGCGCCGCCAAATTGCCATTAGGATAGTAGCGCTTAGACTCTTCCACGAAGTTGAGACCTACAATTTGATGTTCCTCTATAGCTTGCTCTAAAGCCTTCGATTTATCAGCATCCATCATGCGATTAATCCAAACGAAAGCCGTATCTTCTTTGAGAGCTTTTGCGATGTCCTCTTCTTTCATCTCCACATAAGGAGCAATGATACGAGCAATGTCCTCAGGCGTTTGTTTAATCATCTTCGGATCCGCGTAGAGAGACTTCGTCACTACACTCATAGCCAAAGGACGACCATGGCGATCATAAATAGTACCGCGCGGCGATTGAAGTTTTCGATTCTCTTGAACTTGGCTCAAGTTCTGCGCTTGCCGCTCCGCCCCTTGGACGATTTGAATCATCCCTAATTTACCGACAATGCCTACAGCAGATAACAATAAAATCCAAGCAAACAATTCAATGCGAGCATTTTTACTGCCAAAGGTATTACGGCGTATTAACTTTTGTTTCCATTTTGCAAAGAAACCTTGTTTCATCTTATTGAACTTCCTCTTTTGGTGCTATAGGGCGTTGAAATTTATTGGACAACGCTTGTACTAGCACATCTGGTTCATTCTTCAAAACTCCATTTTGTACTTGTTGCAATAAATACTGCAAGCCTTCTGCAATACGATTACCGGCTACAGTAAAAATACGATTATCGTAATTCAAATCTTTCGTATGAACAGGTATTAATAGACTCAAATCTGCCATACACTCTGCAAACGCCAAGGTCCCATCCGTAGCAGCATAAGGCTTGCCGCAACCTAATACATCGGCGGCACACACATGGCCCAATTGTAACCACGCTTCTCGCATGATTTGACTATCTCTAAACTCACCGCTTCGCGCTTCTTTGCGAACCCACTTCTTCTCATCGGCCTCTCCATGCTGCACGAAAAAATGAAAGCGCATATGATTTTTCACAATCCACGATACGCGGCGCACAAATGTTTTTGGATAACCGAGACGAGTCAATAATTCCTGTGCCATTTCAGCTCCTAATACATCGTGCCCGCGGTCCGTAATGCGACCATCAATGATGGCTCGTATGCCAGGCATACCTTTTGCTACATCATGCAATAAAGCCCCCCACCGCAACAACAGATCTGGTTCCGTATGAGACACTACCGCCAATGTATGATACCATCCATCAAACTCATGAAATGCCTTCTCTTGAGGTAAATCCACCAAATGGTAGAGCTCCGGTAATATCGGTAATTCTCGCACTGTTCCATGGTCTACAACGCGGCACGAACATTCGGCTAATCGAGATTGAACGAGTATATCGAGCCCTTTAGCTACTGCCGGTTCCATCATGAGACGATCAATTTCATTGCGCACACGCTCTAGTGATAAACCTTTCACTCGATGAAATGCTTTCGGCATAGCCGCTAACAAATCCTGATGAGGCAAGAAATCTAGCTTCGCCACAAAACGACAAGCTCTAAATAGGCGGAGTGCATCTTCTTGAAACCGTTCCACTGGATTACCGATAGTGCGGAGCACTTTATTCTTTAAGTCCTTTCGCCCTCCTACGAGGTCAATAACTTCTTGGTATCGGTTCATAGCCATCCCATTAACGGTAAAATCGCGGCGCAACACATCTTCTTCTAATGTATCTGCATAAGTAATCTCTTCTGGTCTATGACTATCAATTCCATAACGCTCTTTGCGATAGGTAGCAATTTCATAGTGTGCCCCATCGAGGATAGCCACCACAACGCCAAAGGACTTACCTACAACACCAGGTGTATCGATACCGTACTGGTCTAATACTTGAACCACTTGTTCTGGACGAGCAGACGTAACAATGTCAAAATCATGAGGCTCTACGCCCATCAGTACATCTCGAACAGCGCCACCAATAATGAAAGCTTCATAACCGGCATTCTCCAATATAGTTAATAATCGCAAAGCTCCTTCCATCGTCACGCCTCCTTTCCTACTCATCTATCAAAACGCGCCTACTACACGCTTAGTTAAGCCTATGTTTTATTATACTATACATAAAATAAAAACGTTTAGTCCTAGTACAACAAACTATAGCGATTGTACTCGTTCTGCTATGGCCAAACCTGTAGGTGTCACCGCAAGGCCCCCATCGCTCGTTTCTCGTAACGCCGCTGGCATTGCCCGACCAATATTATTCATCGCTTCGATGACATCGTCAGCAGGAATTTGGCTTTCAATACCTGCTAGGGCTAATTCTGCAGCCGTAATTGCATGCACAGCATACACACCGTTCCGCTTCACACAAGGCACTTCTACGAGACCTGCTACAGGATCGCACGCAAGACCGAGCAAGTTTTTCATACCTAATGCAATGGCTTGCACCACTTGGTATGGCGTGCCCCCTAGCATTTCTACGATAGCAGAAGCAGCCATACAAGCAGCTGTGCCGATTTCCGCTTGACAACCGCCAACAGCACCAGCTACACAGGCGCGGTTGGCTACTACATTGCCTACCCCAGAAGAAGCAAGGAAACCTTTCACCATCGCATCTGCATCGAGTTGATACTCCTCTGCTACGGCTTGTACCGCACCAGGCATAACACCACAAGAACCAGCCGTCGGACATGCTACGATGCGGAACATTTTAGCATTCGCTTCATTCACCGCAATGGCATAGGTCATCGCTTTGTACGCAATATCACTCATCAAACGAGGCTTACCAGCATGTAAAGTAGCTGCATCACCGCCAGACATGTTCGACTGAGTTCGTTCTATATGATTTAACCCATCTTGAATAGAGCTTTCAAAAATAGCGAGGCGCCGTTTAATTTCAGCAACAATTTCCTCTTCGCTACGATCGTAAGCTTCTAATTCATGGCGGATCACTACGTCACCGAAGGAAATCTGATGCTCTTCGGCGAGGCGCAATATATCGCCAATCGTTTCATATGTATAACTCATCATACCTCCTATAATGCTTCAAAGGTCATAACGTCTTGAATGCCTGGGCACTCGCGCATAAATTGAACGGTTACAGGATTTACAACAGAATCGGTAGTAATCACCATAACCGCATCTTTATATTTTTCTTTCCTGAATACCCGCATAGAAGCAATGTTAATATCCGACTCACTCAAAGCTTGGCTAATGAGAGAAATAGCTCCAGGACGGTCAGAATGGAATACAACAAGAGTAAATTCATCACCCGTAATCGACATATCATGACCATCTACTTCGGTAATCATAATTTGACCGCCTCCAAGAGACCGTCCTACCACCGACATATAACGGTCATTGTCACCATAGACATCAAATTTCACCACATTAGGGTGTCCAATATCGAGGGGAGATTCAATGAAAGTATAGTCTAACTGCGCTTCCTCTGCCAATACACGAGCATTGCGAATGCGCTCATCATCTTCTCTAAATCCCAATAAGCCCCCTAATAGAGCTCGGTCTGTACCATGCCCTTTATATGTTTTTGCAAAAGACCCGTATAAGGTCATGTCAACGCGTTTTGGCATAGCACCAAAAATACAGCGCGCCATTTTTCCCAATCGAGCAGCACCAGCAGTATGAGAACTAGATGGGCCAATCATTATAGGGCCAATAATATCAAAAATACTATTCATATAGCACCTCGATGCATAATATTAAACATCATTTATGGAGTAAAGATGTATAGATATGGTTAATTTATTCAACACTCTATTATACCACGAAAGATACAAAAAGACTGCATCCACAAGAGTGAATGCAGTCTTTTAGGGATATGAGGAGAAACTTATATATGTACTGTCTATTATCCTAAGATCGCCTTCATATCTGCTTCTGGCGTTGTAATAGGATGTAATTGGAATTTCTCTACTAAAATGTTCAATACATTGGAAGAGAAGAATTTAGGCAAGGATGGTCCGATATAGATGTTGCGGATACCTAATGCCAACAATGTTAACAAGATACATACTGCTTTTTGTTCGTACCAGGACAATACCAATGTCAATGGCAAGTCGTTTACATCACATTCAAATGCACCCGCCAAAGCGACAGCTACTTGAATAGCAGAGTAAGCATCGTTACATTGACCCATATCAAGGATACGAGGGATACCACCGATTTCGCCGATGTTCATATCGTTGAAACGGAATTTACCACAAGCCAATGTCAATACTACAGTATCATCTGGAGTTTGTTTAACGAATTCAGTGTAGTAGTTACGGCCTACTTTAGCACCGTCACAACCACCTACTAAGAAGAAATGTTTAATAGCACCAGCTTTTACAGCATCAATCACTTTATCAGCAATACCAAGCACTGTGCCGTGACCGAAACCAGTCGTTACTTCTGTACCACCGTTGATGCCAGTAAATACTTTTGCTTCTTTATATCCACCAAGTTCGATAGCACGTTCAATAATTGGCGTGAAATCTTTTGTACCATCTGCTTTTTCTTCGATATGCGCACAACCGTCGAAACCAACCATGTCAGTCGTGAAGATATTAGCACGGTAATTTTCTTTTGGCGGCATAATGCAGTTAGTCGTGAAGAAGAACGCACCTGGTACATCAACGAATTCATTTTGTTGGTTTTGCCAAGCCGTACCGAAGTTACCTTTTAATTGAGGGTGTTTTTTCAATTCAGGATACGCGTGACAAGGCAACATTTCACCATGGGTATAAATATTAACACCTTTACCATCTGTTTGCTCTAACAACATTTTAAGATCGTGTAAATCGTGACCTGTTACAACGATGAACGGACCTGGTTCAACTGTCAATGGTACTGTTGTAGGAACTGGCGTACCATACGTTTCTGTATTAGCTTTATCGAGAATAGCCATGCATTTCAAGTTCACATGACCAAATTCCATCAACAAATCAAGCCACTCTTCAGCACTGTGGTCTTTCGCAAATTCTACTAACCCTTTTACGAACCATGCATCTACTTCAGCATCGTGGAAACCTAAACGAGCTGCATGCCATGCATACGCAGCCATACCACGCATACCAAGCAATAAAGTAGAACGAAGAGATACAATATCTTCTTCACCTTTCCACAATTGTTCCCAATCAAAGTTTTGTTGTGTGCTATCCACTTGTGCATGGTATGCATTTACTTCGTCGATGAACGCTTGCATACGGCTTTCAGAGAAATTAACATTTGTGACGCACATGAATAAACCGCGCATTAAATAAGCAATGCCTTCTTTTGTATGGCCTTTCACATCTAAGGCGCGCGCCAAACCAACCAAAGCCGCTGTTAATTCGTCTTGTTGATTCGCTACTGTTGCCGTTTTACCACATACACCTTGTACTGTACAACCTACTGGTGCTGCAGATTGCTCACATTGATAACAAAACATACTCATAATTTCCTCCTTGCAGGACTTTCCCAGCATAATAAAACATATATCCGACCGTAGCCTACGACGCATTACCCTATCGTTAGCTTAGGGCACCGTTTTCAAGATACGCTCATGGATAAGACCTTTCTGATTACATTGAAAGTATAGCCTATGCGTGATACAATTTCTGTAGCCTGAGCTACATAATAAATAATTATTTTAACAGGAGGCTTTTATGAAACAATTATTATCATCATCCCTAATTGATCAATATATCAGCGTATTAGAACAATGCCCTCTATTCCAAGGACTAGGGCGCCCAGAATTAACTAGTTATTTACGAAATGCCTCTGTTATTGTACGCAAATATAAGAAAAACGATTTTATCGCTATCTCCGGCGACCCTATGGAAGGTATCGGTGTCATTCTCGAAGGGAGTACTATGTTGACCCGCGAAAACGTCCTCGGTCAACGCGTCATCATGGCTACCTTTGAAAGCTCCGCCATGTTCGGCGAAGCCTTACTTTTTAGCAAACGTCCTCTTTGGCCCGCTACCATTAAAGCTTTAAAACCGACCACCATTATGTTTATCCCATTGGAAACATTTATCGAAACATTACCAGACTGTCAACAATGCCAAACGAAAATCCTTTCTAACCTACTAGAAGATTTATCTGAAAAAGCATTAATACTAACAAAAAAAGTCCACTACTTAACACTAAAAGGCATGCGCGAAAAAATCTTTGCCTACTTTACTGACTTACACACGGCGCAACATAACCAAACCATTACATTACCACACAACAGAGAACAAATGGCTGAGTTCCTCAACGTCTCTCGCACCTCCTTGAGCCGAGAATTAGGGCGACTCCGAGATGAAGGCATTATTGACATTAAAGGTCGGAAAGTGACGTTGTTGCAATTAGAGGACATATTGGAATATGGTTTCAATTAGTAACATATGAGCAATTAAATACTAAAACACCATAAAGCTAATACAAGGGGCTGTAACACAGCCCCTTTTTGTATATTCAATTAGTTGTCATTTAGTTAATAATCCTCTTTACGATTAGCCATCTCTATAAACATGGTTGCGCGCTCTTTTAGATATGTTTCTAATGCGCGTACTTTATATTCATCAAGAATATCAGATGGAACTCTATTAAATGAAAACGTCTGCATCTTTGTAAGCATCGGAATATGTCGTTTCCGAATATACAACTCAGCTTGTGTATCAAATGACATCCCCCAAAAGCTGATATTATTTTTCACTTGATATAAATCCTCATAATCTGAATCTAGTGCTTTATAAAATAAGGAATTACCATGATCAAATAATGGTGCTGCTTGTATAATCTCATTAGTATTATTATTAACTAATAATCCAAAATTATTAAGATGACGGTCAGTATTTTTAATTAATGCATCGAAAACCATCATATCCTCAAATTGTTCCATACCATACTTCATACCAATTTCTAACTGAGTTTCATATTGAGACAAATCATTTCGACTCGTCAAATGTTGTACTACTGAAGCCATTGGAATATACCCTACATCTTCAGAGGTAAATAATTTACAAGCGCTAACAGATTGATTATGAAATGTTGTTAATTCATATGTCACATGATCTATTCCTAAGTGATTAGCTACTTGTGCAGCATAGACCTCAATAACCGCTTCTTGTCCGCCATTAGCAAATCGTTCACTAGATCCTTTATATAAATACACCACATCATTATAACGATGCCAACATTTTTTCAAGGCTCCATTCGTCGTAAATTCAGGAGAGGTAACTAACCCATTAATATAACTGTGTTCACCAGTAAAAGCAATGCGAGCCACAATTTCATTAAAGTTATTATGATATAAATTTATATCCTCCCATTTTATATTGTCATTATACGGGCAAATCCAATATGAATCATTCAAAGAAAGACCATAACTAACATCTATATATTTGTAAGGATTATCTACATCAGAAATGGCCTCTAGCAATTCTTCTACATATGCTCGATTATTAGGTATTTTACGTTTTGATAACCACTCATGTAAACTCTCAGCAGTAGACGTTAAATCAATAGGCAATAAGGTCTCATTCTCTATAGATTCAATATTAATCTGAAATGAGTTGAATGTGATAGTATTAATTTCTTTTTGTATTTTTGTAATGGAAAATAGCAACACATTGTTGTCTTTATTTTTTAATATATATTTCATATCACACCTCCTTTATAACAATTAATTGGTTACTATTTACCTAAATTCTATTCTTGATTCTATTATAGCCTTAAAATATAACAGCTACAAGATAGATTAAAAGCCTACTCCACATAAGAGTAGGCTTTTAGTGTTATCTAACAACTTATTCAATTTAATTGGTTATTAATCGTATATCCCATTAATGTTTTTTGTACATAATTTGAATCTACTAATAACTGAATCCCTAGCGCTATTTCATCATCTGTAAACCGCGCTCGTTTTTGTACAGACCATTCACTAAAACCATCTATAATATCTTGCTCGTTAGCTATTTGTTTAGTTTGTACAATATACATAATAGTACCAACAGCTTCAATCATATGTCTATCATTTATATCATTAATAAAATGTATAGCCTTATTTAATGATGGCTTTAGCTCAGCAAATCTCCTAAGAATACGGTCACTCATAATCTCTAATTTAATAGCATCATATAATTTTTCAGTACTCTGAATATTAAAAAACTGCTTATATTCTGCTATCTGCGTTGAAATAATGCGAATAACATCATCGTAAGGACCAAATTTATCTGCCTTAAATCTAAAATAAGGTGACTTTAGTTTGCAATCCATAAAAAACGCTGTTTTTTGCAAAACTAAGCGATTTTGTAACTTCTTATTTAAATGCCTCTTAATATATACTAATACTAGCGATGATAATGAAAGTTGTGGTTTAATCGAAATTATAGTCGATCCATGTACACCTGGTTCATAAATATAAATATCAATATTTTCTTCTATTGGTTTAAGTTTATCAAGAATCAATTGTTTAACGTCATCCCAATTTAAACCTCCATTACCACTACCTAAAGGTGGTATTGCAATAGATGTGACCTTATACTCATCAATGAACCGTTTTAAATCATCTAATCCTTGCTCAATATATTCTATTCGAGATTTTTCTCTCCATCTATTTTTAGTAGGGAAATTAATAATAATTTTATTATTTTCCCTATGTACATGTATTTTTCCAATACCAATTTCTTTTTTCTTACACGCTGCCATATAGGATTTATTATTCTCAGGGAACCGATGCTTAAATTGATAAGCTAAACCCTTCCCCATATAGCCATCTAAATTAACTGTATTTACCAATACTTCAGCAGGGGAATCAAATATATTATCATTTACAAACATAATCATAGTATCCTCCCCTTTCAAATTACTTTACAATTGGAAATAATGTAAGATTACTACAAACCCTTAAATCTGAATAGTGACCGTCTAATAATTTTTCCACCTTTTGTTTAATCGCCTCCGTTGGCGTTATAATTATATTAATCACATCAAACTCTATATCTTGATGTGGTGATAAACACTCAGCCATCCTAACCTGTGAATCATAATCTATAGAACCATACTCCATAGCATCCCAATCTATTATCTCAACGCCTTCATTATAGTTATATATTTCTAGCTTACTAATTGACAAAGGATGCTTAGGTATAATTAAAAACTTATTTTCTTCTGCCTTATTCCTATATATTCCTAAATAGACAAATTCTTTATTAGGTTCATTATGTACTACAGCTACATCAAAATCAGTATACGTACAAAATGAAATGGCACACAATCATGTAATCCTAACTCTTTACGTTTTTGTATAATCTCAGGATCAGCTATATCTTCAAACGAACAAAGATTCTTTTGCTCTAATGATGCCCGAGACAATAAGCCATACTGAATAATACTTTCTAAATTAGATAATGCAGTTAAATGCCAAATACACTTATTATTCTTAATATCTCCCATTTACAACTCTCCCTTATTATAAAATTAATCTAAGGATATGTATTACAGATATCTAACTTATGTACTTCAATATTTATAACTCTTTTTAAAACAATCTATATTTACAGTATAACATTCCTAAGAAATTATCGTCCATACATTTAATGTTTATAAACAAAACTAAAACGAGCGAATTCAATGAGTATTATTACTCGTTGAATTCGCTCGTTTTTATAGCCATTTTTACAATTATAATCTATCCAGATAAAAGAATAGAATTACTCTTGCGGTTCGTTAATTGCTTTTTTCAAGTCTACTACATGATCTACCATTGGATCTGGTTCATCAGTGGCTTTATTTTTCACTGTTTGTTTAGATGCGAACCATACTGTTTCGTTCATGTAGTGGCGCAGTTCTTCTACTGCTACATGCTCTTGGTCTTTAGCCATAATCGCTAGGATTTGGTCTTCCAAGGCTTGTGCTTCTTCCATAGTCATAGGACCACCAATTTCTTTTTGGTGTTGAATGACTTCGTTGATTTCATCAACCATGCCGCGCAATACATTGAAACCATAGCTATTTACAAAGCCATCTTTTTCGTTGTATTTAGGCATATCAAAGTAGTTATACTCATTTTTGTTGCGGTTTTCACCGTTCCAATTCATCGCTACTTCGTAACCGTGAACACGACCTAAGGAATGTGTACGGAAGTAATCTGCATAGTTGTGTTTTTTCATGGAGTTAAGCCATTGTTTATCGGCTTTCGTCAATTTTTCATTAGCTTCCATTTTTGCTTTTGCTTCCGCAATACGCTCATTAGCATGTTGCCAAGCCATAACATAATCATGTACCGCTGCCACAGTTTGTGGACTTGCTACTGGTACAAGAACAACGGAACCTAATGTAGGTGTTACTTTAGGGTTTTTAGTAATCAATACATCATCATAAGTAGGTGCACTTGCTGCATAGCCTGTGGAAGCAAAGCCAGTGATAACTGCAGCAGCAAGGAAGCCGAACCATTTGGATTGTTTCATATTTATTTCCTCATTTCTTCTACGGAATAACAGGTGAAAGAGCAGGAACAAAATTGTTCCTGCACCGTTTCACTTCATTACTAAGGGTTAGGGATAGTCATCGCTATCTCTAGTCTTAGCATTTGAATGACTCAGAACTATGAATTATAAACCTAATTTAGCCATCATAGCTTCAATTTTAGCTTTCATTTCTTCGTTTTGAGCTTTCAAGTCAGCTACTTCACCTTTTAATCCAGCATTTTCAGCTTTCATAGCAGCCATTTCGTTTTGCATTGCGTAAGCAGAACTGATAGGTCCTTTGCGGTAACGATCAGCAATTGCTGCTTCGGAATCGCGGTTACCAATTTTCCAAGTTACACCAGCGTTAGCCATCATGTGACGACCATCACCAGTAGCCCAAGAAATACCACCATGAATCATTGTAGATTCGTTTTTGTAGTGTGCTACGCCCAATGCAAGAGCAGAGTTGCCACGGTAGTTACCATAACCAGCCATGATTTGAGTTGGCTCTAATGGATCGTATTGGATTGGTTTCAACGCTGCAAGAGCGGCACCTTGTGCACCAACACGGCCAATTTCTCTACCTAATTCATCGATTGCATTAGGAATTGCAGGGTTAACAGCTAAGTCGTATACTTTAGCACCATCATCATTAATGGATTCAATAACTTGTACAGATTTGTTATTAGATGTTACTTGAGTCATTTGACCTACTGTAGCAGCATCAGTTTTGTCTGTACCAGGTTTTAGGTTAGTAATTTTATTACCACCCATATTGAGGTTACCACCATTGATTGTAACCGCATTACCACCGTTGTTAGCAGGGTTTTCATTCAATGTAATGGAAGAGTCACCATTAGTAATTGTGTTGATACCTTGAAGGTCTTTATTCAAGCGTACTTCTAAAGTATCAGAACCATTAGCTACTACGTTGATGTTACCAGCTGCAGATTTGAAGTTAGCAGATTGCTCTTTGCTTACACCTTCACCTTGTACTTTCACAGTAGTATTCAATTTATGAATATTTGTTGTGTCAGTATTGTTACCAGTGAATTTCAAGCCGTCGTTTAATGTAGCTACTTCTTCGGTTACTGGTTTACCATTAGCATCTTTTGTTTCGTAAACGATACGAGTTTTTGTGTCACCATCTTTACCGTCTACGCCTGGTTTACCATCTTTAACGGAAATCGTAGCAGATGCACCATCTTTACCGTCTGCACCTTTAGGGCCAGTAAGACCGATAGAGCCGTCTTTACCATTGATAACTACGCCAGAACCGTCTTTACCGTTTACGCCGATAGAGCCGTCTTTACCGTCTTTACCAGGTTGACCTAATTGGATATCGTCTTTTAAGCGATAGCTATAGGTTTGAGTATTGTTCTTAGCATCGATAGTTTGCGTAATTTCTAAGTTGTTACCAGCATCGAAGTTAACAGTCGTATTTGGTGTTACTTTTGTTGCTTCAGACTTACCAACAACATTACCTGTTGCATTTGCTTTCCAACCAGAATTATTTACGATATCACCAGCGATATTTTTCACGTCACCGATGTTAGCGCCGTTTGTATCATTGTTGTAAACAGGTTTGCCATCAGCATCTGTACCAGTTGCACCACTACCTTGGTTGATGATTTGGTTACCACCATTGTTAAGGTTTTTGTCTGTCAAAGATACTGTTTTATTAGGATCTGTAGGGTTTGTAATTGTAATACCATCGTTATTTACAGTAGTATTACCTGTTGTTACAGAACCATCTTTAGTAAGGTTAAGATCTTTGTTCAATTGAACTTCTAATGTACCCTTACCATCAGCTTTTACATTGATGTTACCTGTAGCAGATTTGAAGCTATCAGATGCAGCTTTATCTACACCTTCACCTTTAATTGTTACAGTACTGTTCAATTTATGGTTATTTACAACTTCATTGTTACCAGTGAATTTCAAACCATCATTCATAGTAGCAACTTCGTTTTCTTTACCATCTTTGTCAGTGTAAACAATGCGGCTAGAGCCATCTTTACCGTCAAGACCAACTGCACTATCTTTAGTAGTAATGTTAGCGCTAGATCCGTCTTTACCAGCGATGCCTACAGAACCATCTTTACCGTTAATAACTACACCAGTACCATCTTTACCGATAGCAGAAATGGAACCATCTTTGCCGTCAATTACAACAGCATTACCGTCTTTACCAGTTACACCGATAGAGCCATCAACGCCATCTTTGCCGTCCTTACCAAATACTACGTTATCATTTACGTTCACTTTGTATGGATCATCAGCTGTACCAGTACCTGTTACTGTAGTGTTTTTGCCATCTACTAAATGAGTTTTATTTTTCTCAATAGTATCTTTCAATTGTTTTACGTTAACTGCATCTGTATCATCAGTACCTTCTGCAACATTAATAATTTTGTTACCGCCATTATTAAGGCCACCATTTGTTAAAGATACATTTTTAGCAGGATCTGTAGGATTTGTAATTGTAATACCATCATTATTTACAGTAGTATTACCAGTTTTTACAGAGCCTTTATCAGTAAGGTTAAGATCCTTAGCCATTTTCACAGTTAATGTAGAACCACCATCAGCCTCTACAATTAAGTTGTTAGCTGCACTTTCGCCTGCTGCATACGTTGTTTTACCATCCGTACGCTCACCTTGTACTTTTACAGTGCTATTCAATTTATGAATATTTTCTTTATCTGTATTGTTACCAGTGAAACGCAATCCATCGTTTAGTGTAGCTACTTCTTCTGTAATCGTTTTGCTTGGATCTGTTGGATCTGGACGTTCGTATACAACACGAGTTTTTGTTTCCCCATCTTTACCGTCTACGCCTGGTTTGCCATCTTTAACAGAAATCGTAGCAGATGCACCGTCTTTACCATCTGCACCTTTAGGGCCAGTAAGACCGATAGAACCGTCTTTACCATTGATAACAACGGAAGAACCGTCTTTACCGTTTACGCCGATTGTGCCATCAACACCAGGTTTTCCAGGTTGACCATCTTTACCAGGCTCACCTTTCTCACCGATTTGAATGTTGTTGGATAATGCTAAGGAAATTTTACCATTCGCATTGTCAGCTGTTGTAGTAATGTTGGAGTCACCTTCGATTTTCAATGTGTCTCCTAAATTACGATGTACAGTTGTGTTTGCATCCCCTGCATTTGTATTATCTGCTGTAAAGTTCAAGCCTTTATTGCCGATAGCATCAGCAGTGTTTTTCAAATCAGATACGTTAACGGCAGAGTTTGGATTGCTATTGTTTGCATTGTCCAATTTATCCAAGAATGTATCGCCATCTTTACCTTGAATAGCGGAACCAATGTTATTCACAATAGTACCACCATCAGTTGTAGAACCTGCTGGAGATTCGAAGGATGTAATGATATCGCCTGCATTTACAGTTGTACCACTACCATCTGGTTGTGTATTCCAAGTTACATTACCATTCGCATCTTTAACTGGATATACTTTGTTACCATCTTTATCTGTATAAACAGCTGGAGTAATAGCGTTTACAGTGTATGTTGTTGCGCCATCAGTCGCAGTAGCAGATGTAACAGTTACATTATCACCAGCTTTTACAATTGTTTTATTAGCAGCAACTGTTTTATTCAACTGATCCACATTAACAGCGTCTGTACCATCTGTACCAGGTGCTAGGTTAGTGATTTTGTTACCATCCATGTTGAGGTTGCCACCACCGATAGTAATGTCATTACCACCAATTGTGATGCTAGGACCATTTGCTGTGTTTTTAATGGAGTTGATATTTTGAAGATCTTTATTCAATTGAATTTCAAGAAGATCTTTACCATCAGCTTTTACATTGATGTTGCCAGCAGCAGATTGGAAAGTAGCAGAAGTAGCTTTGTTTACGCCTTCACCTTGTACTTTTACAAGACTATTCAACTTATGCTTATTCACTGTATCTTCGTTATTACCAGTGAATTTCAAGCCATCGTTCATTGTGGCTACTTCATTTGTTTTGCCATCTTTATCTGTGTAAACAATACGACTAGAACCATCTGCGCCATCTAAGCCCACTTTACTATTGTTATTAGTGATGTTAATACCATCTTTTCCGTCTTTACCAGCAATACCGATAGTACCTTTTTCACCATTAATAACAACGCCAGTGCCATCTTTGCCAACGGCAGAGATAGAACCATCTTTGCCATCTACCACTACACCATTGCCGTCTTTACCCATAACAGTGATGGAACCATCTTTACCATCTTGACCAGGTTTACCTAATACAATATCATTTGCCAAACCAATGTTAATAGTTGTATCACCAGTTGTTTGATCTTGGCTAATAATAGTTTTAATATTATTCGTATTGTACTCAGTATCTGCTTTATCACCAGTACCTTGAATAGTTACTTTAGAACCAAGTTTATTGGTTTTCTCACCACCAGAGTTAGCATCGAAACGTAACCCTTTGTTTGTTAAACCATCAGCAGTGTTTTTCAAGTCAGATACGTTAACCACTGCATTTGGTGTTGCCGTGTTAGCCGTATCTAATTTAGTCAAGAAATCACCGGTAGAACCTGGTGTATTAATCGCGGAACCAACGTTGTTTACAATCATTGTACCGCCTTTAGTATCACCAGTAGGTGTTGTGAAAGATGTAATCACATCGCCAGCATCAATAGTTGTACCACTACCATTTGGTTGTGTATTCCAAGTCGTATTACCAGTAGCATCTGTAATAGGATATACTTTATTCCCATTTTTATCTGTATAGATAGCTGGAGTAATGGCATTTACTGTGTATGTTGTACGACCATCACCATCAGCATTGGATGTTACGGTTACATTATCACCAGCTTTTACGACGGTACCTAGCTTAGTGATGTTTTTCTTACCTTCATCTGTGATATTAGACAAATCGGACTTAGCCACGCCTTGGATAATAGCAAATTTATTAGCTACTTCCTGACCATTGCCATCTGTGTATGTCAATGTGATTTCATCATCTTTAGCATCAGTGCGCTTAGTTTTGTCGCCAACTGTGTATGTCGTATCTGTAATATGAATCTCATCACTTAAGTTAGCAATTTTATTAACCGTTGTGCCACCGTTACCATCTGGAGTTGTGTAGGTAATACGATCGCCATCTTTCTTGATGGAAGTATTATTATTTTCGTCACCAAGCTTGATTTCTTTCGTAGTTACACTCTCTAAACCTTTCAGGTTTTTGTTTAACTGAATCGTTAATTTACTTTGATTACCGTCTTGACCATTAGCTACTACATTAATATTACCAGAAGCGGATTGGAACGTAGCAGATTCAGCTTTAGAAACACCTTCACCTTCTATAGTTACAAGGGTATTCAATTTATTTTTATTTACAGAATCTGTATTATTACCAGTAAACTTCAAGCCGTCGTTTAATGTAGCTACTTCTTCTCTAATCGTTTTGGTGTTATCAGATGGATCTGGACGTTCGTATACAATACGAGTAATACCATTGCCACCATTTACGCCAGGCTCACCTTTATCACCTTTAATCGTAATGCCATTGGCACCGTCTTTACCATTGAGGCCGATAGAACCATCTTTACCGTTAATAACAACAGCGGAACCGTCTTTGCCGTTTACGCCGATTTTGCCATCAACGCCATCTTGGCCATCTTTACCGATAACAATGTCATCTGCTAAAGAGTATTCTACTTTTGCATTGCCATTTTCATTGGTTTGTTTGATAGTCAAGTTTTTGCCAGCTTGCATTTCTACAGTTTTTCCATCTGTAATAGCTTGCACGCCTTGAGAACCTGCAGCTACTGTACCGTCAGTTGCAGAGGATTTCACATTGAAGGAATCCATGCTACCGCCTGTTGGCAAGTTGGACAAGTCAATAACAGCTTTAGTATCAGATACTGCTTTACCATTGCCATCATTATATGTCATGACAACTTGTTTAGTTGTAGGGTCATATACGTACGTATTTGTACCATTATTAGCAGTACCACCTAATGCTTCAGTAGAACCAGCTTTCACATTTGTTGGCGCAATGTGTAACTCGGACGCTTTCAATGTATCATGAACAACTTTCAATTGGTCTTCTGTAGCAGCTTGACCAGATGTGAAGTTATTAGGATCGAATGTTTTATTAGTTAATCCACCAATATTACCTTTACTACCGTCTAAGTTAATTGGGTTATTACCACCAATTTGAACTACACCATTAGGGTTCAAGTTAATTTTGCCAGAACCTTCACTATTAGTAATGGAGGAGATATCTACTAAATCACCTTCAACGTCCACTTTGAAAGTTTTCACTCCGTTTACATCACGGTCAGATGCTTTCGTATTTTTACCATCTTCCATATCGATAGCAGTTTTAGCAAGATTTTTAATTTTAGTCTCGCCTTCGTTAGTGATGTTAGACAAGTCGGACTTAGCTACGCCTGTAATAACTGCCGTTTGATTTGCTACGTCTGCACCATTACCATCTACATATGTCATTGTCACGTTGCCATCTTGACCAACTGTGTATGTACCTGGTTTGATGTGTTGTTCAGTAGCTTTCAACTGATTAACGTTAACTGCATCTGTACCATTTACACCTGGCATTACATTAGTAATTGTTTTACTACCAGCATCAATACCTTTGTTAGTTACAGATGGACCATTGTTAATAGTTAAGCCACCATTGTTAACTGTAGTGTCACCAATTTTGAGGGAACCATCTTTTGTTAAATCAATGTCTCTTACTAATTTAACTTCTAACTTACCATCTTTAGCGTTTACACCGATGTTGTTATCTGTCAATTTGCTAGCGTCAGCACCACCAACAATATCTAAACGTTCGTTTAGTTTTTTGTTGATTACCTTAGTAGCATCAGCTTGTCCATTATCGCCAGCATATTTCATGCCATCATTTAATGTAGCAACATCTTGTTTGTTACCATCTTTATCTACATATTCAATACGAGTAATATTCGTACCATCTACGCCTGGTTTACCATCGCCGCCTTTAATAGTAAGACCATCTTTTCCGTCTTTACCATTAATGCCGATAGAATCTAAACCAGTAAGATCTTTGTTCAACGAATATTCTACTTGCGCATTGCCATCAGTTGTGTTGGTTTGCTTGATGGTCAAGTTTTTACCAGCTTGCATTTCTACAGTTTTGCCGTCTTTAATCGCTTGTGCTGTAGTAGCAGAACCTGCAGCTACTGTACCACCAGTTGCAGAGGATTTCACATTGAAGGAATCCATGCTACCGCCTGTTGGCAAGTTGGACAAGTCGATAACTGCTTTAGTTTCAGATACTGCTTTACCAGCACCATCATTGTACGTCATAACAACTTGTTTAGTTGTAGGGTCATACTTATAGGCTTGTGTAGCTGCGCCAGTAGCAGTATTACCACTTGCAGTACCTCCTACTGTTTCACCAGTACGGTTTGTTACTGTTGGTGCAATGTGTAACTCAGACGCTTTCAATGCATCAGATGTATTTTTCAAGTCAGATACGTTAACCGCTGCATTTGGCGTTGCCCCGTTAGCTTTATCTAATTGAGTTAAGAAAGTATCTGTAGAACCTGGTGTTTGAATAGCGGAACCAATGTTATTAACTATTTTGCCACCATCAGTTGTAGAACCTGCTGGAGATTCAAATGATGTAATCACATTATCAGTAGTTACAACTGTACCAGTACCATCTGGTTTTGTATTCCAAGTCGTATTACCTGCAGCATCCTTAATTGGATATACTTTATTACCCGCTTTATCTGTGTATACAGCTGGAGTAATAGCGTTTACTGTGTATGTTGTACGGCCTGTTGTTGGATCACTAGAATCTGTAACTGTTACATTATCACCAGCTTTTACGATAGTACCTAACTTAGTAATGTTTTTAGCACCTTCGTTAGTGATGTTGGATAAGTTTTTATTAGCAGCATTCTCAATTTTATCTTTTGTCTCTTGTGTCAAATCTACAGTAACATCTGTACCTGCTGCTTTAGTAGTTACATAGGTACCATCGCCTTTAACGTTAAATTGCAATCCACCGTTTTTATTTAACGCTTGTGCATCTGTGGTACCAGAATTACTACCTAATTTAATATTGTTAGTAGACAAATCAGCTACTACTTTATTTGTTGCATACAATTGAGAGCCATTGATAGCATCTGTAGAATCAGCAGATACTTTACCAGCAGCTACATTTTTAATTTGACGCTCAGCACCTTGCGTACCTACACTTACATAATACCCGGTTTGAAGAGCACCACTTGTATCTGTTGGTGGTGCACCTACATATCCACCATATGTGAAAGTTCCACCGCCAGCAAGAGGTACTGTTCCTTGCGTTTCTTTTGTAGCTGTTAAATTACCAGCAGCGCCAGAACCTAATACTACAGAATTAGAGGTTGAAACAGTTTGATTATCACCAATAGATACAGAGTTATTACCAGTCACTTTATTTTTATAACCAATAGATGTAGCATCTACTGCAATAACTTGTGTACCAGTACCGATAGCCGTACTATAGTTACCTTCCACGACAGCACCAGCACCGATAGCAGTAGCCCCTTGAGAAGCCACCTTAGAATCTTGATTGCCAACACGTGCAGCCACACCCAATGCTGTACCAAGTTCTGCATTTTCATTAACAGCAGCAGTCAAACCAATAGCAGTACCCATCAATGTGCGAGAATAAGTTTTTTCACCAATGGCAACAGAACCTTTCATGGCAGACGTAGTTGGATAAGCAGACCCTATTTGATTATCAGGTAATTCAGCACCAGTAATAGCTTGATAAGTAGCTTTATTAGCTGTAGTAGCTACAGACTCCATATCATTACCACCAATAGCAACAGATGCATGTCCAGCCACAACCTGTGCACCGATAGCGATAGATTGGTCACCTACAGCACGTGCGTCAGTACCTAATGCAACAGCTTCATTACTGTGCCCTGTGTCGCCTCTCATACCAGCTAAATCCATAATGCTCAAATTAATATCATTATTAACACCTGTTAATCCGCCAGTATTCGTTTTATACGCATTATTAGTATCACTTGCAATACCATTTTCAAGAACACGGTTCGCCAATGCATTCGTACCAATAGCAATAGATCCACGGCCATAAATCGAACCATTATTCGCTCTACCACCGGCTACTTTACTGTCTTCACCAATTGCAACAGCACTTTTACCATACTCTGCATCTGTACCTTTAGTATTTGCGAGAGGTGTTACAACCGTAGCATTTCTACCAATTGCGACACCACCATGGGAACTCACATTCGAAGCCTGTCCCAAGGCAACAGAACCACGTCCCTCACCGCTAGCATTAATACCAGCAGTAACGGCTCCAGCGCCTTTTGCACCAGCAGCTTCACCGATTTTACCCAAGTTAGTAGAGCCATTGCCTGTGCCAGTATTCCCACCTGCAGTTGTACCAGCAGCACCAGTAATAGCACCAGTATTTACATGGAAATATGTATCAGGATCAGATGCAGTTCCAGTACCAGTGACTTTCAAGTCATATACCTTGCCACCATTAGCATTTGTACTTTCTTGAACACTTACGGAGTTATCACTAGATTTCACAACTGTCAATTGACCTACTGTAGCTGCATCAGTAGTAGCTGTACCAGGTTTTAGGTTAGTAATTTTATTACCACCTAGGTTAAGGTCTCCACCGTTAATCGTAACAGCTGGATTTCCATTACCTGGCGTTGGATTCAATGTAATAGAAGATCCTCCATTTGTAATAGAACTAATCCCCGTAAGGTCTTTGTTTAATTTGAAAGTATACGTTTGTGCATTATTAGCTGCATCGATCTCTTGTTTTACTGTTAAGTTATCGCCAGCTTTATAATTTACAGTATCACCAGGTTTTACAACTGTTGCTGTAGCATTGCCATCTGTACCATCTTTACCTGGTTTGCCATCTGCACCAGCAGCTGGAGTAGTGCCAAGTTTAACATCATATTTTACAACGCCATCCGCAGCAACAGTAGCCGTTGTATAGTTTCCATTTGTAAAGTCAAGTCCTTTATCTAATGTAACAGTTTGAGAATTTGCACCATTCGCTTTATAAGTCAATGGAATTTGCTTAGCTGCTTTACTACCATCAAATGTTACATTGTATGTTGTTGTATGAGTAGTTTCATCTGGATTAGGAGTTACTGTAATAGGATTATCCGTGTTACCACCATTATTTACAATAACAGCTTCACGAGCAGCGTCTTTAACAGCATTTTTAGACACGCCTACTTCGTATGTTGCACCAGCACCACCTTGCGTAGATCCAGAAGCTGGATTTACTTCAGCAATGTTTGTGTCACCAGCAGCTGCTGCTTTTTTCACTACTTGCTCAGTAGAAGCAGTACCACCACTTACAGGATCAACATGTACTGTATATGTAGTATTAGTTACACGACCAGCACTATCTTTTGTTTCTTTGCTTGATACTTTTGCCGCACCAGAGCCCTCTACAGTAACAGTACTATTCAATTTAACTTTAGCATCGTCAGACAAATCAACAGTTACATTATCACCAGCTGCATTAGTTGTAATATATTGACCATTATTAGCACCAACAATATTAAATTTCAAGCCGTCAGTTTTAGATAATGCTTGTGTAGCTGTTGTTGTGTTATTGTTACCGCCTAATGCGAAAGTATTATCACCAATTTTGCTTTCCGCTACCTTAGCAACCGCTTTCAATTGCGCTACGTTAACCGCATCGCTGTTTTCGGAACCAGCAGCAACGTTAATGATTTGGCGAGTCGCCGTACCATCATAAACTACTGTACCATCGCCTGTAGTATCATTAACAGTTCCGCCAACAGATACAGCACCTAAATTACCTTTCACGGTAGCTTCAATAGCAGTCTTATCGTCTGCATTGGCAGAAGATAAGGCATATACTTGGTTGTTAGCCACAGTAGGCGTTGCAGTCGCAGCACGCGTAGTCTCATTCAATGCAGCACGATCCGCCTTAGAGTATGCACCCAATGCAACACCACCTGTTATGTTAGATGTAGTCGCGCCCATACCGATTGCGGTACCTCGAGTTGCGTTAGTAACAGAACTTCTCGCGCCTAATGCAGTACCACCATTACTATTCTCAACAGTACTATGAGTACCAAAAGTTGAACCTCGTACAGAAGCTTTTACCCGAGAAGAATTACCAACAGCTACGCCCAATCTGCTACCTTCACTAGCAGTGTCAACCGTTGACTTCTCCGTTCCACCAGCAACCCAAGCGTTGATACCGATAGCAACAGATGCTTCACTTTCTGCAGTAGACCCAGAACCGATAGCAATCGCTGAATGCCCCTTTGCCGATACTGCTGGACCAATAGCTACCGTATTTCGACCAGTTGATTTAGAGCCTACACCAAGCGAAACGGATGCATCACCACTAGCATTAGTCCCTGCACCAATAGCAATGGCTGCAATACCAGATGATTTAGCTGCATCATAACGTTACCCCTTACCACCAGAGTTAATAACATATGCCGAATCTAGCATCGCACCAATAGCAATACCAGCATCCTTACTAGCATTAGCATCACGACCAGTAGCAATAGCCATCCGGCCGCTCGCATTAGCGCTATGACCAAGAGCGACAGCTTGTACACCAGTCGCACTAGCAGAGTCGCCAATAGCTATCGCAGCAGAATCAGTACCTACAGTCCCGCCACCTGCGGTATACGCACCAGCTTGACCGCCACCTAACGCAACAGTACCAGCTGTAAGCAACGCTGCCACAAGCATAACTGTGCTAGACTTAGTTTTGCCTTGTGCTTTCGTCACTTCTGGTACCGCTACCCAACATTGGGTTCTGCGATTCCAAATAACTTTGAAAATTTTATTCATGCAATAATACACCCCTTTTTCTACATTACAATAACAAATAAGTTCCAATTATAATTATGAATATTAATATAAATCATTTATATGCAATGGTAGGGACTCACCACAAACATTAAATCGACCTATATCAATATACTTTTCTTCATCATAATATCATTTACGACACGCTATGTAAACAACAAAATAAACTTTTTATAGTTATTTTACCCCCCTACTTTCATATTTAACTCATCTTTATTTTTTCGATAAATTTATTCTGTATTAGCACCGAACTATCATATAAAACACAAAAAAGGACACTATCATGCATAAAAAGCATAACAATGTCCTTATATAGTCTCTGTATGATTGTACAATCTCTATATATAACATATATATTATATATATCATATAACAGATGCTATAACACTTACCTAATAGCAGTGATTTTATTATAACCAATAGGAAATATCAAATTCTTCGCCGATAACAGCTTTCACATGTGCTCGTCCTAAATATAATCCTAACATCGTTAAAGACATGCGACTCATAGGTGTTTCATCATACAATGTAGCCACGTCGGACAGAACTGGTGAAATATCATCCATAATTTGGCGAGCCTCACTACCCGTAAAAGATGTAGGTTTGCTCTTCATAAGGGATATAAGGTCGCGTTGTATCGAAGGATTAGAGATGCGAGCCTGTCTAAAAAATTTAGACGTTAATGAATCGTCTACTACGGCTAATTTGTAAAGGTTTGAATTTAAACTACGTACCACAAAGCGAGGATTCACCCCAGCCCCACCCGTAGCATGAAGCAGTTCTTCTTTTGTAAAGCCACGATAATTGAAAACAAATGGGTACGAATTACTCAACAACTGTGTCAATGTCACTTGTTCCCGTTCCCATTGAATACAACGCAAGTAATCTAATTGACGATAAAACGATGAATCATGTGGCAAATTCGAGATAAATGGTTCAATATATTTTGCTACATAATGTTGAAAATGAAGACGTCCATAGTTATTAGAATTACGCGAGTATTGCAATAGCAAGAGTAACGCCATCACTTGAAAATGTCCTAATGTAAGATGAGGCAAAATGAGTAACGCATCAAAAGCAACTAAATAGTGCGTACTTGATTTAGGGCATTGCGCTACATCTATAAAGGCTTCTAAGGCAGTCATTTTCATCCACGGTGTTGGCGTCGTAGCATAGGCCTTTTGCATACCTAGCAAAGCCTCTTGAACGACTATATTTTGTAACAGCCCTTGCACTTCGGTAATTTTAGTAATTTCTAGTTCCGCAAGAGCTTTTCGCGTAATGGATTCCACATGGGCGATGGCATCACTATGTACAGTTCCAAAGGAAGCCATAAATGGTTGCATCGCTAGTTCTACACGATTATCTTCTTGTGTAGCTTGTGCCCACGGACCAAGCCCCTCTTCTTCTGTCTCTGTTGCTGCATGAATAGCATCTGCCATCTCATTAGCATCAAACAATCTCGTTTCTTCTAATAGTGACGGCCCTTGTGGTTCCAGCTTTGCTCCTCCGTCAGTACCGATCATTTGTGTTAATTCCGCCTCTACATGATTTTCCTCTTCTAAGGCAGCTGGCGATTCACCAAGAGCAAAGGTGTCTTCTATATCAGGTTCATGCATCTCTCGAATGATATTGTTTTCTTCTGAAGGCGGTTCTACCACATTCAACTCTTTATCAACAGATGTATCTATTGATGTATCAACATTCGGTATCGACACTATCAATTCGTCAGTATCCATCTTTGTTGGCTCGTCAACATATGGTGTTATGTTACTTACTTCATCGTTAGGTAGTTCTGTTATATGGCTTTCACCATTCGTTGTGGTCTCACTGTTACGAAACAGCGCATAACAAACGATGAAGAACACGATGGCTACTACCGCCAACACAATATAAGGGGTTAAACCGGACATTCTAATCTCCTCTTACAATAACGAATCATTATAGATGGCGCGAACACCACCGATACTCTTAGGACGCACACGACAGGCTGTAATATGAGCATCCCCGATGTTTTGAATGGATAGGCGAACGGGAACGGCCACATGTTTCATATGCATACCAATGAACGTATCGCCAATATCGATACCTGCATGAGCCTTTACAAATTCAACGGCCACTGGATCCTCAAAACGATGATACGCTGTAGTAGCCATAGCGCCACCGGCATGTGCGTGCGGTACTACATTAACCTCTTCTTCCCAGGTGAGAGCACTTCGTTCCATAATAAGAGCCCGATTTAGGTGTTCACAACATTGTACTGCTAAATGCATGCCCTTATCCTGTACAGCTCTATGTATTTCGTCAAACACAACCTCTGCTACATCCATATGCGAATCGGTACCAATCGTTTTGCCCATTACTTCGCTGGTAGAGCAACCTACCACAAATAGTTGACCTGTTCGTACTTTAGCAGCTGCTAACAACTCTGTCATAGCCGTCCTGGTAGCATTGCGAATAGTCTCTAGTGTATGCATAGTATCGCCTCTTTTCTGAGCATAGTATACAAATGTGTAGTATGAATCAGCGCCATTAACTCTCCACATAGAGATTCTTGACGCTTTGTGCTATAATAAATGTAAAGGGATAGCAAGCGACTGTAAACGCTAGGCTCATCTCAGAATAACTTAACAAGAAATTGAGAAATGGCCTAGTGTTTCAAATATTAGGTCATTTTTCTATTTCAGAATCATGACTATAAGAGTTGCAAAGGTTATCATCAATAATAACGCTTCAAAAACGCTCATAGCATCACCACCTTGGTGATGAACCTAACTCGCTTGCTATCTTATGTATAGTATACCATATAAGTTGTATAAAATAACTACTAATAACATACGATTACTGTATCGTACCCAAACAAATTAAAGAGACAAAAGACAAAAAAGAGACTTGTTTCCAAGTCTCTTTTTTGTCGCTCAATGGCGATTATACGTCTTTACGGTATGGTTCTTGACCCATTTCGTAGAAGTTGTTGCCTTCGCTGTCTACTACTACGATTGCTGGGAAGTCTTCTACAGTCAATTCAGCCAACGCTTCTGGACCTAAGTCTTCGTAAGCGATAACTTCGTATTTTTTGATGGATTTCGCAATCAATGCTGCAGCACCACCAACAGCTGCGAAGTAAGTTACACCGTTTTTCTTCATAGATTCTACTACTTCTGGTTTACGGGAACCTTTACCGATCATACCTTTAATGCCTTGGTCAAGCATTGTTGGTGTGTATGCGTCCATACGACCGGATGTAGTAGGGCCTGCGGAACCGATTGGGTCTCCAGGTTTTGCTGGGGATGGTCCTAAATAGTAAACGATTTTATCATGCCAATCGATAGGCAATTCTTCGCCACGTGCTAATGCTTCAGTCATAACTTTGTGAGCAGCGTCACGAGCGGAATAAATTTTACCAGTAATTAATACGCTATCGCCAGCTTTTAATTTACGGGACATTTCTTCTGTGAAAGGTGTTGTAATGCGAATTGTTTCAGCCATTGCTATTTCCTCCTAAGTTTTTCTTATATTATAGAACTACTTCAGCGTGACGAGCTGCGTGGCAGCAAATCGTAACGGCTACAGGAAGACCAGCAATATGCGTTGGGCCCCATTCGATATTAACAGCCAATGCTGTAGTAGTACCACCTAATTGAGGTCCAATACCAGTTTTGTTGATTGCTTCGCAGATTTCAGTTTCTAGTTCAGCATATTCAGCCATTTCATTGCGATCCTCTACGGAACGAAGCAAAGCGCGTTTAGAAAGCAACGCAGCTTGGTCCATAGTACCACCGATACCAACGCCAACTACCATTGGAGGGCATGGGTTAGGGCCGCCTGCCTTAACAATGTCAAGTACTGCTTTTTTAACGCCTTCACGACCATCTGCAGGAACAAGCATTTTAACGCCAGATTTGTTTTCAGAACCGAAGCCTTTTAATTCAACGTCGATTTTAACTTTGTCGCCTGGTACGATGTCAGTGTAGATAATAGCAGGTGTATTGTTTTGTGTATTTTTACGGTTGAACAATGGTTCTGCTACTACGGATTTACGCAAGTAACCTTCTACGTAACCTTTTGCTACACCAGCGTTAACAGCGTCACGAAGGTCGCCGCCTACGAAGTGAACGTCTTGACCTACTTCTAAGAATACGATAGTCATACCAGTATCTTGGCAAATAGGACGATCTTCGTCTTTAGCGATTTCTGCATTTTTAATAATTTGATCCAATACTACTTTACCTACTGGAGATTCTTCTGTATCGCGGCCTTTTTTCAAACCTTCATATACATCTGTTGGTAAATAGTATGCAGCGTCCATACATAACTTTGCAACTGCTTCTGTAATTTGTGATACTTGTATTTCGCGCAAAATAATCCCTCCTCAGGAACAATAATTGAGACTAACTCTATAGTTAAATGGTAACACACTGAAAGTAGGCTTTCAACGCCTTATCTATACAGTTTCATCAACTAAGTTTATCAATTTAATAATGATTCTCATTGTTTAAATATACTTATTTTCTTCACTTTTTTGCATTACTAATCGTTCTATACACTCCTATATCTCTCATCGAAAGCAGGTACTCACTAGCATTTATCTCCATCCATTATATGGAAGCAACTCACTCGACTTTAATTCTATTATTCATTCCTATCAATTCAGCCAAACTATCCATCAGTCTTCTTGTTTGCAATTGATATTATTTATCAATTAAATTGATTTCAGTATACTATTTTCTCTTTATCAATAAAAATATTTGCTCCTATGATTGAATCAAAACTTTTACTAATGATTCTCCTCTATTTGCCAATATACCGCTTATTTACTGACTATTTTATAGATAATCAAAAACATTATTTATTCTTAATAAGTTATCAATAAAATTAATAATTCCTTTTTGTTAGCCCATCTATGTGTTTTAGTTATACTTAGTTGATAGAAAATTTATAATTTTACACAAAAAAGACTTGCCATGCGTTATATATTCGTTTATAATTACGAGTATATTGTTCCTCGATAGCTCAGTCGGTAGAGCAATCGGCTGTTAACCGATCGGTCGTAGGTTCGAGTCCTACTCGAGGAGCCAATTTTATATGGCCCGTTGGTCAAGCGGTTAAGACACCGCCCTTTCACGGCGGTATCCCGGGTTCGATTCCCGGACGGGTCACCACATGGACGATTAGCTCAGCTGGGAGAGCGCCTGCCTTACAAGCAGGATGTCGGCAGTTCGATCCTGTCATCGTCCACCACAAAAGAAGCAAACTGCGGTTTGCTTCTTTTTTTATGCCTGATTCTATAGCTCTTACCCCTTCTCTATATATACTTCGTCCTTTTATATTGATGTATAGAGTATGTTATACTAAGCATATACTCATTAGTTAATTATAGTTAAATACATTTAAACATATAATATAAAGGAGTTTCTTATGACACATATACTACAATGTATTATTATGGCTATGCTCCTAGTAGGTGCTTTCACATATAGTGCACCTATAGCAGACGCAGCGATTGTAAAGGCCACAGCAAAAACGTCAGCCTCTATATCACAACCTATAGAATCCCTTTCCCGCGGCGATCTCCTTAACGATTCCTCTGCTAGTTCTCGTCTCAATGGGTCCCAGAATTCCATTATGTCTCAAGAAGGACCGTTGTACGATGGTTCCTTAACTAATTTCCCTACTCGCAAAGTAACCATCGCTGTTCCTACATCGCATCGTAACAATACGATGGATTTCAACAATTATCTAACGCGCGCTATTGCCAACGTATTAAAATACCCTTATTACGATACTACTATCATACGTGTACCAGCAATGGATACAAAAGTGTCCACCGAAGAAATGGTTCGTATCGCTGCTGAAGAACATGCGGACATCGTAGTCATTCCCATAGCACTACAAGATACGTATCGCCAAATCCCACGCCTCCATCGTTTCGGACTATTCAGCGATTACTACGATAGCGATATATATATCGAAGCACGCACAAGCGCTTTGATTCACTATTACGACACAACAGACGGCATAGCACATACCATCCGTAGCAGCTTCCGCCAAGTTGACGATAGTCTCACTGTCCCATCCCATCAATCTGTGTGGAACACAGTGACAACGCGACTACTCAACAAACTACCATACAAACGCGTACCTACTGACATCGACCGGTATACGCCACCAGCAGACACAAGCATAACTACAAAAATGCCAGAAGAACTACAAGTAGAACAGCCTAAGAATACAAAATATTCTTTGAAAGGTGTTAGTGTGCTGTAAGAAACTATATAATTAGCAAAAGGAGGTGACACTATGAGTAAACACTATATATTAATGCACAAAGACATTCCTGTACTGACTGTTTCATTAACGGATAGAAATAAAATCATCAAAATCAACGAGATACTATCTAGCGAACATACGCCATTAAACATGCACTCTGGAGAGAGTCCAGAAGCCGCATTAAGCGAATTTATGAAGCATCGTGCTATCCCTAATGTACGGCAAAATTTATCTAAAATTTTAGCTGCCTATGAAGCTAGCGACTCTTTAGAGTTATCAATTAAATCCTATCAATTGAGCTTATCCGACCATTACTGGATTAAGCCTACCGACTCCAGTATCACCTGGGATGAAGTTAATTTCTTTACCAATCCTTTCATCGACACGCCTGTATTCATAACCGAACAAGAACATATAGATGCCAACTTGATTACACCGAATTCATCCATTAACGGTTCTTTGCGCCAAATGTGGATCAAGGAACAAGATGATACAATTCTTTTAAAAGCTGGCAAAACCTTATTATTAGAACCTTTTAACGAAGTATTTATTTCACAGCTATTAAACGCTACACCTATCAATCACGTTCGCTATGATTTACGACAATTAGACAATGGCGAATATGTGTCTGCTTGTAATATATTTACTACTGAAAGCCTTGAATTCGTCCCGGCCTGGTATGTGGCTGGCACATTAAACCCAAAAGAAAACAAATATGCCGCTCTCGTTAACCGATGTCAGAGTCTCGATATCCCTAATATTCAACACGACCTCGACACGATGATTGCTATTGACTATCTTACAATGAATGACGATCGTCATTGGGGTAATTTTGGATTTTTACGAGACTCAACAACGCTCGAATTCAAAGGCATGGTTCCACTCTTCGATAACGGTAATACACTGTGGTACGACCAATATAAAATCAACGAAAATAAGCCATCCCACGCCTACGAAGCACAACCATTTACAACGACCCACGATAAACAAATCAAATATATTCAATCCGACCTCTCTCACATCAATATTGATATCATTTCGACTATCGCTCCTACATTAATGAAAGAAATTTATCCTAAAAATGATATAGTCACACCAGAACGACTAGAAATTATGGAGCGTTTATTCATGAGACGGGTTCGAGGATTAGCACGCGAGATTGATAAACAAAGGGAAATATAAATATGTGAAATTAATGTTTCAGAATATTACAATTAAATTAAATCGATCCATTTATTAGCAGCAAAACAAACGCCCTATCGGCTAGTCCAATAGGGCGTTTTTATATTTACATTTGTTTCGTTACTTTCAACCGCAGAAGAGCTCGTGCTAATGCATGTTCAGCTCGTTCTACATCAATGTCTGGAGTACGTTTTGCTAATCGTTCTTCAGCGCGTTCTTTCGCTCGTTTTGCTCGATCGATATCGATGGATTCAGGAAGTTCACAGTTTGGTGTAACAATGCTCACCTTATTGTGCTCAATTTCAACGAAACCACCGAAGATGGCTAATTCGTGCTGCGTTCCATCAGGATGGTCAATACGAAGCGGAGCAATATCGAGAGCAATAATCATAGGTGCATGATTTGGTAGAATACCAAATTCACCATCTATGGCACGGCCCACGAAAAAATCGGCTTTTCCATCATATACGACAGCATCAGGTGTAATAATCGTTAGGGTCATAGGTTCCGCCATGGATTAGTCCCCCTTCTCTTGCATATCCTTCGCTTTAGCAATTGCTTCGTCAATATTACCAACCATGTAGAAAGCACCTTCTGGTAAATCATCGTGTTTACCTTCTAGGATTTCTTTAAAGCCGCGCAAGGTTTCTTGTAACGGTACGTATTTACCAGGAGAACCAGTAAATACTTCGGCTACGAAGAATGGTTGACTCAAGAAACGTTGAATTTTACGAGCACGAGATACGGTTAACTTATCTTCGTCAGATAGTTCTTCCATACCAAGGATAGCAATGATATCTTGTAAATCGCGATATTTTTGCAATACTTCTTGTACACCGCGCGCTACTTCGTAATGTTCTTGGCCTAATACATTAGGATCCAAAATACGGCTTGTGGAGTCCAATGGATCTACGGCTGGATAAATACCGAGCTCTGCAATAGAACGTGACAATACAGTTGTGGCGTCTAAGTGAGCAAATGTAGCCGCTGGAGCTGGGTCTGTTAAGTCATCGGCAGGCACGTATACGGCTTGTACCGATGTAATAGACCCTTCTTTAGTAGATGTAATACGTTCTTGCAAAGCCCCTACGTCATTGGCTAGTGTCGGTTGGTAACCTACGGCAGATGGCATACGGCCGAGCAACGCCGATACTTCGGAACCAGCTTGAATAAAGCGGAAAATGTTGTCGATAAACAAGAGCACGTCTTGTTTTTTCACATCCCGAAAATATTCGGCCATTGTAAGACCTGTTAAACCAACGCGCATACGGGCACCAGGTGGTTCATTCATCTGACCATATACGAGAGCCGTTTTGCTAATAACGCCAGATTCTTTCATTTCATTCCACAAATCATTACCCTCCCGAGTACGTTCCCCTACACCGGAGAATACGGAATAACCGCCGTGCTCAGTGGCAATGTTGTGAATCAATTCCATAATCAATACTGTTTTGCCTACACCGGCACCACCGAAAAGGCCAATTTTACCACCTTTTACATATGGTGCAATGAGGTCAACAACTTTGATACCTGTTTCGAGAATTTGTGTATCTGGTGAAAGGTCGTCAAACTTAGGAGCTGGACGATGGATAGGCCATTTCTCATCTGCTACAACAGGAGCTGGATCATTATCTACTGTTTCACCTAATACGTTGAAGATACGACCGAGTACACCTTCGCCAACAGGAACGGAAATCGCCGCTCCTGTATCTTCTGCTTCCATACCTCGTGTCATACCGTCTGTAGAGCTCATAGCAACGCAACGCACTGTATCGTCGCCGAGGTGTTGCATAACCTCTACTACTATTTTTTGTCTATCGTGTGCTTTGTGGTCATGGTAGATGTGGATAGCGTTGTAAATAGCTGGCAAATGGCCAGATTCAAAACGCACGTCTACAACTGGGCCGATGACTTGCACCACTTTCCCAATATTATTACTCATTAAGAGGTCTCTCCTTATCTATCGTAAGGCATTAGCGCCACCAACGATTTCAGAAATTTCATTAGTAATACTGGATTGGCGTAATTTATTATATTGCAATCCTAAGGACTCAATTAACTCACCTGCATTATCTGTAGCCGATGTCATAGCGGTCATACGAGCCCCTAATTCACTGGCTGCAGATTGTAGCAATCCATTATATACCGTAATTTCTAAATATTTAGGTAGCACCGCATCCAACACTGATGCAGCAGAAGGCATAAAATCATATTCTTCACCTTTTACTTCATCATCTGGCTGTTCTAATGGTAAAATGCGCTCTGCCTGTGCAATTTGCGTCATAGAATTTACAAAACGTGTAAAAATCATGATTACTTCGTCCACTTCTTGGCGTTCATATAGTGAAAGCGCTTCGCTCATAATGAGACGCGCATGTTCATAACTCGGTTTATCAGAATATCCACTATGTCCGTAGTTCACATGATATCCACGAGATTTCAGATTTTCTATTGGTTTACGCCCAGATGCAATCAATATATAATCACTCGATGATTTCGTACCAATCTCTTCGATGGTCTTTTTCAATACATTAGACGAAAAAGCGCCTGCCAAACCTTTATCGGCACCGATTACAATATAACAAGTGCGTTTTACAGGACGGACTTCGAGCAATGGACTGCTATAATCACCTAAATCGCTATTAGAAATATGACGCAAGATTTGCCCTACTTTCTCTGCATAAGGCCGGGTCGCTTCCGCCTTGCCTTGAGCCCTACGCAAGCGAGCAGAGGCTACCATTTTCATCGCTTTTGTAATTTGTTGCGTGTTGGTAACACTTTTTATACGCTTTCGCAAATCTTGTGCACTAGCCATACATTACGCCTCCTTACGGGATATTAATGTATGTGTAGTACCAAAGGCTTCGATACATTCTGGAATTGCTTTTTTGAGCAAGTTTTCCGTATCTTCTTCTAGTTTATTAGAGCTTTCAATATTGCTGATAATTTCAGGATAATTAGCGCGGATAAATCGTACTAACTCACTGCTAAACGGCAATACGTCAGCCACTTGAACATCACTTAAATAGCCTTTTGTACCAGCATAAAGGGTAATAACCATTTCAGCCACACTCATCGGATGGTATTGATCTTGTTTTAACATTTCTGTTAAACGCTCACCACGATCCAATTGAGCACGTGTAGCCGCATCAAGATCAGAACCGAATTGTGCAAAGGCTGCTAACTCACGATATTGTGCCAAGTCCAAACGTAATTGACCAGCTACTTGTTTCATCGCTTTTGTTTGAGCACTACCACCTACACGAGATACGGATAAACCAACGTCAACAGCTGGTCGAATACCAGAATAGAACATATCAGTGCCCAAGAAAATTTGGCCATCTGTAATGGAAATTACGTTCGTAGGAATGTATGCAGATACGTCACCTGCTTGCGTTTCAATAATCGGCAATGCCGTAATAGAACCGCCACCTAATTCAGGAGACAATTTAGCAGCCCGTTCTAAAAGACGGCTGTGTAAGTAGAATACGTCACCTGGGTATGCTTCACGCCCTGGTGGACGGCGTAATAATAGAGACATAGCGCGGTAAGCCGCTGCTTGTTTTGTTAAATCATCATATACGCAAAGCACGTGTTTACCTTGATACATGAAGTGTTCACCCATTGCTACGCCAGCATACGGAGCAATGTATTGCAATGGCGCCCCTGTGGAAGCACTAGCAGATACAACAATGGTGTATTCCATAGCGCCAGCTTCTTCTAATTTTTGTACTACACGGGCAACAGTCGATTCTTTTTGACCAATGGCAACGTAAATACAAATTACATCTTTTCCTTTTTGGTTCAAAATTGTATCGAGAGCGATTGCTGTTTTGCCAGTACCGCGGTCACCGATAATCAATTCCCGTTGACCACGACCGATTGGCACCATAGAGTCAATCGCTTTCAAACCAGTTTGCAATGGTTCGTGTACCGATTGACGATCCGCAATGCCTGGTGCAGGATGTTCAATAGGACGGCGTTCAGTCGTTTGAATCACGCCTTTTCCATCAAGAGGTTGCCCTAATGGATTAACAACGCGACCGATAAGTGCATCACCAACAGGTACATCCATAATTTTGCCAGTACGGCGCACTTCGTCTCCCTCTTTAATGAGGAAATCATCGCCTAACAGCACGGCACCTACATTATCTAATTCTAAGTTTAAAACCAAGCCGTATACGCCGTGCGGTAATTCTAATAATTCGCCGGCCATGGCTCTTTCAAGACCATAAATATGGGCGATGCCATCCCCTACGTCGAGGACAGTACCAACATCATCGACATTGAGGTCAACATCGTAGTCCTGAATCTGCTGTTTAATTATAGCAGTGATTTCTTCAGGCTTCATTTTCATATATACCCATTCACCCCTATCTAATAGAGTCAGTTCGTAATAAAGATTTTTCTAAGTCTTCTAGGCGACGTGCAACGGACCCATCAATGCGCTTATCACCAAGTTGAATGACGATACCACCCATAATAGCTGGTTCTTGACGCACTGATAGAATCACTTCTTTGCCCGTCATTGTTTGTAATTTGCTAGATACTTGCTCCAACAACGCATCACTAATCGGCTCTGCTACCGTTACAGTAGCTTCTAAAATGCCGCGGGCTTCTCTCGATTTTTTGATAAAAGAACGAATGGCTGCTTCCATAAAACGGTAGCGTCCTCTTTTGATCATAACGTAGAGGAAGTTAAGCACTGTTTTTTGCACAGCGCCGCTGAAAATTTTCCCTACTAAAGAGATTTTAGCCTCTGTTGTGATAATTGGATTATTCAGGAATTGTGTTAACTCCTCTTGCTCTTTAAAAACAGAGTCTACATAAAGCAAATCTGTTTCTACATCTACTAAATTACCTTGTTCTTGAGCTAGCTCTAACATAGCTGAACTATATTTATCTGCTACAATTTCTGTGCTCATCGTATCACAACCCTATCGTTTTACTATCAAGTTGACGAATAGCGTCTTCAATTAGTTTTGTATTCGTTTCGCTGTTCATATCTTTATCCACAATTTTGGAAGCCATTGCTACCGATAAAGATACTACATCATTGCGTAATCCGAGCATCGCTTGTTCTCTTTCGTGCTCCATATCTTTGCGGGCTTTTTCTTTTTCCGCTTCAATACGAGCGTGAGCTTGAGCAATTTCTTCTGCCGATGTTAATTGCGCTTGATGATGTGCTTTTTCTACAATTTGCTGTGCTTCTTGACGTGCGCTAGAAATTTGAGAAGCATATTCTTCTTTCAATTTCTCCGCATCAAGACGAGCTTGTTCTGCATCAGCTAAATCTTTAGCAATGCGCTCACGGCGCTCCGTCATCATATTTAATAACGGCTTATAAGCAAAGCGTTTCAAAATCCAAACTAATATAAAGAAGTTTAGCATTTGAGCAAGAATTGTCCCTAGTGTTAAATCAACCAAGGTTGTTCCCCCTTGCTATTATCTAAATAACAAAATAAACGCCATAACAACGCCGATGATAGGCATCGCTTCGATCAAACCTACGGAAATAAATAGAGTTGTCATCAATTGACCACGCAATTCTGGTTGACGTGTAATACCTTCTACTACTTTGCTGGCTACAGCGGAGTTACCCAAACCTGCTGCAATCGCACCGAAACCCATAATAATAGCTACTGCAATAGCGTATAAACCTTGAACTTCCATGATTAATCCTCCATACTCATTAATGTTCATCACTGAGTGCCATCCCCAAATAGGACGTCGTAAGCACTGTAAAAATAAAGGCTTGAATAATGCCAATAAATAAACTGAAAGCGATCCATACCCAAGGAACAGGTACGAACCATGGTAATTTGTACAATAGCTCTAGCAAAATTTCACCGGCTATAATATTACCAAACAAACGGAAAGACAATGTTAATGGTTTTGCCAATTCCTCAAAGAGGTTGAGCACAAACATCGCTTTATAAGGTTGAAAGAAATGGTTAAAGTACGACAACCCTTTCACCTTAATGCCAATGGCCCATACAGAAAAACTACTACATAGCGCAAGGGCTACTGTCGTATTAATGTCTGCTGTAGGGGATGTAACGGTGCCCATTACTGGCATTAACCCTAATTCATTGCCTACAAAAATAAATAAGAAAAAAGTGAACAACAATGAACTCACCATCGACCAATGTTTGCCCAGTGTAGGGGCAAATTGAGATTCCAAGGCTTCAAGTAAACTTTCAATGAGGTTCTGAATGCCTGAAGGCACCAACGATAGGCTTCGAGTGGCCAACACCATGATTACAACAATAATAGCCATCGTAATCCACGTCGCGATGAGGGTATCAATGTGAAATGTCAACCCTAACCATTGGACGGCTTGATGGTGACCTGCATGCAGTGTCACACTTTTCACTCCTTCCTATTAATAAAAAAATATGAATATCTATGTACAATAATACATTGTTAGCCAATGATTATCAATACTTATAAGGTGCTTTTTCTGCATAATGCATTGTTAACATGCGTTTTAATCATCATTTTGCATATTATTCCTTAACAGTGCGCCAATAGGCAAAAAACATAAGTACTTGCATCATTCCAACGGCTATACCCATCGTCATATTGTCAATGCTCGGTAGTTGCACACCTATCAACGCGAGCGATGCAATGAGTATAAATCGACTCAAGCCATTACGCCCTGTTCTACCTGCAATAGCATGAGCCTCTTCACTGTCTAATTTATAAGACTGTACCGCTAAGAGTACTGCATAGGCTAGGACCATACCTATTCCCCACAACCAACCTAATATATATTGTGGCAAATTGAGACTATAAAAAACGATAGTCCCCATAATAGCCATAAAAAAACAGGTTAGTAGTACATAGGTTATGAACTTTACATATTGATTCATAGTCACCTCACTACTTAACCTGTTTTAACTGTTTGTACATCATATAAAAGCCTGTGACGGCTCCTATTAAACCTAACAGAGCCATACACATAGGTGTTGTATCTAGCCATGTATCAATTTGATAACCAATCCATACAAAACCACCAATACAAGCTAGAAAGGTCGTCCCCGCCGATGTAGCAACGGCGAGGGATTTCAATAACTGTTTATCCATAGCGAATCCAGTCGATTTAATTACCAAAGCGGCTCGGTTTATCGACAGTGCCTAAAAATTCGTGGCGCAAAGCTTGTACGATACGTTCAGAGGCTTTACCGTCACCGTATGGGTTAACAGAGTTGGACATAGTTTTATATGCCTCTTCGTTAGCAAGCAATTCATGGGCCGCGTTGTATACTGCTTCTTTATCAGTTCCTACTAAGCGAACGGTACCGGCTTCTACGGCTTCTGGCCGTTCTGTGGTGTCCCGTAATACGAGAACTGGTTTCCCGAGGGCTGGCGCTTCTTCTTGAATGCCGCCAGAGTCAGTTAAAATCAAATAGGATTTAGCCATCAAATTAGCAAATGGTTCATAATCGAGAGGATCGATAAGCGTCACTCGTTCTACATTGCCCAATTCTTCTTCTACGACTTGACGCACTTTCGGATTTTTGTGCACTGGAAAAACTACTTGAATGTCGTCGAAATCGCTCAACAATTGACGAATCGCTTGGTACACATGACGCATAGGCTCCCCTAAGTTTTCGCGGCGGTGAGTCGTCACTAAAACGGTTCTCTTATTGTTATCAAGGGCATTGATGGCATCATCGGCAAATACATAATTATCTTGTACTGTTGTATCTAATGCATCAATAACAGTATTGCCAGTTACGTATAAATGGTCTTTCTCAATATTTTCGCGCAGTAAATTCGCTTCTGAACTCGCTGTAGGCGCAAAGTGGTACGTCGCAATAGAACCAGCCAACTTACGGTTCATTTCTTCTGGGAACGGAGAGTAAATATCACCTGTTCGAAGGCCTGCTTCTACATGGCCTACAGGGATTTCTTGGTAAAAGGATGCCAATGCACCGGCAAAAGTTGTTGTAGTGTCCCCATGAACAAGTACTACATCAGGTTGTGCCTCTTCTAAGACTTCTTTTAAGCCCATCAAAGCGCGATTGGTTACATCGTATAATGTTTGGCCTTGGCTCATAATATTTAAATCGTAATCTGGTGTAATCCCAAAGAGATTAAGCACTTGATCTAGCATGTCGCGATGCTGCGCCGTTACTGTTACAATAGGCTGCATATCAGGAGCGGCTTCTAAAGCTTTCACAAGAGGTGCCATTTTGATGGCCTCTGGACGGGTGCCAAATATTGTCATCACTTTTAACATATATCTATCCTCCAAGGAGTCTATAAAAAAGGGGCGCCTAGCGCCCCTAAGATATCAAATTTATTTAGATTCATTACCGTCATCCAAGGCCTTTTTCATTTCATCGCGGTCAAAGGATATGGTTTCATCTAAATCGCTCCGTTCAATCGTAGGGCCTTGCAACGGATGTCCTGCAGCATCGCTATTAGTGATTACCCCTAGGCGACGCGCTACGTAAATACTACACAAGAATATAGCTGCTACTAAGAGGATGCCAATCCATGCATTTACTTCTGCAACGATTACCGATACACCACCGAATACAGCAGTAATGGCATACATCATAAGTACTGCTTGTTTTTGTGTTAGCCCTTGTGCTAGCAAGCGATGGTGTACGTGACCTTTGTCAGGTTTAAAGATAGGACGACCGCTGATTTTACGGCGCACAATAGCAAACAAAGTATCGAGGATCGGCAAACCAAGCACGATAGCAGGCACTACTAAGGCGATAGTGGCAGCTGTTTTCACAGCTCCCATAACAGAAATGGCTGCCAATGTATAGCCGAGGAGCATGGATCCCGTATCGCCCATAAAAATCTTAGCAGGGTTGAAGTTATACCGTAAGAACCCTACCGTAGCTCCTGCTAAAGCAAGAGATATACAAGCCAAGTCGATTTGTCCCAATTGCAATGTCATGGCACAAACGGCAATACACGCAATAAAGGAAATCCCTGCAGCTAAGCCATCTAAACCGTCGATGAGATTCACAATATTCGTAAATCCTACAATCCAGAAGATTGTCAACGGAATTGCCCAATATTTGAGATAAACTACGCCTCCCCAAGGGAGATTGATATAATCAACGCGAATATCGTAAGCCACGAGGATGGCTGCAGCAATGATTTGGCCCATCAATTTCGTCTTTGGCTCGATTTGTTTAATATCGTCCCAAACTCCGACAATGACAAGAATCACTGTACCGAGAACGAAGCCAAATAATTTATGGTCGTGAGGAATACTGTCATTCATCAATACAGAGCCAATATAGCCGAGGAAAATCGCTAAACCGCCTAATCGTGGAATAGCTGCTTGATGCACTTTACGAGCATCTGGTTTGTCAATAGCCCCAACGGCGACCGCAAAGCGTTTCACCAAGGGCGTCAGTACATAGGTTATGATGAGGGCTAATAGAAAGGCCCACACATAATCCGGCATATACTCATTCATCAGTACACCTCCAACAACAAATTCCTTCGAAAGGCTTTCACCCAATTAGTTCGTCAAGCTCCGAATAGGGGCTGGAATGCGACCGCCGCGAGCGATGAACTCTGCTGCACTGTACGGACTCACTTCAATAATAGGAGCGTACCCGAGAAGGCCACCAAATTCAACCACTTCCCCTACTGTTTTTCCAGGAACAGGAATGACACGAACTGCTGTCGTTTTATTATTAATCATACCAATAGCAGATTCATCAGCAATAATAGCAGAAATCGTATCTGCCGTCGTATCGCCAGGAATTGCAATCATATCTAAACCTACGGAACATACGCAAGTCATAGCTTCTAATTTATCGAGTGACAAGCTACCACACGATACAGCATCAATCATACCGGCATCTTCTGATACAGGAATGAAAGCACCACTCAAACCGCCTACGTGAGAGGAGGCCATGAGGCCGCCTTTTTTCACTGCATCATTTAAAAGTGCTAACGCTGCCGTCGTACCATGCGTACCACAAGATGACAAGCCCATTTCTTCCAACACGTGAGCAACGGAGTCGCCCACTGCTGGCGTTGGTGCCAAGGACAAATCGATAATGCCAAATGGTTTATTCAATCGACGAGACGCTTCTTGCGCCACCAATTGTCCAACGCGAGTAATTTTGAAAGCTGTGCGCTTAATGGTTTCCGCCACAACATCAAAGGATTCGCCGCGCACTGACTCAAGGGCATGTTTCACTACGCCAGGACCAGAAACGCCGACAGAAATAGCGCTATCTCCTTCTGTAACGCCGAAAAAAGCACCTGCCATAAATGGATTGTCTTCTACAGGATTACAGAACACCACTAATTTAGCGCACCCAAGAGCGTCATTTTCTTTCGTTAACTCTGCAGTCTTTTTAATGATTATCCCAATGTCGCGTACCGCATCCATGTTGATACCGGTCTTGGTAGAACCTACTGCTACAGAACTACATACAATATCTGTAGTGGCTAAGGCTTCAGGGATGGAGTCGATGAGAATGCGGTCTGCTCGTGTCGCACCTTTTGTAACGAGAGCCGAGAAACCACCAATAAAGTTAACACCTACGGCTTTTGCCGCTTTATCGAGGGCTTCTGCTACCGGTACATAAGTTGTTAAGTCACTACCACCGGCTACGAGGGAAATAGGAGTGACGGAAATCCGTTTGTTAATAATAGGAATACCTAATTCTCTCTCAATATCTTCCCCTGTTTTTACGAGATATTCTGCTTCTTTTGTAATGCGATCATAAATGCGATTACACAATTCTGTACCAGAGCTAGAAGCGCATTCCAAAAGGCTAATGCCCATCGTAATGGTTCGCACATCTAGTTTATTATCGTGAATCATCTGATTCGTTTCGAGAATATTGTCGATGGATAACATAGCCCCTCCTATCCTACGCGATGCATAGCAAGGAAAATATCAGCATGTTGTGCTCTAATTTCCACACCGAGTTCCGTCCCCAACTGCGTCAACGCTTCTTGAATAGTTGTTAAATCCTTTGTGCTATCCGATTCTGTTTCACACATCATAATCATATTGAACAAACCATCTAAAATCGTTTGGTTGATGGACAAAATATTTACCTTGTGATTTGCCAACACAGTGCTGACCCCTGCAATAATTCCTACTCGGTCTACACCGACAACAGTAACGACTAACTTCATAACCTCACCTTTTCTCCACTACACTATACGACATGAAAGCAAGGGAAATATCCTACCCAGAGGAACATTCATTCTTTCCATGTGTAGGTTTATTCTTAGAAACATATTAATATATTATATCATATAAAACCGCTCATTGGCTATGTATGTAAGCCTATTCTTCATCATTGGCAAGAGCAGCATTGACAATTTCTTCGCCAGCTGTGAGCAATGCCACTAAACCATGCTCGCCTTTGTAGCTTTCACCATAGATTTTATAGAGATCTTCCGTTCCTGATGGACGCGCTACGAACCAACCTTGTTCGGTATCAACGCGAACACCATCAATTGGCATATCATTGTACAACGATGTAGTACGAATGGATGTAATTTCATCGCCATCCACTTCGGTCGCCGTAATGGCAGTGGCGTCTAATTTTTTCAACGCCTGTTTTTGTAATGTCGTACATGCTGCATCGATGCGGCCAAATTTTGGTTCCCCATATTGAGCGAGGAACTCATCCGCCATTTTAAGGCCTGTAGTCCCCATAACGGCGCGAATTTCCATACCTAATAAGGCCATAATGATGCCATCTTTGTCAGTGGTCCACACAGAGCCGTCTTTTTTGAGAAACGACGCACCAGCACTTTCTTCCCCTCCGATGCCAATGGTGCCATCAAACAATAGTTGAGCAAAGTATTTAAAGCCTACTGGCACTTCGTACACAGGAATGCCAACGGATTCTGCCCATTTATCGATAAGAGTAGTACATACAACGGTTTTACCTACCCCTTTATCTTTCCAACCGCGGGTAGTGAACAAATATTTAGCTCCTACAGCAAGCATTTCATTAGCACTGATTAAGCCGTCCTCTTTTACGACGATACCATAGCGATCGTAATCTGGATCATTGCCTACAGCAATATCATAGTGACCGATTTGATCGATAACAGCCGCCATCGCATGTGGTGAAGAACAATCCATGCGGACTTTTCCATCATGGTCATACGTCATAAAGCTAAAAGTAGGATCATAATCATCATGAATGATATCTAAATTGAGGCCATATCGCTCTTTAATAGCCGTCCAATACTTAGCGCCACTCCCCCCTAATGCGTCTACTAGCACGCGGATATTAGAGGCTTTGATAGCTTCCATATTGATTACATCGTCTAATTCTTCTACATAGAGGCCTTTAAAATCATACGGTACTTGCGCCGTTGGCTCAATATTATCAATAGAGATACGTTTAAACTCATCATGTTCGCAGTAGGCCGTCAAATATTCATTAGCTCGTACTTCGATCCATTTTGTTACTATCGTGTCAGCAGGACCACCGATGATGGTGTTGTATTTAATCCCTCCATTATCTGGAGGATTATGGGATGGCGTAATAATAATGCCATCCGCCTTTTCATCGTGACTTTCATTATAACGAATGATAGCCCGCGACATAGACGGCGTTGGCACAAAATCCATATTGCTATCTACCATCGCCGTAATGCCATTGCCAGCGAGGACTTCGAGAACCGTAATCATAGCCGGTTGGGACAGCGCATGCGTATCTTGCCCTACAAATACAGGACCGGTAGCACCAAACTGACGACGACCGTCACAAATGGCTTGCGTAATAGCGGCCACGTGTAAATCTGTGAAAGTCCCGTTCAAGGACGTCCCTCGATGACCAGAGGTACCAAAAGACACTAACTGCGTTGGATCAGACATGTCAGGAACATTGTCAAAATACGCATCTACTAACGGTTGAATATCAATAACATCTTGTTCTAACACAGGTCTCCCTGCTAATTCATGAGCCATATTGTCTCCTTACTTCTATCTATGTTTCACATAATGTGCATTTGTTTCGCATTCTTTAACCAATGTTTCTAGTGGCATCGGCAACACTGGTGCAGTAAAGCCTTTCCCAATGACTTCTTGGGCGTCGCTAATCAATATAAAGGCATTTTCATCGGCAGCCATTACTTCTTCTTTCAATTTATTGACCTGCAACAAATTGACTGCTACCATAACGATTTGTTTCGGCGTTTTCGTATACGCCCCAATACCATCGATGATGGTAGCACCGCGACCTACTTTGTTAATTACAACTTGGCAGACTTCGTCGGTGCGGTACGTAATAATAAAAGCAACCTTACGCTGATTAAAGCCAATAACCACCTTATTGGTAATGATAGTTGTTACATAAAGTGCTATTAATGTAATGGCTACAGCTTCTAAGCCTACTACCCAGATAGCGCAAAATAAAATAACACCATTAATCATGCTGTTAATAGAGCCCATTTGAAGTCCATAATATTTACGCACAATCAAAGCAATAGGATCTAAACCACCTGTATTACCGCCAACTCGATATACAATACCTAATCCCAAACCTGTCGTAATACCAGCTAGCATGGAGCTGATAATAGGATCTTTAACAACCATTTCGTATTGGAGAAAATCGAAGAGGTACACCATAAGGGAGAACATGGCCGTCCCGTAGAGGGCTTTCACCAAAACCTTGGTCCCTAACCACCGATAAGCAGCCCACAAGATAGGTATGTTGAGGACTACATTCAAGTTAGCAATAGAAACGCCAGTCATATAGTGAAGCATCAAACCGATACCACTCACACCGGTACTCACTAATTTATGGGGTAATACAAAGGCATCAACACCAGCACCAAAAATGGCACATCCTACAGCGACCATGAGGTATTGATATACATCAAGTTTATATTTAGACCACATAGAGTCCTCCCAAATTGCCAATTTACCGCAAATATTCTATAATTAATTAGATTGATATAGTTTGGAAGAACTATATCATTTCTTATATATACTATCTAGTCCCATCATAAACTACTTAGTATATATTTTCAATAATTTTCAATAACTTACCTTTGTAAGAGGATCATATGACAAAAAGTATAGAACAATTAGGTTTTAGTAAAATCAATATCGGTCTTGCTATTACGGGCAAGCGCGATGACGGATACCACGATATTGATAGTATTTTCCAATCTATCCGTTTAGGTGATTCCATTTACTTTACGAACCATCATTCTGTGGTGTTTTCCGGCATTGCTCCAGAATTGCCACAATATATTCAAGACTTAATTCCTTATGACGAACGCAACTTAGCCTTGAAAGCACTACGAGAAGTGCAATCTTATACAGGGACAAAGCAAGGGGCCGCTATCCATCTTTTGAAACGTGTTCCTGCTGCTGCAGGCCTTGGCGGTGGCAGCGCTGACGCAGCCGCTATGTTATTGGGGCTTAATAAATTTTGGGATTTGCGCCTCACTACGGACGAGCTCCTCACTTTAGGAGCAAAACTCGGTTCTGATGTACCGTTCTTGTTGAAAGGTGGTACCGCTCGTGGCACAGGCCGCGGCGAAGCATTGACGTACCATGAATCCCCTAGTCCCCATTGGTTGTTCTTAGTAAAGCCAGAAATTTCTATTTCTACAGCTCACGCTTACAGCCACTACAATAATCATTCAGCGGTAAACTCTGACACCATCAGTTCTACCCTATCTCATGTATCATCTAACAATTTAAAAGACGCCTTCTTAACGAGTGGCAATACCTTTGAGGAATTATTATTCCCTCATCACGACGAATTAGCCCTTTGTAAAGACTTCTTCGTAAGCCGCGGCTACCCTACCATCATGACAGGAAGTGGCCCAACTATGGTAGTCCTACTAGAAAAAGCTACTGACGCATTATCCTTGCAAGAAGAAATTACTGCTGCCGGTCACAACTGGCTTTCATTAATTACAAAAACATGCACACAGGAGGATATACAATGACCAAACGATTGGCACCCATCCATTTAGATGCGTACAAACCGCTCCGCGAAGTGGTTGTTGAAACATTGCGCCAAGCCATTCAGAACGGGACCTTACAACCTGGAGAACGGCTCATGGAAATCCCATTAGCTGAAGAATTAGGAGTGAGCCGCACGCCCATCCGTGAAGCCATCCGCAAATTAGAATTAGAAGGATTCGTCATTATGGTCCCTCGCCGCGGCGCCTATGTTGCGAACATTACATTAAAAGATATTACACAAGTCTTTGAACTTCGTTCTGCTCTTGAAGAACTTGCTGCTGGTCTTGCTGCAGAACGCATTACAGAAGAAGAAATTGAAACCCTTGAACGCATGCTCGTGGAAATTGGGGAACATATGGAAAACAAAGATATAGACCGCGTCGTAGCTGCCGATGTAGCATTCCACGAAGTACTCTACAAAGCATCTCGCAACGATCGACTAGTAGAAATCGTGCACAACTTGCGAGAACAAACATACCGATTCCGCAGTTTCTCCATGAACCAACCAGGGCGATTGCGCAAAACTTGGGAAGAACATCGCTTGCTCGTAGAAGCCATTGCGTCTCATAACGAATCGCAAGCCCGCAAATTAGCCCGTATGCACATGGAGCATTCGGAGCAAACTCTCTTAAAAGGGATGGAAGAAGCACAATCATTTACTACAGAACAATAAAGACGATTGCCAAAACTCTTTATTACAGCAATACAGGTTAGTATACATATATTCGTTACAATTGCACTATCACCTGTTACAGTTGTACTATCGTGTATAATAAAAGTATAACGGTTGCATACTTAAGCTTTATTATTTCTTATCTTTGAAAGGAGAGAGTCTATGGAGCAAATTATTAACCAAGCCGTATCCTCATTTAATATGTATTTGTGGAACTACTTGATTATTTTTATTCTCATTGGTGCCGGTATATTCTTTACCATCTCCACTGGAGCTGTTCAAATTCGTCTATTCAAAGAAATGGTTCGACTCGTTACAGAAGGTGCTGGTACTGGTACACACGCCAACCAAGTATCTTCGTTCCAGGCTCTTTGCGTTAGCACCGCTTCCCGTGTAGGCGTTGGTAATATTGCAGGCATTGCTATTGCCGTTGTTCTTGGTGGTCCAGGTGCTATCTTCTGGATGTGGGTCATCGCCCTCATGGGCGCCGCTACCAGTTTCATCGAATGTACTTTAGCTCAAATTTATAAAGAGCCTCTTCCGCAAGGCGGTTTCTATGGCGGCCCAGCGTACTACATTCGATACGGGTTAAACAGTAAATTCTTATCCGTTTTATTTGCCATTTTAATTACCATTACCTTTGGCTGGATTTACAACTCCGTACAAGCTAATACATTAGTGGCTTCCCTTGCTACTTTCGGTCTCGACGTTTACATTACAGGTGCTATTACAGCAGCCTTGACAGGTCTCGTTATTTTTGGTGGCATTAGCCGCGTTGCAAAAGCCTCTGAAATTATCGTACCAATTATGGCTCTTCTCTACATCGGCACGGCATTCTTCGTAGTCATTATGAACATCACACAATTACCGCATGTATTGTGGACTATCGTGTCTTCTGCTCTCGATCCGTACGCTGCAGGCGGCGGTTTCTTAGGGGCAACCATGATGAATGGTATCAAGCGAGGGCTCTTCTCTAACGAAGCCGGTGAAGGTTCAGTACCGAACGCAGCAGCTACGGCTACCGCTCATCATCCAGTAGAACAAGGCTTAGTGCAAGCCTTCGGTGTATACTTAGCAACCTTCGTTATTTGTACAGCGTCAGCTTTCATCGTTTTAATCATTGGCGACTATAGCGCTACTGGTCTTACTGGGGTGGCTTTGGTTCAACACAATCTAGAACAAGAGCTAGGTTTTTGGGCTCCTTATGCAGTGGCACTATTTATTGTTCTCTTCTCTTTTAGTTCCCTCGTTGGTAACTATTATTATGGCGAGATTAATATTAATCACTTAACTGATAAACGCTATGTACTACACGCATTCCGTATTGGCGTTATTGCTATGACATTTATTGGTTCCATCGCGTCTCTTGACCTCGTATGGAATTTGGCGGATTTATTTATGGCCTTTCTAGTACTAACCAATGTAAGTTCTATCCTTCGCATGGGGAAAACAGCGAAAATTGCCTTACAAGATTATGTGGCGCAACGTAAAGCAGGTGTAAAAACACCAATCTTTAACCGTAAAATTTTAACAGAAACATACGGCATCGTATGGTGGGGTGACGGTCAAGTAACAGACTCCTCTGTACCAGCAACGCCAGTAGAAGAAACGATAAAACGATCGTAATTACTCGCCTAATTGGCGTCCCTACAGCGATTAAGAACATAGACATGCTTTTCGCCATTAATAACATATTCAATAGGCTCCTTTGGGAGCCTATTTTTTATTCCTAATACTAATTCACTTTAAAATTATATAGAATATAGTTTACACCTTATACAGGTTATTCATTGTATAATAGAGAATATATACAATATGCATATCCATTCTGTTTTTTTAGATTACATTTAGAGGATTTTCAGTTCTATTTCATCTTAGGAGGTTCACATGACACAATACAATCCTTATGAAAATATGTTAAACACATTAGACGTAGCTGCTGAAAAGCTCGGCTACAGCCGCAACGATTACGAAGTATTGCGCCATCCAGAACGGGAATTGAAAGTAGCAGTGCCACTTCAATTAGACAATGGCGAAGTACGCGTATACGAAGGCTATCGCTGCCAACACTCCACATTGCGTGGCAGTGCTAAGGGTGGCCTCCGCTTCCACCCTGATGCAGACGAAAACGAAGTGCGTGCATTAGCAGCGTGGATGACTATTAAAAATGCCATTGCTAACATTCCTTACGGCGGTGGTAAAGGCGGCATCAAAGTGGATCCTAAAACATTGTCTCACCGTGAGTTAGAACGTTTAACTCGTAACTTCGTACGCCGCATTGCCCCAATCATCGGTGTGAATACAGACGTACCGGCACCAGACGTAAATACAAATGCACAAATCATGAGTTGGATTGCCGACGAGTATAGCACATTAAAAGGCGAATGGAGCCCTGGTATCGTAACAGGTAAACCAATCGAAGTAGGCGGATCCTTAGGGCGTAGCGAAGCGACAGGCCGCGGTTGCCTTATCGCGTTGCAATGCTACTTAGCTAAGAAAAACTTAGACCTTAAAAACTTAACGGTTGCCGTACAAGGCTTTGGTAACGTAGGTTCTGTAGGTGCTCGTCTCATGGCGCAAGAAGGTGCAAAAATTGTAGCTATCGGCGATGCGTATGTAACGATTTACAATCCAAACGGTTTAGACGTAGAAAAAGCTTACGAATACGCTAATGCTAACGGCCGTTCCTTGGAAGGTTACTCTGAGCCAGGTATGACAACTATCAGCAAAGATGAATTATTAACGCAGCCAGTCGATGTATTGTACATGGCAGCTTTGGAAAACCAATTAAACAAAGACAATATGGATAAGATCCAAGCAAAAATCATTTTAGAAGGTGCTAATGGCCCGACTACGAATGATGCAGACAAATATTTCTACGAAAAAGGTATCGACATCATTCCTGACGTTCTCGCTAACGGCGGCGGCGTTGTCGTATCTTACTATGAATGGGTACAAAATAAAACAGGCTTATACTGGTCCGAAGAAGAAGTTAACGAACGATTAACTCGCAACATGCAAAACAGCTTTGAAGCAGTATGGCAAATGCAACAAAAACACAATGTATCCCCTCGCCAAGCAGCTTATATGCTAGCGTTGGAACGCCTCGTTATTGAAACAACATTGCGTGGCTATAACTGCTAATCATCCAACCAAAAAGGACTAACTCCAACTAGAGTTAGTCCTTTTTTCATATCAAAAACTTATCAACTTTTCAGTTTATAGATTCATTAATTTTTATTTCATAGTCCCCATCAATGTGGCTATAGAACGACGACCCGATAGGGCTTTCACCAAGATGGCACCGACGATGCCAGGAATGGTTTGCCCTACTGCAAGGTTCAGTACTAAGGCCCAATATGGCACGCCGATAAGCGGACTAAGCCATAACGGCACGCAGAGGGCTGGCACGAAAATAATAGGCAGCGCCACCCACCATGCAGAAAGGCCCATACGGCGCATCAATACAATAATGGCCGTTGTGAGGACGCCTACACCAAAACCTCCCACCATGTCTAGTATACCGAGACCGCCAAAGAAATTAGAAACAAGGTTGCCTACGCCCATAGGAATAATCAAAAACGGAAAGGCATAAGCAAGTGCATAAAGCGATGTAGCTATACGAATTTGATAAGCCCCGAAGGAAATCCCTTGGGTTACATAAATTAAAACGATATATAAGGCTACAACCATAGCCGAAATAGTTAGTTTACGTGTAGTCATCATGCACTCACCTCCTTCAAATAAAAAAGAGCATGGAAAATAAACCATGCTCATACGTGCTTATGTTTCCGTAGTTTTGTTTAGAGACAGGATGGTTTCAAACTGTCTTATTTAGTTATATTCCAAAGGATCCTCTACGCCATTAGCGCGGAATGCGGCGATACGGTCGATACAAGTACCACAATGACCACAAGGCTTATCTCCGCCTTCATAGCAAGACCAAGTGAGTTCGTAAGGAACACCTAAACGCAATCCTTCACGAACAATGTCCGCCTTATTGCTATTAATGAAAGGCGCTTCTAAGGCACAGTCTTTACCGGATCCTTCAAAAATAGCATCCCCCATAGAAATGTAGAATTGCTCCGTACAGTCTGGGTAAGCGTTGCCTGCTGCATCATCGGCATGAGCGCCGTAGTAAATATAGCCACAATCAAAAGATAACGCCAACGCAGCCGCAGCAGATAAGAATAGACCATTCCGGAACGGCACATAAGTACTCACAGGACATTCACCGTGCGCTTCTTGTTGTTCTTTATAAGAGCCTGTCGGCAAAGCCTCTGTAGACTGGGTCAACAACGAGGAATTGCTGAATGCAAAGAGCTTCGTCACATCTATAGTCTTCCCTTCTATGCCGTAGTGGGCTAGCACCTTAGCTGCCGACTCTAATTCTTTGCTATGTTTTTGTCCATACAATATGGATAAAGGCACTACATTGTCTTTCCCAAAGCGTTCGATAGCTAAGGCTAAACACGTAGTACTATCTACGCCACCGCTAAACAATACGACGGCACGCTGTTGTTGTGCCATACACTCTCCTTATCTATGGATACTTACTATATTATTACAAATCAATATCTAATTCAACTGGACAATGATCACTACCGAATACTTGTTGATGAATTTTCGCTTCTTTAATGTGCCTGTCTAGGCGTTTTGACGTGATGAAATAATCAATTCTCCAACCTACGTTTCTTTCACGGGCTTTGCCCATGTAGGACCACCAGCTGTACTCATCTACCGCATCAGGGTAGAGATAGCGGAACGTATCGGTGAAACCAGCATCTAATAATTCCGTCATTTTCGCCCGTTCTTCATCGGAGAAGCCTGCGTTTTTGCGATTTGTTTTTGGATTTTTTAAATCGATTTCATTATGAGCCACATTGAGATCGCCACATAAAATAACAGGTTTCTTTTCATCTAATTCCAACAAATAATTACGGAACGCATCTTCCCAAGTCATGCGGTACTCAAGACGCGCCAATTCTCGTTGGCTATTTGGTGTATAGCAACATACGAGGTAGAACTTATCGTATTCTGCGGTAATAACGCGCCCCTCTTGATCGTGTTCTTCAATGCCAATACCGTTAGTTACAGACAATGGCTTGATGCGCGTGAATACAGCGGTGCCACTGTACCCTTTTTTCACAGCACTGTTCCAAAATTGCTCATACCCAGGTAATTCCATCTGAATTTGCTCCGGTTGCAACTTCGTTTCTTGTAAACAGAAAATATCTGCATCTAATTCGTTAAAAGAATCCATAAATCCTTTAGTTACGGCCGCACGTAGACCGTTTACATTCCATGATATTAATTTCATCATAACTCCTCATTCTAATCTATTATTTCTTATGTTTGCCATGCGCTCTCTTCATCCGATGTTCTTTGTTAGCTTTCATAGCACTTTCATTGCGATGTTTAAAATAATTGGCCACCACAGACAAGATAAAAATAACTAGCACAGTTACATTGAAAGCACCTGCTCCATAGGCGTAAATATGATATAGCAAATAGATGAAAGCAATAACTGACAAGCCGTGTTTCAATATATTCATAGTTCTCCCCTTATCCTAACGTTTCTACGCCGCGCTGAATAGGGCTATCATCATAGGTCACCCAATCGCTAGAAGAACCGACATATAAAGCCGAGTCGATGCCCACTTCATGCATAGTGAGCATAGCATTACAAGCAGTGACGCCAGATCCGCAATAAGTCACAATAGGGCGACCATCGTTCATCGCGGCCAAATACATATCTTGTAATTCCTCCGTTGTACGAGGACCGGCTGCGGTGTAACCGCTTTCATAGAAATGGTTAATAGCCCCTGGAATATGGCCTGTCATGCCGTCCATCGTATCTGGTACAACTCCAGAATACCGTTCTGGCGAACGGGCGTCAATGATGACATGAGATTGGCTGTTGCTGGCCTCTAAGACTTCGTCACGGCTCATCACCATGTGATCTTGCAAGGTATAATTAAACTCTGTTGCATCTTGTACTAACGGGGTCGGGTCTTTCGTGAGAGGATACCCTTCTCGTACCCAACGTTCGATACCACCCGCTAGGACTCGCACATCGGTGAGACCCATGTAGCGTAATAACCACCATAAACGGCCTGCCAATAAGAGCCACGAGTCGTAAATGACAACCTTCGACTCTGTAGTGATGCCGAACGTTTCCAACCGGCTGGCCAATTGATCCATATTTGGTAACGGATGGCGTCCCCCATGTTCCCCTACAGGACCGGACAAATCCTTTTCTATATCTACTGGAAAGGCCCCTTGTACATGGCCTTTTTTATAATCGTGAAAGCCCCTGGCATCTAAGATGATGACATCGTCCATGATGGATGACAACTCTGCAGGGCTTATAAAATTAGACATAGCCACTCCTTGTTTCTATATCGAAAAATACAAATGTGTTACTTCTATTATATACGAGGGATGAATGCAAGACAATGTGTAGAATTAAATAACAATAGAAATAAGAAGCTACACCCTACATTATTTTAATGTTGAGTGCATTTTCTTATTATGAATCATATAATAATATCCATTCGTCATTAACCCAGAATTCCACATTTTCCCATCAGAAAAGTATTTAGATACTTCAACTATGTCTGTAGCCAATGGATTAACAATCGCTCTGTTTTTCACAGCTACCAATTTAACAGGAAATATACTGAATAATACATCTGTACCGAAATCAATGGAAAACATCCTACATTCACTTACAGTTTCATATATCTAGGCAGCCATTTATGTTATAATAACCTATATCATTTCTACTAATAACTACGACTATACAATTTCTATGTAATAAATCATACAAGGAGTACAAGCCGTTGAAAAAAGGTTATATAAAATTAATCGCCACCGTTATCGGTGTCATCATTCTTGTTTGTATCGGTGCTTATATAGCGCTTACGTCGTATTCCAATACAGCTACAACGATTTTAAATCCTCCCACCATACAGGATAAAATCAATTCCTTGCGTCCTTATATCGATGCTGCCGATGCATATAATACTAAGAACGTAGATTATACTAATCAATTACAACCTGTCTTAGAAAATCTGCGCAAAGGCACCCATACAGGGCCGATTCCATTGCCAAATTATAAAGCTTTTAGAGAAGATTTAGCCCTTGCTAAGCAAAGTTATTCTACACCATACGAAGATATCAACAAGTCCTCTGACGACGTATTAGCCTTATTGGACCAATTAATTCCATTGTCTGAGCAATTAGAAGAGGCTTATGCTAACGAAGGGGCTGCCAATGGTAGTTCTATGAATACAGAGGAACTAACGAATAAATATATTTTGGTAGCCGAACAATTTAACGCCACTTACAATGCTTTCGACATGACCCTCGATACGCATAACAACACGCTCTATACGGAGTGGATGGAAGAATTGGCTAATGAAAACCGTTACAATGCGGTGAATTTCATTAAATTAAACTTCTTGCTCGCTCAAATTATCGACCGTATCGATCCAGATGGTAATACAGATGTTCGCAAAGTCGATACAGCTTTACAAGATGCAGCAAAAGGTTTAAACCAATTAAAACCAGGTGTAACGCCAGCCACACAGGCATCTATGAAAGCCTACCAAGAGGCAGTTAACGAGTTCCTCGTAGATGCACACGCTTACGTAACGGTAAACTCCACCTTTAGCGAAGCGTATCCGCTATTATATGTAAAATACAATCGACTCGTAAACCGAGCGAATACAATCAATATTAACGACTTAGATGCAGCGCCTAAGAAATAAGGTTCTACCAGCACATTACTAGTAATGTAAAATAGTTGGATTGTACCCATTCCATACAATAATAAAAACCGCAAAGAAAAGCCGTGAACGGCTCTCCCTAAAGGAACCGTTCACGGCTTTATTTTATTCGATTATATTCTTAAAGTCTTTAACTTCGTAGATTTAATCTTTTCGCAAATCTTTAGTAATAACATAATATTCGCTTGGCGATACATGCATGCCTTTCATATAGCTTTTACCGACCATATTAATTTTTGGGTAGCCTAGGAAAATAGCCGCATTCGTATCTAACAAGATTTGTTGTGCCCCTACGATGGCATTATGCGCCGTCGTCGTATCCAACGTGGATTCTGCAATGCTTAATAATTCGTCGTAACGGCTATTAGCAAAGCCAGAGCCATTAAGGGATTCAGGATTGTTCTCACGAGAACCCCAGTATTGTTTCAAGAACCATACCGGATTCCCTGTATTGGCTGTAACAACGCTAGAAATCATCAAATCATAATCACCGCTTTTCGCCAATTCATCAATGAGACTGTAATCCACAACGTGAATATGAACATCGATGCCTAGCTTTTTATAATCTGCTTGCATCGCTTCTGCATAGAGATTGAGTTCTGGACGCGCTGTATAGGTGTAATATTCTAATACGAGGTTCTGTCCATCTTTATCGACAAAGCCATCTCCATTCGTATCAATCCATCCCGATTGGGCTAACAAATTCCGCCCTGCCTCTACATTGTAAGGATTAGGCGCCATTAACTGTTTAAAGCCATAACCAAGGCTCGGAGGCAATGGCGCTTTGCCAGCCACAAAGGTATTGCGCAAAATCTTTTCTGCATAACTTGCGCGGTCGATACCAGCAATGAGAGCGGCCCGCAGATTTGGATCAGCTAAGACACCTTTCTGACTCATCCTCACCATAACGTCTCGCAAACCAGCCACTTCTTCGACGATATAATCGCTATTGCCTGTAAAAAGGTTATATTCGCCAGGACCGATATTGAGGGCTATATCCACATCTCCTGCTTGTAAGGCCAGGGCCCGCGTATTTGCGTCATTGATAGCCGGTACTTCAACGCGTTTGAAAGGTACATTCCCATCCCAATAATTCTCATTATTCTTCAGTTCCGCGCGTTCTTTTGTGAAAGACGTCACCACATAAGGGCCCGTACCGATAGGACCATCTACGCTAAAATTACGTCCTTCTCGTTCCGCTTGTACATCGACGATGAGAAACAATGGATCTCCCAAGATGCCTGGCAAATTAGGATATACTTTGTCTGTGCGAATCGTTACAGTTTGACCATCAGCAGTGATGGACTCATAAGCGAAGAACGTTTTCGCTCGTTTACTTTTTTCAAAGGTCCTCTCTAGCGATTCTTTAACGGCCTGGGCAGTCACTTTTCTGCCATTGGAGAAGACTACTTTATCATTAATGGTGAAAGTCCACGTCCGTTGATCGTCCCCTACCTTCCAATCCGTTGCTAACCACGGTTCTGGACGCATAGTGTCATTAAATTTAACTAACGTTTCGCCAATGCCATAGCGTACAACGACCCAACTAAAATAATTTTCCGTCGGTTCCAAAGTACTAGCAAAACCTATGGCACCTACTTTTAAGACATCTTTGTCTCCCGTATCACCTTGCCAGCTACATCCGGCCAGCCCCACTACGGTCATCCCTAGCAGAGCGCCTGTGACTAGCCACTGTTGCCATCGTTTCATGGTATCTCCTTTCACTGTCGACCGATTCTTGTCGACTACACATATGATATATGACGGTATCGTTCTATACATACTCATGTATATGTGTTCATATGAATACTGGTTCTTATACCCCCTAGGGGTATACTTGTATGTACCATCATACAGAATTGAGGAGAAAAAAACAACCATGCACCTTCTTTTTCGAATAATTGTATCTACTTATGATGTCGCCTTTCGATTGGCTATAAACTTCCTCGCTATGCGTAATAACAGAAACAGCTCTATTGCCAATTACGGTAATAGAGCTGTTTAGTTAGTCTATATTTATCTACTAATCTATATCTATCCACTAATCTATGTCTATCCACTACTCAATATCCAAGGTCAAAGGATGATGCGGTTTGCCGATTTCAAAAATAGAACTGAGCAATACCTTCGTATACGGCTCTTTTGCATCTCCTAAATGGCGAGCATCTAGTGTTTCTACGATGCGGCCCTTATGCATGACGATAATAGTGTGGCACATAGTACGCACAAAAGCAATATCATGGGCAATAAAGAGATACGTTAAGTTCTTTTCTTTTTGCAATTTAGCTAACAATTTAGCAATAGAATCTTGTACGGATACATCGAGGGCACTCGTCGCTTCATCGAAGACGAGAATCTCTGGTTCCAGCACGATAGCTCGGGCAATAGCAACTCGTTGACGCTGCCCGCCAGACATTTCATGAGGATAACGATTCATAAAATCACGCGGCAAATCGACCATTTCTAAATAGTCCCCAGCGATTTGTTCTTCTGTACCTTTTTTGAGGAGTCCGAAATTATAAAGCGGTTCACAGATAATATCTTTTACTTTCATCCGCGGATTAAATGCAGCCATCGGGTCTTGGAAAACCATTTGGATGTTTTGACGATACGTTCTCATTTGTTCTTTGTCCATATGAGCAATATCCACACCGTCTACGTAGATGGAGCCAGATGTAATAGGCAACATCTTCATGAGCATCCGCACTAATGTAGTTTTTCCAGATCCCGATTCTCCCACAATGCCGAGGGATGTCCCTTTTTCCACAGTTATATTAATCGACTTACAAGCCTCTAATATATCTCCATTGGGCAAAGGAAATTGTTTCGAAAGGTCTTTTATTTCAATAATATATTTACTCAATGTAGCGACCTCCCTCCAACGTTGGCACGGCATCCTTTAATTGTTTCGTATATGGATGTTTTGGGTGTTCCAATATATCTTGCGGCGCTCCTTCATCGACGACGCGGCCATCTTGCATAACGAGTATATAATCTGCCATATAGGCGGCCACCCCTAAATTATGAGTCACCATGAGAATCGCCGAATTGAGTTCTTTCGCCTTCTCTAACATGGTCATAATCACTTGGGATTGAGTCGTCACATCTAAAGCCGATGTCGGTTCGTCGCCAATTAAAAGCAATGGATCCAACGCCATCGCCATAGCGATTCCCACCCGTTGTCGTTGTCCGCCAGACAATTCGTGTGGATAGTTATGAAGTATATGCGCTGCATGTGACAATGACACACTTTGTAATAATTGAATGGCTTTAGCATCACACTCTTTATCACTCATATGCAAATGAGATTGAAAGAGCTCTCTAAATTGTGTGCCAATCTGTTGGATGGGATCCAACGCACTGCCACTATCTTGGAAGATCATAGCCATGTCCTTGCCTCGCAAGGAACGCCACTCTGTATTAGATAGGTTAGTCACATTACGACCATTGAAGATAATGTTCCCTTCCGTCACCTCTCCACCTACAGGTAATAAGCCCATAAGAGAGCGAATGATGGTCGTCTTTCCAGAACCAGACTCACCAACAATGCACAACACTTTCCCTCTCTCAAGGGTAAAATTCACATCCATTACAGCTGGTGTACCTTGGTATGCAATATTAAGATTTGTAACGGATAGTATTTGTTCTGCCATAGTGGATCCTTATTATTTAGTAATCACATTTGTAATCCAATAATAATCACTTGGATACATAACTGCACCTTTCACATAAGAATGAGTGATGATATTCGTTTTAGGGTAACCCAAAAATAAGGCTGCCCCATCATTCATCAATAATTGTTGAACTTGGATAGCATAATCCCGTCGTTTCGCACTATCGAATTCTACTTCTGCTGCGTCGAGCAAGGCATCCACTTGTGGATTGGAATAACCAGAACCGTTTTGTGGATTGGATCCATCTACATTAGTATGCCAGTAGTTCGCCAAAAACCAAATTGGATCTCCTGTATTAGCTGTAACGATATTAGAAATCAACATATCGTAATCCCCTTCTTGACCCATTTTATCGATCAAGTTGTAATCTACCGTTTTGATTTTCATATCAATACCAACCTTTTTCAGGTCTGCTTGTACAGCTTCTGCATAGAGTGGCAATTCAGCACGAGAGTTGTACACGACAAAAGTAAAGGTCAACGGTTGCCCATCTTTATCAACAATGCCATCGCCATTCGTATCACTCCAACCAGCTTCAGATAATAATTGTTTAGCCCGTTCTACATTATACGCATTAGGGTCTACCAATTCATTAAATCCATAATCCATGGACGGTGGAATCGGCGCCGATCCAGGCATAAAGGTGCCTTTCAACAAAATATCGGCATAGTTTTTGCGGTCTGTCGCAGAAATCACAGCAGCCCGTACTTTGTCGTCTCCCAACACGCCACGTTGGTTAATGCGCGCTAATACGACACGAAGGGATGCGATTTCATCAACCATAAATTTATCATTATTTTGGAATAAACCAATTTCCCCAGGGCCGATATTAACAGCCATATCTACATCGCCAGATTGCAACGCCATAGCCCGCGTATTTGGATCGTCAATAGACGGGATTTCTACAGTCTTAAATGGCACCGTGCCATTCCAATAGTTTTCATTGGCTACCATGTCAGCTCTCTCTTTTGTGAAAGCTTTCACTACATAAGGCCCCGTCCCGATAGGGCCTTCTTTGGCAAAGTTACGGCCGTCGCGCTCAGCTTGTACATCGACGATGAGGAACAATGGATCCGCCAATAAGCCCGGCATATTAGGATATTCTTTGGCGGTGCGAATGATTAAGTCTTGACCATTGGCTTCGATGGATTCATATTCGAAAAATGTTTTTGCTCGATTCGATTTAGCAAAGGCTCGTTCAATCGATTCTTTAACGGCCTGTGCATCAACTTTCTTACCATTGGAAAATGTTACTCTATCATCAATAGTAAAAGTCCATGTCTTTTTATCATCCGCCACAGTCCACTTAGATGCAATCCATGGTTGCGGTTTCATATGCTCATCAAATTTCGCTAACGTTTCCCCTACGCCGTAACGCATAACAACCCAGGCAAAAAAGTTTTCCGTCGGCTCCAATGTAGAGGCAAAGTTAGTCACCCCTACGCGTAGTGTATCTTTATCTTCCGCTCCATTCGTACTAGATCCGCAGCCTGCAATAAAGGATCCCATCATAAGTACACTGAGCCCTGTTAAGAGGGCTTTTCTCCAACCTCGTTTCATGTAAACCTCCTATAGATATACTATTGGGCATTAATAGTATCATCATCCTATTTATTATAGTTCCAACATATAACAGACCATAAGCCTTCATACACCATATACTGCATATTATATATACCGCATACATTTTGCCTATACGCTACCTATACATTGAAACACTAATACGATTTTTCTGTTTTTGGATCTACCACATCACGCAATGAATCGGCCCATAAATTAAAAACTGACACAACGCTCAAAATGGATATCCCTGGGAAGATCATCAGCCACGGGCTAGTTTGTAAATACTGGCGCCCTTCATTAAGCATGAGCCCCCATTCTGGCGTAGGTGGTTGTGCACCAAACCCTAGAAATGATAACCCTGCTACTTCAATCATCATAGCTCCAATATCAAGGGCGCCAGTAGTAACGACGAGCGGCAAAATATTAGGAATGATATGACGCCGCAAAATCGTCCACGTAGAAGCGCCCATCATAACTGCTGCCACAACGTATTCTTCGTGGCGTACTTTCAGCGTCATAGATCGAACGAGACGAGCATATTTCGCCCACCCTACGACAGACAAAGCAATTATAGTATTGACAATAGAGCCCCCTAGAATACCGGCAATAGCAATTGCAAGGACAACTCCAGGGAAAGCCAGCATAATATCGGCTAAGCGCATCAATACCGTTTCTACTTTGCCCCCAAAATAACCGGCCACAGCGCCAATAATAGTACCGATACTCACCATAATAATGACGATGGTGAGCCCCATAAAGAGGGATAACTGAGTACCATAAATAATACGAGATAAAACGTCACGTCCTAATTTATCAGTCCCAAATGGATGCTCACTACTGGGTCCTTGCAATGCCTGCGTTACATCCGATGTGAAAGCATCTCCTGGTGCTAACCAAGGAGCAAATAGCGCTACACATAAGATAAGGAGCATCAGTGCTGTATAGAAGGAAAAGAGTTTATGTTGTCTAACAAAGTTCATCATCATACTCTCTCCCGTTTCAATCTTGGATCCAATAGCACATAAGAAGCATCTACTAAAGCATTAACGCACATATAAGCCAATGCCACCCAAAGGACAAAGCCTTCAATAAGCGGATAATCGCGCATCGTAATAGCATAAATAGCCATATTCCCTAAACCAGGCCAAGCGAAAACCATTTCGACTACCGCTACGCCGCCTAATAACCAACCAATTAAGACGCCGAGAATCGTAATGAGCGGCAAAATAGCATTAGGCAAAACGTGGCGAAATAAAATTCTACTTTCACTGACACCTCGCGCCCGAGCCCCCATAACGTAATCCTTACTCATTTCTTCTAAGATGACCAGCCGCACTTGGCGCATATATTTAGACCCTACTACGGCGGCTAACGTAAGGGCCGGTAAAATAACGCCTGTCGCCGTAATACGAGACGATGCGATAGGAACCAAACCCAACTTCAAGCCAAAAATATATATCAAAATCAAACCTAACCAAAAGGTAGGCATGGAAATCCCTACAAAAGCCATAGCGCGCAATACATAGTCCACCCATTTGTTGCGATTTATAGCACTCAATATACCTGCTGGCAACGCGTAAAGCAAGGTAAATACTAATGCAGTGCCTGCTAAATAAACAGTCCCTGGAAGCGCTTCTAACATACGATCTACAACTGGTTTTTTCGCCGAATAACTCATACCTAAATCGCCTTGTACTGCATGAAGCAACCAATTTCCATATTGTACAAGAAACGGTTTATCTAAACCCAATTCTGCTCTTGTTTCATCAATCAATTCCTGAGATACGATGGTATCTGCCGTTTCCAAAAGCATCGTAACAGGGTCGCCAGGTGCTAAATAGGTCAAGCAAAATGTTAAAAATGTAATGCCTATTAAGGTCACTATAAATTGCCCTAGTTGTTTGACTATACGTTGTCCCATAGGCACCTCCACACTTTATACAAACTACACCAAAACTACATATCTATTCATACGCTGTACGCCGCGTACCAATATGAGCACATGTATCTAATTTCTGTGATTGACTATAAATATACTATAGGAACCGCGTAAATACAATACATATGGGGGTATGTAAGCAGTCAACATCCGTAAAATCAATCAAAATAGATCTATAAAACAAAATGGTACCCGCTTATGATAACCACTGATTAAATGTGGCAACAAAAAAGGGCTCTCTGTCAAATGTTGGGGTGCTTATCCCTAATCATTTGTTTGGCACCAATCACTTATGTGGTTGGTGCCATT
>NZ_CALPCS010000014.1 GCF_943193065.1 Veillonella agrestimuris
TGGCACCAACCACATAAGTGATTGGTGCCAAACAAATGATTAGGGATAAGCACCCCAACATTTGACAGAGAGCCTAAAAAATCCCTCATCGTTATACACCATATATAACAATGAGGGATTAATAGACACTATTATTTTTCTTTTAAGTTATAGAATACTGCATCACCTTTATATTGAGCAGTTTCGTACAACATTTCTTCAATGCGAAGTAATTGATTATATTTAGCTACACGTTCAGAACGGGCAGGAGCACCAGTTTTGATTTGACCAGCATTAACAGCCACTGCAATATCAGCAATGAATGTATCTTCCGTTTCTCCTGAGCGATGGGATACGACGCAAGTATAACCAGCTCGTTTAGCCCGTTCCATAGCATCAAAAGCTTCTGTTAAAGTACCAATTTGATTTACTTTTACAAGGATGGAGTTACCTACACCTAGTTCAATACCTTTTTCTAAGCGTTTCGTATTAGTAACGAACAAATCGTCTCCTACTAATTGTACTTTGTTGCCTAAACGATCAGTAAGAAGTTTCCAACCATCCCAATCTTCTTCAGCTAATCCGTCTTCGATAGATACGATAGGATATTTGCCCACTAAGTACTCATAGAAATCAACCATTTCAGACGCAGTTAATACTTTGTCTTCTCCTTCTAAATGGTATTTACCATCTTTATAGATTTCACTAGACGCTACGTCTAAGGCCAATTTAAAATCTGTACCTAATTGATAACCGGCTTTTGTAATAGCTTCTGCAATGACTTCTAAAGCTTCTTCATTAGAAGCTAAATTTGGTGCGAAACCGCCTTCATCACCTACGGCAGTACTAAGGCCTTTAGATTGTAATACAGATTTTAATGTTTGGTATACTTCAGCACAGCTACGTAAAGCTTCGCTAAAGTTTTCTGCCCCAACAGGCATAATCATAAATTCTTGTAAATCTACGTTATTATCTGCATGGGCACCGCCATTTAAGATATTCATCATTGGCACTGGCAATTCCTTAGCATTAAAGCCTCCTAAATATAAGAATAAAGGTAAGTCTAAGGATTCTGCTGCTGCTCTTGCTACCGCCATAGATACGCCTAAAATAGCATTAGCCCCTAAATTAGATTTATTGTCCGTCCCATCTAATTTCAACATTAAGTTATCGATAGCTACTTGTTCCGTAGCATCGTAACCAATAATAGCAGGACCGATTTTGGCATTTACGTTATCAACAGCTTGCAATACGCCTTTTCCATTATATCTGTTTGTATCGCCATCACGTAACTCTACAGCTTCAAACATGCCTGTAGAGGCGCCAGAAGGAACGGCTGCCGTAGCAATAGTACCATCTTCTAAACATACTTCTACTTCGATGGTAGGATTCCCACGGGAGTCTAAAATTTCGCGAGCTACAACTTGTTCAATTACCGCCATAATTACACCTCATCAATTAATTATTCTTTTAATAAGCTTGTACCTGTCATTTCAGAAGGTTGTTCTATTTGTGCAAGGGCCAACATTGTAGGCCCAATATCACATAATTTACCACTTGTTAAAGCCCCATTCTCTTTGAAAGCATCGCTCACTAATATACATGGTACTAAATTTGTGGTATGTGCTGTATGTGGTTTTCCTGTATTAGGATTGACCATCATTTCTGCATTACCATGGTCTGCAGTCACCAACAGATGACCACCTACAGCTTTCATAGCATCTACAACACGTTGTAAATTACTATCTACGGCTCGTACCGCTTTTACAGCAGCTTCAAAATTACCCGTATGCCCCACCATATCTGGGTTAGCATAGTTTAAAATAATAAAGTCATACGCTTTACTTTGAATGGCTTCTACCACTTTATCAGTCACTTCATAAGCGCTCATTTCTGGTTGCAAATCATAAGTCGCTACCGATGGTGATGGCACAAGAATACGATCTTCCCCGTCAAATGGCGTTTCAATACCACCGTTAAAGAAATATGTTACATGAGCATATTTTTCTGTTTCTGCAATGCGCAATTGTTTATATCCATGGTTACTGATTATCTCCCCTAATGTGGAGGCTAACGTTTCTTTTTCATACACAATATGAACAGGTAAACCGTCTTCATATTTTGTCATCGTAGCCATGTAAATATATAATGGTTCTCGTTGAAAACCATCAAATGCAGGAGCTACTAATGCTTTCGTTAATTCTCGACCTCGGTCAGGTCGGAAATTACAGAATAGAACTGCATCACCATCCACAATACAGCCGTTACGATCAATCACAGTAGGCACTACAAATTCATCACTAATATCATTAGCATAGGATGACTGAATGGCCGCAATAGCGGTATCTGCTGTAGGACCTTCACCTCGAACTATTGCATTATAAGCTAATTTTACGCGATCCCATCGATTATCCCTGTCCATACCGTAATATCGGCCACTAATAGTGGCGATCTTACCACAACCAATATTCGTCATAGCGGCTTCTAATTCTTTAATATATGTTTCTGCACTTCTCGGTGGCACATCGCGACCATCTAATAAAGCATGAACATATACTTCTGTAATGCCAGAGTCTTTGGCACCTTGTATAACTGCAATTATATGATCTAATGAACAATGTACATTACCGTCTGATACAAGCCCAATAATTTGTAATCGACTCTCTTTACCTCTGGCATATAATTCTTCTATAACTGGCTTTTTGTAAAAGCTAGTTTCTTCAATATCTTTTGTAATACGCGTCAAGTCTTGATAAACGATGCGTCCAGAACCAAGATTTAAATGACCTACTTCGGAATTCCCCATTTGCCCTTCTGGCAAACCTACGGCAAGACCAGAGGCTTCTAGCATCGTATGAGGATATTCTTCCCATAAATAATCAAATGTTTTCGGCTTTGCTTGTACAACAGCATTTGTAGGATCCGACATATCACCTAATGCGAATCCATCTAATACAACCAACATGACTGGAGCTTGTAATTTTGCCATTTTTACCTCATGTCTTATATTAATTGGAATGCAACATATCTGTTGCTACTTGTTGAGCACTCATAATAATACTTGTAAAATCATCAGCCACTAGAGAGGCGCCGCCTACAAGGGCACCATCAATATTAGGTTGACTCAAAATTTCATAGGCATTCTCTGCTTTTACACTACCGCCATATTGAATGCGTACATCAGCAGCTGTTGCCTTATCATAAAGCTTACTAATATATTGGCGGATACCAGCACACACTTCTTCTGCCTGTTCTGCAGTGGCTGTCTTGCCCGTACCAATAGCCCAAATTGGTTCATAAGCAACAATTAATTGTTGTACTTGCTCTTTAGGGATATGTTGTAAGGCACCCTGTAATTGAGATTCAATGAAAGTCATCGTTTCATTTGATTCTCGTTGCGCCAAGCTTTCACCAACGCATACGATAGGCTGCAAATTGTGATGAAAAGCTCTCTTTATTTTCTCATTCACTGTTGCATCTGTTTCGCCATAATAATCGCGACGTTCAGAATGACCTAAAATAACGTAACGCACACCCAATTCAGTGAGCATGAGCGGTGAAATTTCACCAGTGTAGGCACCAGCATCGTGGTAGTCCATAGTTTGAGCACCCACTACAATAGACGTATTGCGAGTCATCGTAACAGCTCGTTCAAGAGCCGTAAAAGGAGGACATACTACGACATCTACCGACAGTTCGTCTTCTTTCAAAGTACCATTGATGCCTTCAATTAAAATAGATCCAGATGCAATGGTTCCATTCATTTTCCAGTTACCTGCAATAATTTGGCGTCTCATATTAAACCTCTGTTAAGGCCGCAATACCAGGTAATATTTTACCTTCTAATAATTCTAAAGAAGCGCCACCGCCAGTGGAAATATGGCTAATTTTATGGGCTAATCCACTTTTTTCAATAGCTGCTACAGAATCTCCACCGCCTACAATTGTCATAGCATCTGCGTTAGCAACAGCTTCCGCTACGGCATTAGTACCCGCTGCAAAGGCTTCCATTTCGAAAACACCCATAGGCCCATTCCAAATGATTGTTTTCATCATTTTTAACGCATCTGTATAAAGCTCTCTCGTTTTAGGACCAATATCGAGAACCATCCATCCATCTTCAATATGTTCTACATCTACGATTTTTGTATTTGCTTCATTGCTGAAAGCATCGGCTACGACAACATCGATAGGTGTCAACAAACGAGTACCTGCTACGCGTGCTTCCATAACAAGATCGGTAGCGATTTGTTCTTGACCTGCTTCAAATAAAGAGCTTCCAATATTACAACCTTGCGCTTTGATAAAAGCATTGGCCATACCGCCGCCAATGATCATAACATTTACTTTAGGCAACAAATTGGAAATAACAGAAATTTTATCTGTTACTTTAGCGCCTCCAATAATAGCAGCTACTGGTTTTTCTGGACTATTTACAGCTGTACTGAGTGCTTCAATTTCTTTTTTCATCAAGAAACCTGCTCCCATTGGAATATAGTCTGCAATGCCCACTACAGAAGCAGCATTTCGATGAGATACGCCAAATGCATCGTTAATAGCAATATCTGCTAAACTTCCTAATTCTTTTGCAAATTGAGGAGCATTTTTTTCTTCTCCACTGTGGAAACGAAGGTTTTCAAGCATAATAATATCGCCTTCATTCATCGTTTCTACAGCCTTTTTCACTTGATCTCCTACACAGTCATCTACAAAGGCTACTTCTTTGTTTAATAGTTTAGATAAATGTGCTGCACAAGGTGCTAATGTCATATCTGCTTTACGCTCCCCTTTAGGACGACCAAAGTGAGACGCAAGAATGACTTTAGCATTGTGATCTACCAAGTATTTAATCGTTTCTAAAGCTCCGCGAATACGAGTGTCATCAGTGATGATACCGTCTTTCATAGGCACATTGAAGTCAACACGGACAAATACGCGTTTATGATCTACGTTCATATCTAAAATGGTTTGTTTCATAAAGGTTCTCTCCTTATAAGCCTTTATTAGCTACGAAAATAGCCATGTCGATAAGGCGTTCAGAATAGCCCCACTCATTATCGTACCAAGCTACTACTTTCACCATGTTACCATCCATAACCATAGTCAAATCAGCATCAACAATAGAGCTACGGGAATCAGAGCTGAAATCGCAGGATACTAATGGCACATCAGATACGCCAAGAATACCTTTTAATTCGCCATCAGCTGCTTTTCGGAATGCATCATTGATTTCTTCTTTTGTAGCTGGTTTTTCTAATTCGCAAACAAAATCCGTAGCAGATACATCTGGAGTAGGAACGCGCAACGCAAAGCCATCTAATTTACCTTGTAATTGAGGTAATACTTTAGCTACTGCTTTAGCTGCTCCTGTTGTAGTAGGAATGATAGACATAGCAGCAGCACGTGCACGACGAGGATCTTTATGACGAGCATCTAAGATTTTTTGGTCATTTGTATAGGAATGGATAGTTGTCATCATGCCTCGTTTGATACCAAATTCATCGCTCAATACTTTAGCAAATGGTGCTAAACAGTTTGTTGTACAAGATGCATTGGAAATAATATGGTGTTTAGCTGGATCGTACATATCTTGGTTTACGCCCATAACCATAGTTAAATCTTCATTTTTACCAGGTGCAGAAATCAATACTTTTTTTACAGTTGGTTGATTTAAATGTACTTTAGCTTCTTCTGCATCGCGGTATTTACCAGTACATTCAATAACGATTTCAACGCCTTCTTCAGACCAAGGCAAATTAGCTGCATCACGGTCATGGAATACGCGAATCTTTTTACCATCTACAACGATATGATTTTCTTCTGCTACCACTTCGTTAGGAATTGTGCCGTGAACAGAGTCGTATTTTAACAATAATGCAGTACCTTCATTATCCCCAGTAGCATTGATAGCTACGACTTCAATATCAGGATTATTAATTGCTGCACGAACTACACATTTACCAATACGACCAAAACCATTAATACCTACTTTTACTGCCATCGTTAGACCCTCCTAATAGATGAAATAGTATATAAACAAACTAATAAAACAATTATAAATGAGATAAATTCAACACATCCTTCATCCCTTCCGCTGCTTGTTCATCAATAATCAATGTAGCCTTTTTACAAGCTCTCATGATACTAATAATGGCTTCTGCTTTTTCATAGCCTCCTGCTACAGCAATGACATGTGGTATATGTTGAATGTCCCCTAATGAAAGCCCTATATTGTTCGTCGCATATACGACGGAACCATCTATAGAGCAATACTGTCCTAATGCTTCGCCGACAGCTCCGCCATCAACTAACATATGTCGTGTTGATTCCGGCAAATGTCTCACATCTGCCATATGAAGAGCTTGCCCAATACCAAACACTAATACATCTGTACTATGTATGAGTTCACTAATTTCCTTAATTTGAGGCTCCAATGTAACTAGCATATGCAGGGAATCTTTAGATAATCCATCTGGCAAATGAAGCATTTTATAATGACCTTGCCATCGTTCCGCCAATACAGAAGCAATTACATTAGCTTGATAAGCTACCACTTCACCAACACCCCCACGAGCAGGTACTACAGTTGGTCTCAACACACTATGTGGCATTTCTTCTGCCATTGCCGCCATCGTACTACCGCCACTGACAGCCACAATAGAATCGGGTTTCACCACTTGCTGTACCACTTTAGCAGCAGTAAAGCCTATTTTCTTTAACATTAAAGCCCCTTCTGTAGGGGTAATGATAACACGATCAACGCCTAATGCTTGTTGCAGATGCACTTCTAAATCGCCAAATTTTTCTAGCTCATATAAAGTATTCCGTAACTTTGGTACTAATTCCTGCCCTTCTTCAGTTAATACGATGCCAGGCTTTGAAATTTCAATCAAACCATTTTTACGCAATACATCAATATGGTTACGTACAGTTCCTTCTGATAAATCAGTAGCTATTGCCAAACTTCTGCGACCTAAAGGAGCTTCATAAGCCAATAAGTTCATTAATTTATAGCGCTCCTTCATGATAGTCATCAATTCAGGTGCTATACGCTCATAGATCATTAACAACTCATTCATAGGGCTCCTCCATCCCTCAATGAGGATATTTTATCCCAGGTGGTCATTTTTCACCCCACCTAAAATAAAAAAACAATTTCTATTTATATTTTATACTGTAGTTGAAATTTATTCAAGTTATTTTATTTAGCGCTTCAAAAGAACTCTAGAATCAAAAAAATAGGATTTCACATATGTGAAATCCTATTACATATCGACTATGTACATACATAATCATATGACTATCTTTATTATTAATCTATCCTTTTCAAATAGCCTTCATTCTATCAAATCAATGCAAGAACGCCCTTATTTAGTACCGAAAATGCGATCCCCTGCATCGCCTAAGCCAGGCAAGATATAGCCATGATCATTTAATTTTTCATCCAGTGCAGCCACATAAATAGGTACATCAGGATGATCTCGATTGACTACTTCTACCCCTTCTGGAGCAGCTACTAAACACATCAATTTAATATGTTTAGCACCTTTCTCTTTTAGCAACGTAATAGCTGCAGATGCACTACCACCAGTAGCAAGCATCGGATCAGTAACGATAAAATCGCGTTCTTCAATATCACTAGGTAATTTACTGTAATATTCTACAGGTTGCAATGTTTCTGGATCACGATACATCCCTACATGTCCTACTTTAGCTGTTGGAATCAAGCTAAGCATACCATTTACCATGCCAAGACCAGCTCGCAAAATAGGAATAATGCCTAATTTTTTGCCTGCAATTTGTTTTCCAGTCATTTTAACAAGCGGCGTTTCTACTTCTACATCTTCCAATGGGAGCGTACGTGTAATTTCATAGCCCATTAACATCGTAATTTCATCTAATAGTTGTCGGAAATCTTTAGACCCAGTATTTACATCGCGCATCAAAGTTACTTTATGTTGAATTAACGGATGTGTCATTACATTAACATTCATCACTATACCCCCTATACGTATTAAGAGATGCTCTTTATAAAATAATCTTTCTATATCACTTATTACTCTACCCTAACATAGATTATAAATTGGGGTACAATGGATATTTTTCGCACAATGCAGTAACTCGTTTCATTGCATCTGCATGTACCTCTTTATCTTCTGGGTTATTCAGAACAGCAGCAATAATATCTGCAATTTCTTTCATATCTTCTTCTACAAGACCGCGCGTAGTCAACGCTGGCGTACCTAAGCGAATACCACTCGTTACAAATGGACTTTCTGGATCGAATGGAATTGTATTTTTGTTAGCTGTAATACCAATTTCATCAAGCAACGCTTCTGCTACTTTACCAGTTAAGCCAGTACTACGTACATCCACAAGCATAACATGTGTATCAGTACCGCCAGATACGATAGTTAAGCCTTTATTTTGTAATTCTTCAGCCAATACTTTAGCATTTTTAATAACTTGCTCAGCATAGACTTTGAATTCCGGTTGCAATGCTTCACCGAAAGCTACTGCTTTAGCAGCGATAACATGCATCAATGGACCACCTTGGATACCAGGGAAAATCGCTTTATCAATAGCTTTAGCATATTTTTCTTTGCACAAAATCAACCCACCACGAGGACCGCGCAATGTTTTATGTGTTGTTGTAGTTACAATATCAGCATGTTCTACTGGATTTGGATGTAAACCAGCTGCTACAAGGCCTGCAAAGTGAGCCATATCAACCATGAAAATAGCATCTACTTCGCGAGCTACTTCAGCCATTTTTGCAAAATCGATATGACGGCTATATGCACTACCACCAGCAATGATCAATTTAGGTTTTGCCTCTAATACAATATTCCGGAACTCATCGTAATCGATTTGTTGTGTTTCTGCATTAACACCATACGGTACAACATTAAAGTATGTGCCAGATACATTGACAGGAGAACCATGAGTCAAATGTCCACCATGGGATAAATTCATTCCCACAATAGTATCGCCTGGTTGTAATAAAGCAAAATAAACACCAAAGTTAGCTTGAGAACCAGAGTGTGGTTGTACATTAGCATGTTCAGCGCCGAATAAGCGTTTTGCTCGCTCAATAGCAAGCGTTTCGATAACGTCTACATGTTCGCAACCGCCATAATAACGTTTGCCAGGATAACCTTCAGCGTATTTATTAGTCAATACACTACCTTGAGCTTCCATTACTGCTTCAGAAACGATATTTTCAGAAGCAATCATTTCCAATTTATCGCGTTGACGCATTAATTCTTGATTGATAACAGCTTGTACATTTGGATCTTGTTTTGCTAAGAAACTCATAGGAATCCTCCTTATTCTAGTACCTATATATACATATTGCTCATTGCAATGTGTTAACGATTATTTTTCTAAAGTCATAATTTTTTCTACTCGACGCTCATGACGACCACCTTCAAATTCAGTAGCCATCCAAATCGTAACGATATCTTTTGCTAAGCCTACGCCAATAACGCGCTCACCTAAGGTCAACACATTGGCATCGTTATGTTCACGGCTTGCATGAGCAGAAAACGTATCATGGCACAAAGCAGCTCGAATACCATCAATTTTATTAGCTGCTATCCCAATACCAATGCCAGTACCGCAAATCAAAATGCCTCGCTCTGCTTGTCCATCGACGACAGCACGAGAAACAGGTACAGCAATATCAGGATAATCACAAGATTCTGTACTATAAGTACCAAAATCTTCTACTTCATGGCCTAATGTTAAGAGTAATGCTTTAATCTCTTCTTTTAAATGTAAGCCACCATGATCGCATCCAATCGCTACTTTCATTTGTGTATCTCCTATTCTTTGATAGATTGTAAACCATTTTTTACCAAATCATAGATTTGTTGTGCACAGGCATTATAGACTTCTTGAGTCCCACCAAAAGGATCAACTACATCACCGTTGCCACCGCCCCATTGGGAAAGGGTTTTAATTTTCGCTTCTTCAAAGGGAAACTGACGAAGTAATACAGATTTGTGATCCTCAGTCATGCCAATCACTATATCAGCTTCATTGACTAATTTCATAGACAAAGGCTGCGATTCATGATTAGAAATATCGGCTATAGACTGAACAGCTAGGATAGCTGCTTCTGTTGCTTTTGCTCCGTAGGCTGCAAAGAGACCAGCTGATTGGACCTTAATATCTAGTCCCATGTCTTTAGCTAAAGCCTGCGTAATACCTTCCGCCATAGGACTACGGCAAGTATTACCAGTGCATACAAATAAAATATTCATAATCATATCCTTACTGCCATAATAGAATGGCTAATTATACATTATAACAATTCTCCCTATATGTAAAGATAGTATTCTATGCTATATAGGTAGAACTCATACTAATTTATAAATAAACAATATCCCCATTAGTCGCTTTTTCCATGCGATTCATAACAGCTACGCCAATGCCTTCTAAAGGGACGCCTTCAGCAATAATATAATGGACCTTATCTTCATTAAAGGCAATCAAACTTCTATAAAAGTCATGAGCTAACGATAGACCATCTCCATGATGTCCAAAGATATGTACACTCTGCTTATCTAAAGGATAGCCTAATCGGCCTAGTTCTTCTTGTACTTCGTAACTTAATAAAAAACCTATTTTTCCACCCTGATCCATATCACCGGATCTTACATAATCCATGATAGCTAGGGCCATATCCTTAGGTGATCCTACAAACGTCTTCATCGGTGCATCAGGAGCATAATGTTTATATTTCATACCTGGCGCTTTCGGTTTTGCATCAGTACTTAATGCCTTATCATAGGTAACTGTTGATACAACGGTTTCAAGCATTTCTTTAGTAATGCTACCGGGACGCAAAATAATAACTGCATCGTCATGTACTTCTACTACAGTAGATTCAACACCAACGTTAGAAGGCCCTGCATCAACAATATAAGGAATGCGTCCATTCATATCGCGAAATACTGCTTCTGCCGTAGTAGGACTAGGTCGTCCCGAAATATTGGCACTCGGTGCAGCGATAGGAACGCCAGCTAATTCTAACAATCTGCGCCCCACTTCGTGATCAGGACAGCGCAAAGCCACTCGTTCTAATCCACCTGTTGCACGATACGGCACCAAATCGGATTTCTCTAAAGTAATTGTCAGTGATCCAGGCCAAAAAACAGTCATCAATTTCATCGCCGTTTCTGGTACGGCTTTCACCAAAGGCCAAATACTTTCAATAGAGGGAACATGCAAAATGAGCGGATTATCAGAAGGACGACCTTTTGCAGCATAAATCTTATCCATCGCTTCTACATCGAGTCCATTAGCACCTAATCCATAGACAGTTTCTGTAGGAATAGCTACTAATTCACCATTTCTTAAAGCTTCTGCAACAATGCTCAGATCAGCATCACTAGGATTACGGATAATTTTCGTTTCCATTTAAGCCCCCTTATACACAGCTGTAACGACCCGTCCAATACCAGCTAAATCAGGAAGAATCGTAATATCCTTATACTGTTGCGTCTCTTCTAATAGCTGACTCACCGCATCCCCTTGATCATAGCCCACCTCAAAGGCGATGCGACCACCTACTTTCAAATAGGTATGGCATTGTGTGGCTAAGATGCGATAAAAATGGAGTCCATCATGACCACCAAAAAGGGCAATATGAGGTTCATTCAATACATCTTCGGAAAGCATATTTTTATCACTAAGACGGATATAAGGGGGATTTGATACGATTACATCAAAGGTATACTTCCCACTAGATAAGTAATCAAACATATCAGATTGATAAAAATCACTCCGTTCTCCTAAGTTAAATTTCGTTTGATTTGTCGCCGCCACATCAAGGGCATCAGCTGAAATATCTAGCCCCACACCGTTAGCGCCTTTTAAATAATGGAGCAAACTTAATAAGATTGTTCCTGGCCCAGTACATACATCGAGAATCGATATCTCTTCATTCCCACCGTATTGGCTGAGGATATATTCTACTAGCGTTTCCGTATCTGGTCTAGGTATGAGCACTTTATCATTCACTGTGAAAGTAAGTCCCATAAAGTCTTTCTGCCCTGTCAAACTCGCCACACTATGCCCTTTAGCACGTTCGATAACGAGTGGTCTGAAAGCATCTAATTCTTCTTGTTCTAAAGGCTGATCATAATGAGTATATAAATAAATACGCTCTTTCCCCAAAACGTGAGAAAGCAGTACTTCCCCATCAAGGCGAGGTGTATCGACCTCCTTGTTTTGAAAGTACTGCTCCGTCCACTGGAGAATGCGACCAATTGTCCATATCTCCTTATACATTCGCATTAGCCTCCTGCATTTTTGCCGCCTGGTCGGCTGCATTCAAGGCTTGAATCACTTCTTCTAAATCGCCATTTAAAATAGCATCCAATTTATATAATGTTAAATTGATACGATGGTCTGTAACGCGACCTTGTGGGAAATTATAAGTGCGAATGCGCTCACTGCGGTCACCAGTACCAACTTGGCTTTTTCGATCTGCTGCTTGACTAGCAATAGCTGCTTGGTCTGCTTCATCTTGTAATTTAGCGCGCAATACACGCATAGCTTTTTCTCTGTTTTGCAATTGAGAACGTTGATCTTGACAAGCTACTACGATGCCTGTTGGCAAATGAGTAATGCGAACAGCTGATTCCGTTTTATTAATATGCTGTCCACCGGCACCACTAGCACGATATGTATCTATTTTTAAATCTTTTTCGTTAATTTCAATGTCTACATCTTCCATCTCTGGTAATACAGCTACCGTTACTGTTGACGTATGTACGCGACCTTGTGTTTCTGTAGTCGGAACCCGTTGTACGCGATGTACACCAGACTCAAACTTCATTTTAGAATAGGCATTGACTCCATCAATGGAGAAAACAACTTCTTTGAACCCCCCCAATTCAGGTTCATTAGCATCGATAACTTCGCAACGCCACCCCTGGCCTTCCGCATATTTTGTGTACATACGGAATAAGTCCCCTGCAAACAAAGCTGCTTCATCACCACCAGCACCGCCGCGAATTTCGATGATAACATTTTTATCATCATTAGGATCTTTTGGCAATAAAAGAATTTGAAGTTTCTCTTCTAATTCTTCTTTTTGTAATTTTAATTCCTTTAATTCCTCTTGTGCCATAGCGCGGAATTCTTCGTCTAATGTTTTATCTTCTAAGACTTCCATCGCTTCCTCTAACCCTTGTAACACTTTTTTGTATGTTCTAAAGGTTTCTACTGTTTCAGACAGCTGGGAATGTTGGCGTGTCAATTTTTGCCATTCTTGTTGGCGAGCAATCACTTCAGGGTCACTGATGCGTTGCTCTAAATCCATAAATTTGTCTTCTATAACTTGCAGTTTATTTACTAACATGGATAAACCTCAATCTTATTTACACTGTACTATCTTCATAGGCTACTTCTTCAGGAGGCCGTACTTCTTCTAAAGCACGGATAGCCACTTCGATTTGATCGTCTTCTGGTTCACGGGTCGTCATATATTGTAATAATAACCCCGGTTTAACCAAAGCTTTCACAAAGCCATTTTCACTGCGCCCAGCAAGACGAATAAACTCATAAGCAATACCTGCTACCACAGGCATAAGGAGAACTCTAGATATAATGCGTTCCCACACATTAGGCCAGCCTAAAAAGGCAAATACAAATATACTCACTACCATCACGACTAGGAGAAAATTAGTGCCACAACGAGCATGTAACCTTGTTTGAGCCCGCACATTTTCTACTGTTAAAGGTAGATTATTTTCATAAGCATGAATGGCTTTATGCTCTGCCCCATGATATTGAAAAACTCGTTGAATATCTTTTGTGCGACCAATGGCCCAAATATAGAGCAAAAATAGAGCTAACCGAATAACGCCTTCCAATAAATTAAGTATAACATGGTTATTCTCTATGCCGGGGATAAATTTCACAGCATATGTAGGAAGGGCTAAAAATACAGCAATCGCAAATATCGTTGAAAGTACCATTGTAATGGCAATTTCACTATTCGACATTTCCTCTTCTTCCTCGCCTGCTGCTTTGGCAGAAAAAGTTAATGCCTTCATACCGATGACGAGAGATTCATAGAGAGCTACACAGCCTCGAAGAAATGGTTTCTTTAATATAGGATATTTATCTTGTATAGACGTCGTTGCTCCACGTTGTACGACAATGGTACCTTCTGGTTCGCGCACTGCCGTAGCAGTATAAATAGGCCCGCGCATCATGACACCTTCTATAACAGCTTGTCCGCCGACGAACTTTTTAATGCGTTTCGTATTCACACATAATCCTCTCATAAACAAATAGAGGCAGAGCCTTAAGCCCTGCCAATAGTTGTTACGCTACTAACAAATTATTTACCGTAACGTTTGTTAAATTGTTCAATACGACCACGAGCTTGAGCCGCACGTTGTTGTCCTGTGAAGAACGGATGGCAATTGGAGCAAACGTCTACACGAAGATCTTCTTTTACAGAGCCAGTTTTGAATGTGTTGCCACAACCGCAAGTAACTGTAGCTTCTTTATAGTCTGGATGAATACCTTGTTTCATTCTAAACACCTCTTTTCAGCAATCAATATTATTCTCATAGATTATAGCATGAGGAATAGACAAATGCAAGACACTACTCTTTGGATGCCTTCTTTTCCTCAATGGATTCTGCTAATATAGTTTCTAAATCGCTTTCATTTAAAATATCGCGCAATGCGATTAATTCTTCTAAAGAAAGGGTAATGCCTTTTTTCATGCTTGTATATTCGCTATCCCAAGCGCGAAGGTCAAATTTTGGATTGTATTTTCCCCAACTTGTACAAGTGAGTTGTTTTTTCCAACCATCTTTATCTTCTGATAAAGTACCAATTACTTTAAAAATTTCAAAATTAATAACTGCCATGTAAACCCTCCTTTCTCGCCTTTATATGTATCATACACTAGATGTCAATTATACATTGTATATCTAAAGCATACGATTTATTTTAAACTAAATCATAGTGATTGACAATTATTTTTTAAAGTCACTATAATCTTCTAAATCAATTGATTCTGCAGGAGGTATAACGGCTTTAGCTGCATCATCAATATTCGCAGTCCACGCCTCTTGTGCAGAACGCATCGCTTCATCAAAACTAGATTGTGCCGTATCCACTTCATTAATTAAATGTGCTTCCGCCTCTGCCGATAATACTTGACGACGAACAGAACTTAACATATAGCCAAAGGCTTCTTCCCCTTTTACGAGCATAGAGATTTCATTTATTATAGTAGATCCTATAGTACTAGAGAAATAGGTATACCACATATAGGCAATCTCTTTGTCTGGAAACATCCAATATACACCGCTCACTGGCTCTATCGCACTAATAGCAACCGACTTATTCCCTTGAGGACCAACGATAGCCAAGAAACAGGCATTCCCTGTAGAGGCTAATTCTTCTCGCGCTGCTGGGGACAGACGGCTATCCTTACAATAAATGCCATCTTGCCCAAGAGCACGATCTAATTGGCGACCTGGCAAAAAGATAGAACGAAGTGATAACGCATAATTTAAAACAGAAAATACTGGCAATTCTGTAAATACGCCGTGTGGCAACGGAATATAGGAAATCTCCTTCCATTCACCAGTAACGAATTCTCGGATGCCAATGCGCATTTTTTTTACATCTGCTTTGCCATACACAATTTCATACACTCCCAGCGGTGCCCATTCATAAATAGATTCTACTCGTTTTTGGTGTAAGAAAAATTGTAATGCCATATTATTTAGTCCAACTGGATTTTGCACCATAGTAGCTGGTAAAAATAATTGTGCCGTACCTTCTGGAACGAGATTATGAAGACCGTTTGCGACTTCTTCTACAATATCTTCACTAGATTGGAACATACCTGTTGTACCTACAAAGATATGATCAAAATAGCTGCGATGAGGCCAATGATTAATAATTTGAGCCATCGGGTATAAGCGAGTGAGCATGCTATAACACACATCAGAATCAGTATAAAGAACTACTTTTTTATCAGGATATGCCTGTAAAATATCATCAATTTTAGACGCATATTCTTCAACATACGCATATAGAACGAGTTCACCAGTCTTACTGTGTGCCTCGATGCTACGCTCAACAGGATTTGACCATTCTTCCCCACTATTAATACCTTCTAAATAGCCCGTATCACTGATAAATTCAAAGAGTTCTACTTTAAAAGAAGGTCCATAGAGTTGACGGAATGTGTCTACATCATACGGGACTGGGCCAAAAGCTTCTACTGTAGATGTTTCTGCTAAAGCATATAAATCTTCTGGTGTTATCCCCCATTCCCGAGAGCTAGCATTAGACGATACAAGCTGATCTAATACATTAAAACGCATCAATTCATTCACAACATCGATACCTTCTAATTGATGTTTTCCAAAGAGTTCTATTAACTCAATATGATTAGATTTCATAGGTTAAACCTTTCCTGCTGAAGGACAAATATGATTTAAAAAGCATTCTTCACATAATGGCTTACGAGCCTTACATAGTTGACGCCCATGGTAAATCAACCAGTGATGAGCAGCAGCCCAATCTTCTTTAGGAATAGCTTTTTGTAATTTTAACTCCATTTCTTCTGGCGTTTTAGCAATGCCTAATTTTAATCGATTAGACACGCGAAATACGTGTGTATCTACAGCTATTGCAGGAATGCCCCACAACACAGAAACCACTACATTTGCCGTTTTGCGACCTACTCCAGGGAGCTCTATTAATTCATCAATAGTGCGAGGCAGTTCACCTTTATATTTCTCAATCAAAATCTGACAAGTATCGATGAGATTTTTTGCTTTCGATTTATAGAGACCACAATCTTTAATAAGTGTTTCTAATCGTTTTACCCCAATCGACAACATCGCTTCTGGCGTATTTAATTCTGGGAACAACCGTTTTGTCACAATATTTACTCGTTCGTCCGTACATTGTGCAGACAATACAACTGCAACGAGCAATTCAAAATCATTATTATATTCTAAGGCCGGTTTTGCATCGAAATAATGTTCTTCTAGTAATTTCAATTGCTCTGCCTTAATCGCTTTAGTAACACGCATAGTGTTCTCCTTTCTCACTTGTGAAAGATAAATGCGTACATATATTATCATACCACATAGAGCAAATTCGATTCTATGATATAATAGATAATATTAGAAATGAGGTGTACCATGAGCAATATTAATGAAACATTAAAACGAATTAACGAGTTAGCAGCTAAAAAGAAAGCTGGTGAAGAGTTAACTGCCGACGAATTAGCTGAAAAAAAAGAACTCTATGAAGTATATTTAAGCTTTATTCGAGGTCAGATTACAAGTACTTTAGACCGAGTACAATTTGTAGATCCTGAAACAGGTGAAGTGACAGCCCCTAAAAAAGCTCTTGAAAATTTGGCTTTAGAAGCCGATAAAGATATCGAACAAAATAAACCTATCCACTAACATACCAAAAGGCTAGCCCTAGTCAAATTAGGGCTAGCCTTTTAATATTTTATTAATTCGCTACTACAAAAATCATAGCCTTATGTATTTATAATTTACCTAATGCTTTCATAGTATTATAGATTTTTTCCGCCAAACCAGTCATTTGGAATTTAGGGATCCCACAGGCAGCAATACGAATACCATTGGTCAAGGCAATAACATAAATGTGATCTTTTTTAAGCTCTTCACAAATAGCCGTAGCAGATTCCGTAGGAATAGTAATAAAGAAACCACCGCGATATGGCAACATTGGCAATCCTACTTCAGCAGCTTCTCGTTTAAAGATTTCCGCCCGATCGCAAATCAATTGATAATAACAATTACGTTCTGCTTCATAGGCTTTTACTTTTTCTGGGTCTGCCATAATATTGGCCATTGTCCGCATTGCTGGACGACAAATATTTGACCACGTAGCGCGGCTCGTACATTTATTAATGTCTAAAAATTCCTCAGCAATCTCTTCATTTGAAGAAATACCAATTAAAGCCCCTACCCGTTGACCGTACATAGTGAAGCCTTTAGACAAGCTATAACATACACATGTGAGGATTTCTTTTGGTAAATTACCAAATTTTTTGAAGAAGCCTCTCACCTCTTCTTTTTCTCCAGAGAAATCGAGATACGCTACATCGATGCCAAGAATTACATTATTACGGCCAATAGCGACTAAGTCTTTTAAGAATTGCAAAATACTATCCCAATCATTATCTTCTACAGAATAACCTGTTGGATTATTTCCAGGACTATTGAAAATGACTACAACATTTGTTTGTTTAGCAGCCAATTCATTAACGCGATTTTGAAACGCATCATGATTGAAACGGTTTTGCTCATCAAATAAAGTATACGTTACGAGAGTACGGCCTGTATCGCTGCAAATTGTTCGATAAGAACCCCAATACCAATCAGCAGTCAATACTTCGTCACCAGGATCAGTATAATTATGAATAATATGGTGAATGCCACCTGTACCACCAGCAGTGGCAATGCTACGAATATGCGCATCAGGGCGCGACTCGCTAAAGCAAGCTTGTTCTGCGGCGGCTAAAAACTCCGGAATCCCTGCAATAGGTGCATAGCCGATGTGCTCTGCATCACCTAAACCCAAATATTCCTGCTTTACAGTTTCTAAGAATACTAATCGACCTTCTTCATCATAAATAGCCCCTAATGTGCCATTAATAACTACATCGCGGCCATTTTGTCGCGTATCTTCTGCTGCCTGTCCTGCAGTAACGAAAATGACATCTTTTAATTTTTTGCCTTTTGCATGTTTTGCTGCCACACTAATCATTGTGAACACACCACCCTATCTAAAAAAGAAAGATTACATATTTATAATACAAAATGTTTCTTCTCGTGACAATGTATATTCAACGAAAATATTGTATACATGCATGAATATATAAAAAGCCGATGCATCTAGACAATCTAAATGCATCGGCTTTAGTTTTAAACTATTGGATTAGAATGTGTAACCTACACCAGCATGTAAGCCTTTAGAAGATTTTTCTTCACTATCTACACTGAACTTATCATATGCGTAATACACGTTTAAATCAACATTAGGTTTCAATTCATATTGAGCACCAACTTGGTAAGTTTGTTTCACATCATTACCCCAGCCAGCCTTAGCGAAACCGTTGATTTTATCTGTTAAAGGCATGTGGCCAATTACACCTGCTTGTACGCCAAGCTCAGTGTCATGTGTACGAATAGCAGTACCAGCACCATATAAATTTACATTAGGATGTACTTTGTACACTAATCCGAATTGGTGGTTTTTAATATCACCATTATCGGCATTTACTTTATCGTAAGAGTATTGCACAGCAGTTTTATCGCTTAAATCATGTTCTAAGGACACACCAAAACCATCGTTATTGCTGCCGCCCCCATTAGAAACCTTTTGATTAAATGCATAATCAGCTTGTACTTTTGTAGATCCATCGCTGATTTTTGTTACTGGTACAGCTGCTGCAAAAGCACTAGTAGAAATTACTGTAGCTGCCAATGTCAATAATACTAACTTTTTCATTGGTACCTCCTATACACACATATACTTCATGTGTCTTAATAAGTTACGTTTGTGTCTTTCTATAGTTATACATATATAGTACATATATTATATAAGGCTTATATGAATATAGAGGCACATCTCATATAAGATGTGCACTCATAAACATATTATTTTCTCATAAATGCTGGAATTTCTGGCATACTGCTAGACGTTGCAGTAGAGCGAGCACCAGTAGATTTTCCAAATTCAGGCACTGCTTTAGGACTACCACTAAAGCCAGTAGCAACAACAGTGATTTGAACTTTATCACCTAAGCTGTCATCAATAACGGAACCGAAGATGATATTTGCATCTGGATCTGCTGCATCAGCAATGATTTCAGCAGCTTCGTTAATTTCGAATAAACTGAGGTTTTCACTACCAGAAATATTTAACAAGATGCCTTTTGCACCATCAATAGAAGTTTCCAATAATGGGCTGTTAATAGCCATTTTAGCAGCATCAGCAGCACGGTTTTCACCTTCGCCAACACCGATCCCCATCAATGCTTCGCCTTGCTCAGTCATAATCGTTTTTACGTCTGCAAAGTCAAGATTGATCAAACCAGGAACTTGAATCAAGTCGGAAATGCCTTTAATACCTTGACGAAGTACATCGTCAGCTGTGCGGAATGCATCGCTTAAAGAACATTTTTTATCAACAACTTGTAACAATTTATCATTAGGAATTACGATGATAGTGTCAACTTTTTGAGTTAAGAACTCAATACCTTTTTCAGCTTGCGCACGACGACGTTTACCTTCGAAGGAAAATGGTTTAGTCACAACACCTACAGTTAATGCGCCAACTTCTTTTGCACATTCTGCTACGATTGGAGCTGCACCAGTACCAGTACCGCCACCCATGCCAGCAGTTACGAATACCATGTCAGCACCGTCAAGAGCTTTGATGATATCTTCGCGGCTTTCTTGAGCTGCTTCTTCACCGATTTGAGGATTTGCACCAGCACCTAAGCCTTTAGTTACTTTTTCACCAAGTTGAATTGTAACGTCTGCTTTGGACAATTCTAATACTTGGCTCTCTGTGTTAGCAGATAAAAATTGAACACCTTTCAAATCGCTATCAACCATACGGTTTACAGCATTGTTACCGCCGCCACCTACACCGATAACTTTAATATTAGCAAAATCTGACATTGAACTTCCTCCTCTTATCGTTATCTATCATCGTCAATATAAATGCAATGCTTTCAATTTATATGCAGATTAAATTATAACAATCATATATATTTTACACTATAATTTAAAAACTTTCCACTATCTCTATAATGAGATATGTAATAATTAATTCGCTTTTGTATTCCCTGTTGATATAGATCCCTGCAGCCCTGTATCCGTCTTAATATAAGGGGCTGCCGGATTTACATCAATATATTCGACAATACCTTGGCTCTTGATTAAATCTTTAAGCATAGATTGCGTTAGTTCTGCTTTTTCTTTCAAGTTATTACCATTGCCAATCCGAATTTGTATACCCGATACCGTATAAGCTAATATATGGTTTGGATCTCCTACGTTAATCTCTGCAATTTGCTTAAATGTTTCTTCATCTAAGTTTTGTAAATATGTCAAAGTCTGCAATATAGGTTCATCCTTTACGAAATCACCTAATAAAATATTACCGCCTTTAACACCAGAAATAATAGGCACCGATGTATCTTCAATAGCATCTTCAGAAACGATAACTTGACCATTCTGATCTAACGCCAAATAACCAAACTGTGCCGGCACTGTTACCATAGCTTTACGCTCAACGATTTGAACAACCATAGTTAAAGGCAACTCATAACTAATATGAGCTTCTTCGATACGAAGATCATTAGCTAAACGACGTTTCAAGGTATCTGTATTAATGTGCAATATATTAATCGGTTCCTCTATATTACCAGCGATTTCTACATCTTGAAGGGTTACCTTCTGCGTTCCTGTTACCTTTAGTGAACCCAATGGTATTGGTAATGTAAATAAAGCGATTAAAATAACAGCCACTACAAGGCCTATTTTTAATACTTTTTTTCTAAATAATAGACGCTCCCTTTCCTCTGTATTAACAAGTCTTGGTTCGGAACTAGCCACAGGGGCCGTCCCATTAGCGTCCTTTACATGATCCATCTCCCCAGAGTTGGATGGATGGTGATTCATATCATCCATAACATAACTCCTCACATAGTAAAGGCCTTAAAATTTACCGTAGCCTGCTGTTAATAAAATTTTCTCGCATAGTTCAGGGAATTCAATGCCTACTTCTCGTGCCGCTTTTGGCACTAAGGAAGTCGCTGTCATGCCTGGTACAGTATTGTATTCCAATACATACATATTGTTGTTGTCATCCGTCATAATATCTACACGGATGACACCGCTACCTTGCACTTCAGCATACACTAATTCACCAATAGCTTGCATTGCTTTTGTCATCTCTTCGTCGATTGGAGCAGGCACTAAATATTCAGTGGCTCCTACCGTATATTTACTTTCATAATCGTATTCCCCCGAATGAGGACGAATTTCGATAACTGGTAAGGCTTTACCATTTAAAATAGACACAGTAAATTCACGACCATTTAAAAATTGTTCAGCCACCAAAACGGAGTCATATCGCAACGCTTCTGTTACAGCTTCTACTAAAGCAGTTTCTTCTTTGACAATGGCCACACCGATACTCGATCCTTGTGTAGCCGCTTTAACGACTACAGGGAAAGAGAAATTATCTTTAATAGAGGCGATAATATCATCTTTGCTTTCTACTGTGGCATTATAAGAACGAGATTCCGCCGTTGGAATATGAGCGCCTTTAAATACGTCTTTACTTACTTTTTTATTCATCCCTACAGAATGAGCCATAATGCCCGATCCCGTGTAAGGAATTTCAGCCATTTCCAAAAGGCCTTGTAAGGCACCATCTTCACCATAACGCCCATGGATAGCATTAAATACAACTTCTCCACCGAGTGTTTCAATGTCTTGTAACACAGTTCGTGGGTTGAGCTCCAAAGGAGATACTGTATACCCTTTACTTGCCAACGCTTCTGCAATGGCAGCACCGGTACGGCGAGATACTTCTGCTTCTGCCGAAGGGCCACCCATTAATACGACAATATGTTTATCTTTCATTGTAAACCTTCTTCCAATAGTGCTAATAACTTAGGTCCATATTGATTAATCGACCCAGCACCCATCGTGATGACTAAATCATTAGGGCGCACAACTTTGGATAATACTTGCGGTAAATCATTAACGTCTGCTACATAATTAACACTACGACCTGTAGCCGCTTCAATAGCGGAAGGAATCGTGTCTCCATTAATTCCTTCAATAGGCGCTTCACCAGAACTATAAATATCAGTCATATAGACTTCATCTGCGTTAGTGAAAGCTGTAGCAAATTCATCTTTCAACAATTGGGTTCGAGAAAATCTATGCGGTTGGAATACACAGATAACACGATGTTTTTCTAGCTCTTTAGCAGCTTTCAAAGTGGCTTTGATTTCTGTTGGGTGATGCGCATAATCATCTACAACCCATACACCAGCCACGTGACCTTTCGTTTCAAATCTCCGTTTAGCGCCGATAAATTTACCTAAACCTTTTGCAATAGTCGCCACCGGTACACCACACACTTCGTAAGCTACAATAAACGCAGCTAAGGAATTCAATACATTGTGATTCCCTGGAACGCGCAAATGAATTCTGCCTAAATTACTTCCTTTATGAAACACATCGTACACTAAGGAACTATCTTCATAGTGAATATTTTTAGCCATATAATCATTGGACTCGTCTAATCCATAAGTAACAAATTGTCGATTTACCTTAGCCATAACGGTTCTAATATCTTCATTATCGCCGCAAACGATAGCTTTATCTTCAGGCCTTAAGGTCTCTACAAATTGACAAAAGGCATTGAGTAAATTGTCCATCGTTTTGTAGTAGTCCATATGGTCATCTTCAATATTAGTAATCACAATAGTGCGAGGCTTCAATTTTAAGAAAGAACCGTCACTTTCATCCGCTTCTACCACAGAATAACGGCCTCCTCCTAAACAACTACTGCCTTTTAAATAATCCACTTCACCGCCGATAATAACAGTAGGATCTAGGTCACCTTCGATTAAAATTTGACCAATCATAGACGTAGTTGATGTTTTACCATGAGCACCAGCTACAGCAATACCATCTGTTACATCTAACACAGCTTTCACAATATCAGAGCGATGTAAAATCGTAATGCCTGCCTCTTTAGCAGCTACGATTTCTGGATTATTCTCATGTATAGCTGTGGATCGAACTACTGCATCTACGCCATTTACATAGGCACTATTATGACCAATATGAATAGTAGCACCCATATCTCTAAAGCGTTTAATAATATCTGATTCCATTACGTCAGAGCCAGATACATCAAATCCTTTTTGAATCAATATATTGGCAATGGCGCGCATTCCAGAGCCACCAATACCAATGAGATGGATTTTATGAATACCTTCTAACATAATATAACTCTCCTTACTTCGCCATGGATAATGCAATTTCTCCTATATGACGAGCTGCATTGGGTCTACCTAATTGCAAAGCTCGTTCTCCCATTTGAGCCAATAATGCACGATTATCCATGAACATTTCAATTTCCCCAATTAAATCATGTCCACTTAATACTTTATCAACAATCATATGCGCAGCCCCTTGTTGAACAAAAATGTGGGCATTATATGTTTGATGGTCTTCTGCTGCATAGGGATACGGAATCAAAACAGAGGGAATCCCTCTAACAGCCAATTCCGCTAAACCGATAGCGCCCGCTCGAAAAACTGCTAAATCAGCTGCTGATAAAGCCTTTGGCATATCGTGTAAATAAGGCAAAATCAAAGAGGATGATCCTAATGCTTCCCCATTATCAATCCCCAATTGATCTAATACAGATTGATATTCCCCATTACCAGTAATATGAATGAGCTTGATATCATTCCGATCTTTAAAGTGCTTATGCACATCTACCATAGCCCGATTAATCGTACGGGCACCACGAGAACCACCAGCAATTAAAACCGTAAATATAGTATCGTCTAAATTGAAATACGACCGCCCATCACCTCTAGAATCGACTAGTACTTCTGGGCGTACTGGATTTCCAGTATAGACGATACGCTTTGCTTTATCAAAGGACTTACTAGCTTCTTCATAGCCAACGGCTACTACATCCACAAATCGACTGAGGATTTTATTAGTAATACCAGCAATGACATTTTGTTCTTGAATAATAGTAGGAATTTTACGTAATGCAGCAGCCAATAAAATAGGACCACACACGTAACCACCAGTACCGATTACAACATCAGGTTTAAAATCGGAAATAATAGAATTAGCTTTCACCAATGACCAAGCTGTTTTTCCTAATGTCACCAAGGTTCCTAAGGATAATTTTCTCTGTAAACCTTGTACAGGAAGTGTAACAAAATCAATACCTTCTTTTGGTACTAAATCAGCTTCTAATCCATGTTCTGTACCTACATAGAGAACTTGCGCGTCAGGCTCCATTTTCATAATTTCCTTATAAATAGTAATAGCAGGGTAAATATGTCCACCAGTGCCACCACCAGAAATAATGATCCGTTTCACAGCCTTAGCTCCTCTCTTCTAACGTGTGTACCCAATGTTTAAAAGCATCTCCCCGTTCTTCGAAGGAGCCATACCAATCAAAACTAGCACAAGCCGGCGATAACAACACAATATCACCTGGTGTGGCTAATGAATAACCTAACTCTACTGCCTCTTTCATAGATGTCACTCTATGAATACGACTCATACCTACTTCTTTAGCAGCTACTTCAAAGCGCTCCGCTGCCTCTCCCATGAAGATGACTTCTTTGGTATGCTCTTTAACAAAAGCCATGAAATCATCTAAAGGTGTCATTTTATCATGACCTCCTGCTAGTAAAATAACGGGTTCTGTAAAGGCTTCTAAGGCTTTAATTACAGAATCTGTATTTGTCGCTTTCGAATCATTGTAAAATCGTACACCATGAATCGTTGTTACGTCTTCCAAGCGATGTTCTACGCCCCGGAAATCGCTAATGACTTTACCAATAAGCGCTACATCCACCCCTAACGCATAAGTAAGAGCAATGACGGCTAATATGTTTTCAATATTGTGGCTGCCTTGTACGTGAATATCATCGTCGCTAATAATAGCTCGAGATACACCGTCTTTTACAGCATAACAAGTACCACTCTTATAATACGCACCACAATGTACTTCTCCATGTTGACTGATCATCAATACTTGACTAGGCGTTCCTTCAGCCATGGCTGCAACGATTGAATCATCCCCATTGAGAACAACGAAATCTGCACTCAATTGATTACTAAAGATACGTTTCTTTGCAGCAATGTAATTCTCCATCGTCTTATGACGAGCTAAATGATCTGGTGAAACATTCAGAACTATGGCGCCTAATGCACGAAAATCTTTGATTGTTTCCAGCTGATAACTAGACAATTCTGCTACTACATAACCGCCTTCAGGCATAGAGTAAGCCACTTCACTTAAAGAGTCGCCAATATTGCCACCTACTTTCACAGGTAAACCTGTAGCGGTCATCACATTGGTGAGTAATGTGGTAGTTGTGGTCTTACCATTTGTACCAGTAACACCAAGAATAGGAGATTTGCAAATATCATAAGCCAATTCAACTTCACTAACAATTTCAATATGTCGTTCCATAGCAGCTTGAACAATGGGTATAGATAAGGAAATACCAGGGGAAATAATAATACGATCAACACCGTCTAGCAAATCATTATCTTGTCGACCTGTAATGATGGTAACCCCAGCCGCTTCTAGACGTTTACGAGTTTCGTCATCAAAATCGACAACCTTATAATCGTTCAAAATTACATTTGCTTTTAATTGTCCTAACACCCATGCTGCTCCGATGCCACTAGCCCCTGCACCGAGCACAAGTATGCACTTATCTCCGTACTCCATGTATACCACCCAATTATAATCACTAAAAATATCTTATCTTATAAGAATACCATTAAATCTTCTTCAAGTTAAGACTTTCTATTATAAATTACATCGATACAGTCGCAATAAGTACACCAACAATTGCTAATAGAGCGCCGCCGAACCAGAATCGATTGACCACAGTTTGCTCAGACCAACCAGATAATTCAAAATGATGATGGATAGGACTCATTTTAAAGACCCTCACACCACGGGTTTTGAAAGAAATAACTTGAATAATAACAGACAATGCCTCCATAACGAAAATACCACCAATAACAACGAGTAATAATTCTGTTTTCGTTAAAATCGCCATGCCTGCAAAAGCAGCGCCTAATGCTAACGATCCAGTATCGCCCATAAATACTTTAGCAGGGTTAATATTAAAAATCAGGAACCCTAACGATACAGCCGTTACAATGGCTCCAAAATAAGCTACGCTTTCAGCTGCTAATGCGTTTGTCGAAGAGCTTAGCATTAAACCGATAACAGTAAACGCAATAGCCGCAATAGCAGACGTGCCTGCAGCTAAACCATCGAGACCATCTGTAAGATTTACTGCATTCGTTGCGCCTACGATAATAAGGAACACTAAACCATAGTAAGCCCAACCTAAATCGATATACGTATTAACAATAGGAATCCATAAAGACGTTGATAATGTTGTAACTTCTGTTAAGCCGTAGCAAAATAAGGCAGCCAAAATAAATTGACCTAGCAATTTCTGCTTAGCTGTTAACCCTAAGTTACGTTTCTTAACAGCTTTTACAAAATCATCAAAAAATCCTAATAAACAATGTCCTAACGTCAAAAATAAGAGCATTCCTGTAGCTACATTCCACGGTGCAAATAGTACTATCCCTATGGTGAGGGCAAGCATCATAAAAGCGCCACCCATCGTTGGTGTACCAGCTTTTGCTTGATGGCTTTCTGGGCCTTCTTCACGGATACTTTGTTGTGCATGTAAGGATTTAAGCACAGGAATACCGATTTTTCCTAGTATAAAGGTAATAACAAAAGTAGCAATAAAGGCTACTAGAATGTGATAGATCATCTTTAGTTCCCTACTCCCTTATAAAGACTAATAGGGCTAGAGAAATCTAGCCTGTTCATCTACTATTATTGAAACTCTTTTAGTTCTTCTACGACGCGCTCCATACGAAGGCCGCGAGAACCTTTTACTAAAATGACATCCCCTTTTTCACAAATATCATGATAAGCATTAGCCATTTCTAAATGACTATTACAGCGATGTACTTCCAATCCAGCCAAATTTGCTTCTTTCGCAATATATTCAGCTGCATCGCCAAAAGTAAATACTACGCTATAACCTTCTTCACCTAGTAATTTACCTACTTTACGATGCTCTTCTTCTGTAAAACTACCTAACTCAAGCATATCACCAAGCATAGCAATTTTTCGTTTTCCTTCTAATTGACCGAGTGCTTTGATGGCTTCACTCATAGAAGAAGGATTCGCATTATAAGCATCGTTAAGAATAACGATGTTAGGGAAAGAAATGATTTCTTGACGCATTGGCGTTCCCGCAAATTCACCGAGTCCTTTTTTTATTTTCGACACCTTCACGCCCAATGCACGACCTACCGCAATAGCTGCTAATGCATTGTACACATTGTATTCCCCAATCATAGGAAGGAATACATCAAATACATCATCATAGGCTTTGCAAGTAAACTTAATACCATCTTTTTTATAACCTAAATGACTCCCCCGAATCGTCGCATTACTATGAATACCATAGGTCATCGTTTTGCCTTTGGCAAATTCGCTCATAGCACTTACAAAAGAATCATCTTCATTAAGCACTGCAATGCTATCGTCCCCAAGACAGCGAATCAATTCGCCTTTTGCTTCTGCTACCGCTTCTTGGGAACCTAACAATTCAATGTGACTCGTCCCCACATTAGTAATCATACCAATAGTAGGTTCTGCAATTAATGCTAGTTCTTCGATTTGACCGAGACCTCGCATCCCCATCTCCACCACGCACGCTTCGTGAGCTTCCGTAAGTTGCAACAATGTTTTCGGTAAACCAATTTCATTGTTAAAGTTTTTTTCTGTTTTTAACACATTAAATTCCGTACCTAGTACGGCTGCTACCATTTCTTTAGTCGTCGTTTTTCCCGACGAACCTGTAATGGCCACTACAGGAATAGAGAACCGACGTCTATGAAAGTTCGCCAAATCTTGATAAGCCTTCAATGTATTATCAACTTCGATACATACGATACCTTCTACAGAACGACCTTTTTCTACAATCGCACCAGTAGCACCTTTTTCAATGGCTGTAGAAATAAAATCATGCCCATCAAAGGTATCGCCACGCAAAGCGACAAAGAGAAAACCTTTCTCTATCGTTCTCGTATCAGTAGATACATCTTGGAATTCTATATGAACTTCATTATTGCAAAAGCCCTTTGTAGCTTTTACAACATCATGGACTGTAAATTTTGCCATATTAGATCTCCTTAAGAGCTTGTCGCGCCTCTTCTCGATCATCAAAGTGAATCGTTTTATCTTTTAAGATTTGATAAGTTTCATGCCCTTTACCAGCAATGATGACCATATCGCCGGTTTTAGCTTCTCCAATTGCATGTTGAATCGCTTCGCGGCGATCGATGATAACCTCGTAAGACGTTCCTTCTCGTAATCCTTCTTTCACACCTACTTCTACATCTTTTACGATTTGCACTGGATCTTCTGTGCGAGGATTGTCAGAAGTCACATAAATAACATCCCCATGTTCAGCTGCAATGCGTCCCATAATCGGACGTTTTGTAGCATCTCGGTCGCCACCGCAACCAAATACAACGATAATGCGATTTTCTTTAATCGCTTCCGCTGTCTCTAAAATATTTTCCAACCCATCTGGTGTATGTGCATAATCAACAACAACAGCAAAATCTTGTCCTTCTTCAACGAGCTCAAATCGGCCCGGTACAGAAGTAAATGTTTTCAACGCTTCTTCGATGGATTCCATAGAAATGCCTTCATGGATACAAGCGCCAATAGCTGCTAAAGTATTATACACATTAAATAATCCCGTTGTATTCATCGATACAGGATAGGCTTGATTATTATATTGCACTACATATTCACTAGATTTAGTAGACATTTCAATGTGATTAGCATTGAGGGAACCAGCTCCACGAGTACTATACGTAATAATAGGGGCTGTCGTTTTTTCTACCACTTTTTCCCCATATGGATCATCAATATTTATAACGGCCCCTTTTCGAAGTTTATGTTGGCCTTCATAGCTCACTTGTTCAAACAACTTGCATTTAGCGGCTAAATAATTATCAAATGTTTTATGAAAGTCCAAATGGTCTTGTGTCAAATTAGTAAATACTGCCGTATCAAATTCAACACCAGCTACTCGACCTAAATCTAATGCATGAGAAGACACTTCCATAACGCAGTGGGAGACCCCTTCTTCTACCATTTGATGGAGAATATGTTGCAAATCAACTACATCTGGCGTCGTATTATTAATAGGATAAGTAGTATCTCCAATCATAATATGAACAGTGCCGATAACACCTACTTTGTGACCTTGAGCTTTCAAAATATGACGAATCATATGAGTGGTCGTCGTTTTCCCATTTGTTCCTGTCACACCGATCATGCGCATTTCATTAGCAGGGTAATCAAAGAAATACGGTACTGCATCCATCATTGCTTGACGCGTATCTGCTACAGTGATAACGCATACATCACCTCTCACCTTCACTGGTTTAGATACAACGACTGCAATAGCCCCTGCTGCAATAGCTTGATCAATGTAATCATGACCATCTACAGTAGCCCCATCAAGGGCAATAAATAAACTATTCTCTTTCACTGCTCTCGAGTCCGCCGTAATATCTGCAATAGATACCTTTTGATGACCCGTCACAGACTGGCTATCTATAACCGTAATGATATCTTGTAAAGATTTCATGTCTATTCTCCTCTATATACGCAAATGAAAGCAGCTCCTACGAGAGCTGCTTTGCCTGGCTAGTCTATAATTTGCTGTTTCGTTTGCACATTGCGTTCTGTAGTCGTACTTTTTGTGCTATATACAAAAGAATCAGGCAAAACCATTCCCAATGTTTCAGCTGCAATTTTTTGAACTCGCACTGGAGATTTTAATGATGCTACTTCTACACTAAGAGTATCGTTATCTTTAGTTAATTGTACTATAGCTGCCTGTGTTTTAACTACTTCATAACCTAATTTAGTAATATAAGCGTTCATAATCATAGCAACGAATAAAAAGCCTACTACTACAGCTATCCACTGTACTATAGTTTTCAGCGTAGGACTTAAATCGAAAACAATACTTTTGCTTTCTCGTTTCCCTTGTACCCCAACTAACACATCGCTTTTAACGCGGCCTACAGCAGCCTTTCTCGCTAACATTAAATCTAACCCCTTCCAACACTACAATTTAATCCCCACTCTAAGTTTAGCGCTTCTCGATCTTGGATTTATCTCTATTTCCCTTTCACTTGGCTCGATGGCCTTATTTTTAGCCTTAATAACGGCTTTATTATTACATACACATACCGGTAAGTTTGGCGGACATACACAAGCTGTACTCAACTCTTTAAAAGTTTGTTTTGTAATTCGATCTTCTAAAGAATGAAATGTAATAACGCCGATTCTCCCATTCGGTTTCAACAGTTCCACAGCATCTACAAAGCTATCGTGTAAAATAGCTAATTCGCGGTTCACTTCAATACGAATCGCTTGAAATGTACGTTTTGCCGGATGTGGTCCATCTTGTCGAGCTTTCGCAGGTATTGCTTTTTTGATAATACTTACGAGCTCACCGGTTGTTATAATTCTTTGTGTATTACGAGCATCTACGATAAAATCAACAATACGTTTTGCCCATCGTTCTTCACCGTAGTCTTTAATAATTCTAACTAAGTCTTCATAGCTATATTCATTCACTACTATTTCAGCAGTTAATGGCGCGTCTTTGTCCATACGCATATCGAGAGGTCCGTCATTCATATAGGAAAACCCTCTCTCTGGCGTATCTAATTGATAACTAGAAACCCCTAAATCAAATATAAAACCATCTACCTCATGAATACCATGAGATTGAAGAGCTTCTTTCAAGTTCGCAAAATTTGTCGGTATCGTCAGCACTTTGCAAGGCAAATTAGACAATCGTTCTCTTGCCACGGCTAAGGCATCTTCGTCTTGATCTAGACCTACAATCATGCCTTCCGGAGTTAATCGTTCCCCTAAAGCATGAGCATGACCTGCACCACCCAAAGTGCAATCCACATATATTCCATTTGGATCAGTAAGCACAGAATCTACCGTTTCATGCAATAATACACTGACATGATTAAATTCCACGATAGTCCTCCTTACAGATTTAAATCATCTAAGCCTTCTGCAAAAGCTTCGATACTGCCATATACATCATTGCTATAATCGTCGTAATGTTCGCGACCCCAAATTTCTACATGATCACCAGCGCCGATAATGACAACGTCTTTTTGCAATTTTGCATGTTCTCGTAACGGCTTTGATACGAGAATACGCCCTTGTTTATCAAATTCAAGTTCCACAGCGCTACCAAAATAGAAGCGTTTAATGGCCCTTGCATTGACCTTTGTTGATGGTAGTGAATTTAGTTTCTGGCACAATTTGTCCCATGATTCTTCGGTGTAGATGGTAATACAATTATCTAGTCCATTGGCAAGAATACAATGATCGCCTAGCTGTTCACGTATTTTAGCAGGTATAATCAACCGCCCTTTTGTATCAATAGTGTGGTTATATTCTCCTATGAACATCTTGTATCACCGCCCTTTCATCACTATCCACCACTATATGGTAAATTCTACCACATTCCCCCACTATGTACAACAAAATTTCCCTAAAATATGACAAATTTATATTTTTTTTATAATTATTTTTTTATTTTCTTCTTTTTTCTCCAATTTTCGCAAACGTACGTTCTATTTTATAGCCTAAAAAAATAGTGGTGTACCTCAGTTTTATAAAATCCCTATATCCGTTCTCCACCTTTCACCACTTTTAGGCATACAAAAAAGACCCATTGGTGCATATTATTACACCAATGGGTCTTATATATGTATATAATTATAACAATCGAACTAGTTTATCTCATAATTCACCACATATCTCTATGAGACAGTAAGTTCAATAGACTAGTGATTATCTATAATGGCTAATTAGAATTGGGCTTCAATAGCGCCTTGTAAATCACCTTTTGGTAAGAAACCAATTTTACGATCTACTACTTTACCATCTTTAATAATTACAAATGTAGGTAATACTTCTACTTGTAATTCACGAGCCAAATCTGGTTCTTCGTCAGCATTCACTTTCACAATAGTCGCTTTGCCTTCTAATTCACCAGCAATCTCTTCAACAACTGGCATCATACGGATGCAATAACCACACCAAGGAGCCCAGAAATCAATGACAGCTACGCCACCTTGTTCCAATAAACCTTGATATTCTGCTGTTTTTAGTTCTTTTAATTCGCTCATGACATACCCTCCTAAGGTAATTGAATTAATACGCAATCTTGAATCACATGTAATCCCGCCTGATTTGCTTTTTTTAGTACTGATGGTTTATCCGCACCTGGTTGCAACCATACAGTGGGAATACCTAATGTAACACATTCATCAATAGCTGCTAAACCAGCTGATTCAGGCACAACAAAGTCTACTACAGACGGTACCACCGGAAGATCAGATAGACTCGGATAACATGTATCACCATCAATGCTAGCTACATTGGGATTTACCGGATAGACTTCATATCCATGATCTTTTAAGCATTTATAAATCTTATACCCAAACTTATCGGTTTTATGAGTAGCCCCAATAACGGCCCAAATCTTTTCAGCTAAAGCATCTCTAACAGTCATGCTATCACCTCTTATACTATTATAATAAAACATCGAAAAAAGTCAATATTACGCATTGAATATTTTCAAAGTATCCAACATATCAGAAGACACCATCAACGATAATACTCTTCTGCTTCAATAGCTCTGTATTAATTGAACGTTCTAGTAATTCATCTAAAGATATACGAGGATTACTACTAGGTTGAATCAAGCCTGCCAACATAGCTAATTCTCCAAGTATACGATTGGGTTCCCACTGCAAAGCTCTTAATTCTCGTATCGTGATACTCTGCTGTCGTTTTGACAATCGATGACCATCACTATCGATTAAAAGAGGAGCATGACTGTATCGTGGAGAAACAGCTCCTAAGAGATTATACAAATATAATTGTTGCGGTGTCGTATCTAATAAATCTTGCCCTCTCACAACTTCAGTAATGCCCATCTGTATATCATCGATGACGACGGCTAAATTATAAGCATACATGCCATCACCACGGCGCAGAACGAAATCATCTATACCACCTTGCAATGTATAACACTGTTCACCTTGATATATATCATCAAAATAAAAAGTCCCTGTTTCTACCTTCACACGATAGGATGGCACTTTTTCTTCCATTCGCTTCTCTACTTCAGAAATAGTTAAGTGGCGACAATGACCGTCATAATGATGAACTATTTCCCCCCGATGCGGCGCAGACGCAATAGATTGCACTCTTGTACGATTACAGAAACAAGGATACGTTAAAGCTCTATCCCCTAAAGATTGTAAAACTTCATCATATAGATGGAGTCGTTCACTTTGCCAATAAGATAACTGAGGACCGCCTACTCGTGGACCTTCATCCCAATCAAAGCCAAGCCACTCCAAATCATCTAACAATGCTTCTCCATAGTCTCGTTTCGATCGTTGCAAATCGATATCTTCTATACGGACTACATATGTACCTTGTTGCTGTCTCGTCGATAGATACGATAAAAGGACAATCCACACGTTGCCTAAGTGAATATATCCCGTAGGGCTCGGCGCGAATCGTCCTTTCATAATAACTCCTTAATGACACCAATTCATGATGAATCGTCACTCAACTGATAATGTAATAGTAATGAAATCATCTATACCAAGATGATATGACAATAATTCTCTAATGACTATATTATCCCAAAGAAACAATGTTGTCGAATAGACCAGAGTCTTTGATTTTGCTTTCATTACCCATGGAGCAAATATTGTTATCCTGTAATACCGCTTCTACTACATCTGCAAGGGCTGCAATATCTTCTGGTTGACAGGCAATCACTTGTTTGCGGAATTCGATTTTATCATCTAAATTTACACCGCTAAAATAGATTCCCATAGCGCGAGGACCTCGCAAAGATGGTGTCATCGGCAAATCTAAACCACTCATAGTACCGATAATATATTTGCGCATTTCTCGGTCAGACAATGTAAAGTTACGCAAATACTCTGGTAACTCTTTATATACATTATACGTCTCTACAAGATTTGGATCTCGATAACTGCAGAAAATCATATTGCCATCATCAAAGAAATTAGCAAAGGCCCCATAAGCACCGCCTTGTACACGAATGCGAATCCAAAGGTATTCATAACGTAAAATCGTTTCCAATACACTCATTGGACCTACATGTTTAAATCCATGATCGATGAAATTACCACCTTGTGCTACATACTGCACTTTACCAGCTGTAGCAATCCCGTCATTAGTGCTGCCTTTCGTTAAGTCTAATACATTGCGTGGTAATTCTTCTGTATTCCATTTAGCCAGTGCTGGTGTTACTAAATCAGTAAAGGAATTGAGTTCTCCTTCTTCTCCAACAAACATAATATCTACATTATTAGCGCGGAAAATTTTGCGGCTCACTTCTTTTAACTTATCAGGTAATAGTGGCAATGCTGCTGGGTTATTCGCTAGTTCACTAATTTTTTGATAGAACCCTAAATTGCCATCATCTCGGAATTTACCAACTTTAGACACTTTTGCAAGAACACGTTGACTCACGATAGTATTGCCTCGGCGGAAGGCTTCATTATCCCAAATGACTTTACTTTCTTGTACTAATTCAGTCAAACGGCTTACATCGCTAAAATCTGCAGCTTGAACGACTTCGTCCATAATGCGGCATAAATCAGGCAATTTAGAATGCAAGGATTTACTGCGCACAATCATAAGCGGTGCAAATTCATCGCGTTTGCCGTCTTTTGCAATCGCCGTAATATCGGCACTAAGACCACCGAGATTTAAATTAATATCTTTTGCCAAATCTGCGTAAGGACGAGTTGTATCAACACGACCAATAATATTACTAATAATATCGGCGTAGAATAGTTCATCTTCAGTGAGGCAATCAAGTCCAAAATAGTACGCTACATAGTTAATGCCTTTTGTAAAAGTCGGCACAAAATGAAGTTTTGCTGCTCCAATCGTACTTTCACGACGCTCTACAGCCTCAATATTTGGATTAAGATCGCTTAATTCTAAAAGAGGAATCGATGCCAATGCTTCTTCGCTATCTGGCATTTCTTGACGCTCTTTAAGCCGTTTCGTTTGCTCTACAATAGCTTCCAATTCTTCTTGGGACATAGAGGCTTTAATAGCAGCTAACTTAGCTTTTTCTTCGGCTTCTTTTTTCTCTTGTAATCCTTGTTCTGGATACATAGAGACAATTGCTTTATGGTGGTTTTCTAAAATAAAATGACGGATTAAGTCTTCAAAATACGTCGTTTTAAGACCATTTCGAATATTCACTAAGCACTCTTCATAGTGCAACAATTCTAATGGATCATTACCATATAACCAGTTGTCCATCATGCGAATGACATAGGCAAGGCCAATAGGACGACCGCCAAAATCATTTTCCCGAAGAGCAAACTCAATGCTATTCAAAGACGCTTCTAAAAGCTCTTTATCGATACCTTCTTCACAAAGTTTCGCCAATGTAGATTCTACGATGGATTGTAATTCCATTTGTTTTTCCATAGTAGAGCCAGAAGCATGGACAGCCCACATGGGTTGACGAATACTATCTAAATAGTAACCGCTTACATCAGAACCGATACCTGCTTTCACCAACGCTTGTTTCAATGGCGCTGCTGGAGACGTCAACAAAGCGTGAGTCAATACTTCAAAAGCTAAGCTTTGTTCTGGCGTTACCTCTGGTAGCACATAAGATAAAGCGTGCAATGTACGATTATCTAAGCTTTCATCAGAACCAACGCCATATGGATACGATACGACTTTACCTTCTTTAAAAGGCTCTTGTAACGTCACTTCTGTATCTACATCAATAGCATCAAAATGGCTCAAATATTCATCATTGATAAAGCGTAATTGCTCTTCAATATCCATAGCGCCATACAAGAAAATATAACTATTTGATGGATGGTAATGAACGCGATAGAATTCTTGGAATCCTTCATAAGTCAATTCAGGAATGACATCAGGATTACCTCCAGAATCGACCCCATACGTCGTATTTGGGAATAATTCATGCATCAATTCACGTTCGAGAACGGAATCAGGAGACGAATACACGCCTTTCATTTCATTAAATACGACCCCTTTGTAAGTCAATTCATCCTCTACATTGTCAAGCTCATAGTGCCAGCCTTCCTGCATGAGAATTTCTGGATCATTAGCAGCGCGTGGATATAGAACGGCATCTAAATAGACATCCATTAAATTGCGGAAATCTTTATCATTTTTACTAGCCACAGGATACATCGTTTTGTCAGGATATGTCATGGCATTTAAAAATGTGTTGAGAGAACCTTTAACAAGCTCTACAAAAGGCTCTTTCAAAGGAAATTTGCGAGAACCGCACAATACGGAGTGTTCCATAATATGTGCTACACCAGTACTATCTTTTGGTGTCGTTCTAAAGGCAATGTTAAATACTTTATTTGAATCTGGTGAATCTATATAAATAAGACGGGCACCGGATTTTTCATGTTTCATTTCATAAGCAGTGCCATTGATTTCATCAATTCGCTCTACTCGATGTAGTCTAAAACCAGAATAGATTTTATTTAATTCCATTTCGTCCCTTCTTTCTTATTAAATGACACTGCACAACTTACTATATACATAAGTTTAATGCTAGTGTTTATTTTTAATTATATCATATTGAATATTTTAAATCTAATTTATAAGAATATATATAGAAATAATACTGAATACATAACTCAGTTATATTCTTATAAATCGATGATGTTATCATCTCAATTTATAAACAAAAAAGAACACCCCCTCATGTGTCTCCTATTCTGCTATCATTAGCAGTCAAAATACACATGTACGGAAGGTGCTCTTTCTAAATTATTTTTCTTGTTTAACTTGCCACTTTTGATTACGTCGACTCGTCAATAAACCCTCTAAGACGACTTCAAAATGGGCAAAGCTCATCGTATACGGTTCATACATATCAGGTATAACTTTATAAGAGATGGTCACTTCAGACGTATCATAATCATAAAAAATACCATGTAAATTACTGACCGTTGTATACCCTGTTTGGGCTTGCTCTAATGTAGGGATAGGCTGGTTTTTAAGATTTGTCAATAAATCTCCAATAAAACCTTCTTTACGGCCTTGATCATTGAGCATTTCATCCATAAAGGTACGTAGACTATCCATAAATTAGATTAACCTCGTTCGTTTAATAACAACCCATTGTGAATTACACGAACAGCATCTTTCACGCGGTCTTCTGAAACTAAGCAAGAAATACTGATTTCAGAAGTACTGATGATTTCAATATTAATGCCTTCTTTGCTGAGAATATCAAACATTTGAGCCGCTACACCAGGTTGACCTAACATACCAGCACCGATGATAGATACTTTCGCCATTTTTTCATCAATATTAACCGCTTCAATATCAATGGATTGTTGCAATTGACCTAATACTTCGCGAGTCAATACAACATCGTCCATAGCTACTGTGAAAATAAGGTCAGTTTTAGGCTCCCCTTTAGCGCGAATGGATTGAACGATCATATCAACGTCAACGTTTTTCTCTGCTAACGCTTTAAATACTGTTGCTGCAATACCTGGTTTATTTTCAACCCCTACAAGGGCTACTTTTGCTGTATTCGTATCATCTGCTACGCCTGTAATGACATGTTTATTTGCTTCCACTGTGTAATCCTCCCGAATAATAGTGCCCGTGTTGTCGCTGAAAGTAGAACGTACGTGAATTGGCACGCCATAACGGAACCCCATTTCAACAGCACGCGGTTGCATAACACCAGCACCGAGTCTCGCCATTTCTAACATTTCACCATACGTTACTTCTTCTAATTTGAAAGCTTCCTTCGCTACGCGAGGGTCAGTAGAATATACACCTTCTACGTCTGTGAAGATTTCGCACACATCAGCTTTCATAGCGCCTGCTAAGGCAACTGCTGTCGTATCGGAACCACCACGGCCCAATGTTACCATATCACCGTATTCAGTAATACCTTGGAAACCAGCTACGACTACTACATTTCCGTCTTCTAAGGCTTGGAATACACGATTCGGATCTACACCTAAAATACGACCTTTATTAAAATTATCACTACTTGTAATCCCTGCTTGGTCGCCAGTTAAAGAAATCGATTTTTGACCACGTTCATTAAAAGCCATTGCCATTAATGCAATCGTTACTTGTTCACCAGTAGACAACAAGCGGTCCATTTCGCGACCATATGGCTTAGACGTTACTTGTTTTGCTAAATCTACTAGATCATCTGTTGTATCCCCCATCGCAGATACAACTATGACCACTCGATCGTCTTCTTTCTTTTCACGAAGGACGCGATCGACGATATTAAATATTTTTTCTGGAGTAGCAACAGAACTACCACCAAATTTCTTAACGATTAAGGCCACAATAATCCCTCATTTTCACCACAATAAACTAAAAAATAATCTGCATATACTTTACCATAAAATAAACAGCACTGTAAAGGGATATAGCGGTGAACATCCAGTTAAGAAAAACAAAATTCCATTTGTAAAAGACAAATTTACAAGAAAAAAAGCCAACCCTAAGGCTGGCTTTATATCGTTCATTATTGAACAGTGATTTCTTTTTCAGATTCCCACAAGCCGTGGATATTGCAAAGAGATACAGCAATCAATTTGCCAGATTTTTTCAAGGACACTGCCAATGTACCTTCGGAGATAGCATGTGCAGGGCCTTCGTTAGCTGTAGCACCATCGCCATGGATATTGAAGTTTACAGCGCCGATTTCGTAAGGCAATTGAGTACCTTCTGCTACGAAGTACAATTTAATCCAATCAATGTGATGTTCTACAGTGTTTGGATGTGCAATATCTTTACCTACGGACAAAGTAACGTGGAATGTTTCACCTGCTTTTACAGTGTCTACAGTTTCAATAACTGGAACGTGTTTTTCACTAGCGAAGTCGCCAGATTTAATGTAATCATGAATAGCCATAGTTAACCTCCTGGTTAAAATCATATATACCTATGTATGTTAAAAACATATTTTCTAACTATATTATACATTTTCGATATAGTTTGCGCAAGGTGTTTTCGAAACTTTTAGATTTAAAATTCAATCCCTTTCGCTGCCTTAATGCCCTTCTCATAAGCATGCTTCACTACATTCATTTCCGTCACTGTATCTGCCATATCGATAATTTCAGGCTTAGCGTATCGACCCGTCAATATAAGATGAAGTCGCTCTGGCTTATGGGCGAGCATATGGACTACATCGTGGACACTAATCAAATCATAGTGAATAGCATTATTAATTTCGTCCATAACGATGAGATCCCATTTGTCAGAATTGACTTCCTCGAGTAATGTATGCCATCCTTCCTGGGCAGCCGCTTTATGCCTATCAAATTCTTCAGGAGACACTTCATCTTTTTTATAATAAATAAAACCTTTTCCCATGGACCGAATTGTAACTGCTTCCCCTAATGCTTCTAAGCCTTTGAGTTCTCCATAACCATGACCGCTTTTAATAAACTGTAACACCAATACCTTTAACCCTTGACCTACAGCACGCAACACAACGCCTAAGGCAGCGGTAGTTTTTCCTTTTCCATTTCCCGTATTGACGAGAATCAGTCCTCGTTCACTCATAGTATTCTTTCCTCTTATGTTTAACGTTGTCTCTCATAAGAGGCACAACGATTCACAAAGTGTTGAGCCCCTTCGATAGATCCGGCAAAATTCAAATGTAAATACGATGCCAACACATTATCCGATGCATAACCACCATCATAGGATTGAGGAGTACGGCCTCCTTCTAAATGGAACGCCCAAGGGAAGTCTTTTACTGTTGGTTCCATAGTAGAGAAATGAAACTCATGGCCCCGTAAAACTGTCCCCGTATCACCTAACAGAGTTTCACGATGAGCCGTAGCGGTCACATAGCCTACCTTTTGCAAGGACTGTTGCATAATACAATTAGCAGGAACGATACCTACAGTTTCGTAATCCTTGCCTTCAAAGTCGCGGATATGTTCACATAAATACATAAGTCCGCCGCACTCTGCGTAAATAGGCATACCCATTTTATTAGCGACGCCAATAGAGTCTCTCATCGTCTTGTTCTGGCTCAGTTGTTCCAAAAACATTTCTGGGAATCCACCTCCGAACACTAAGCCATCCACATCGGGGATTGCTTTGTCTCGTAAAGGACTAAAATAGACTAATTCAGCACCAGCTTTTTCTAAGGCATGTAAACTAGCAGGATAGTAAAAAGAAAACGCTTCATCATAAGCAACGCCGATTTTAGCAATTTTTTCAGTGGATTCTATATCTTCTTCCAATGGCAATGTAAGAGGTTGTGCACTTATCGCCAGCTCTAATAATCCTTGTAAATCCACCATAGATTCTACAGCAGCTTGAATAGTTGCAATAGACTTTGTAGGGTCTACTTCTGTAACAGGCGTCAAACCTAAGTGACGTTCAGGAGAATGCATGCGATCGTCTCGGCGGATAGCACCAAGCACAGGTACACCGATTTTTGCCATTCCTTCTCGAACCATTCGTTCATGATTATCAGAACCTAGTCGATTTAAAATAACACCTCTGAAATCGACGTCTTTATCATACTCTCTAAAACCAAGCGCAATGGCAGCTGCACTTTCACCCATCGCCTTGCAGTCAATAACGAGGACTACAGGGGCACCTAATTGTTTCGCCACTTCTGCAGTGCTACTCACGCCTTCTCGACCTCCATCATAAAGGCCCATAACACCTTCAATGATTGCCAAATCAGCTCCTTCTGCAGTAGATGCAAAAAATGATGGCATCGTACTAGGTGGTACGAGCCAAGTATCTAAATTATAACTATCGCGGCCAGAGGCAATTTTATGAAAGCCCGGATCAATATAATCCGGGCCGACTTTAAAAGATTGCACCTCATGACCACTTGCGCGATATGCTGCAAGAAGACCTGCAACAATTGTGGTCTTCCCCACACCAGAATTAGTGCCACCAATGACAACGCGTGGAATAGGTATAGTATTCATATATAATCTCCATTTAGGGTGTACTGTGTTACGCTAGAGAATCCTTATGTATAGCTTAACAATCTTTATATTGTTCTTCATTACCGATCTTTACGTTTTGCTAAAATCGTAGATAGATAATTTAATTTCGTATCTTTTGGAATCGTATCTAATCCTCTAAATACTTGTTCATCAGGTAAGCCAACGCGACTAATCATAACTGCATCATCTGCCATATTATGTTTCATCAACGTTTCTTGTACTTCGTCGAAGTTTTTATACACTTTCATAATAACCGCATCATCAGCCACAGCCAAAACAGCATCGATTTTTTCTTTTGGTGCTGTAGCAGGAACGATAGCTAGTACTTCTTCTTTTTCTACAATCGGATAGCCCAAATGAGAACCAATAGCGCAGAAGGCAGTAATACCAGGAATCGTTTCAATATCGAAGCCGCTATTTTCGATGAGGCGATATACATACATATAAGTACTGTAGAACATTGGATCTCCTAAAGTAAGGAACACAACGTTTTTACCTGCTTCTAAATAAGATAGAATGATTTGTTTCGCTTCATTCCAACCTTCTTGTTGTGTCGATTCATCGAGAACCATAGGAAACACAACAGGTACGATTTCTGTATGGTCTTGAATATAAGGACGGGCAATATCTAGTGCCACGGATCCGTCTTTCTTTTCTGTTTTAGGAGTAATAATGATATCTGCTTCTCCTACAATACGTGCTGCTTTCACAGTCATTAATTCTGGGTCTCCTGGGCCTACGCCGATGCCGTATAATTTACCTTTCATGGTCATACTCCTATCTACGCGTACGTATTACAGTTTCATCAATACATACGTAATTATCTATACATACGATACAAACATCTCTATTATACCAAACTAACGGTCTTTTATACACTATATACAAAAGGATTTATTATAAATCTTCTTTTCTAATCTTTATAAACTCTGCAATAGTTCGATATGATAGAATTATTCTTTAGTCTATTCAAAAGATAATAGATCTATTTAATATTAGGAATGGCTGGACGCTCATGGCTCCGTTTGCCATATATATCGTCGATGCAGTCTTGCAGGTGTTGGCAGAAAATAGCTTGAACTGACTCGTATTCACCGAGTGCTTTATGAACGCCCTCTACTGTATAGCCAGCGTCTTGCAATACATTCACTACACTGTCCTCTTCATCACCGAGCAAATCATTTTGCGCATGGTCGCCCAATACTAATAATAAAGGATGTACGTAAATCGTATTTGGTTTCTTCCCATCAAACCATTCCCATGGAAGAGCTACGTCTTCCACAAAAGGAGCATTTTCTAGCGTAGCTACTCGTATATGACCTAAGCCATTCCGAATTAATTGATACTGTAAATGACCATAACTAGAATTGCCAGAACTTAATCCACCATGACCAACGAAGAGCATACCATCACTTTCTTTAACCCCTAATGGTTTGATAAATTCATCGATAAAGATTTGGTAATCATTAGGATGTTCGTCTTGACCCATATAGTATACTAGTGGGCGACCTACACGGAGCACTTCTAGCTTATGGGCTACTTCGTGTTCTAAAATATTGCGCTTCAATTTATCAAACTCTTCTCCACCAGTGAAGTGAAGGGTTTGGACATACACATGTGTGTAACCATCTGCTACTAATGATTCTAAAGCACCCGCTTCGGTTGGATAATCGAGGCCTCGATCGCGCAATCGTTTCACGACGATACGAGAAGAAAAGGCTAAGCGAACTTCATAATCTGCAAACTGTTCTTTAATGCGAGCCACAACAGGTTCAATATGTTTCTCTCGAGCTATATCTACAGTAGACCCAAAGGCTACTACTAAAATGGCTTGTTTCATATAAAACTCCTTCTATTAATACATGATTATTCTTATCATACCATAGAGATTAACCAATGAGGATACCTCTATAGGTATATAAACACAAAAAACGTACCCTCTGTATTAGATTAGAAGGTACGTCCTATTATTAAGAAATCATTTTACTAATCCCTACGCGAACTGCTGCAGGAGCTGGCTTTATGGAGTCTTGTGGAGATACTCGTTTTCTCTCTGCCATACGGATAGCTTGGCTTAAATGTTTCAAGAATAAATCTTGAATATATGGGTTTTCCCCTAAGCCTTCGTTCCAAATCCTCACATTATAGCCCTCTTCCACTAGCAGTGTATAAATGGAATCGGAGCGGTCTCCACCGAGATAATCCATTAAGTGTGTGGATCCAATCAAAGCAAGCGGTACTACGATAACATCTTTGTGGCCCATGTGCTCCACTAATGTAAGGGCTTGTTTAAATGTGGGGAAGCCATTGGTAGTGAATACAACCACATTCGGTGTAGAACCATAAATAGCTTTCAATTGTAATGTAGAATATTCCAATTGATTTTGACCATTAGCCATTAAAAGGATAGATTTATTCAATGCTTTTGTATTTAAATGGCGGAGGATGCCATCTAAAGTAGCTTCGTAATCGTCAGAATAATTTTTTACCCCTAATGATGTGAGCAATGGTTTGCCAATATTAATATGAGTAAAGTTATAGTCATTGCTATGTAAATATTTCAACGCTTGTTTACGCATTTGTTGATAACATTGATCGGCCACTAATGTAATCGGCTGAATGTATACTTCGGTAATACCTAGCTTTTGGAATTCTTTCATAACCTCCGCTAAAGAAGATACTGGCTCATCGTATTTGCCATTCCACTTCTCTACTAATGCATCAGATAAAAATACGCGGCGCACTTCAAAACCTTTGTACAATTCCCGCACTTTTCTTTCAATAACGGAAATCGACGTATCTACTGCTTCTTTATAAATTGATCCAAAGGATGCAATGATTATACCTTTCATAAGTGACCTCCATGGCGTCTCATACGCAAGACCTCATATACAGTACGTATCGCCTTCTATAAATGAAAATTATTATCAAATACTAGTTGTAATAATCATACATGACCCATTTGTATAAGTCAATGAGAAATATTATCATATTTGCATGAAATACCAATATTTCTATACACCTACGGGTATAGGGTTTATTGACATACCTATGCCCCTTTGCTAGGATGAATTTATATACAGATATATTTACATCTGTAGCTATCAATTTTCTCTGTAGATTATATGAGGTGATCCCTATGTACAGCGTAAAAAAATCATTAGCCCTATCTGCTACATTAGCTTGTCTATTCTGCGTAGGTGCTCCTACAGTGAGCGATGCGGCCTTCCAATTGAGCGAAGACGTTAAAAATCCTACGCAAGCTTTGAAAGAAGCCTCTACTATTGGCGTTCGTAGTCATCATACAGCAGCGTTGCAACAATTAGAGAATAAAGATGCTATCGTAGTCATGAGCTTTGGTACAACCTTCAAAGAGACTCGCAAAAAAACAATTGACGCCACTGTAAAAGCTATCCAAGCAGCCCATCCCAATACAAAAGTAGTAACAGCTTTCACAAGTCATATTATTCGTGATCGCATCCAAGAAAATGAAGGCATTACCTATCCTACGCCAGAAGAAGCGCTAGAGCAATTGAAAGCAGATGGTTATACGCGCGTAGCCCTCACTACATTGAACATCATTCCTGGTATGGAATACAATTATAATGTAGGCGTATATAATCTATATAAAAACGAATTTAAAGCTATGTCTCTTGGCACACCATTGATGTACTGGATGGGCCAAGAAGGGCAAACTGATGAAGTGATGGAAACGGTGAAAGCCCTTTCCTCTCAATTCCCTAACCAAAGCAAGGACCACGCCATCCTCGTAATGGCTCACGGTACACCAGATCCATCCAATGCGTACTACGCTGTCATTCAAGACCGCATTGATGCAGCTGGTTTGAACAATGTTTTTATCTACACTGTAGAGGGCACACCAAACTTTGAAGATGTATTAGGTCAATTAAAAGCAAAAGGCATCAAAGAAGTAACATTAATGCCATTTATGATGGTAGCCGGCGATCATGCTACTAATGATATGGCTGGTGACGAAGAAGATTCCCATAAATCGATGCTCATGGCGGAAGGCTTCAAAGTCAACACATATTTACGCGGTCTCGGTGAAAATGAGCAAATTCGTCAAATCTTTGTAGAACGTGCTAATGAAGCATGGGATGCATTGCAAAAATAATGTACTACCTAAGCAATAAATAGTAATAAGGAGTTATTGTGAAAAAAGGATATATAACGTCACTTCTATTAGTCTTAATCCTCATTATTGTAGCAGGATGTACTAAATCCATATCCACCTCTTCATCAACAACAAAAGATATTACCTTTGATGGTGCAACCTATACAGTGCCGAAGGATCCACAACGCATAGCTGTACTCTCTAATTCGCTGTTAGCTATGCTCTACGCAGTCGATGGAACGGCTATAAGCCGAGTTACTACAAACGACACCTTGCCAGAAGCAATGGAATCACTCCCCTCTTTAGGACATACCACCAATATTAATATGGAAGAGCTGATTGGCTTACAACCAGATGTAGTGTTAGGCCTTGAAAATCAACACAAAAAATATGAGCCACAACTGCAATCTAGCAAAATTCCAAACATATTTATCACCTATGATGGCATCAACGACAATGTACCGTTACTCACATTTTTAGGTTCTCTCACAAACCACGAAGACAAAGCTAAAGACGTAGTAGCTACATATAAAAGAAAAGTGCAAACTGTAAAAGATGCCGTTGCTAATCAGAAACCAGCTCGTGTAGCCGTTTTACGAGCGACCGGTAAAGGTGTAACGGCAGAAACAGAAAATGCCATCACTGCTTCTATGATAAAAGAATTAGGTATGACTAATGTAGTCACTGCTCATTTGACGGATACTACAACAGATAAAACAATTCCTTATTCCCTTGAGACATTAGCAGCGGATGATCCAGACATTATTTTTATCGTTACTATGGGCAAAGAAGAAGAAATTACAAGAGCTATGAAACAAGCTATGACAGATAATCCTGCGTGGAGTCATTTGCAAGCGGTCACTAACAATCGCGTCGTCTATTTACCGTCTAAACTCTTCTTGCTCAATCCAGGATTACAAACGCCAGAAGCGATGGCTCGATTAGTAAAAGAGACGTACAACATAGATGTCGCATTGTAATGACTCATCATCTAGTTAATGAAACAATGTAGTATTACTTAACGCGATGTGAGATATGCTAAAGAATAAAAATAACCGATACCCTAAGGGTATCGGTTATTTTTATATTCTAATGATTATAGTAAACCCGTAATCTTTACATATCCTTTTTTGTCTGACACGTCTACAGAGCCATGAACTCGGAAGACGTCTTGTAATAAATCTTCTGTCATGACATCTTGCGGATAACCACTTGTAATAAGACGGCCATCTTGCAAAACAGCCATATAATCAGAATATTGCAAGGCTTGTGTCAAATCGTGAAGCACCATAAGAACCGTTAGCCCTTCTTCTTCGTTGAGCCTCTTCAATAATTCCATAATCTCCAACTGATGATTAATATCTAAATATGTAGTAGGCTCGTCTAGGACAAGTAATTTTGGTTCTTGCGCAAGAGCCATCGCAATCCATACACGCTGCCGTTCACCGCCTGACAAAGATGGAATTAATTGGTCTCGTAAATGGTTCGTCTTCGTAATATCTAAGACACGATCTACCACGGTTCTATCTTCTTCAGCCGTATTTTGCCACCATCGTTGGTACGGATAACGGCCACAGTAAACTAATTCCTCTACAGTCATGTCTTTCGGTATATCTGGAGACTGAGGTAAAAAGGCCATCACCTTAGCTAAATCATCAGCTTTATATCTGTTTAAGGATTTATCAAAAATAGATATATTATCTCTACCATGTGCCCAAATATGACCAATCATAGTCCGCAATAATGTACTTTTACCACATCCATTAGGACCAATAAGAGTAGTAATCTTTCCTTTCGGAATAGCTAAGGAAATGTCGTGAAGAATTTGACGTTCCCCTAAAGTAATCGATACATGTTTCACTGTTACAGCAGGGCTTTCAGAAATAGTAGAACGATTCTCGCTACTATGCGTTAAGGGCGACGAATTATGTTGATCCATTATCCATCCCTCCTTAACAAGTATAAAAAGAATGGCGCCCCAAAGAAAGCCATAATGATACCTACTGGAATTTCGATAGGACTCATCGCTACCCGACCAACTGTATCGCTAATGACGAGTACAAAGGCACCTAACAAAGCTGAGCCAGGCAATAAATACGCATAATCATTTCCAATAATGAGACGCAAAATGTGAGGAATAACGAGCCCAACAAAACCGATGAGTCCAGCAATACTAACAGCACCAGCAGCTAACAAAGCAGCTACGGCAGTCATACTAAAACGCGTTTGTTCCACGTTAAGACCTAGCCCTTTTGCCGTTTCATCGCCAAGGCTGAGGATGGTAAGACGTTTCGCCCCCAAGCAAGCTAATGCGAGCCCTACCATCGCATAGGGGAAAAGCACTTCTACTTGTGGCCAACTACGCGCTGCCAAGCCTCCTACCATCCACAAGAGAGCGCCTTGCACACGATCCCCAAAGAAGACGAGAAGAGCCGAAATACCTGAACCTAGAAAAGCGGATACAGCGACACCAGCTAAAATAATGCGACTCGGTCGAATGCCATTTTTCCAGGCCAACGCATACACCATAAGGGCCGCTCCCATAGCTCCTAAAAAGGCGACCATAGGCACTAAATAGTCGTATCCTGGAAAGAGGATTAAAATGATAACTCCCATTAAACCAGCCCCTGAAGAAACGCCGACAATTTGAGGATCTGCAAGAGGATTTTTCATAACTGCCTGCAAAATAGCCCCTGATACGGCAAGACACGCCCCTACTAAAGCAGCTACAATATTACGAGGCAGTCTAATATTCCATATGATTTGTGCCCCTGCATCAGTCAGTTCATCACTCCACAAGGTATGCCAAATATCAACTAACGATACCGAGGTAGAACCAAAGACAAGAGATATAATCATACTCCCTAACAAGAGGGCACATAAGATGATAAGAACAGAAAAACGATATACCTTTCTATTACTTACTTGTTTCATTAGAAGATTTACCTTCTACAAATAGCATATCATTGCGTTTTACATCAGTGTAAAGCAATGCGTTACAAACAGATGCAGCAATTGGGCTGCCCCCTTTATTGCCTTTTACAGTAATATAAGGTACTGGCGATACTTCCATTAAATAATCTTTTGATTCTGCTGCCCCCACGAAACCTACTGGAATACCGATGATCAAAGCTGGTTTGATACCTTCTTCAAAAGCGAGGCGCAATACTTCATATAAAGCTGTTGGCGCATTGCCGATAGCTACGATTTGTCCTTCCAATTGTTTGCCGAAGGTGCGCATCGCTGCAATAGAACGAGTGATGCCTTCTTCTTTAGCCATTTTTGCTACATTTTCATCTTTAATTAAGCAATGGACTTCATTGCCACGAATGGCTAAGGCTGGCTTACTAATGCCAGTGCGCACCATTTCCACATCAGTATAGATATGAGCCCCTGCATCTAAAGCTTCAATACCTTTCTGTACAGCCTCTGGACTCATGCGCACTAATTGAGCATATTCAACGTCCCCAGAAGCGTGAATAGTACGAGATACAACGCGTACTTCATCATCTGTAAGACCTAAATCTTTTACGTAATCATAAATGATTTCCATACTTTTATCTTCAATGGCTTTCGGATTTTTAATGTAATCCATTTGTTTCCTCCCATAATGCAAAAAATTCGTCATTCGACGAAACCATAGGGCCTGCAATAGATACCCGTGGTCGATCGATAACAACAATATGAATACCTAAATCCATAGCAGCTTGTAATTTAGTATCAGCGCCGCCTACGAGGCCAGAGTTTTTCATCACCACAACGCTAGCATCTGTATCTTTAAACATAATGCGATTCATATCGTAAGAAAAAGGGCCCTGTACGGCGACAATACGCTTTGGACTGATTTTAAGGTCTTCCATCATAGTCAACACTTCAGCAGTAGGTAAGATGCGAGTCCATACATCACAATCTTGCAAAGCCTCTGCACGAGCAAAGATATGCATGGTCTTACTCCCCGTTGTGAGATATACATGACCATTCTGTTCTTTTGCCAGTTGACCTGCCAAAATTGCTGCTTCTACTTCATCAGCTACAATATGCAATTTATCATAGGCTGGCAAAGGCACTTCCTTCCGTTCAAAACGAACGAAAGGAATCTCCATAGCTTGTGCTACTTCTTGCGCTGTAGCAGTGACGACAGCCGCATAAGGATGACTAGCATCAATCAAAGCTCGTACATCATACTCTTGCACTAAGTCTTTCATAGCCTCTGCATCAAGGCGCCCTGTATGGACAGTAATCCCTTCATGAGCAGCTAGCTGTGCACCATATTGACTAACAACAGTAACGAGAACTTCTTCACCAGTTCGTTCTTGAATATCTACAGCTAAGGTACGTCCATCAAGGGTGCCTGCAATGACCCAAATCATAGTTTGTAACCGCGTGGTGTAATCATGCGACCATTTTCTACATACGTTTGGCTATTTCCGATGATTACTAATGTTTGCATGTCTACTTCTTCTTTTGTAAAATTTTCTAAATCAGAAATTATCATATGCTGACCTGGGCGCCCCGCCTTTTGCACAATGCCTACTGGCGTTTTAGGGTCCCTGTATTTCAATACAATGTCTCTCACTTCATCAAGGTGTGTAACACGTTTTTTACTTCTTGGGTTATATAAAGAAATAACCATATCCCCTTGGGCACAGAAATCAGCTCTCTTTTTAATAAGATCCCATGGCGTCATCAAATCGCTTAAAGAAATGACGGCAAAATCGTGCATCAATGGTGCGCCCAATACAGCAGCCGCCACATTAACAGCACTTAAGCCAGGGATGATATCTACTTGTGGTCTCTGTTCTGCAGGCACTTTGTTGGCCAACTCCAACACGAGACCAGCCATGCCATAAATGCCAGAATCACCGGAAGATACGACAACCACTTTATGACCTTCTACCGCGAGGTCAACGGCTTTTTGACACCGCTCAACTTCTTGCATCATAGCCGTTCCTACTGTTTCTTTACCATCAATGAGATCTTTAATCAAATCAAGATATGTCAAATATCCTACTACACGATCCGCGTCGAGAATGGCTTCACGAGCTTGCGGCGTCATAAACTCTTCGTCGCCAGGGCCAATGCCGATTACTTTGATGTAACCTGCGCTATGGCGATTGTTGTTTTGGGATACACTGTTTTCTCCTGTATTAATGTGTGGCTCTTGGCCGCTAGTAACGCTGTTGTTTCGCATACGTTTCCTACTCCTATAGTTCCTTTTACAAATGTAGATTCTTTTAAATGATATGTTTCAATGACCTGAGCCAATTCTTCTTGTTCAAAAAATACGATAGGCCAACCTAATTCTTGGACAGCCCCTAACAATCCTACTTCATCTGATTTAACTACCACTGACGCAGCCGTTAATACACTTTTAGGTGAAAGTTTCCATCGGTCCAAAGATTGTATAATGGCATCTAAAATCAACTCTTTCGGCGTGTCTCGGCGACAACCGATACCCACAGTATATGTTTTAGGACGTAATATGAGCTGATTTGGCGCTGTAGCAATAACTGTATCGGTTACGACCACACGAGGGGCTTCATTATCAATAGCGTTAGAACTATTAAAAGTTCGCACATCACTATATCCCCCTACATGGTCTTTTCCAGATGCTACCAGTCGCTCCCAATGAGGCAAACTATCATCGATGTAATACGTAACCCTTTCACCAGCTACGATAGCGGCATTCACAGCAATGAGCGTTTGAAAATCATCCACTACAAAGCCTTCTTTACGGGCCCACACATCAGGCGCTGGCAAGCCGTTCACATCGGTAGCTGTCGTAATCACTGGGTCAGAATCAATGGCTAAGGCGATAGTTTGGGTCCATTCATTGGCCCCCCCTAAGTGACCGGATAATAAGCTAATCGTATGGTAACCAGCTTCGTCCATAACAACGATGGCTGGATCTTTCGATTTATGTTCAATATAAGGGGCAATCATGCGTACTACAATGCCTATAGCCATAATGAAGAGCACTTGGTCATACTCTCGCATGATACGTTCTATATGAGGCTTAAGAGATTCAAAATACATCGCCTCTCCACCTGATTGACGACCTATTTTTTCATAGCACTCACCATGAGGCACTACTAAGGCTTTTACGCGTTGCCCCAATCGAGCTCCCTTGGTAGACACAGAAATAATAGCTGTTCTTACCGATGTTGGCTCAGCCTCCCTAGCGGTTTCAATGCTATTGGCAATACTAGTATCTATAACTTTATTATGATCAGTACTACCATTATCTATCGTTTGATACATAGTACGGCTATCCATCATTAGTCCTTCGCGCTACGATACATGTGCGCAAATCCTTTATCATATAGTTTAGATAGTTCATATTCACTATCTAATACATGGCTTACGACAATCATAGCTTGTCGCAACACACCTTCTTTAGCCACCATATCAGCAATGGTTTCCAAGGTGCCACGAATAATGCGTTGATCCGGCCAAGATGCTTTCACAACGATAGCTACTGGCGTCGTTTTGTCGTAACCACCTTCAATAAGCTCTTCTACCACCTTATCAAGCATTTGTACGCTAAGGAAAATACACATCGTCGCTTCATGTGCAGCGAGCATGCGCAATTTTTCTTTTGGCGGCATCGGTGTACGCCCTTCCATACGAGTGATAATTACCGTTTGCGATACATTCGGCAATGTATATTCTTGTTTCAACGCCGCTGCTGTAGCGAGGAAGGAACTAACGCCAGGCACTACATCATAAGTAATGCCCATTGTATCTAGAGCATCCATTTGTTCTTGAATGGCGCCGTAAATCGCAGGGTCCCCTGTATGAAGGCGAACTACCGACTTACCTTCTTCAACAGCTTTCTTCATTACTGCCAATACTTCATCTAAATTCATAGTGGCACTATTGTGAATTTCACATCCTGCTTTACAAGCTTCCAAAATAGCAGGATTCACTAAAGAACCAGCATAAATAACTACGTCTGCTTCTTCCACAAGACGATAGCCTTTACGCGTAATCAACTCTGGATCACCAGGACCGGCTCCTACAATATGTACATTAACCATGCTGCTCTCCTTCTTCTAATTTCGTTGCTGCTACGATAAAAATAGGACTCAATGGATCTAACAAATGATAGGGGCCCGCTTTGCGATACCGACTGATAGACATTTGATAGCCATCATAACTAAAAGGGCGACCTTTTAATTCTTTCAAAATTGTGTATCCCGTTTCCATCGTAACTGCTGTTACAACGAGGCGACCTCCCACTTTCAAGAGACGCTGCGCTTCGTCAACAATAGCCCCCATACCACCGGCGCTACCACCAATGATGACAGCATCGAGAGGCGGCAAGTCCTCCATCCCTTCTGGAGCCTTCGATTTAATGACAGTCATATTCGACACATTGAATTTCTCCATATTTTGATAGATCAATTCAATGCCTTTATCAAAGCGTTCAATGGCGTATACATGGCCCTTCGGAGCGCCTAATGCAGCTTCGATTGATATAGACCCTGTACCAGCCCCTACATCGAGGACTACACTGTCTTCATCGATGCGAGCTTCGTTCATAACAGCTTTTCTGATTTCGCATTTCGTCATCGGCACGTCGCCGCGAATAAATTCGTCATCAGGAATACCAAAAAAATGTCTCATCCTAATACCACCATCACAGAATGACCAAATCCGTCCAACTCTGTTAAGACCGCTAACGTAGAGTCTACGATGCGTTCATCATCATAGCTTAATCGTTCCAACGCAGCCGCTCGAGTGTCCTTAGGCCATCCTGCTTCTATTAAAATACTCGCAATACGAGCTGGATTATAGTCAGGATCTGTTAAAAATCCCATTTTCTTTCCCTCTTTATAAATGAGTTGTTCCGGCTCTGGTTGGCGGCCGTGAAAGCTCATCAAATCCGCATCATGCCATACTTCGCCGAGGCGCGCAAAAGCAAAAGTCATAGAACTAATGCCTGCAATGACTTCGATGGGATAAGTAGGAAATTTCTTTTTCAAATAAGGCAATAAACTGTAGTAACCAGTATCACCGCTAACCATAACGACTACATCATGCTCTGCTAATTCAGCTTCAATTTGATCTGCTAACAAACTCAATTTACCCGTTATGGCATAAGTCTTTTGATGCGGTTCTTGGAAATCTTCCAGAGCTCGTTCACTCCCCACCAATACAGTAGCTTGGCGAATAATATCCAATCCCTTTGGCACTACATACTCTGGATTACCTGGTCCAATGCCTACGATATATAAGGTATGCGCCATGTTTCCCGTTCTCCTATGTCTTTAGCATTCTCGTCAATTGCTAGAATATCGCCTTGTAAGGTCGTAATAATAATGCCCACTTGTGCTTCCTTGGCAATGTATCGTTCACTGCGAAGCGCCGCTCGATCCACAATGCGTTGGTATACACCAGTCAATCCTTCTCTCTCTAAAATAGGGAACGTAGATTCTGTCGTTTGACACTGAAATAGCTCTTCACAAACGGCTTGGCTAGCCCCTTCAAGGGCCGCATAGGCCACAATAGTTTCCATACGACCATCACTCATACGATTATGAGTGTGAAAGCTTCCATTAGCGAGTTTCACTAATTTACCAATATGGCCAATAATCAAAATCTGCTTAAAGCCAATCCGTACAGCTTGTTCCAACATAAAACCAATGAAATTACTCGTTTCTGCCATCTGGTTTTTATGAATGCCTAATACTTGCTCAGCCAATTCTTGACCGATGCGGCCAGGAACTAAAACAGCGGTCTCAATGCCGTTTGCTTTCATTACTTCCAATTGAGGCACTAAGGAGTTCTTAAACCCCTCTTCACTCATAGGTTTCACAATGCCTGTAGTGCCGATGATAGAAATGCCACCTTCAATACCTAATGTGTGATTTAACGTTTTCTTTGCCAAGTCTAAGCCGTTAGGTACAGTAACAGTAACATCTACACCTTCTCCTTTGACACAGAATTCTTCGAAAACAATTTGCATCATTTTTCTTGGTCCCGGATTGATAGCCGGCTCCCCTACAGGCAATGCCAAGCCTGGTTTCGTCACCGTCCCCACACCATGACCAGCATGGAAAGACAGAGTCCCCGAATCCGTCAGCACTACCGTTGTAACTACAGCATTACCATGCGTCACATCAGGGTCATCACCGCCATCTTTGACCACCGTCACCTGTGCCTCTACATCAGATATACGAATCACCTCTTTGATAGGCACTTCAATATATTGGCCTTGTGGATTTTCAATAATGACCGTATCGACTATGTTCTGCTCCAAAAGAGCTAAGAGACCTGCTTTCACACCTGCCGTAGCACAAGAACCGGTAGTATATCCACCTTTCATGTCCTCTACATTCATAGGGCCTCCTATACCAATAGGGTTAGCGATAATTATCATCTGCCTAACCCTATTTTATAATCCTATGTAATTAACGGAAGTTAACGAATTGCAATTCTACAGGAATATCCAATTGTTTGAGCATTTGAATAACAGCTTGCAAATCGTCTTTATCTTTGCCAGAAACGCGTACTTGATCTTCTTGAATGGAAGGCTGTACTTTCAATTTCATATTTTTAATAGCTTTTACTACTTCTTTAGCATTTTCTTTAGTAATGCCTTTTTTGATAGTAATGATTTGGCGTACCGTAGCTCCTGCTGCCGGTTCCACTTTACCGTAGTCTAAGTTTTTTACTGCTACATTGCGTTTTACCATTTTGCCTTTCAACACATCGATGATAGCGGTCAATTTGTATTCATCATCACCGATGATTTTGATGGTGTCTCCTTCAAGGCTAATTTCTGCTTTAGAACCGCGAAAATCGTAACGAGTGCCGATTTCTTTTTTCGCTTGATTAACAGCATTATCTACTTCTTGCATATCTACTTCAGATACGACATCAAAAGAAAAATCTTTAGCCATTGTATACCTCCTATATATGAACTATGGGCATTAATAGTGTATTATCATCATCCTTATATTCCATATATTAAATCGGAATATATCTTTTTAATTATACCGTAAACTACAGATATTTTCTATACTTCCAGGAACTTATAATACTTTCACTTCATCATATGACGGTTGCACTGCAAGTTCTCCTTTTGTATTAATAATCCCCCATTTACCTTTAATTTTAACCCCACTATAGCCATGAGTGAAAGCAGAAATACCGCTAATATCTTTCATAATCGGAGTTGTTACAACAGTGCCGTCTAAGGATAAAATACGGTATCCATCGGCTTTACTGTGAATCCAAGAATACGTATCCCCTGCAAAAACAGTCACTTTTGTATCTGCTGGACCAGTATAAATAACACGACCATCGATCATATCTACAACATGTGCTTTATTATCTTTCGTAACAGCCATATGATGAGGACCTACAAAATCGATGGAGTCATAGGAAAACGGCACTTCTTGTTTACCTGTTTCCATATCAAAAATACCGTACTTGTTCGTATCTTTATTTTTCAACGTAAGCAAAACATTATTCATATCAATAGTGCTAGCTGTATAATTACCAGGTTCAATAATATATTGGCCTTTTCGATTTACAAAGCCAAGTTTTCCCTCATTTCGTACTAATGTACCATGCTTTTCCATTGGATATACATAGTCATTTTTACTATCTATAACGATTGCACCATTACGGTCAATGTACCCACGTTTTTGCCCATCTTCAGTAAAGCTAATACCTTCTCCTAGGTATAAACCACCACCATAGTGATGTCCCCAATATCCAATGCCTACCAATCCGATTAAATTCCCAAGACCAAAACGTCTCACTTTGCGACGATACTCAGCCAAACCATTATGATATGGATACACTTCATTAGATGGTGCTTTAAAGAGAACTGTTCCAGAACCGTCAATAGCCACCGTTTCACCATTGAGTTTTACAAAAGCTCTATCTTCTGAAAAGCCATTGTATACCTCTTTAAATTGAGGGGCAATCACAACCGCTCCAGAACGATCTTTAAATCCATATTTACTACCTTCTAAAAAGGCTACATAATTATCACTATCATAGGTTTGTGCTACACCTTTCGAATCAAAGTCCATAGTCGCATCAACTAAGCTTTTTCTCATCGCTACATTAGTATATACTTCTACTTCTGCCTCTTGACCAGATGTTAAAACTGTTCCATCACCTTTAATATGAACGTATTTATTTTTTCCTTCTTTACCAAAGAATGTACCATCATAATCGAAAGAAGCTTCTAAACTTTGGTACGTCGGCGGCAATAAAACGTCTCCATTCGTTCCTACAATACCCCATTTACCTTTTTCTTTAACAAGACCTAAATATCCTTGCTTATTCAATGTATCATCAGACAATATAGACAATGTCTTTTTCACCGCTGCTGGTGGCGCTTTTACAGCTCCTGCAACAGGCATAAATACATCTATAGCACTACCATATCCAACGCGGCCTATACCAACGCCAACACCTACATGAGTACTGCTGCTAGATGAGGACGTCGAGTATGATGTAGATTCAGTCGATACAGACGAGCTATATTGCTCTCGGCTAATGGTAGTCTTGCTTGAGTTAGCCGTATCCTCGTTAACAACAGTAGTATAGCTTCTTGTTTCCATTACCGTCTCTGCTAATACACTAGTGCTCAATGATGTAAGGACACATAAGAGCAATAACGATTTCTTTTTAACTTTCATATAATCCTCCCTCAATAGGAACCTATAACATGATATTCAATCACTGTGAATCATTTTATAGTTATTATACCATTGAGTCCCTATAGAACTCTATTCCTTTCAACAGATAGACTATTACGAGTGAGTATATATTCACCTTATCTGTTATAATACAATTATGAATACAGCAACTATAATCGATGTCATTATTTCATCTGAGGTGACGAAGGCATCTATCAATCACATCATTAAACAACATCATATATCGCAACGGATGCGGCGAAAATTAAAACATGAAGGTCTCATTACGATTAATGGTGAGGTGGCAACATGGGACACATTAGTGCAAGGCGGTGACCATGTAGTCATCGCTCTATCGCCAGAGCAAGAATTCGATTTAACGCCAATGGATTTAGATATTATCTATGAAGATAACTATGTGCTAGCTATTAATAAAGCACCAGGTATATTAATGCATCCTACATCGACAGTACGAACTCATACATTGGCAAACGGTGTGCTCCACTATTACAAGGACACAAACCAAGCCTACGATTTTCATCCCATCCACCGCCTCGACAAAGACACATCGGGCATCGTCATCATTGCTAAAACAGCCGTTGTGCAACACGCCTTTGAAAAACAAACGCATCCCATTACAAAGCTCTATAACGCTATTGTAGACGGCTATTTAACCCAACAATATATGTCCATCCATCTCCCTATAGGCAGAAAAGAAGGTAGTATTATTGAACGATGTTGCACGCAACTAGGAAAGTCTGCTCATACGGATGTAACTGTATTAGAGTATAAAGAAAAGCGTAATCTTACACACATTCAATGCCTATTACACACAGGACGTACGCACCAAATCAGAGTGCACCTATCTCACTTAGGCTTTCCTTTAACAGGAGATGATATATATGGCGGCTCGTTGCAATGGATTGATCGGCAAGCGCTACACGCTGGCTATTTAGCATTCACACATCCTATGACAAAAGAATACATCCAATTGCGCGCCCCTATGCCTAAAGATATGCAACAATTACTAGAATAAAATAGTTCCCCTTTATAATAATTCTTGATATACTTAGGATTGGATAGATATGTATCATCACTGATAAATGATGTGCATAAATGAACAACGATTATAATACATCATCGGCTATATATCTAAGGAGGATAACTATGCCATTAGTAACGACTACAGAAATGTTTAAAAAAGCCTACGAAGGCGGCTATGCTATTGGTGCTTTTAATGTTAATAATATGGAAATCGTCCAAGGCATCGTCGATGCTGCTAAAGAAGAGCAATCCCCTCTTATCTTGCAAGTATCCGCTGGTGCTCGTAAATACGCTAAACATATTTACCTTGTAAAATTGGTAGAAGCAGCCTTGGAAGACAGCAATTTGCCAATCGCCTTACATCTTGACCACGGTGATTCCTTCGAAATTTGTAAAGAATGCGTAGATGGTGGTTTTACATCTGTTATGATCGACGCATCCCATCACGATTTCGATGAAAACGTACGCATTACAAAACAAGTAGTAGAATACGCTCACGCTCACGGCGTTGTAGTAGAAGCGGAACTTGGTCGTCTTGCTGGTGTAGAAGACGATGTAAACGTATCCGATGCAGATGCACGCTTTACTGATCCAGAACAAGCAGCTGAATTCGTTGCCTTAACAGGGGTCGACTCCTTAGCGATTGCCATCGGTACTAGCCACGGTGCTTACAAATTCAAAGGAGACCCATATCTCGATTTCGATCGTTTGAAAAAAGTTGGCGAATTATTGCCAAACTTCCCAATCGTATTACACGGTGCCTCTTCTGTATTACCTGAATTTGTAGCTAAATGTAATGAATTTGGCGGTAATATCCCAGGTGCTCAAGGCGTACCTGAAGATATGCTTCGTGAGGCAGCTAAAATGTCCGTATGTAAAATTAATATTGATACAGACTTACGATTAGCCATGACTGCATCCGTACGCGAATATTTAGCACAAAACCCATCTGAATTCGATCCACGCAAATATTTAGGACCTGCACGTGACGCTATTAAAGGCATGGTAGCACACAAAATCAAAAACGTATTAGGCTCCTCTAACACTTTATAATCTATGGCTAGTGGATTTGTAAAAGGAACCTTAATCCTCACCATTGCCGGTTTCATAGTAAAAGCCATCGGTAGTATTAACTGGATTCTTCTTTCTCGCATATTAGGCGGCGAAGGCATCGGTATCTACCAGATGGCCTTTCCTATCTATTTACTATTATTACAAGTATCTAGTGCAGGCGTGCCTATTGCAATTTCTATTTTGACAGCAGAACGGCTCGCTTTAAATGACTACACAGGGGCGAAACGAGTATTTAATATTTCCTTTATCATGCTCACTATGACGGGTCTCATCGCCAGCCTCGCTATGTATTTTGGGGCTGATTGGCTCATTGCTAGTGGCATTATTCAGGAAAGTCGTGCCTATTATTCTATTATCGCCCTAGCACCGGCAGTATTTTTTGTCACTTGGATTTCATGTTTCCGCGGCTATATTCAAGGCTACGAAATGATGACCCCTACGGCCATTAGCCAAATTGTAGAACAATTACTACGCGTTATTGTTATGTTAGGCGCCGCCTCTATTCTATTGCCATATGGTTTACCTGCCGCTGCTGGCGGTGCCAGCAGCGGCGCTGGTATTGGTGCCTTTGGTGCATTCCTAGTGCTCTTATATTACTACTACAAATTACCTAGAGAATCTAGCACTGGTGAAAGTTACAATGGCCCGCGCGAATCAGGTCAACGTGTATTAAAACGATTGATTTGGCTCGCTTTACCTATCTCCTTATCTAGTATTATGTTGCCACTTACGGCAAATCTAGATCTCCTCATTGTACCGCATCGCCTGTTAGCAGCTGGGTTCCCTATGAACGAAGTAACAGAGCTCTTCGGTTATCTGACAGGCATGGCCGTGCCATTGATTAACTTGGCTACTATCATTACAGCAGCTATTGCCACAAGTATTGTTCCAGCTATTTCCAATGCTTTTGCTAAACAAGATAGAGATGGTATTCATAACCGCACAGCCAGTGCTATGCGACTCTCTTTTATGGCTACTGTACCATTTACTATCTTGTTATATGTATTAGCATCGCCTACAGTAACACTCATTTACAATGCACCGAAAGCAGAATTAGCAACGCAAATTACAGCCTTTGCTATCTTCTTCCTTGGTATTCACCAAGTAACCACAGGCATTCTGCAAGGCCTTGGCAAACCACGTATTCCTGTCATCAATATGGCTATTGCACTCATTATTAAAGTTGCTTTAAACTGGCATCTAACATCCATTCCTGAACTAGGCATTGGCGGTGCTGCTTGGGCTACAGTAGCGGACATCGGCTTCGCAGCTTTATTAAACTTGATTTACATCAAAAAATATACAGGCTACTTTATCGATATATCCATACTCTGGAAAAACATTGCTAGTGCTATCATTATGGGTATCCTCATTTACATGAGCTACCAATACTTAGACGGCGTTATTCCAATGTGGGCAAATTTCTTATTAACTGGCATCGAAGGTCTTGTACTTTATGTAATCGTCATGATTCTTCTTAAAGGACTCAATAAAAATGACGGTGCTAGTATGCCGATTATTGGGCGTTTTTTCAGGTAGATTATCGTTTTATAAAAAATATTACACGAATATAAAAATAAAAGAGGCTCTCTGTCAAATGTTGGGGTGCTTATCCCTAATCATTTGTTTGGCACCAATCACTTATGTGGTTGGTGCCATT
>NZ_CALPCS010000015.1 GCF_943193065.1 Veillonella agrestimuris
TGTCAAAACCCGCACTCTGGCATATGTTCAATCATTTGATTGATTACCTATCATTGTTCAGTTTTCAAAGATCTGTTACTAGTCATATCTGTGTACTAGCGACTTGATTATAATATCAAGTTCAATTCATTTCGTCAAGGACTTTTAGAAAAGTTTTTCCAAAATTTCTTTTTGAAATGAAGCTCCCTTAAAAGAGAATTATTTCTTTTGAGAAGAACTTTTTCAATTATATCTGTAAAGAAAGTCTACGTCAACAGATTTTTTATCTTTCTTTTAATTTTCACCATCTTTTCATCTTATCTTTCAAAAGAAAGCACGGTAAATGAAAAAGCCCTCTTTCAAAACAGAAGGAGGGCTTTCACTAAAGCAACTATCGATTTATTCAGTTACGCTTTGATTGCGCACATCATTTTTATTACGGTTTTTCCACAATACCCAAAGGGATGTAGCAACGCAAATAGAAGAATAAGCGCCACACGAAAAACCGATGATCATACACAAAGCAAAGTTTTTAGTCGTATCTCCCCCAAATACATAGAGAGATACGCAAGCAAACATAACAGTTGCTAATGTATAGAAACTACGATGAATACTTTGAGCAATAGAATCATTCGCTAAGTCTGCAAATGTATCGGTTCTCTTATGAGTATGGATATTTTCACGAACACGGTCAAAGATAACCACCGATTCATTCATCGAATAACCAACAACTGTCAAAATAGCAGCCAAGAAGGAGGCGTCAATTTCCAATTGAAAATAAGAAAATATACCTAACACAATTATCAAGTCATGAATAATAGCAGTCAAAGCAGAAATGGCAATTTTATACTCAAATCGATATGTAATATATAACGCCAATACGACAAAGGCTACAACTAGGTTTAATAACGCATGTTGTGTCACTTCGGAGCCAATAACGGCCCCTACTGTTTCAATTCGTTTAACTGTATTTTGCCCAATATTAGAAGTTAATTTTTCCACTACTGCAGCACTTTCAGCAGTTTCCAAATTACGAGTTCGAATCATCACATTTTCCCCTGATGTCGTTGCACTTTCACCAGATAATTGGATTTGTGCATTTTCAAGGTTAAATTCTTTTAATACATCCCGCACTTGGCCAACTTCTACAGGCTTGTTAAATTGAATTTCCACAATAGTACCACCCGTATAGTCGATACCGAAGTTAAAGCCTTTAGTAAAAATAGATACAAAACTAAGGATAACGAGGATGGAGGAAATAACAAACCACCAACGATGATGTTTAATTACGTCGAAAATCATTTGCTTTTACCTCCTTTCAATACTTTTGGTGCTGGCGCAAATTCCTCGGCACTTTTAAAAGGAGATACATTAGCACCGAACCAAAATGGATGGTTCGTGAAATTACAATCAATTAATAGGCGCAATAAAAAACGGCTTACAAGAATAGCTGTAAACATACTTACAAGAACGCCAAGACCTAAGTTGATAGCAAAGCCTTTCACTGGACCAGATCCAAGAAGTACTAAGATACCTGCCGTGATCATAACGGACACATTCGCATCAGTAATAGTAGATAAAGCACGATTAAAACCTGCTTCTATAGCAACGCGCATGGATTTACCAGTGAACACTTCCTCTTTAAATCGTTCAAAAATAAGGATATTCGCATCTACCGCTACCCCCATAGAGAGAATAATACCCGCAATACCTGGTAATGTTAAGGTTGCATCAAAGCCTTTGCCCAATACAAGGAGCAATAACATAACGTACACAAGCAATGCTACGTTAGCAACGAAACCAGATAATCTATATAGTACGAGTAAGAATACCATGATAAGGCCAATGCCGACACCAAAAGCGACTACTGATTTATCTTTCGAGTCTTGCCCCAAAGACGGACCTACTGTACGAATTTCTAAAACATTAATTTTTACTGGCAATGCACCAGAACGCAATAAGATAGCTAAATCTTTTGCTTCTTGTAATGTAGCACTACCGGAAATCGTAGCTCGACCACCAGTGATGGCTTGCTGCACTACAGGATTTGTCAATTCTTTACCATCCAATGTAATGGCAATACGACGGCCAATATTCTTCGCCGTTAAATCAGCAAATCTACGAGCCCCTTCATCACTCAATTCGATAGCTACAAGAGGTTGTTTATTAGGACCGAGCTCCTCTTTCGCATCTTTCAAATCATCGCCGGTCATAACAGTTTCGCCTTGTTCATTTTTAAACTCTAGCACCGCTGTTTTACCGATTCGTTCCATAGCTTCATCAGGATCTTTAACACCTGGTAATTCTATGATAATACGACGAGCCCCTTCCCTTTGCACTAAAGGTTCAGATAAACCCATTTCATTAATACGACGTTCTAAAATTTGTTTTGCTCGTTCTACCGCATCATTATCGGCTACGCCATTAGCAGTATCTTCTGCTTCTAAGACGATATGAGTACCACCTTGTAAATCAAGACCTTGTTTCAAAGAACTTGCTAAAGGAACAATACTATATACGAAACATCCGATAATTAATGCAATGGCTGCGAAAAACTTTACTATAGCCTTGCCGTTCAAAATTCTAACTCCCTTCTATTCACTACATATGGATAACGCCTTGTTCTGTTACCACCATCACCATGCGGGAATCGTGTTCATCCATAGGTATGGGCATGTCGAGGACTTGCATCGACCACGCAACACCTATATAAGACGTTGGCGAAAGTTCCGCTAAAAATCGATCATAATATCCATTCCCCATGCCCATACGGCCGCCCAAATAGTCAAAACCAAGGCCGGGTACTAATATTAAATCAAGATCTTTAGCATCTAGCACTTCATATGGTTCCTTAGGAACCCTAATCCCCAAAAGGCCACTCTCTACCGCCTCAAGGCTGTGCAATCTAACTGCTATCATTGTAGTTCTATCGATACAAACAGGTACATATACATCCTTCCCATCCTTGAGAGCATGTTCTATGAGCTTATCTAGATTAGCCTCCTTAGGCATTGCTAAATAGGCCATAATACGCTGTGCCTGTCTATAAGATGCTAAAGACGTAATATGATATGTTAGCTGTTCTGTCCATACTGCACAATCATCAACAGACAAAGCAGTACGCCGCGACTTGCATGCCTGGCGCACTGCTTCCTTTGATATCATTAGTTAGCGTCCTTATTTTTTTTAGAAAGGACGCTAGCAATAGCAGAACGAGAGAAAGTCATTTCTACTTTTTCTGCCACTTGTACTTTTACTTTTTCTTCATCTAACTCAAGAATTTCGCCATAAATACCGCCAATAGTAACAATTTTTTGGCCTTTTTTCAAGCTACTCAACAAATTAGCACGCTCTTTTTGTTGTTTCTTTTGTGGTCTCCACAGTAAGAAATAAAAGATAACGATCATTAATAAAATTGGCCAGCTTGTCTGTAAAATTTGTTCAATATCACCCATGGATATTCCTCCTATTTAAAATGTATGGTCATTTATAAGTATAGCCACTCTATGTATATTTGACTAGCTTTATTTATTATTTTTTGAAACTATCCCAAAATTGCATTCTAAATTGCGGGAACCGATCCTCTAAAATAGACTTTCTCATTTGACGCATAAATTCTAACAAGAAATATAAATTATGATACGTTACTAACCGCAATGCTAAAATTTCTTCTGCTTTATACAAATGACGAATATAAGCGCGGGAATAATTTTTACATGTATAACATTGGCACCCTTCTTCTAATGGGCCCCAATCATGAGCAAATTGTGCATTCCTAATATTGAGACGACCTTGCCAAGTCATTGCCATGCCATTACGAGCTACCCGCGTTGGGAATACGCAGTCAAACATATCAACGCCACGTGCCACCCCTTCTACTAAACAGTCAGCCGTACCGACCCCCATTAAGTAACGAGCTTTATTAGTGGGCAAGAACGGCGTCGTATATTCTAGGATTTCATTCATTAAATCTATAGGTTCACCAACAGATAAACCGCCAATACTATAACCTTCAAAATCCATAGCCACTAATTCTTTAGCGCTTTTTTCTCGCAAGTCTTTATACATGCCACCTTGTACAATACCAAACATGCCTTGGCGATCAAAAGCGGTACGTGCTTCTTGGCAACGTTCTGCCCAACGCGTCGTACGAGCCGTAGAGCGCTTCGCATAATCATAATCTGCCGGATAAGGAATACACTCGTCAAAAGCCATAGCAATATCAGCACCTAATTGCTCCTGTACCTTTGTAGCCACTTCAGGCGAAAGAAATTTCTTTGCTCCATCAATATGAGATCTAAAGGTAACCCCTTCTTCAGTGATTTTCCGCATATCCCCTAAACTAAAGACTTGGAAACCACCGCTATCAGTCAAGATAGCTTGGTCCCAATTCATAAATTTATGTAAGCCTCCCGCTTCTTCTATAAGCTCCGCACCAGGACGTAAAAACAAATGATAAGTATTGCTCAAAATCACTTGTGAACCAATCGCTTTTAACTCTTCCGGAGTCATAGTTTTTACTGTCGCCTGCGTACCTACGGGCATAAACATAGGAGTCTCAAAGGTACCATGCGGCGTATGTAAAAGTCCTGCACGGGCCCCTGTATGAGGGCAGGTCTTTTGTAATTCATAAGTAATACTCGCCATACTATCTCCTAACGTATAAACATAGCATCGCCAAAACTAAAGAATCGATACTTTTCTTTAACTGCTTCTTCATAAGCTGCTAAACAATGCTCTCGACTAGCTAAGGCGCTAATTAACATCAACAATGTAGATTGTGGTAAGTGGAAATTCGTCACTAATGCATCTACTAATTTAAAGGTATAACCAGGATAAATAAAGATCTGAGTCCAACCACTTATACCTTGCAATATCCCTTCATCATTAGTAGCAGACTCTAATGTACGCACAGATGTAGTACCTACAGCGATGATACGTCGCCCATTAGCTTTTGCTGCATTAATGCGATCCGCCGTTTCTTGCGTAACACTATAAAACTCACTATGCATATGATGATCTTCAATAGATTCTACCGATACAGGTCTGAATGTGCCAAGCCCTACATGAAGAGTAATAAATTCTAACTCTACTCCTTTGGCTCGTATTTTCTCTAATAATTCTGGTGTGAAGTGTAACCCCGCTGTAGGCGCAGCAGCCGATCCCTTTTCCTTTGCATATACGGTTTGATAGCGCTCTTGATCTTCTAATTTCTCATGAATATAAGGAGGTAAAGGCATTTCACCAATATCCTGAATAATATCGTCAAAAATACCATCTACTGTGAATTCAATGATACGTCCGCCAAACTCTGTTTTATCCACTACCGTTGCTTTCAAACGATCGTCGAAAACAATTACTTGCCCTACAGGACATTTTTTGCCAGGCTTAACCAAACATTCCCATCGATGTTCCCCACAAGGCGTGAGCAATAGTACTTCTACTTTGCCACCAGAACCTTCTCGATGTCCATAGAGACGAGCAGGGATAACCTTTGTATTATTAAATACGAGAACATCCCCTTCTTCTAATTCCTCTAATAGTTCATAGAAATGGGCTTTATGTTGAATGTCACCAGTTATTTTATCCAACGTAAGGAGCCTCGAAGTATCTCTCGGTTCCACTGGATGTTGAGCAATCAGCTCCTCTGGCAGATAATAATCAAAATCTGTAACTTTCATCATAATCCTTAGTACATTTTTTTCAATGTAATACCACTGTAATAATATTTTAAAATCGTTTGATAATAATCGGTATCTCCTGGATCAGCGCGTCTTGCCATTTCAGCAGCGCCCCATTGAGACATACCCAGACCATGCCCCCAGCCATGACCTTTAATATAAACGGAGTCATTCTTTCCTGTGAAAGTATGATACGCCTTGCTCGTCTTTTTAACCGGATTATGGTTAATGTAAAAATCAAATAATGTAGATTTTAAACCTAGCATATTCCGCAAATCATCACCGCTAAGGGTTACCTTGCCGGAAGAACCAACAAAAGTAGCCTCTTTAATACGACCTGATATACCGCGGTCAGCTGTTTCTTTACCTTGCTTACTAAGTGGCGTTAATTGAATGCTTTTCAATTTCCCAACCCCTTTGCCTGCCGCGTTAAGCTTCGACTCTAAGGATTGGCGATTTGTCGTTACCGTCCAATTAGACACGCTTGATTCACTATTTACAAAGTCTTTTACACCTTTTAAGTACGGTACTTCATTACCCCATACATTGACACTATTTTCTGTGTAGCCACCACCATCAGAGTGGAATAAGGCATTAATAGGGCGATTATTATATAGCATGACCATCCCTTTCGTGCGATCCACCGCTTCGGTAGTACGATATGTTTCGCCATCCACACCACCATAAACTTGATGAGCTGTCGTAGGGCTTACGTCATAAGGTTTATGTTTATTAGCCTCCATCGTATGTAGTGCATAAGTGCGCGCCGCTACGGCTTGTGCTTCCAATGCCGCTTCTGGCCACGTTGGAACCACCTCTTGTGGCACAACTCCGTATAGATAAGATTCTAATGGAACAGAATTAATAACCATCATGGAGCCATTATTAGCCCACAATGAAAGAGTTCCTCGATAGTTTTTATCTTCGAAAGTAAACATATCACCTCGAGTTGGTTGCAAAGTAACTACCGAATCGATGGCTTTCCCATTAACAGCGATTTTATTGCCTTTAAGACTTACTTTCGCCATTTTATGAGACGTCACTTTATGGTGTGATCCATTTAATACATTGACACCAGAATCACTAAATACGGAAGCCTCTTTCGTACGACTTCCTAATAATACACGAATCTCTGGAGAATGTTCGACACGCTCCATTTGCGAAGCATATTCTTTTGTTGTAGTATTAGTCTTTGTTTCTGTATTCGCTTTTCCTGTTGTATTAGATTTTGCTGTAGAAGAAGCCTTTGACTTAGCGGTAGCTGTAGTCGTAGTTGCTTTCTTTCCTGTATTTACAGTTGCTTTCGATGCAGAAGGCGTTACCTTTGCCTTTGACACAGAAGGAGTAACCTTTGCTTTCGGTATAGATGTTGTCGCCTTAGCTTTCGATGCAGAAGGTGTTACCTTTGATTTTGACGCAGATGGCGTTCCCTTCGCTTTTTGTCCACTAGTGGTAACTTTTGCTGATGGCGTTACTTTTGCCTTTGCTTTAACTGCCGTTATTTTTGACGCACTAGAAACTTTAGACTTCGATGGAGTCATTGCAGCATCGACAGTTCCTACGCTATGTAAGCTCACTACTAATGCAGCAAGAATCATGACTGGTAATTGTTTTCGTTTCATCTTACTTTCCTTGTTGGGCAATTCCTAAGTGTTCATAAGCTAATTTAGTAGCAATACGACCTCGCGGAGTACGCCCTAAAAATCCTAATTGCATCAAATATGGTTCATACACATCTTCAATTGTATCTCGTTCTTCACTAATGGCAGCAGCAATCGTTTCGATACCTACAGGGCCGCCATCGTAATTTTCGATAATACATTTCAACACACGCCGATCAATACGATCTAACCCTTTATGGTCCACATGTAAGCGCTGTAATGCTTCATCAGCGATTTCTGCTGTAATCACACCGTCTCCCATAACTTGGGCAAAGTCTCGCACCCTCTTCAACAAACGGTTAGCAATACGTGGCGTTCCTCGAGAGCGGCGAGCAATTTCTGCCGCCCCAGAAGGTTCAATACCAATATTTAAAATTTCAGAAGCTCTCGTAACAATAAACTCAAGTTCTTCTTGTTTATAATATTCTAAGCGACTAACAATTCCAAATCGGTCCCGCAATGGGGCCGCCAAAGCACCAGCCCTCGTCGTAGCGCCAACTAAGGTGAACTTAGGTAAATCAATACGCACAGATCGAGCACTTGGACCTTTGCCAATAATAATATCTAAGGCATAGTCCTCCATAGCCGAATATAACACTTCTTCTACACTACGCGACAAACGATGAATTTCATCAATAAATAACACATCATTAGCATCTAAATTCGTTAAAATAGCTGCTAAATCACCAGCTTTTTCAATGGCTGGTCCAGAGGTGATACGAAAATTAACGCCCATTTCATTAGCAATAATACCAGCCAATGTAGTCTTACCTAGCCCTGGCGGACCATATAAAAGGACGTGATCCAACGCTTCTCCACGCTGTTTTGCGGCTTGAATATAGATGCGTAAATTCTCTTTCGCTTCCTGTTGCCCAATATATTCATTAAAATATTTGGGCCGCAAGCTATATTGCCACATATCTTCTTCTCGGTCACCGCCACCCACTAAACGTACTTCTTCGTTCATGATTAACGACCTTTCCCAAGTTCAACTAACGTAGCTTTTATTAATTCCGATACATCCCTACTACCATCATTCAAGGATTCTACGAGAGATTCTACATCTTTTTGTGCGTAGCCTAAAGCCACTAATGCTTCTATAGTTTCTTCTGCAGGGCCTGTAGATACTGTCATAATCGGTTGAATAGCAGTCGTTGTATCAATACTGATAGTAGTCATTTTAGCAAGTTTATCTTTCAGCTCTAATACAAGACGCTCTGCCGATTTCTTACCGATACCAGGCAATTTTGTGAGCTGCCCTACTTGTCCATTAATGACAGCTAGTTTGAAAGCCTCCGGCGTCATACCCGATAAAATACCTAATGCTACTTTTGGACCAATACCAGATACAGATATGAGCAAAATAAATAAATCATATTCATCTTCTGTAGAGAAACCATAAAGTTGCATAGCATCTTCACGAACATTTAAGTACGTAAATAAAGTGAACTCTTTACCTTCTATCAATTGTTGTCTTGTTGTAAGTGGCACATGTACACGATAACCTACACCATGTACATCAATATAACAAGCATCTTTAAACAAATGCGTCACAATGCCCCTAACATATCCAATCATAGTCGTATCTTCTCCATTAATCGATCTCGATGAGAGCTATGAGCAGTGCAAATCGCCACAGCTAATGCATCAGCTGTATCATCGAGTTTAATTTTCTCACGAATACCTAATATATTCATAGTCATATAAATCATTTGCTGTTTATCAGCTTTACCATACCCCGTAACGGCTTGTTTAATTTGCAACGGTGTATATTCGTATAAAGGAATCCGCCGCTGTTCAGCAGCTAATAAAATAACGCCTCTTGCCTGTCCTACTTTAATAGCAGTCGTCACGTTACGATTAAAAAATAACTCCTCTACACCAAATTTATCAGGACTATACTCTTCTAACAAATCACTAAGATCGTTAAATAATATTTCTAAACGCTGCGAGTCTGTTAATTCCTTTGGCGTCGTAATAGCACCATACGTAACGGGCTTCAGTCGGCTACCTTCGACGTCGATAATACCGTACCCACATATAGCTGTACCTGGGTCAATTCCAATAATACGCACGCCATCCTCCTTATCTATGAACAACAGGCTCAACGCTTTCTAAATTATAAAAATCTATCTCATTATTATAGCACAAAACAATTGTTCTATATACTAAATACGCATATAACAAGACAGAAAAAGCGCATTCATACAACCTCATTAGGTTAAATGAATACGCTATTTCTCTATATTTCTCTATTCTTCATCAGGAAGTAAGCCATTGTGGTATACATTTTGCACGTCGTCAAGATCATCCAATAAATCTAACATTTTTTGCATCTTAACAGCATCATCTCCAGATAATTCAATCGTTGTATCTGGTACCATCGTAATTTTAGCCACTTCTGTTTCAATATTCGCCTCTGCTAATGCAGCTTCAACGGCATCAAAATCTTCTGGTGTCGTATAAATTTCGAACACTTCGTCTTCTGCTTTTAAATCTTCTGCACCAGCTTCGAGAGCAAGCATAGTCACTTCGTCTTCATCATTTCCATCTTTTGTGATAACGAATACACCTTTAGATTTAAACATCCAACCTACGCAGCCGCTTTCACCAAGATTACCGCCATGTTTAGAGAAAGCATGACGCACATCCGCAGCAGCACGGTTGCGGTTGTCTGTCATCACTTCTACAGTAACAGCTACGCCAGCTGGGCCGTAACCTTCGTAAATGATTTCTTCATAAGCATTCATATCAGTAGCGCCAATGCCTTTATCGATAGCACGTTGGATATTATCTTTTGGAATATTGTTTTCCCGCGCTTTTTGCAATGCCAATTTAAGACGCATATTACCAGTCGGATCAGCGCCACCCATACGAGCTGCTACCGTAATTTCACGACCGATTTTCGTCGCCATTTTAGCTTTTAATGCATCAGTTTTACCTTTTTTATGTTTAATATTGGCCCATTTAGAATGTCCTGCCATAAAACCCTCCTATTTATTCCACCACGCTTCGCCTCGCAATCGATCGAGGATAATCGACACAGCGCTGCGCACAGATAAATGATTATATTCACCATGACCATAAATAGGTTCCAAAATATAGTCAAAGCTTTCCATCGTTTCTTTCGTCATACCATAGCCAGTACCAAATAATACTAACACAGAGGTACTTTCCTTTTCAAGATGATTCCGCATAGCAGCATAGGTTATGGTATTATCATAGGTCCGTGCATCTGTGGTCGCAATAATCGGTTTTACCCCTTCTATCTCTTCAATAGTCTTCACCGCAACGGCAATAGAATTGACCAATTCCACACCTGTGAAAGCATCTTTTCGATCGGGATTATAGGTACTGCCAAAACCAGTTTTCCAATGGTCCATAATTGTCGCTGCTAGCTCTCGTTGTGCTGGTACATTATGAATCACAAAATATTTCGACACATCATATGTTACCGCAGCCCGTGCAATATCATGAATATCGTAATTGGTAATAGCTGTTGTAATAACTTCATTATGTTTGTTCATAATCGGATAATGAACTAAACCGATATATAAATTTGCCAATGTTCTTTCCTTATCAAATAAAACCATACATAGAAAATCTATTAACTAGATAAAATTAGCTAAAAATCTATATTGCTATATATGTAGCCATACAATTCATATCACTGGGATATAAGCTAGTCAATGACTAGCGGTACAAAATAAGCCTCTGTACCAGCAATTTTCTCTGGCGAGAACCGACAGCCTACAGCGGAGGTCTTATCACCTAGCATAAAACAAGACATCGTAAGATACCCTTCCTTGGTACCACTATCAACAGTATGTATAAATTTCTTCTGTTCGATAAAGTCTTGATACATCACTTTATGGCTTTCACGGGCAATAATATCATCATAATTATGAACTAGTTTTTTTATCGACACGTGTGTTCCTGTACAGTTCTTTTCAACGACCTGCACGTTACGACCTTCACGGCCCCAAATTTCCTTTTGAATATACTGACCATTTGGCAATGCGTCAAAATCGCTTTCAAAATAAGAAGGTGTCAAATATTGTGCAATAATATCTCGTTCAGAGCCCGTAAAGAACTGTTCTGTTAAATAGAGAGCAGATACCAAAGACATGAAAGATTTATTCTGTAATACAATAGCCTCTGGCGGATTGAACAATGCAAATTTCCTCTCCATATATAAATCGAGAAACATCTCCCCTAATGGCTCCCCATCGTTAGTAGTTTCATCAATGAGAATCTCCAATGGGTGCAAACGATACAATGCCCCTGCATGAGAACCATCAGGCAATAAAATGCCTTCATCATCAATGATCATATCATAAAATGACAAAAATCGTACATCTAATGTAGGACAGGCTGACTTCATTTCATTCATAAGAAATTGAGTAGTCCCATAATCCTCTTCATAATCATGAAAGCAAGAGAAGACAAATGGCCCCTCTGGATGAGCCAATCTATGGGGATTCTTATAAATAGATTGTTGCAAAAACTGTAAAAAGATACGTAATTCTTCGCGAGCCCCTTCATTAGGATGTGCTTTATGAAAAAAAATCCGCTGCCACACTATTAGCATAGTAGCTTTCAATAAGAAAACATGGTGTGTCCGCATTGATTTCCACCATTTTAAGCTGTCCTTCTTGATTAAGAACAAAATCAAACCGAGACAACCACGTAGGCAATCCTAAGGCATTGGACCTCCGAATATAAGGAATTATATTCTCCGGCATGTCCATGTGACGCACAAAATCATGCGGCGCATTTTGAAACACCTTGGCAGCTTTACAGAAAATTTGAAATAACATGCGCGATGCATGACGTATTTCATCGTAAAACTCCGCAGGAAAAGACTGGATAGACAACGCTGGATACCGATCAACAAATCCTTCATAATCTACATAAGAGAATATGCTTTTGTCGATATTGTCGATAAAAGATTTCATAGCTATTAATTCTCTTTATACAAACACAAATATATTGATAAATCTATTAGGAGCCACCACTTCTTGCACCAGAGCTGCCAAAACCTTTCTGTTCACCAATCTTATATGCACGTTGACTAATCTCACGGTTATATCCGTCAGTAGCAAACTGCCTCCCCAATAAACTCCCTAAATAAACTGCACGCAAGTTTGAACCATTAGAAGATTGCTTTTGTGCCTCATAAGATTTCAATGGTGACATCAACCGATAGGTCATGGCATTACCATCCATTCTTGCATTTGGCACAGAATAACCATGAAACATATAATATCCTGCAGCAATATTTGGTATTAAGCTAGCTAATCCAGCATCCCAAACTAGATTTCCCTCGCTATCCCGATGAAATGTGACAGATTTGTCATCATCATACAAAGCAGATTCTTTACCATTACCATGATTCAAAAGAGTGTATCGTATTCCATTACTATCGATTAATCTAGCTTCACCTCTATTTTCTTCGGGGTTTATAAGCTCATTATAGTTAAAAGAGACATCTTCCCAATATGTATAAATCCCTGCCACAGCGAGGAACGCCGATGCTATGTATATTGTTTTTTTACTAGGTTTATACATAAAAATACTCCTTATAATAACAAAGGCTATAAAAATGGTATTTTTAGTATTTTCTATTATTACTAGTGAACAGCACCACTAACAACAAGAGCTAATCCTACAAATATACCAAATACCAAAATACCAGCAGCAGTATTACCATTCATAATTTCTTCCGATAAATTATATTTACGGTGCCATAAATTAACAAACATATACCCTGTAACAAATAAAACAATCCCTAATATGGAATATACCAAGCTAGATACAATACCTTGAAACAAAGATGGTGCAACAGTAGCAATACTGGGGGACATAATTACAGCACGGAGAATCTCACCAATGCCAATAAATGTTCCTGCCGAAAGCCATGCTACAGCTTGATTGCCGCGTTTAATTTCGGCACTAAATTTACCAGGAACAAATAAATCGATAACCGTATTCGCAGTAATCATTAATAGAATACCAAAACAAGCATAAAAAATTGTTAATATCATATCTTCCATATAAATCATATCGCTATTATCCTTCCATTTCGTTCAATTATTATCTATTCAGATTTATATTAAAAAGCTCATTACGGCCATTCTTATTATTTGTTCTAACTATTTTTGCATAACGTTGTAACCAATCGCTAGTAACAGAGACCGCTTCTATCTTAGAAAGCATTTCACGGTTTACCTCAGATGGCTTAGAAAATTCTACATAAGTAGTCCCTTCTTGTTGATAAATCATGCATATTTCATAACGAGTCCATAATACAATTTGCTCTTTACCAAATGTTATATTTTCTATTTCTCGATCAATCTTACCATCTATAGCGTCAATTAAATCTAAAGCAACACTAACCGGATCACGTTCTGTGCTAAATACTTTTGTAGAACCTTTAACTTCTCCTTTTTTATAAAAGGAAACTTCACCTATATGTTCTTCCATAGTATAGGGAAAATGTATTACCTCCCTAAAACCTCTCCAAGATAAAATTTTACCATCAGTAAGCCATGCCCCTAAACACACTACTATGAATGCTACTATAACAAACGAATATGCACCAACTTCTAACCTATATTTATTACGTTCTTTTTTACCTACTTTTAAAGCTGCTGTATCTTTACAACGTCGGATTTGAGATAAGGGGATTCGCTCGCCTTCCGCATACATATAGTTGCCACCATGCCAATCTTCTCGGAAAAACACCAACGTTTTTTCATAACCGACAAACTCATAAGCACGATAATCGGCTTTATCACCACGCGCAGCATCACTTTTCCCATTGACTGATGTAACTTCTTGTAATCCTTGCTCACATAAATGATACCCCGCAGGAGGATCTAGTAACTCCGAACTTTGCGATAATGTAGCTTGCTCTGTATCATCCGTGATAGTAAGCCACCATCGTTCTTTAGTTTCAAGAGATATCATACCATACTCATGCCAATATTCACTTTTTTTGTTTCTCCTATAAGGATTTGATTCCGAAGAGGAGATGCCTTCATTGGATTCCCAATATGTTATCTTTTCAGTAATAACATATCGTTTTCCCTGAATTTCCAAAACATCATAACATTCAAACTGCATGATAACCCCCATGAAACAATACTAACTTAACTATAACTAACTTTATATACATCACAAACATTACGCTAATTTTAAAAATACTCGCTTCGTTTGTGAATGGTGATATTCTCAATAACAGAAATGCCGTATTGTTGTTCTACTGTAGCATTCACTAAAACTCGCGCCACCATTTCGGTGGATACTGGCTCTTGAGATTTTAGTACTCCTAATTTATTGATCGCACCTAGAATGGTATGGCTTGCTTTTTCCACTAATCGTGGTTCATCTCGAATTAAAGTAGCTGGTTTGATAATAACTACAGACTCAAATGGCAATGCACATACTGCTTCATCCAATTGACCTTTCATAGATAAATAGAAGAAAGGGGAACTACTGTTAGCCCCTACAGAAGATACGAGACCGTATTTTTTTACACCCTGTTGGGCTGCCATACGAGCGGCTTCATATTGATATGTATAGTCTACTGTCCATTGTTTTTCTTTAGAACCTGCTTGTCCGAGGCTTGTACCCATAGCGGAAATCAACAAGTCCCCTTCCAGTAAATGTCCCCATTCACGAGGCTCATCAAAATCTACAACATGAACCACTACTTTTGGCGATAGATATGTTTTAGGTCGTCTCACGAACACATGGACTTCACGAATATCTTCCCGTGCTACTAATTGTTTTACTACTTGCGCCCCTACTGCGCCAGTAGCGCCTACTACTAATGCTTTCATAATAACTCCTTAATCATTGATAGGTTCCTCTTCAATAATATCTTGTAATACATGTTGTTCTTCTTTTGTTAAAGGCCGCTCTAATAAATCAGGCCGTAATAGATACGTCCGCTTTAAAGACTCTTTAAAACGCCAAGCATCAATATTTTTATGATGACCGCTGCGCAAAACCTCTGGTACAGTCCACCCTCTAAATTCAGGCGGCTTTGTATATTGAGGACATTCTAGCAACGGTTTATAAAAAGAATCTTCTATAGCCCCACTAGCAGCCCCTAATACGCCAGGGATCATGCGAGCCACCGCATCGGCAACGACCATAGCTGGCAATTCTCCACCTGTCAACACATAGTCACCAATAGAAATCGTTTCATCTACTAAATATTCTTCCACTCGATAATCGACACCTTCGTAGTGTCCACAAACGAGTACTAATTGATCATAGGTGGCTAATTCTCTCGCTTTTTCTTGTGTAAACGGAGTCCCTGTCGGCCCCATAAAGACAATGCGTCGCTTTACATATTCATCAGTAGTAACACTTTCAACGGCTTCGAAAATAGGAGGCGCCATCATAAGCATCCCTGCACCACCACCGTAAGGGGTATCGTCTACTTGACCATGCTTATTATGACTAAAATCGCGAGGATTTGTCACGGCCATAGACAGTCGTTCTGCCTCAATAGCGCGTTTAATGATGGAATGAGAAAAAAAGGCATCAAAAAACTCTGGAAATAATGAAATAATATCAATACGCATAAACTCTCCTTATAGCAAGCGATAGGGAAGTATTCGTGTTTATTTATAGACATTCATCTCAATGCACATAGGACAACAGCGCTCTCCTATATGCACAGAGACCTGCATTTTGCTTTACATATAGCAAAGCCGCCTAGATGGTTATACCCATTCAGGCGGATCTACTATCATCACTCGCTTATCCATGTCGATATCAATTACTACATCTTCAATGGCAGCGAACAATTGATCAGCTTCCCCATCACGGGAAACTACATATACGTCATTAGCGCCAGGCTGCAGCACATCTGTTAATGTACCTAACACATGGCCCTTCGTATCTTGTACTTCGAGACCAATCATATCAAAAATATAATAGCGCCCCTCTGGTAATTCTACTAAATCTTCACGGCGTACTTGAATTTCTTTTTTACTCATCAATTCAGCAGCGTTTCGATCAGGAATTTCTTTGAAAGTAGCTAATATAAATTGTTTATGGAATCGAGTAGATGCAATGTGGTATTCTGTACCATCAATGTAACAGGCATCCATATGCATAAACCGTTCTGGAAAATCGGTTTGTGGCATAATACGAAGATCACCCCGCACGCCGTGCGGGGCAACAATAACACCTATGGTGATTAAATCGTTATGTTTCATTATTGACGAAACGCAACAATTTTACCGTCTTCTAAAAGAATTTCAGCGCCCATAAGAGCATCTAAATCATCTCCCATTTTAACGGTAATCGTTTGCTCCAATGTGCCTTGAGGAATTTCAGTTCCTAAGACTAAATCTTGAGCTTCTTTCAATTTAGCTGTTACTTCTTCTTTGAAAGCCAATCGTTTATTTTTTTCTTCGTCGATTTGTTGACGAATAGCAGTAAGGCTAGTAGCATCCACTTTAGCAGCATCTGCTAAAATTCGTTGTGCTTGAAACTCAATTGTTTCTAAATCTCGATTCACCATTTCAAGGCGAGTTTCAAGATCAGTTACAATTTTAGCTTTCAAGTCTTCTGTTACTTTTGCTTTAACTGCAACAGGGACACGTAATGTCATTTCTTCCATTTGAAATACTCCCTTTACACAATATCGACTGATATCTTTTTGTTCTCTTTAATAGCCGCCGCTTTCACCACAGAACGAATTGATTTAGCAATTCGCCCTTGTTTTCCAATGACTTTACCCATATCCTCTGGGGCTACGCGAAGTTCATAAACCTCAACGCCACCCTTTTGGACCATAGTAACAGAAACGGCATCAGGCTGCTTTACTAATGATTTCGCAATTAATGAAATTAATTCTATCATCACAGTTGCCTCTCTATTAATTACTTTTTAGCGTCTGCAAATTTTTGCATAACGCCTTGTTTTTTGAACAAGGAGCGAACAGTGTCAGTAGGCTGAGCACCTTTAGCTAACCAAGCCAAAGCTTTCTCTTCGTCTACGTTAACGATAGCTGGTTGTTTAGTAGCATCATATTGACCAATAGTATCAACAGGACGACCTTCACGTGGAGCACGTGCATCAGCAACTACGATACGGTAGAAAGGAGCTTTTTTAGCACCTAAACGAGTTAAACGAATTTTTAACATATCAAATTCACCTCCTTATACTGATATGGTGGACAGGTTCAGCGCCCCTGCCCATGTATTACATAAACGGTAATTTTGGCATCTTAGGGAAACCGCCTTTACCGCCTCGTAACCCTTGTAAGCGTTTCATCATTTTACGCGCTTCTTCAAATTGTTTAATCAAGCGATTTACATCTTGTACCTGTGTACCAGATCCAATCGCAATACGCTTACGACGAGAACCGTTCAATATACTAGGGTCTTGTCGTTCCGCTGCCGTCATAGATTGTATAATAGCTTCAATACGGCGCACCTCTTTACTGTTGAGATCCAGATCTTTTAATTGATCCTTCACCTGCCCCATACCTGGCAACATACCAATAATATTTTGTAATGGTCCTAATTTTCTCACTTGATTCATTTGTTTTAAAAAATCATCTAAAGTGAAATTATTTTTTGCCATTTTCTGTGCCATTTCACGCGCTTCTTCTTCGTCAATAGCACCTTGCACGCTTTCAATGAGCGTTTTAAAATCCCCTAAATCAAGAATACGAGAGGCCATGCGATCTGGATAAAACACATCGAAACCATCCATTTTCTCGCTCACCCCAGTAAATTTAATTGGGAGACCTGTTACGGCTTTAATAGATAAAGCCGCACCACCACGAGCATCGCCATCTAATTTAGTAAGAATAACACCGTCAACACCTAATTTTTCATTAAATGTTTGAGCTGTCGTCACCGCATCTTGACCAATCATGGAATCTACAACAAGGAGAATCTCATGAGGTTTAACAGCAGACTTAATATTCGATAACTCTTCCATAAGTGGCTCATCGATAGCCAAGCGGCCTGCCGTATCGATAATGACTACATCTTTTAACATATGCGTACTTTGTTCTACGCCGCGACGAGCAATATCGACAGGATTAGCGCCTGGCGTTTCGTCAGCAAATACAGGGATATCAATTTGCTTGCCTACCACTTGTAATTGCTTAATCGCTGCTGGGCGATATACATCGGCAGCAATCATCATAGGATGTTTCCCTTGCTTCCGTAAATATACCGCTAATTTACCAGCCGTCGTCGTCTTACCAGCACCTTGTAAACCAACTAACATAATAATAGTAGGCGGTTTAGAAGCAATCATAATACGACTTTGAGTTCCCCCAAGGAGGGCCGTCAATTCATCGTTAACAATTTTAATAACTGTTTGTGCTGGATTTAAAGAACCAAACACTTCTTCACCAAGTGCTTTCTCCTTAATGGATTTCACAAAATCCTTGGCTACCATGAAATTAACGTCTGCTTCTAATAATGCCGTTCGAACTTGACGCAACGCAAGATTGACATCATCTTCTGTAATTTTGCCCTTCCCTTTTAAGGATTTAAAGGCGTCTTGCAGCTTTTCTGATAAACTATCGAATGCCATATTATCCCTCCATTTGCGTCAATAACTCTTGTACTCTCGGCTGTGAAAGCACCTCTTGAGGCAATACCTTCTTCAGCTCATCTAATATATGCTCCCGCGCCTCATATTGGGCAACAAGCTGTAATTTCGATTCATAATCATGTAATAGATGACGTGCGCGCTGCAGATTATCATATACCGCCTGTCGTGAGACCCCTAATTCATCAGCAATTTCACCGAGTGACATATCATCTTCGTGATGTAATTGTAACGATAATCTCTGCTTATCTGTCAATAATGGCCCATAAAAATCCAAGAGCAAACTAATAAGAACTCGTTCCTCCACTAGGGCACCTCCATCACTGTCAAGCTATATTACTTTACATATAATAAAACACCAGAAAGTATCTGTCAAGGAAATTTTCTTGACAAGCTAAACAAAATATTAATTTTCAGTTTGATAATTTAATAGTTATAATTTAAGACGCTTATATTTATACACACATGTTATAATATAGACATCTAATGTTTTCAATATGAAAGATAGGAGGTATGTAATGATTACTAAGCAATATGACATTATCATTCTTGGCTTTGGTAAAGCAGGAAAAACACTAGCCGCTAAATTGGGTGCTATAGGCAAATCTGTAGCTATGATTGAAGAGAATCCACTTATGTATGGAGGCACATGTATTAATATTGCTTGCATTCCTACTAAAACTATGATCATAGCCGCATCAAAAGGCTTATCTTACGAACAAGTATTAAATCAACGAGAAGTAGTTACCTCTCGTTTACGCAATAAAAACTTTGCAATGTTGGATACCAATCCTCATGTAGATGTTTATACTGGATATGGCGCTTTTACAAGCAATAAAGAAATTACCGTAACTGCTGGGGATGATATAATTGTATTATCTGCAGAAACGATTATTATCAATACTGGAGCCGTATCTATTAAGCCTACTATTTCAGGCATTGATACAGCTAGTGGTTTCTATAATAGTACAGAAATACAACACTTGCCAACTCAGCCAGCTACATTAGGTATCATCGGTGCTGGTCCTATTGGTTTAGAATTTGCCAGCTTATTTGCAAAAATGGGAACCAAAGTAACGGTTTTTAATATTGAACCCGCCATTCTAAAACGGGAGGAACCAATTATCCAAGAATTAGCTACTACCTATTTAACAGAACAAGGCATTACGATTCTTAATTCTGTAACCTTAGACTCTGTATCCAACAAAAATAATAAACCAGTTATTGTCGCTGATAATCAAAACTACACCTTTGATGCCGTCTTATATGCCACTGGCCGTAAACCTAATACGGAACATATAGGTCTAGAACACACAGATATTATCACTAATGACCGCGGTGCAATTGTTGTAAACGATGTATGTGAAAGTTCCGTCCCTGGCGTTTACGCTGTTGGTGATGTAAATGGTGGTCCGCAATTTACCTATATATCTCTAGATGATTTTCGCATCGTCTTTGACACATTAACAGGTAACCGCCACTATACATTAAAAGATAGAAAAAATATTCCTTATACAACATTTTTAAACCCTCCACTCTCTCGGGTAGGGTTTACAGAAAAAGAGGCCATCAATAAAGGATATACTGTAAAAACAAACGAAATGCTCGTTTCTACAATGCCTAGAGCACATGTAAACGATAATTTAAAAGGTGCTTTTAAAATCGTAGTCGACGCTGAACCGATTTAATCCTCGGTGCAACATTATACTCACAATCATCTGAAGAGTTAATTAACCTCATTAAACTAGCCATGGACAATACAATCCCATATACGTATTTCCAAAGCCAAATTTTTACACATCCTACCATGGCAGAAAATCTAAACGATCTCTGTAACTTCTAATATATACAACACAAAGGCCGTAGATGCTAAACTAAATTAGCTTCTACGGCCTTTTTATGTCAATGGTTTGTAAATAATTTCCGTACTACCTTTTGTAACTTCGGTGCCAATATAATAGCCACTACCATACCTGCTGCACTTGTCATCAAACTATATTGTATTTTGCTAGCAGCCACAGTAGCGCTTTCAAGAACAAACCACCAAGCAAAAAAATAGCCCATAGCCGTCCATATAGCACCTACTATAAGAGCGATAAGAATACGACTGATACTAACCGTACCTTTTTGAAGTGACGGCGGTAAATAACCAGCCGTCATAGTCCCTACAATAAGACCTGCTAATCCCTTTATAAAGAAAGAAAAAACAATATACTGCGTATGCCCTCCGAATAAATCGAATAAAGTAGATCCAATAGCCGCCCCTAATCCACCATAAAGACCGCCAAATAAAATAGACGTCGTAAATAATGCGGCCGATCCTAAATGAACCATAGCACCGCCAGGAATTTCGATACGAATCGTCGTTGCCACCGCACACAAGGCAGCAATAAATCCAATATACACTATATCACGCGTACTTAATTTCATCTCTTAACGCCTTTCTTACTTCAATCTATTTTATGCTAACCGGTTCTAGCCATTTATAGGAAAATTAACTAGAGGCTCAAATTATGATAAAAGATTTATCCTTTGGTGAGACTCGACTATATGCCAAACGGGGCATATCATTATAGCTTAGCTCGTTTTAAGCGTAATGCATTACTTACAACGGTAACTGAACTAAATGCCATAGCCGCACCAGCAATCATAGGATTAAGCTCGCCCAATGCCGCTAGTGGAATGCCGATGCAGTTAAAAATCAACGCCCAGAATAAGTTTTGTTTAATATTAGTCATCGTCTTTTTACTTAAGCGTACAGCTTTCACTAAGGTGTGCAAATCATTGCGCACCAATACGATGTCTGCGGATTCTACAGCAATATCGGTGCCACTGCCAATACCAAACCCAACATCTGCTGTAACGAGGGCTGGCGCATCATTAATACCGTCCCCTACCATACCTACAGTGAGGCCTTTTGCTTGCAATGCTTTTACCTTGCTTGCTTTATCTTGTGGTAATACTTCGGCAATGATATGAGAAATTCCTACTTGTTTAGCAATATAATGGGCTGTGCGCGCATTATCGCCAGTGATCATCCACACATCGATACCTTGTTGCTGTAATTCCTTCACTACTTCTGTCGTTTCAGGACGCAATTCGTCTTCTACGGCCCATAATGCCCGAATCGTACCATCTACAGCGAGCAAGGATACAGACGCACCTTGTTCTTCAAATCCTGTAATATCCGATTCCATAGGCCCAATATCATAACCTAATTCTCGCATCCAACGGCTGTGACCCAATTGAATAGATTGACCATGGTACATCGCCTCCAAGCCTTTACCAGGCACATCGACAAAGGAGTCAATAGATGCTTCTTCTCCTTTATATCCCTGATCTTCGCCATAGTACACCATCGCTTTTGCAATAGGATGGGATGTACCACTTTCAAGGGCCATCATGAGAGACATATTCTCTCTTTCATCACCCCTATAATTTGTGAAAGCTCGCACATTGAGAACACCTTGCGTCAACGTTCCTGTTTTATCCATAACGATAGCATCTAATTTACCTGCTTTCTCTAGGTATTCTGCACTTTTAATGAGGATACCATGTTCTGCACCTAAACCAGAGCCTACCATAATAGATGTTGGCGTCGCCAAACCTAATGCACAAGGACAAGCAATAACGAGTACTGCCGTCGCATTAATGAGTGCTGTATTGATACCTGCATCCATAACAAAATACCACACGAGAGCAGTCAACACAGCAAGAGCAATCACAGTAGGCACGAAATACGATGCCACTACATCAGCTACCCGTTGAATAGAGGCTTTCGACGTTTGCGCTTCTTCTACGACTTTGATAATTTGCGATAACATCGTATCGGAACCGATTCGTTTCGCTTCCATTGTGAAAGCCCCACTCAAGTTGATAGTTGCCCCAATCACTTCGGAACCTTCCGATTTTTCTACAGGCATGCTTTCACCGGTGAGCATAGCCTCATCTACGGTAGAATAGCCTTCTGTAATTATCCCATCAACAGGGATTTTTTCACCGGCCCGCACTTGGAGCACATCGCCGATGACAACTTCAGAAGTAGGAATATCTACAAATTGTCCATTCCTAAGCACATGAGCTACGGCTGGTTGCAAAGCCATCAATTTCTGCAACGCCTCCGAAGTCCGCCCTTTTGCCACTTCTTCAAGGTATTTACCTAATAAAATAAACGTAATTAGCCATGCAGATGTTTCAAAATAGATGCCAGCGGCCCCTAATTCAGGAACAAACAACCAATTATAAATACTATAACCATAAGCTACAGTAGTACCTAATACAATGAGCACATCCATAGTGAGGGCACCACTTTTTACAGCACTCCAAGCACTCTTATAGAACATAAGGCCTGGTCCAAATTGAGCGATAGTGGCTAACACGAATTCCATCCAAACTGGAAGGGCCTTAAATCCCATATGATGTAGACCCATATTAACCATCATAGGAATAGCCATCGCTGCGGCTACGACGAGACGAATGATGTGAGGTCTCAGATTAACCTTCTCAATTTCCTTCTTACTGTCATCAGACTCAGTAGCACCAAAACCAATATTTGTAACCGCTTCTATAATGCGCTCACTTTCTACATTGGCACCAGGTGCATAATCGACGCGCGCCTTACGCGTCAATAAATTAACTTTAACGGACTCTACACCGTCCACCTTAGCCACTACGTTTTCTACTCGTTTGACACAGGCTGCACAGTGCATACCTATAATATCGAATTCTTGCTTATTAATACTCATATAGCACCCCTTTATCCTTTTCTCTAGGCTTTTTATATGAATAACTACTCATATCAAAATCATATCACACATTACGCACCTGTCAATATCCTACTAAAGTAGGCAGGGATTTCAAAGGCCTTTCTCTATCTATACATCAATATATTAAATAGATTATAATTATAAATAGTATTATCAAATAGTATCATAAGAATAACAATGAGAAGGAGGTGTCCATGAAAACGGAGTTTACTACCGTACGAGAGGAGTTTCGTCACGAAACTATAGTAGAGAAATCTCGATTTATTACGACCTTATATCCTTGCAGTACGGAAGAAGATGCACAAGAATTTATTAACCGCATCAACAAAGAATTCTGGGATGCTAGTCATAATTGCACCGCCTTTGCATTAGGACCTAACCAAGAGAAGCAACGGTCTTCCGATAATGGCGAGCCATCTGGCACGGCTGGTAAACCTATGTTAGAAGTGCTCAAAAAAACTGGTATTACCAATGTAGCCGTCGTTGTAACACGATACTTTGGCGGCATCAAATTAGGGGCTGGCGGTCTTATCCGTGCTTACTCCCACGCTGTAGCCGATACACTCCAATTAGCTCCTAAAGACTTGCATACGACACGTATTCCCTTAGAAGTAACAGTAGATTATACCTTATATGGCGCTGTAGAACGGTACATTCACGATCACAACCTTCACAGTGAAAGCCAATTCAGTGAAAAAGTAGTGGTTACTATTTTATGTCCTATTGAGGAACTAGAAACAATACAAAAAGAGCTCCAAGACCTCAGTCATGGAGCTGCTATATTTGCGGAACAAGATCCTACCGAAATAGTATTACCTTTATACTAAGGAACGTAATCCTTGTTTATAGGCTTTCCGTTGTTCATGTGTCAATGGATGTGGCCATTGGTTGATTGTATCTTTTTTAGTCACTATATGGCTTTCGGCACTAACTAATTTACGACTTTCCCATTTATGTAATGCTTTTGTTAATGATACTTTTACTAAACTCATACTGAACCTCTTTCTATATACCTTACAAGAATGGTACACTGCAATTCACATCGCCATTATAAAAATTATTAATGACTTAATTTCTCTCTACGGTTATAGTATAGAAGAGAATATATCTAATGTGAAATGACTATCGTTTGTTTCGGTATAAATTTTTATTATATCTTTGTACTAATGGAGAGATTATGGACACATCGTATTATCGAAATTTTATTACCCTCGTTCAAATCGGGAATATGACCCAAGCTGCCGAGGTATTGCACATTACACAGCCAGCCCTGAGTAAGCAGTTAAAATATTTAGAAGCCGAGTTCGGAGCTCAACTTATCAATATTAAACGCGGTCAACGAGGTACTAATTTACAATTAACAGAAGCAGGAAAAATCTTCTACGCAAAAGCCCAGCAATTGTGCTCTATCGAAGAATCTACCTATAATGCAGTCAACCAATTGAACTCCCGTATTGAAGGGACATTGCGTATCGCTACATCAGCGTCCCGCTCCACACCAATGGTACAACAGTACTTACCGGCTTTCGGCATGAAATACCCATCGGTACGCTTTGAAATTTACGAAGGCCTTATGACAAACGTCGTGAACCAACTCATTAAGGGCAGCGCCGAAATTGGCATCGCTAATATTCAAATGGTAGATACTGATAAATTTGATATTATCTTAACCCAAGAAGAACACCTTTACGCCGTATTTAGAGAAGACGTATTTTGGACAGAACAAGATCACAGCACCATCACTTGGGATGATATCAAACAATGCCCTATTACTCTCTCTGGCGGGTCTGTGCGCATGATTATCCAAACCTCCCTAACTGACTTAGATCAATTAGATACGCAATCTATAACGACTACTAAAAGCTCCGCTATCGAATGGGCTTCTTCAGGTCGCACTATTGCGGTCGTACCAATGGATGAAAAAGAATTAGTAAACCACAGAAAAATGGCACGCATTAAATTACCTGAATTCTCTGGGGACTTCAAAAAAGCCTTTATTATTTTGAAAGGCCACGCCTTATCACCAGTGGCACAGCAGTTTATTGACTTCTATAAAGGTTATATTTAACCTAGTACTTACAACTATATCTACACTAATAATATTAAAAAGCCCATACTGACATTTTTTATACCACGAATCGCTAATGCTGCTAATCGAAAGGTCTATAAAATGCCAGTATAGGCTTCCTCTTATAATTGCTATAAAAATCAAAAGGCAATCATTTAGTATGTAACTAAATGATTGCCTTTTTACATATACTGTTAACTCACTACATACATCATAAAACTACTGATGTACAGCACCAACGATATCGGTAATAGAATTTAAATTGTATTGTTCTACATAATCTGCCATTTGTTTAGCAATTGTACTAATAGCATTAGGATTCACCATTGTAGCTGTGCCCACTTGTACGGCACTGGCACCTGCCATCATAAACTCGATAGCATCGGTACCAGTCATAATGCCACCAAGTCCAATAATAGGAATGTTGACACCTTTATAAACTTGATGAACCATACGAAGCGCTACAGGTTTTACAGCAGGGCCACTTAACCCTCCATAGGTATTACCTAATAGTGGTTTACGGCGATGTATATCAATAGCCATACCAAGAAGGGTATTGATGAGGCTCACCCCATTGCCACCACCGGCTTCGACAGCTTTAGCAATTTCTACAATGTCTGTTACATTGGGAGATAATTTCACAATAACAGGCTTATTCGTTACTTTCCGAACGGCCTTTGTTACCTCTTCCACAACCTTTGGATCTACCCCAAAAGCCATCCCTTCACATTCTACATTAGGACACGACACATTTACTTCGATACCAGCAATACCATCTACTGATAATGTTTCTGCCATCCATGCAAATTCTGCTACCGATCCTGCTGATACATTCGCCAACAATGGAACGTCGTATTTCATCAAACCTGGCAATACATGTCCTACAAAATGCTCCGCCCCTGGATTTTCAAGACCAATACAGTTCAGTACACCTGACGGGGTTTCTGCAATGCGTGTTCCCGGATTTCCATGTCTGCCTTTTGGTGTTAATCCTTTTACAGAAATAGCGCCTACTTCATTGCTAAGGTCTATATAGCCTTTATATTCAGGACCATTCCCAAATGTGCCGGATGCAGCAATGATAGGATTCTTCATAGCAATACCGCAATAATTAACAGCCAATTTAGGGTTTGGCATAACGGTGTTATTTAAATCGCGTTCACTCATTAAAAGAACACCTCCTCTGCAGGGAATACGGGACCATCAGTACACACTTTGTAACGTTTGTTGTTTGCACCATCACAAGAGCACCCTAAACAGCCACCTGTACCACAACCCATTCGTTCTTCTAAAGATACTTGGCAAGGTACACCATGTTCTTGAGCTACTGTTGCCACGCCTTTCATCATCGGTGTAGGGCCACAAGTCATAACGGAAGTGAAATCATTCTCTTGCAATAATGCAGGCATAATAGCAGTAGGGAACCCTTGCGTCCCTACGCTACCATCGTCAGTGGTAATATGAACCTTTACAGATGTATCTTTAAATAAATCAGCCCAGAAGGTTTCCGATTCATTTCTAAAACCTAATATAACTTGTGCTGCTTCTCCTTCTTGTAAGTGTGACGCAATGCACAACATAGGGGCAATACCTACACCACCGCCAACGAGGAGCATATTAGGGGTCGTTTGGAACGGTTCCCCTAATGGTCCTAAACAATCGAGTGTATCACCGGCTACGAGATGGGTCATTAATTCCGTGCCAGCTCCTACAACGCGATATAACAAAGTAATAGTACCTTTTTCCGCATCAAATCCAGCATAGCTTATAGGGCGACGCAGTAATGGGGCGCTATTATTGGTAACACGAACATTACAAAATTGCCCTACTTTGGCTTCTGCTGCTTGTTTTAGTGCATATACGTCAATGAGCCATACATCAGATCCAATTTGGACATTACGAATAACTTTGCCCATTTCTACATAACCACTCATGTTATTACTCCTATACAACAATCTGCCATTGATACCAATGGCAGATTGTTTTCACAGAATTACAAAACTACGTATTCAAAATAGTACTTGTAATTACTCTAATTCAAAATCTTGTAATGCTTCTACGGTGTAATTTGCATTATCTTTACGACTCGCTACAACACGCAATACTTCTCTTGCTGTATCAAGGCTCGTTAAACAAGGTGTACCCATTTCTACAGCGAGACGACGCAATTGGAACCCTTCCCGTTCAGGACGCTTGCCAGCTGTCAATGTATTTAACACCAAATCAACTTTATCTTGACGAATGTGATCAGCACAGTTATCCTCACCTTCAGAGATTTTGTTAACCACTGTGCAATCGACGCCGTGTTCTTTAAAGTATTTACCAGTACCACCTGTAGCTTCGATACGATAACCAAGTTCAATAAAGCCTTTGGCCAATTGGCTCGCTTCTTCTTTATCCCGGTCCGCTACTGTCATAAGGATAGTGCCCGCTTCTGGAATGCGCATGTTAGCGCCATTGATCGCTTTAAATAGAGCTTCCGAATAGGTGCGGCCAATGCCCATAACTTCGCCAGTGGATTTCATTTCAGGGCCGAGAGCAATTTCTACGAGACCCATTTTAGAAAACGAGAACACTGGCGCTTTAACAGCTACATATGGTTTATTTGGTACTAAACCTAATGGTAATCCTAAGTCTTGTAAGCTTTCACCAAGAGCAATGCGCGTTGCACATTCAACCATATTGATACCTGTTACTTTGGAAATAAACGGTACTGTACGGCTAGAACGAGGGTTTACTTCGATAACGTGAAGTTCCCCATCAGCTACGATGTACTGAATATTAAGTACACCTTTTACATTCAAACCTATTGCAATACGACGTGTATAATCAACGATTTGATCTACTAGTTCTTGGCTCAAGTGTTGTGCTGGATATACCGCCATGGAGTCGCCAGAATGAACACCGGCCCGCTCAATTTGCTCCATAATGCCAGGAATACATACGTCAGTACCGTCAGAAATAGCGTCTACTTCTACTTCCATACCAACCATATAACGGTCGATCAATACTGGATGTTCTTTGGACGCTACAACGGCTTCTTTCATATATACGTCTAATTCTTTATCGTTATATACGATTTCCATAGCGCGACCACCAAGAACATAGGAAGGCCGTACAATTAATGGATACTTAAGATTTTTTGCCGCTTCTAATGCTTCTTTGTCAGATGTAACGAGAGCCCCTACTGGACGAGGAATCCCCAGCTCTGCTAAAAGTGCATCAAAGCGTTCTCTATCTTCTGCCATATCGATACTATCTACAGAAGTGCCAAGGATTTTTACACCACGCTCTGCTAATGGACCAGCTAAATTAATCGCCGTTTGTCCACCAAACTGAGCGATAACGCCAGTTGGTTTTTCTTTTTCAATGATTTCCATAACATCGTCTACTGTTAATGGTTCAAAGTAGAGGGAATCGGAAATGTCAAAATCTGTAGACACCGTTTCAGGATTGTTATTAATCATAATCGACTGATAGCCAGCTTTACGAAGTGCCCAAGAAGAATGTACAGAGCAGTAATCAAATTCAACACCTTGACCGATACGGATTGGTCCAGAGCCGAGAACGACAACAGATTTGTCACCCAGTGGACGCACTTCGTCTTCTGTTGCATAAGCGCTATAGTAATATGGCGTTTGAGATTCAAATTCTGCAGCACAAGTATCTACGTATTTGTAAGTAGGAACAATATTCCACTCTTTGCGTTTTGCTTTTACCTCTTCTACCGTAGTACCAGCATAACGAGCTACTACAGAGTCAGTCATAGAATAGCGTTTTGCACGACGCAACACATCTTCTGTTACGCCATGTACAGCCAATTCTTGTTCTACTGTAACGATATTTTTGATTTTTTCTAAGAAGAATGGATCAATTTTCGTAATGTAGTGGATTTTCTCTACACTAATGCCTTTACGCAATGCTTCCGCAACGACGTAAATACGCTCATCATCTACCAAATGCAAGCGTTCAATTAATTGCTCCATGGACTCGTGGCTAATTTTCTTAAGTTCAATATGATCTAAGCCGATTTCAAGAGAGCGAATGGCTTTCAACAAAGAGCCTTCTAAAGTACGGTCAATAGCCATAACTTCGCCAGTCGCTTTCATTTGCGTGCCTAATGTACGATCAGCAAGGTTGAATTTCTCAAACGGCCAGCGCGGGAATTTTGTCACTACATAATCTAATGTCGGTTCGAAACAAGCTTTTGTTTCTCCTGTTACAGCATTGGTAATTTGATCTAATGTCATACCTACCGCAACTTTTGCTGCCACTTTAGCAATAGGATATCCCGTCGCTTTCGATGCCAACGCCGAAGAACGAGATACGCGAGGGTTTACTTCAATAACGATATATTCATTGCTATTTGGATTCAACGCATATTGTACGTTACAGCCACCTTCAATTTTAAGGTATCGAATAATATCTACCGATGCAGTGCGCAACATTTGGTATTGAATATCATTTAGCGTTTGGCTTGGCGCCACTACAATGGAATCACCTGTATGAACGCCTACTGGGTCGATATTTTCCATATTACATACGATGATACAGTTATCAGCACTATCGCGCATTACTTCATATTCGATTTCTTTCCAACCAGCTACAGAACGTTCTGCCAAAATTTGATGAATTGGTGAAAGCTTCAATCCGCGACGAGTAATTTCATACATTTCATCTTCGTTATGAGCAATACCACCACCAGTACCGCCCAATGTATAGGCTGGGCGGATAATAACAGGGTAGCCGATGCGATTTGCAAAAGCTACGGCTTCTTCTAAGTCATTAAAAATATCCGATTCTGGTACAGGTTGGTTAATTTCTTTCATCGCCTCTTTAAACAATTCACGGTCTTCCGCTTGTTTAATAGCTTCTAACGTTGTACCTAAGAGTTGTACGCCGTATTCTTCTAAAATCCCCGCTTCCGATAATTGCACCGCCATATTAAGACCTACTTGACCGCCTAAAGTAGCGAGCAAGCCCCAAGGACGTTCTTTTTTTATGACTTCTGTAACGAATTCAAGACTGATTGGTTCTACGTATACACGATCCGCAATATCCGTGTCTGTCATAATCGTAGCCGGGTTAGAGTTTACCAATACGACTTGATAACCTTCTTCACGAAGGGAACGACATGCTTGTGTACCAGCATAGTCAAACTCGGCTGCTTGGCCGATAATAATTGGACCCGAACCAATTACGAGTACTTTTTTTGCTTCTGCGGTCATTTATTTTCCCTTTCTCATCAATGCTTCAAATTCGTTAAATAAATATAAATTATCAGTTGGTCCTGGGGACGCTTCTGGATGATATTGTACAGAGAAGATTGGCAATGTTTTATGTTTCATACCTTCTACCGTACCATCATTAACACTACGGTGTGTCACTTCTACATCATCAGGCAATGTGGTGTCATCAACAGCGTAACCGTGATTTTGAGATGTAATATAGACGCGACCTGTGCGAAGATCTTGTACTGGATGGTTGGATCCACGATGACCAAATTTTAATTTGAAAGTAGCCCCACCATAGGCTTGTGCCAATACTTGATGGCCCATACAAATACCAAAAATCGGCTTTTTACCAAATAATTGTTTCACTTCTTCGACGGCGTAGCCAAGATCTTTTGGATCTCCAGGTCCATTAGATAAGAAAATACCATCTGGATTGACTTCCAAAATTTCTTCCGCTTTGGAATCCGCTGGAAATACGGTTAAACGGCAATTAGCAGCCTCTAAAGAACGAAGAATGCTTTCTTTCACGCCAAAGTCCATAACTGCTACATGGAACTCTGCGTTTTTATCGCCTCTCATACCTTTCCATTTCGTTGTAACACGCATAACTTGGTCTGTAGGCAACTCTTGTTTGAATAGTTGCTGAATATCTTCCATAGGGAAATCAGCACGAACGATAACGCCTTTCATAACCCCATGATTGCGCAATGTACGAGTAATAGCGCGCGTATCTACATCATAAAGGCAAGGAATTCCATGAAGGCGAAGGTATTCACTAAATAACCCCTCATTTTGCCAATTGCTTGGAAAGTCGCATAACTCACCAACAATCATGCCTTTAGCATATGGTTTTGGACCTTGTGTAATGGAACTCAATGTACCATAGTTACCAATCAATGGATATGTTAATGTAATGATTTGATCTGCATAGGATGGATCTGTCAAAATTTCTTGATAGCCAGTCATACCTGTATTAAATACGACTTCCCCTACTGTTGGGGCTCCACCCAATAAGGACCCTTCAAATACGGAACCATCTTCTAGTACTAATTTGCCTTTCATCGTAGGACTACGCCCTCCTTCATAACGATTTCACCGTCTACAACGGTTAATTTTGCCTTCCCTGTAACAGTCATACCATCAAAAGGACTCACCTTGCCTTTTGTGTAGAACTGATTCCTATCTACTGTCCACTCTTCTGTAGTACTAAACACGGTAATATCAGCCGCTTTACCTACTTCTAAGACACCTGCATCTAAACGCATCAATTCAGCAGGACGCGTACTCATATGGTACACCACTTGATCAATGGACAATTTACCTTCTCCATAGGCATTCGTAATGACTGCTGCTAAAGATGTTTCAAGACCGCTGAACCCGTTCGGCGCACAGCAGAACTCTTGGTCTTTTTCTTCAAATGCATGTGGCGCATGGTCTGTAATAATAGCGTCAATTGTACCGTCTAACAAACCTTCGATTAATGCTTGGCGATGATCTTCCGAACGAATAGGAGGAGCCATTTTAAAAGCCGGATTATAATCTCTCAAATATTCATCGGTAAAGGATAAATGTTGGCTCGTTACTTCGCACGTTACATTGAGACCTTTTGCTTTCGCTGCACGTACCATGTCAACTGTATTCTTACTACTTACATGAGCGATGTGAATATGACCGCCTGTCATTTCAGCTAACATAATATCACGAGCTACTGCCATATCTTCTGCTACGGCAGGTCGACCGATAACGCCCATTTCATAAGATACGATGCCTTCATGCATATGACCATTTTTACAAAGTGTTACATCTTCCGCATGGTCGATAACCATTTTATTGAACATAGACGAATATTCAAGAGCCCGACGCATGAAAGCAGCACTTTCTACATAGTGACCGTCATCGGAGAAAGCCACTACACCAGCCTCGGCCATATCACCTAATTCAGCTAATTCTTTACCTTCCAAGCCTTTTGATACGGCGCCAATAAATTCGACTTTTACAACGCCTGTCAATTCTGCTTGTTTTCTAAGACCGCGTACGAGTGGCGCATTGTCTACAACTGGTGTCGTATTAGCCATCGTTACCACCCGCGTAAAGCCACCGGCAGCGGCAGCTTGTGTACCAGAATGGAAATCTTCTTTCGCTTCTTGTCCCGGTTCGCGTAAATGTGTATGAATGTCAATGAGACCAGGCGCTACGATAAGTCCTGTAGCATCGTATACTTCGACACCATTGGCTTCTAAATTTTGGCCTATGGCTGCAATTTTGCCGTTTTCAATGAGTACATCTGCAATTTCATGTTGTTGTTTTGCCGGATTCACTACCGTACCGTTTTTAATTAGCAAGCTCACTACCGTCACCTCCATGAATTGTTAAGTATAATACGGCCATACGTACAGCTACACCATTTCGTACTTGTTCTTGGATAACCGATTGATCCCAGTACGCTACGTCCGGAGAAATTTCAAGGCCTCGGTTCATTGGGCCTGGATGCATTACCATTACATCGTCTTTAGCAAGACTTAAGACATCTTTATTGATACCGAAAATTCGAGCATATTCACGATTTGTCGGATATAGAGCAGAATGAATACGCTCTAATTGGATACGCAATACATTGACCACATCTGCATCTTTTACAGCTTCTCGTACATCGTGGTGAACAGTAACACCTAATTTCTCAAGTTCTGGATACACCATAGTACGAGGACCGGCTAAATGAACGTCAGCCCCCATTTTAGTGAGACCGTAAATATTGGAACGAGCTACGCGACTATGCATAATATCACCAACGATGACGATTTTTTTACCTTCAATGGATCCTTTTTGCTCGATAATAGAATACATATCAAGCAAAGCCTGCGTTGGATGCTCATGAGCACCGTCACCAGCATTGATGATGATAGGATCAACTGCTTTTGTAGCATACAATGGTGCCCCTTCTGCGCTATGACGCATAACGATGGCATCAGTTCCCATATAGGATAATGTTAGCAATGTGTCTCGGAAACTTTCACCTTTCCCCATGGAAGAGCCACTTGGCGAAATATTAATAACATCAGCGCCTAAATACTTGCCAGCCAACTCAAAGGAGCTGCGCGTCCGCGTACTAGGTTCCATGAATAGATTGATAATAGCTTTACCTTTTAAATAAGGAATTTTCTTGTCATCAGACAATACAACCTGTTTCATTTTTTTCGCTACATCAAGAATCAATTTAATTTCTTCTGGTGTAGCTTGTTGCAAACCTAGCAAATGTTTGCCATGTAAGCTCACTTGTCCCATCATTGCCTCCTATTACTATTACTATTACTGGTGCTATTAATAAAAAACGACCTTCTACCAAGAGGCAAAAGGTCGATAGTTACACAAAGATACCCTTACGGGCAGACTTCAACTATATTCCTTTCTTAGCCTCTCTGGACCAAATTAAAAGGTGTTGTGTAATGCAGCGGTCTCTCGTACCACTTCTATGCATTATTTCTTTATTTATTGTACTGAATTCACTAGTGAAAGTCAATGTAAAAGGACGAAAAATCCCATCCTTTTACAATTGTTTTTCTAACTCTTTATAAGCCACTACTTCGCGATCCCACGCATGACGCGCCTCCATAACTTGTTGCTGAGCACCATCATATTCGCGCGTTCGTTTTTCCACTAATAAGCGAGCTTTTTCTACTTTACGAGCTGCCGAAGATACTTCATCCGAACCTTTTCCGTTTGCTTTAGCTGCCGCCGCTCTATAATCGGCATTTGCTTTTTCAAGAGCTACTTTCGCTTCTTCCAAAGCAGCACTTGCTTTATCCCGTGTTTTTTCTCTAGACAAGGCGATTTTTTCTGTAGCCGCTACGGCCTTCGCTTTTTTCTCTAACTCTTTTTTCGCCTCTTTCGCCAAAACTTTACGACCAGCTTCTGTCATTTTTAATTTCTCTGTATATTGCGGATTTGCTAAGGCTTCTGGAATTAATAAGAAACGAATTGGCAAATTCGACGCCCCTGCAGGCATAAAATTAATTGTTAATGTATCTCCACCATTATAGCTACCAATATGACGATTATCCATAATCGTATTGTGACCTAACACTCGAATACCATCTTCACCACCAACATGGTAAGTTACACTTTCACCAGGGTCTTGTTGCCAACGACGTTGAGATTTCACAGTGAACGAACCGGAATAAGCGCCACCCATAGGATTTAAATAGAGACGGAATGGATCTGCTCCTGCTGTAGGAATCGTGAGAGTATAGGAAATACCATAGTTACCAACATCTTTTACATAGGCGTTTTGATCGAGTTCGTCCACGCCTTCTACAAATGGATCTTCTCGGTCATTACCAATTTCCACATAGGCGCCGCCTAACATGGAATTATATTCTTGAGGCACCGCCATGACCCGCTCAGCACCGGTAAAAGTACCACGCAAACGAACGTGATCGATAGGGAGATTTTTAACCCAATGGGATGCTTCTACAGAGTTAAGCCCCATAGGAATCATCATAACACGAGTAAATACAGGCGCCGTCGTGTTTAAATCAACGATACCTGTAAACAACTCATCTTTTAATACTGGCGTTTCTTCTAAATCATCAAATACAATATGTCGACTGTGAGGCTCCATCGTAAAGGAGTAGAGCGGTTTATCTGTCAAAGGTTGCTCTAAATCTTTGCGGGACAAATCTCTACCAGCTACGAAATAATCTGATGTAGACACAGATTTTAATTCCCGATATACAGTAATCGTATTAGGCTCATCAGAAGTATTTTCTAAGACGATAGCAATTTTATGAGGATCCGCCATTTCATTAACATGGTAGAAATAAACCCGCCCTTTGCCGTTCATCGTGCCTGCACTCAATACACCGCCTACAGGGCCTACATATTCAGGGCTATCGGATAATAGCAATGTATCCTTCTGCGATATTAATGTCGCTGGCATAGCCGTAAAACCATAATAGCCAACCTTCTGCAAATCTATGTCTGTATTACTAGCATGAGCAGACACGAGGCCTAATGCCGTAAAAATAGATGCTAATTTATATAATTTCTTAAAAAACATATTAAACCTCTTCTAGTCCCAATGGATCAAAGGTGAGAGCCATAGATTCAATTTTTTTCAACCGATGGCCAATACCCGATTTAGATAAAGTGCCTTCCATCAGTTCTTCTAATTCTTTTAAACTCGCTTCTGGATGTTCCCACCGCAAGCGAGCAACAATACGCAACTTTTCTGGCAGTTTTTCAATACCCATATGTTCATCTACAATGCGGATGGCCTTTACTTGGCGCACCGCAGCATTGACAGTTTTTTGTAAATTTGCCGTTTCACAATTGACTTGACGATTAATTTGGTTCCGCACTGTTTTCATAATTCGTACATTTTCAAATTCCATCAACGCCGATTGGGCCCCCATAATTTGCAAGCAATTCGTTACGGCATCCCCTTCTTTGAGGTACACTACAAATTCTTCTTTTCGCTCCGTTAAACCAGCGTGAATGTGGAATAATTTCAACACATGTACAATTTCTCGAGCGAAATGTTCATTACCAGTCATAAATTCTAAATGGTAATCACTTTGCGGTTTATTCACAGAACCACCGCCTAAAAAGGCGCCTCGCAAGAAAGCACGACGTGCTTCCATCGACGAAAGCCATGGCCGCGGCAACTGCTCTGTTACAGGCCATAATGCTAAATCTTCTAATACGGATCGTCCTTCTTGGGAGGGATCGACAGACAAAGTGTACATATTCTTTTTCCGCAAATTGAGACCTTGCCGCACCATCACGTGAGTAGGCAATGCATATTGTTTTTTTAGAATGCCTAACAAACGGCGAGCCACCGCATTATTCGCGGTGGCTAACCGAATACCAATGGCTCCATTCATGCCTAGCAACAAAGAACCTCCCATGCGCAGCAAACAAGATGCTTCAATTTTCATAGCCAAGTCGGCATCTTTTTCTGGCTCATAGGAACATAGTTCATTTTTCACATCTTCTGCAAACGACATAGGAACCTCCTTTCATGTAATGATCAATACAATAAACCACTTAACAGTCAATTTAATGGTCGCTTCGTTGCAAATAATATTCTAACACGCGCGGTTCCATATCGGACTTCATAGCATATACGATGTCCATAATAACTTTGCCAAGCCGTACTGGATCGTGAACAGCTGGTTTTTCAGAATTAATCAAGGTAGCGCGAACGGTGCGAATACCCATTTCTTTTAATCGTTTCGAGTCAATGGCTACTGGCTCAGAACCGACAGCGCTATATTGTTCTACCATTTGAATTGGCAATGGCCCATCATTGGCAAGGACCGTATCAATAATGCCAGCCCCACTATGATCAATAATGGCTTGTACATGATCGGCCAAGGAATAACCAGACGTTTCCCCTGGTTGGGTCATCACATTAGCAATATAAAGCTTGTTAGCTTTGCTCGCCCGTACATGGTCAGCAATCTTATCGGTCAACAGATTAGGAATGATACTCGTATATAAACTACCAGGACCTAAAATGATAACGTCCGCTTCGTCGATAGCGCGCAATGCTGCCCCTTCTGGTTTTGGACTTTCAGGGGTGCTAAACACACGGCGAATCTGTTTCCCGCTATTAGGAATATTACTTTCACCATCTACGATAGAACCATCAGTCATTTCTGCACTTAAATTGATAAACTCTGTAGAGGACGGAATGACACGACCGCGGACACGCAACAATTTACTAGCCGCTTCGAGGGCTTCATGAATATCGCCATCGTATACTTGCGCCAAAGCCGTAATAAAGAGATTACCGAAACTATGACCAGATAATTCATTGTTTCCATCAAAGCGATAGCGGAACAAATTCTCCATATCCCCCTCTTGTTCAGCGAGGGCAATCAAACAGTTTCGCAAATCACCAGGAGCAATCATTTGAAAGTCCTCTCTAAGGCGTCCCGAAGAGCCTCCGTCGTCAGCCACCGTTACGATAGCCGACAAATTAGACGTATGGGCTTTCAACCCTCTTAGCAAATTTGATAAACCCGTACCGCCACCGATAACGACAATTTTGGGACCTTTGTCGAGACGAATATTTTGGAAAATAATATCTGATACTTTGCTAGATGGATCAGGCAACACAGCACGGATAATCGTTTTAATAACCTTGCTCGTACCGATGAGCATTAAAATGCCCCCTAAGGCAATGAGTAATAATCCAATCGCAGTGAGCACAGTATAATTATAAAATCCCGTTAGCGTATACGAATAAGCTAACACAATATCTTCAATAGCAGATAACCATTGATAGTTGAAAAGCAAGGAAATACCAATGATCAATAGGCCTACACCTAAACTGAACAAGGTGAGCCATCGTTTTATATTAAGTCCCGGTATTAACCACCGAAACCAACGTTTTCGAAACATACTATCACCTTATTGTTCATCACACGCAGATATCACTTGGTGTGGATTGAAATCCTCTTCTACATTATTTTTCATCATATCTCGGTGTTCAATAGATACACGGTATCCTTTTTCTGAAAGATGCGCATATAGCGCTTCTGCCATGGCTACAGAACGATGCATACCACCCGTACAACCGACAGCGACGATAAACTGCGACTTCCCTTCTTGCTCATAATTTGGTACGAGAAAATCGATAGTATCGAAATAGCGTCGTTTAAACTCTTCCGTTACATCAAAGGAATGAATATATTCATTAACTTCTTTAACGCGACCAGTTTTATGGCGGTATTCGGGAATGTAGAAAGGGTTTGGCAAAAATCGTACATCCCAAACCATATCGGCATCGAGAGGTAATCCATATTTAAAACCAAAACTCACGACAGTAATCGCCATGCCTTGTTTTTGACCGACTTGAGCAAAACGCTCTTTTAAATAGTCTTTTAAGGCTGCCGTTTTCATATTAGTCGTGTCAATAATGAAATCTGCTTTATGTCGCACCGAATCAAGGATTGCACGCTCCTGTTTCAAGCCAGAAGTAATACGACCATTCGGAGCCAATGGATGACTGCGTCGCGTCTCTTTATAACGGCGAATCAATGTTTCATCAGTGGCATCCATAAATACGATTTCATAATCCACTTTCATTTCTTTTAAATTATCAAGAGATGTAGATAAGGCTTCGAAAAATTCACCGCCCCGAATATCTACCACGAGGGCTACTCTGTTCGTACGTTCCCCACCTTGGCGACAAATCTCGCTCAATTTAGGAATCAACACAGGTGGAATATTATCGATGCAAAGATATCCCATATCTTCTAACGCTTGTAGAACTTGTGTTTTACCGGCACCAGACATACCTGTAACTATTAGTAAACGAAATGCTTCCATAGGCGTACTCCATTACTTCACATAATTATATCGTATTCTTTATTATACCATTTTTAGGTATATATAAATAGCTTCCTAAAAGGCATGAAAAAAGGCCCGACTTTTGTAAGTCAGACCATTTCTTCAAAGAATTTTTTTCGTTTACATAGTCAACTTTTTAATCAACGCTTCTTGTAAAATTTGCGAAAAATTCAAATGTTCACTTAGTGCTCGATCATTCAACCATTGCGGTATGGTTAATGTCTTTTTTACTGATGTACAATGTTTAGCCAAATCAATATTAGATTGCACTAATGTTGTAAAAGAATCCGTATCGGTAGTTAACGCTTGAATATTACTAGGCTGAGGAATCTGTTCACCAGTTTCCAACAAATGCAACAACGTTAATTCCATACTTTCAACAGCATTAGTCATGACCTCTTCAATAGTATCACCTTGTGTATATGTATCTGGCAAATCGGGGAATTCCAACCAATATCCGTCATCTTCATAATGAACAATAGCGGGATAAATATATACCATATAGACCTCCCTTACTTAACGTAAACCAGCCCTTTTTAAAATACTTAATTCAAGTCCCTTTTTCATATCTTTCCTATGCACTGGCAAAGATATATGTTTAGAACCTTTAACTACAATGATATGACTACCTTTTTGGCGGCTAATAGACCATCCATTTTGAAGAAGAAGCTTTAATAATTCTCTATCCTTCATAGTATTCTCCCATAATTATAACACGTGTATACGTATTGTCAATTATTATAGCTCCTTTTATTTAAACTCTGCTATTCTTTATTTCGACTATAAGCCGCTCAATTCCTTGTTTCCCTCCTACACTCTCAATCTTATAAATCTATTTCACCCTCCCAATACATCTTCTACAGCTGCCTTACAGAGCACAATAGCTTTATCAAGAGTATCTTTATCTATATTCAATGGCGGATTAAAATAGATGACATCGCCAATGGGGCGCAATACAAGTCCTCGGTCCATAGCTTTTCTAAATATATGCCACCCAATCCGTTGTTCAGCAGGAAAAGCGTCCTTCGTTTGCTTATCTTTTACAAGCTCGATGGCATGAACGAGTCCAATATGACGGATTTCCCCCACATGTGTATGATGGCCTAATGCTTCGTTCAATTTCTCTGTTAGATAGTCAGCTGTATGTTGTGCTTGTTCAAGGATTTTATCTCTTTTTAAAATCTTAATAACCGCCGTAGCTACACTAGCTGCCAAGGGATTACCTGCATAGGTATGACTATGAACAAATGCCTTATGGGTGCCATAATCATCATAAAAAGCATTATAAATTTCCTCTGTAGTACATACGATGGCCATTGGCAAATATCCACCAGTCAAGCCTTTCGAAGTACACAAAATATCTGGACACACACCAGCATGTTCAATAGCAAACATTGTACCAGTACGACCGAAGCCTGCCGCAATTTCATCATCAATGAGAAGCACACCATATTGATCCGCCAACGCTCTCAAACGACGCAAATATTCTGGCGGATAGATGCGCATGCCAGCCGCACCTTGCAATATAGGCTCAACAATAACAGCTACCGTTTCATGCCCATACGTTTCAAAAGCTTTTTCTGCACTTTCAAAACATTCACAATCACAAGTATCACGAATTTTCCCATAGGAGCAACGATAACAATCTAATCCATCAAAATGAATATTCTCCATCATCATAGGCTTGAACAATTGCGCATACAAATCCATACTACCTACGGAAAGAGCACCTATCGTTTCTCCATGATAGGATTCGGATAAACACATAAATAAGTGACGCTGCGTTTCTCCTTTTTGATGCTGATATTGAAAGCTCATTTTCAGGGCACACTCTACGGAACTAGAACCATTATCACAAAAATTGAATTTTGTTAATCCTTTCGGTACAAGCGTGGCTAATTCTTGACACAATTCAATGGCTGGTTTATGTGTAAAATTAGCAAAAATCACATGCTCCAAAGCATCTACTTGTTTCTTAAGGGCTTCATTAATTTCAGGATGACAATGCCCTAATAAATTACACCACCAAGAACTAATGATATCAATATATTCTTTTCCATTTTCATCGTATAGAAATGGACCATTTGCATAATCGATGAACACAGGGGGAAACACTTCAGCGTCTTTCATTTGTTGGGCTGGATGCCAAATATATTTTTGATCTTCTTCTATATAATTCATAATACATCCTTTGTATAATCCTCTTATTCTTTTATAGAAATCTTATTCTACATGTCTATGTTAATGTTCTTTCTTATCATTCATACAAACCAATCAAAACATTAGGATCTATATTAATCATGTCATCACCATCACAGACCGTAGCAATGACAGGAATATGAGTAAGACGTTCAATGATACGAATATTATCTTTCTCCATCAAACTCCCTGTGTAATGATTTAGAATAATTCCTTTTACAGGTAAATTCTTTTCTTTCATATAATGTGCGGTCAGTACTGTATGATTAATAGTTCCTAGACCTGCATGACTAACAATAAGAGATGGTAACGCAAACCAATGAACAATATCTTCCAGTAAATAAAAGGCTTTATCATCATCACGTAAAGGACAAACGATGCCACCAGAACCTTCTACTGTAACAAATGGATACGCCTCTGACACTCGATGCCAAGCTTTCATAATAACATCTTTTTCTACAGGATTTCCTTCCCACTTAGCTGCTAAATGAGGTGATACAGGATGCTCATATAGATATGATAACAACATATCTTCTGGTTCACCCATGTGTGCGATATTGTTAACGTATCCACCATCACTAGTAGCTACGGATGAAGCACCACTAACAGCAACCTTATAATAACCTACATCATATCCGTGCATGCGTAATGTTTTAATGATCAATGCAGTTATATAGGTCTTACCAATATCTGTACCTGTTCCTGTAATAAAAATACCTTTACTCACCACTAAATCAGTCCTTTCTAGCTACTTATTTCCGAACTAATGGTAATAATCGTTTCCCTAACAATGCAGCAACAATGACCAATACAATATCGCCAGGGATAATTAAAAGAAAACAATACAGAAATAATGCATACAATCCTATAGGCGTACCAAGATATAAATCATTAATCATATATACATAAACCATACCACATATATAGACAATAGCCAGTCCTACAAAACTAGCCATAATCAGTCTCGCTAAAGAAGGCATCTTACTACTATGCGCAATGCGTCCTGTTGCATAAGCGCCACCAATGAATCCTAATAAATAACCAAAAGAAGGTTGCAAAATATAGGATGGTCCACCACCTTGAGTAAACACAGGTACACCAATAAGGCCTAATAAGACATATAAAGAAACTGCCATAGCGCCACGTTTTCCACCTAATAGCAAACCTGCTAATGTGGTGAATAAAACCTGTAACGTAAAGGGGACATAAGGAATTGGCACACGTATATAGGCACCTACTGTTATGAGCACTGCAAAGAGCGCAAACAAAACTAAATCATGTGTTGTAAGACGAGTTTCTGTGGTACTTCGTGACATACTGGACATAAAGATCCTCCTTATCGAATGATACATGGCATACGTTTGCTAACATATAACAGCCATTATTGTTAACTACCTCTATATCTTGATAGTAACATAGTTCTCATTTTACGTAAACCACTTTAATTATTAGAGTTAACATTTTTAGAGATAGATTATATATGTATCAGCATAGAAATACTAAACGATTTTAGCTTATAAATATCTCCATGCAGCTATTATTTCAAAACATACACGTTCTATTTTAAATAAAAGTGAACTTAATAAAAAAAGCAATTTGCATAAAATGCAAATTGCAAATAAAATACCGCACATAACGATTTTCTTATATCTATTTATTTTCTAGTCTCTTATACAATTCTTTATTTTGCTCAAAAATTTCTGCTCATAGAAACACAAAAAAGAGGTTCTATAATAAATGTTGGGGTGTCACCATCAAGGTGGCACAACCAACATTATTTTTTTGCAAAAAAAATAAGCA
>NZ_CALPCS010000016.1 GCF_943193065.1 Veillonella agrestimuris
ACTTGGCTGGAGACGGCCTGGGAGGATAGGAAGTCGCTGATTAAGCTAAAAGGCACACCAGAGGGTGTGCCTTTTTTGTTATGAATACAAGTGTATTAGATTCATCGGAGCATAGCATTTACCAAGTTACAAATCGGCAAAGGTAAATGCACAACGAGGAGTGATAGGAAGGCGCTGATTAAGCAATAAAAAAGGCATGATATAGAAAATCTATATCATGCCTTATGGAGCGGGCGAAGGGAATCGAACCCTCCTCTCAAGCTTGGGAAGCTCGCATTCTACCGATGAACTACGCCCGCACGATATATTTATCATAGCATATTTATAGTATATTGAATAGAACTTTTATAAAAGAAAATGCACTATCATATGCTAAAGTTTAAACCTATATTGAGAAGATAAGCTATGTATACACGGTGTTTCGTTGATTGTTTTTTTAATAATATGGTATGATTATATAGGATATACTGTGTAAAATTATTTTTGTTTTATCGTTGTATATATAGGATTGAATATGAACAAATTTAAAACTTTTCTCCAATCAGATTCTATTGGTGGCGTATCTCTATTGCTGGCTGCTATATTAGGAGTTATTGTGGCAAACTCATCATTTGCTTCGGTGTATTTTAATTTTATGCAAATTCACCTTGGGCCTTTAACTTTATTAGAATGGGTTAATGATGGGTTAATGGCATTATTCTTTTTATATGTAGGATTAGAAATAAAAACGGAAATGATTTCTGGCGAATTGAATACAAATTCAAAACGTTTACTACCTGTTTTAGCAGCTATAGCAGGGGTATTAGCGCCAGCCTTGATTTATTTCTTAATTGCTGGAGTACATCCTGATTATACCCATGGATGGGCTATACCGACGGCTACTGATATTGCTTTTGCCATTGGCATTATTACGATGCTTGGTAAACGAGTATCACAAGCTATGAAAGCCTTTTTATCAGCTCTTGCTGTTATTGACGATTTAATTGCAATTATTGTTATTGCTATTTTTTACGGTGCTGGTGTTAACCTTCCTTATTTATTAGGGGCTGTAGTTACAACAGCATTACTAGTGTATACTAATAAACAAGGCTATTTGAGACCTATTTTATACGTTGTATTAGGTGTTGTGTTATGGACATTTGTATTACGTTCTGGTGTACATGCTACAATCGCAGGCGTAGTACTAGCTATGACCATACCGGCTATTGGAAAGATAGAAGGACGTACAGTATACCCTCTTCATGCATGGGCTCATAAGTTGAAACATTGGGTTAATCTATTGATTATTCCTGTATTTAGTTTTTTGAATGCAGGTGTTTCTTTCTCTGATTTCTCATCCCATCAATTATTCCATCCTGTTGTGCTCGGTATATCATTAGGTTTAATTCTTGGTAAACAATTTGGTATTTTCTCTGCCGTTTATATATTAGTACAATCTAAAATTATTAAAATGCCAACCAATACGTCTTGGATTGAAGTCTACGGTACATCTATTGTATGCGGTATCGGTTTCACGATGAGTTTATTCGTAGCTACCTTGGCTTTTGCGCCTGGATTGACACAAGAAATGGCAAAAGTAGGTATCTTTATTGGCTCGATCGTTTCAGGTCTATTAGGGGCATCTGTTTTATTCCTTGCTTCGGCATTAAAAAAGAATAAAGGAAATTCTAGTATTTCTAAATCATAGAAGCTATTTTAATATAATAGATTATCTTTATATATCATATAGTATTAATCATATAGGAAGGATTATATATATCAATGGAACGAATATTTGTGTTTCTTCGTTCTCCAGCAGCAGCTACTAATGTATTGCTGGGGGCAACGATTATTGCGTTAATTTTAGCTAATTCACCAGCAGCACCTCAATATATGTCTCTCGTTAACCTCAAAATGGGACCATTAACGGCTGTTGAGTGGGTAAATGATGCGCTCATGGCTATTTTCTTCTTGTTTGTAGGTCTCGAAGTAAAACGTGAACTTGTAAATGGTGAATTAAACACTAATGCAAAACGAGTTATGCCAGGTGTAGCAGCTGCATTTGGAGTTATTGTTCCAGCGTTGATTTATTATTTAATTGCTGGTGATAATCCAGAATATGTTCGTGGCTGGGCTATACCGACAGCTACGGATATTGCTTTTGCTATCGGTGTTATTACGGCTTTAGGATCTCGAGTACCGAATTCTATGAAAGTATTTCTTACAGCTCTAGCCGTTATTGATGATTTGATTGCTATTATTGTTATTGCTATTTTCTATGCTGCTAGTATTAATCTGATGTATTTGATAGCAGCTGCTGTAGTTATCGGGTGCCTGATTTATTGTAATCGCCAAGGTTATGTGAGACCTTTGGCATATATCATTTTAGGTGCTATTTTATGGTATTTTATTTTACGATCTGGTTTGCATGCTACTATGGCAGGTGTTATTTTAGCCATGACGATTCCTGTACAAGGGAAAATTGGACATAAGGTAGTGCGACCAATGCAACATTGGGAACATGTATTGTCTAACTGGGTGAGCTTTCTCATTGTACCAATTTTCGCGTTCTTTAATGCCGGTGTTAGCTTAGCTGGTTTCTCAATGTCAGATTTAACAAATCCTGTTGTATTAGGCGTGGCATTAGGCTTGATTTTAGGTAAACAAATTGGTATTCTAGGGGCTGTATTTGGTATGGTGAAACTAGGTATTGCACCAATGCCAGCTGAAGCGAACTGGAAATATATTTATGGCACATCCATCGTATGTGGTATTGGTTTTACTATGAGTATATTTGTTTCTATTCTTGCCTTTGCTCCTGGTGTGACTCAAGAAATGGCTAAAGGTGGCGTATTAATAGGTTCTATTATTTCTGCTGTTGTAGGTTATATTTTCTTGCGCATTGCTGGTTCTAATCGTAAAGAATGTCATATTGGGGTATATCATAATTGCTAAATCATTAGTAATCAGTGAGGGGATATGATTAGAAAAATAGTATTATTAGGAACGCTATGCTTCCTCATGAATATGATGGCTTTCGCTCATGCGGCGGTCATTAGTAAAGGTCAACAAGGACATCACGTCCAAAAATTACAAACTATGTTGGCTCAGCAAGGCTTTTTGAAAGATTCCGCAGATGGTGTTTTTGGTACTCGTACAGAAGCAGCTGTAAAGAAATTCCAAAAATCGAAAGGCTTAGCTGTAGATGGTCGAGTTGGACCAGCAACAATGAAAGCTTTGGAAAAGTATGAAACTACTTATACAGAAGCTATGACAACTAAAGATCGTAGTGGAGTCCCTAAAAAATATGTTAAAGTTATGACAATGCATGCTAGTGCTTATAGTTCTCAAGATCCAGGTAATGGTAATTATACAGCTACAGGAGCGCGTCTAAAAAAAGGTATTGTTGCTGTAGACCCTAATGTCATTCCATTAGGGACGAGACTCTATATTGAAGGATATGGTTATGCTGTAGCAGAAGATGTAGGAGGTGCTATTAAGGGGACACGCATTGATTTAGCTTTTGAAAAACGATCGGAAGCGCTTCATTTTGGCCGTCAAACGGTAAAAGTGTACATTTTATAATTGCATATATGGCTCACGAGATATAGAGGATACATTAATGTATCATTGAATCTTGTTACCTATGAAAATACTCTAGCCCACATATTGTGGGCTAGAGTATTTTTTATCCGAATTTTCTAGAACTAGAGAAATACGAATATTCGGATTTTATGGTATAATAAAAATAAAAGTGTAGTGATTTAGCAAAGGAAGGTTTATGGATAAAGTAAAACGGGTAGAACGATTAGTGGCGATGACAAAATTATTAGTGGACTCGCCGCAAAAATTAATTCCTCTCAATTATTTCTGTGATTTCTTTGGCATGGCTAAATCTACAGTAAGTGAAGACTTAACTTGCGTTAGACAGTCGATGGAGCACTTTCAATTAGGGACTTTGGAAACTGTTGCTGGCGCAGCAGGGGGTGTACGATTTATCCCTCACCGCCAAGGGGAGCAAGCCAATGAAATCTTAACAGATGTACAACAGCGATTAAAAGAGCAAGATAGAATTATTCCTGGCGGTTTTATTTATATGTCTGATATTCTCTACGATTGGCATGTTATGACAAGGCTTGGAGAAATTATTATGACTCGCTTTGCCGATCGTGATCCAGACTATATTTTGACAGTAGAAACAAAAGGGATTCCTTTAGCGGTTATGGTGGCGCGAGCTTTCAATAAGCCGCTCGTCATTGCTCGCCGAGATAGTAAAGTAACAGAAGGATCTGCTATTAGTATTAATTATGTAACTGGTTCGTCCGGGCGTATTCAAACGATGACTCTTACAAAACGAGCTATTCCACCGAATTCTAAGGTTCTTATTATTGATGATTTTATGAAAGCTGGTGGCACAGCGAAAGGTCTGACAGAATTAGTGAGGGAAATGAATGGTAATGTGGTAGGCACAGGTGTATTAGTTGCTACGGCAGAACCAACCCCTAAACTCATTGATGATTATGAAGCGTTGTTTACATTTTATGGCATTGATGAAAAGACTAATGAAATTCTTATTGAACCAGTATTTGATGATGTTGATAAATAGGAGACTACTATGAATATTGCAAGTCTTATTTTGGCGGCCGGAAAAGGGACGCGAATGAAATCTAAATTGCCAAAAGTGCTTCATAAAGTGGGCGGTAAAGCGATGGTAGAACGAGTATTGGAAACTGTTCAATCATTAGGTACGGTCAGAGATGTAGCTATCGTTGGTTTCGGTGGCGACGAAGTAGAAGCTTATTTAGAAGGTCGTGCTGAATTTGTTCGTCAAGAAGAACAAAAGGGGACAGGCCATGCCGTTAAAATGGCTCAACCTGTATTGGGACGTTTTGACGGTACAATTCTATTGGTATGTGGCGATACACCGCTAGTGACAAAAGAAAGTTTAGAAGCTTTGTTACAAGAGCATGCTCAATCTGGTGCAGCAGCGACTATTTTGACGGCTTATATGCCTGATCCAACAGGGTACGGTCGTATCATTCGCAATAGCGATGGTCATGTGGTGCGTATTGTAGAACAAAAAGATGGTAATCCTGAGGAATTATCTGTATGTGAAGTCAATACAGGTATGTATGCTTTTGATAGTCAAAAATTATGGCCTTGTTTAGATGAATTATCCGATGATAATGCTCAAGGCGAATTGTACATTACTGATGTAGTAAGCATCCTTGTAAATGGCGATGAAAAAGTGAGTGCCTATATGACAGAAGACTTTGAAGAGTCTTTAGGCGTTAATTCTCGCTTACAACTGGCAGAAGCAGAAGCAATTTTGCGTCGTCGTAAAAACGTTGAATTGATGAATGCTGGCGTTACGATTATCGATCCTAATACGACTTACGTAGCTCCTGAAGTACAAGTGGGGACTGATGTTATTTTATATCCTGGCACTATATTAGAAGGGAATACTGTGATTGGTGAAGGTTCTGAAATTGGCCCTCACACGCGTTTGACCAATGTTATTGTTGGCAATCATTCGATGTTACATTTCACGTATGCTCATGACTGTGAAGTGAAGGACCATGTGGATGTAGGTCCTTACGTTCATTTGCGTCCTAATGCAGTCATTCATGATCATGTACATATTGGTAACTTCGTAGAAGTTAAAAACAGCCAGGTTGGAGCAGGTACTAAATTCCCTCATTTATCCTATATTGGCGACAGTGATGTAGGGGCTGGTGTTAATATTGGTTGCGGCACGATTACTGTTAATTACGACGGTAAATTAAAGCATCGCACCACTATTGGTGATGGTGCATTTGTAGGTTGCAATAGCAATCTTGTGGCGCCTGTAACGATTGGTAAAGAAGCTTATGTAGGGGCTGGCTCTACGATTACTAAAGACGTTCCTGAAAGAGCATTAGCTGTTGGTAGAAGCAAACAAATTATTAAAGAAAACTGGGTAAGTGACGATACTTTCAAAAAGAAATAAAATTTACTCCAAAATGTTTTGCACAACATGGAAGAAATAGTATACAATAATAGGGCAATATAGTTTTGTGTATCTGTAATATACGTTATGCTATACGTTTAGTAACTAAGTAGAATTACGGACAGATGAAAGGGTATCAACATGGCATTTGAAGATGGCAAAAAACTCAAGATTTTCACAGGTAATGCGAATCCAGAATTGGCAAAAGAGATTTGTGATTATTTAGGTTTGCCTTTAGGTGAAGCATTTGTAGGTCGTTTTAACAATGGCGAAGTGCAAATTATGATTGATGAAAGCGTACGTGGTAAAGACGTATTTATCGTTCAACCAACAAGCTATCCTGTCAATGATAATTTAATGGAATTAATGGTTATGGCTGATGCATTAAAACGTGCGTCTGCTCGCCATATTACAGCAGTTGTGCCATATTATGGTTATGCTCGACAAGACCGTAAAACACGTGGTCGGGAACCAATTACAGCAAAACTAATTGCTAACTTATTGGAAACGGCAGGTATTACACGTCTTGTAACAATTGATTTGCATGCAGGTCAAATACAAGGTTTCTTCGATGTGCCAGTAGACCATTTATTCGGTGCGTCTATTATCGCTAAATACATTAACGAAAAGAAAATGGAAGATCTTATCGTTGTATCTCCAGACCTTGGTGGAGTAACTCGAGCTCGTGATTTAGCCGACCGCATTGGTGCTCCTATTGCGATTATTGAGAAAAAACGTCCTGAACCAGGCGTAGCTAAAGTAATGAATTTAATTGGTGATGTAAAAGGCAAAAATTGTATTATCATCGATGATATCGTTGATACAGCAGGTTCTTTAGTAGAAGGGGCGAAAGCATTAGAAGAATTCGGTGCTAAATCTGTTACTGCTGCCGTTACTCATGCAGTATTGACTGATCCAGCAGCGGAACGCATTGCTAATTCCAATATTAAAGAGTTGATTGTAACAAATACGATTCCATTGCGTACTGAATTGCCAAATATTACTCAATTATCTGTAGCACCATTGTTAGGGGAAGCGATTATGCGCATCTTCCATGAAGTATCTGTAAGTAATTTATTTGATAAATAATAGGTGTTCCTTGAAGTTAGTAGTAGGCCTTGGTAATCCAGGTAAACAATATGAGTCTACAAAACATAATATCGGTTTTATGGTTGTCGATGCCATTGCAGAGGCTGTTAGTCATACTCCATGGAAAGAAGAACAAAAAGCTGAAGTATGTTCTATCACTGTAGATGGGGAAAAGGTTTTACTCGTAAAGCCTCAAACCTTTATGAATCTTAGTGGTGAATCTGTAGGCCCTTTGATGCGGTATTATAAAATTGATCCCAAAGATGTGTACTGCATTTATGACGATATGGATTTGCCTGTTGGCAAATTGCGGATTCGCCCTAATGGTAGTTCTGGCGGACATAATGGCATTAAGTCATTGATTACACATATAGGAACAGAGGAGTTTCCTCGTTTTCGCGTAGGTATTGGCAGACCGCTACCACAATGGACTGTTATAGATCATGTAATGGCGCCATTTCCTGAAGAGTCTAAGGAGAAGGTAGAAAAAGGTATCAAAGATACTGTAAAAGCTGTATTAGGCACTTTAGAAGTAGGCCTTGATAAAGGCATGAACTTATACAATCCTAAGCGTAGACCAAGATAAACAACAAGGCATGAATCATTACGGTTCATGCCTTTTATTTTTATAGAAGATATGGTTTTCTATGATTACGATATGTCTTTGCTGTTATTAGAGAGAGGTAGAGCGCTGTCTTTACTATTTATAGATATAGTAGGTAGAGGATTTGATGAATAAACAGAAAAAAATGCCCTTTGTAGAGGCGTTAGTAGAATATAAAAAGGATAGTTTTATACCATTTCATACGCCTGGACATAAGATTGGACAGGGAGCACCGCATCTACTACAACAATGGATGGGCCCGGCGTTACCTTACGATTTAGGGGTTATGTATGCCTTAGATGATTTACATGAACCTGAAGGAGCTTTACAAGAAGCACAAGACCTAACTGCAAAACTATATGGAGCAGATCACTGCTGGTTTTCCATTAATGGTACGACTGCTCTCATTGAAGCGATGATTATGGGAACCGTAGGCCCCGGTGATTCTATCATTATCCCGCGTGAAGCACATCGATCGGTAGCAAGTGGTCTCGTCTTATCAGGGGCTACACCGATTTATATGGAATGCGAATTTCATCGCCGTTGGGGTGTTCCGTTAGGCGTTACGACCGAACAAGCTATCGCTACCATGGAGGCCCATCCGGAGGCGAAGGCTATTGTATTAGTATATCCCAATTATTACGGTATTGGTGTCGACATAGAAGGCATTGTGAAAGCCGCCCATGAGCGGGATATGATTGTTTTAGTGGATGAAGCTCATGGACCTCATTTGCCATTTCACGAGGATTTTCCTATAGAAGCTATTGCTGCAGGCGCTGATTTAGTAGCGCAGAGTACACATAAATCACTAGGATCATTAACGCAGACGTCGTGGCTATTAGGCAAAGGAGATCGTATTAATGCAAGACGGATTACACAAATGCATCAAATGCTACAATCTACAAGCCCTAATTATATATTTTTGGCTTCCCTTGATATGGCGCGCCATCAAGTGCTTACAGAGGGGAAAGAACTATTGGAGCGTACGCTTCGTTTAAGCCGACAACTACGTGAGCAATTACAAACTATCAAAGGTGTAGCTATTATGGACCAAGAGTCAGTAGGAGCTATGCACTATGATATAACTAAAGTCCTTATCGATGTACGGGACTGGGGGATAAGTGGCGTAGAATTTGAGAAGCTATTGCGGGCTCAGCATATAGAAGTCGAATTAGTACAAGCCCATCACGTATTAGTCTTGATTACTATAGGTGATACAGAAGAATCCATTCGTCAATTAGTGGACTCCGTACGACATATCGAAAAGATGGTGAATCGAAATCCTCTTAATGATAATATCTATGAAGCCTCTAGTGACGACTCTAGTCGACTACCAACACCTGTTGTGCGTTTAACACCACGAGAGGCGATGTATAAAAAGAGAGAGCGCATTGAATTGTGTTATGCATTACATCGTATTTCAGGAGAAACTATTTCTTATTACCCGCCAGGAATTCCATTCTTAGTGGGAGGAGAAGAAATTACTGAATCTGTGTTACAATATATAGAGAATCGTAAAGCATTAGGCTATGTACCTAATGGGGCTGATGATAGAGATTTACATACGATATGGGTTATAGAGGAGTGATTATGGGGACATTGATTATACTTGAAGGCAGCGATGGAAGCGGTAAAGCGACACAAGCTAAGCGCTTAGTAGAACGCTTGACAGAAGAGGGGTATCAGGTACGAAGTGTTAGTTTTCCCAATTACGATAGCGATGCGTCTATGCCTATAAAAATGTATTTGTCTGGACAATTTGGTGCTGAAGTAGACGCAGTTAACCCCTATGTTGCTAGCTCTATGTATGCCATCGATCGCTTTGCATCATTCCGCATGGATTGGGAACGCTTTTATCGCGATGGAGGCATTATTGTAGCAGATCGATATACTACATCAAATATGGTTCATCAAATGGTAAAGTATAGTGATAAACAAGAGAGAGAAGAGTTTTTGAAGTGGCTAGAGGACTTTGAATTTGATAAATTTGGCCTTCCTCGCCCTGATGTAGTATGTTTACTGGATGTACCACTAGCCGTTACAGAAGCGTTAATGGAAGAACGCACTGGTAAAACGGGGGGCGAAACTGGTGATATTCACGAAGGGAATCACAAATATTTAGAATCTGTTCACGAGGCCTATGATGAATTAGTTGAGCGTTATGGATGGCAACGTATCGAGTGTACCGAACAAGATGAATTTGGTTCTATAGGGATGCGTAGTATTGAATCCATCCATGATGATGTATATCAAGCTATTCAAGAGTATATATAAGAATTTTAGCACAACTTATGATGGGTGTATTAAGTACAGAAGTCTTTAAAAAGTTACATAATTCCTATATAATAGAAATATTGACGGAAATTAATGGGAGGAGGTAGTATGACATATTTTGATACTGTTATTGGTCAAGATACGATTAAAAAACACCTCACAGATTTAGTAGACCGTCAAACATTACCGCATAGTTTATTGTTTTATGGTGAAGCAGGTTTAGGTAAATTAGCTATGGCTATTGGTTTGGCCTCATTATTAGTTGGTCGCCAAGTATTTGGTGGTGGCAATGGTGAACGCTATTTGGCCGAAGTAGAGGCTGCTCGGTTAGCCAATGGGGAATCGCAGAAGAAAATCGAAGCTGAAGGATTACCTCTTTATATGGATAAAGGAGATGTCTTTTGGTTACGACCTATGAAATCGACTTTGAAAGTAGAACAGTGGTATACGTTGTTACAAGATCATTTGAGTGTTGTTGGTCTTGGTAATCGAGTTGTCATTGTAGAAGACTTTCACACCGCTAATCTCATCATGGCCAATGCTATGTTGAAAACTATTGAAGAACCACCTGAAAAGGTGTATTTTATTATTTTAACTGATAAAATCAATACCGTATTACCGACCATTGTATCTCGTTGTATGGGAGTCAGTTTTCAACCTGTAGGTCCTGATATACTGCGACAAGCCTTTTCGAATCGCTCTGTAGAGGAGGGGGATTTAGAAGATGCTATCGCATTAGGTCAAGGAAATCCTGCTATCGTGGAATCCTTGCTTTCTCAAGGGACTATCCATATGTTAGACCTGGCTGTACGATGGATGTCCATATTGGGGACGAGTCGACAATGGTTTGGCGACATCGCCTTATTGTCAGAAAAGCTTAGCCGTGAAGAAGCATTAGAATTGATGCATTGGCTACGGTTAGTAGCGCGTGATATGATGGCTTTAAAAAGCGGTGCTACTATAGAGCAATTGCAATTACCTATGCATCGCCGTACATTATTGAAACTCATATCTCATTGGTCTATGCTGGGATTGTCAGCAGTTACAGCAGAAACGTTAAAAGCGGAACGAGCTTTGAGATTGCATATAAAAATCGCTCTTGTAGTGGACGGTCTCAGTATCGCCCTTCATGATGCTCGTGAGGAGGTTTAGATGGTAACCATCGTTGGCGTAAGATTTAAAAAAGCTGGTAAAATTTACTACTTTTTACCCGGTCACAATGAATTGACTATTGATGATCAAGTCATTGTAGAAACGTCTCGCGGCGTTGAACATGGTACTGTTGTAATAGGCCCTAAAGAGGTAATGGAAGACTTTTTAGTTATGCCTATTAAAACGGTCATTCGAAAAGCGACGCCAAAAGATTTGAAACAAATAGAGAAAAATAAAGAACGAGAAGCGAAAGCCTTTGATATTTGTTTAGAAAAAATTGAAAAACGTAAGTTGCCGATGAAGCTCATCAATGTAGAATATACATTTGATATGAATAAAATCGTATTTTTCTTTACCGCTGATGGACGCATCGACTTTAGGGAACTCGTCAAGGATTTGGCGACAGTTTTTAGAACTCGTATTGAGTTACGTCAAGTAGGTGTTCGAGATGAAGCTAAAGTGCTCAATGGTATTGGTGCCTGTGGACGAGCGTTATGTTGCTCTAGCTTTTTGGGGGACTTTACACCTGTATCGATTCGTATGGCAAAGGATCAAAATCTTAGCTTAAATCCTACGAAAATTTCTGGTGTTTGTGGACGTTTGATGTGCTGCTTAAATTATGAAGATGATTTATATAAAAAAGGTGGCGATTTATACGTTAAAAAAGAACGCCCTCAAACAATTAATGATATTGAACCACCAGGGATTGGTAAAGACGTAGTTACCGATGAGGGCATTGGTAAAATCTTGAAAGTGAATACCCATAAACGCACTGTAAAAGTTCAATTAGAAGCAGGCCGCACCATTGATTTGAAATGGTCTGAAGTAGCATTACCAGATGAGTAATGTAGAAACATTAGACGATTTGATTATTGATGGTCTGCGCATCTATCAACGAATCGATCAATTTCGTTTTTCCTTTGATGCTATTGCGCTCCTTCATTTTTGTAAATTTAATGGTCATCATCGGTATGTCGATTTAGGAACGGGTACAGGTGTACTTCCTTTAGTTGGGACTTCCTTGGGTGCTGGTCACATAACGGGTATAGAAATTAATAGCATCGTAGCAAACTTGGCAAAACGAAGTGTTATCTATAATAATAAATCCCATGTAGTGCATATTGAAGAAGGTGATTATCGCTATATGCAGTATCAGCTCTTTGGAGATAAGCCTTTTGATGGTGTTTTAGTGAACCCACCTTATTTTGATCATGCAGGTGGTAATGTACCTAGTGAAAGTTCCCGTCATATAGCATTACACGATGAACATACTTCATTAGAAGATGTCATTGCCTCAGCTAAACGACTGATCAAGTATAAAGGTCGTTTATGGATGGTGTATAGTGCGCCACGCTTAGCGGAGGCTTTCAGTATATTAAGAACGTATCAATTTACAGTGAAACGATTGCGCATGGTTCATGGCAGAATTGACAAACCTGCTAAAATTGTCCTTATAGAAGCCATTCAAGGTGGACAAGAGGGGTTGATTGTAGAAGAACCATTAATCGTATACCATAGGCCTAATGAATACACAGAGGAGGTGTCCCGTTGGTATGAAGGATAATCAAAAGGGCACCTTGTATTTAGTGCCCACCCCTATTGGGAATTTAGAAGATATGACGTATCGCGCGGTGCGCATTCTCGGTGAAGTGGATGCTATCGCTGCTGAAGATACGAGACATACGGGCTTATTATTAAAACATTTTGATATAAAAAAGCCCCTTATTTCTTATCATGAACATAATAAAGAAGAAAAGGGGCTTGCTATTATTCATATGTTATTAGAAGGCCAACATATTGCTTGCGTTAGTGATGCAGGAATGCCGGCCATTTCAGATCCTGGCGCAGATTTAGTAGATAAAGCGATTGCTGCAGACATTCCTATCGTCCCTTTGCCGGGGGCTAATGCAGCTCTAACGGCGCTCATTGCCTCTGGTTTAGATACAAAGCAATTTACCTTTTTCGGTTTTTTGCCTAAACGAGGTAAACATCGCAATGAAGCATTAGAAGCAATACGACAGCACCGAGGGACTTTATTATTTTATGAAGCGCCTCATCGCTTAGAAGAGGTGTTGTTAGATATGTATAAAGTCTTAGGGAATCGACCGATTGTGATTGCGCGCGAGGTGACTAAGAAGTTTGAAACTTTTTTACGCACTGACTTAGCCTCTCTTTGTAGTGATTTAGATGAGATTACCTATAAAGGGGAATTTGTACTTCTCTTAGGTGGTGCTGAAACGAGTGATGAAGAGAAGCTTTCAGAAGAAGTGCCGCTCTCCTATGAAGATGCTGTAGCAGCACTCGTTACGGAAGGAATGCCTAAAAAAGAAGCTATTCGAGAGGTGGCCAAGCGATTTGGAGTATCTCGGCGGGACGTTTATAATGCGGTAGAACGATAATTTTATGGAGGGTATAATGGATCAAAATAAAAAAACATATTATATTACAACTCCCATTTACTATCCTAGTGCGAAATTGCACATAGGTCATACATATTGTACATCGGTAGCCGATACGATTGCTCGTTTTAAACGATTAGCTGGCTATGATGTACGTTTTTTAACTGGTTCAGACGAGCATGGTCAAAAAATTCAGCGCGCTGCCGAAGCAGAAGGTATTACGCCATTAGAATATACGACACATATCGTAGATGGTTTCAAAGCTTTATGGGAGAAACTACATATTTCTAATGATGATTTCATCCGCACTACTGATGAGCGTCATGAAAAAGTTGTACAAGAGTTGTTTACAAAAGCCTATGAAAAAGGCGACATTTACAAAGCAGAATATGAAGGGTGGTATTGTACGCCAGATGAAACATTTTGGACAGAACAAAAATTAGGCCCTAATCATACCTGCCCAGATTGTGGACGCCCTGTAGAGCGTGTAAAAGAAGAAAGTTATTTCTTTAAACTTGGGAAATATACAGATCAATGGCTAGCATTTATTGAAGAAAATCCTGACTTTATTCAACCTGAATCGCGTCGTAATGAAATGATTCAATTTGTCAAGCAAGGTTTAGAAGACTTAGCAGTATCTCGTACGTCTTTCGACTGGGGCATTAAAGTTCCTTTCGATCCTAAACACGTTGTATATGTATGGTTTGACGCGTTAGTAAATTATATTAGTGCATTAGAGCCTTTTGCAGGTGATAGCGAATTATACAAACATTATTGGCCAGCGGATCTTCACTTAGTAGGGAAAGAAATCGTTCGTTTCCATACTATCATTTGGCCAATCATGTTGATGAGCCTTGACTTGCCATTGCCTAAAAAAGTCTTTGGTCATGGTTGGATGATCGTAGATGGTACTAAAATGAGTAAGTCATTAGGTAATGTTATCGATCCAAATCCGCTTATCGATACATATGGGGCTGATTCCTTGCGTTACTATTTATTGTCTGAAATCCAATTAGGCAATGATGGGAATTTTACTTTGCCTAATTTCGTAACGAAAATCAATGCTGATTTATCCAATGATTTAGGGAATCTTTTGAATCGTACTATTGCGATGATTCAGAAATATCATGACGGAATCATTACGAAAACAGCTGATATAGACGGATTAGACCAAGAAATTTCTGCCTTAGCAGAAAAGACAGTAGCTGATTTTGAAGTTCAAATGGAAGCTATGGAAATCAATAAAGCGCTTAAAACAGTGTGGGCTTTCATCGGTCGTATGAATAAATACATTGATGAAACTATGCCTTGGGCCCTTGCGAAGAGTAGCGATGAGGCTGATGTAACTCGTTTACAATCTGTTATGTATCATTTAGCTGAAAGCTTGCGTATTATAGCAGTATTAGTAAGTCCTGTCATTCCTGTAGGGGCTCCTAAAATTTGGGAACAACTAGGATTAACTGGCTTTGGTGATGCTAATTTAGATACGATCCGTACATGGGGCGGTATTCCAACTGGCACTACTGTAGTGAAAGGGGAACCTATTTATCCTCGTTTTGAAGTGCCTGAAATGGTAGAAGTCGTAGAAGTAAAAGAAGAAGCAGAGGCTGTAGATACATCGGCTATTCCACCGTTGAAAGAACACATTGCCTATGATGACTTCGAAAAATTAGATTTACGAGTGGCTAAGGTGCTGACTTGCGAAAAAGTGCCGAAATCTAAGAAATTATTGAAATTCACCCTCGATATTGGTTTAGAAGAACGCACTGTGGTAAGCGGTATTTCTCAATATTACGAACCAGAACAAATGATTGGGAAAAAAGTAATTTATTTAGCAAACTTGGCACCTAAGAAATTGATGGGCATCGAATCATATGGCATGATTTTATCTGCTTCTGATTGGAATGAACAATTAGAAGTAACTAATATCGATTCCTTGCCACCAGGGAGTATTGTAAAATAATGAAACTATTTGATACACACGCGCATATCAATGATCATCGTTTTGATAATGATAGAGCGGAGATGATACAAGCTTGTTTTGAGGCTGGTGTAGAATATATTTTGATTCCTGGTGTAGATCGTAGCACTGTGGAACCTTCTTTAGCATTAGCTAATGAATATGATAGAATTTATGCAGCTGTTGGTACTCATCCTCATGAATCAAAAGATTTTACTGACGACGATTATGAGTATTATAAAGACTTAGCTTTGCATCACCATAAAGTGCGTGCTATTGGGGAAATTGGATTAGATTACTATTACGATTTTTCTGATCGCATCACACAACGAGAGGTCTTTGTTCGTCAATTGGCATTAGCTCGAGAAGTAGACTTGCCAATTATTATCCATGATCGTGATGCGCATGGTGATATTATGGATATTCTTCGTAATGAAGGGAAAGGCAATTGGGGGATTTTCCACTGCTATTCAGGTAGTTGGGAAATGGCCAAAGAACTCGTGAAAATGGGGTACTATATTTCTTTTGCCGGCCCTGTGGTATTTCCAAAGTCTACTAAGTTAAAAGAAGTAGCACAGCAAGTGCCATTAGATCGTATTTTGATCGAAACAGATTCTCCTTATTTAACGCCGCCTCCATTTAGAGGACGTCGAAATGATCCGAGTAAAACACAATTTATTGCAGAAGAAATTGCTGCCTTAAAAGGTATGGATGTAGAAGAATTTGCAGCTCAAACCTATGAAAATGGAAAGCGCGTATTTGGTATTCAATAATATTCCTTATATATGGTTGCTATCCTAGGCATAGTTGTAGCAATATTTCTACATGTGACCGACCTCCTTAGATTTTTGAATACTAAGGAGGTCGGTTTTTCTATGGTATACTAAAAGCATAACATCTATAGGGTCTAAAGGATTAATATAACGAGGCTTAACATATGGAACGTGTTGCATTTATAGATTTAGGATCGAACTCAGTTCGTTTCATTATATATGAAATCTCAAAGACTGGTAGTTATCGTCTTATTTACCAAGAAAAGGAAAGTATTCGTTTAAGCGAAAATATGTGGGATGAAGGAGCTCTTACTAAAGAGGCTATGGAGCGAGCTTTACAGTCGTTACAATCATTTGTTCATATGGCAAAAGTGATGGATGTGAAGAGTATCAAATCTGTGGCTACTGCTGCTGTACGCTTGGCGTCAAATGGAGACGATTTCATTCAACGCATCTTAGACGAGACGGGGATGGAGCTAGAATGTATTTCTGGAGAGGAAGAAGCACGATTAGGTTTTCTTGGTGTCATTAATACGATTGGTCTGAAAAATTTTGTCATTTTTGACCTAGGTGGCGCGAGTACAGAAGTGACACTCGTCAAAAATCGTCAAATAGAACAATCTGTTAGTTTGCCTATTGGAGCTTTAACATTGACAGGGACCTATCAAAAAGGTGGAGAGTTTACAGACAAAGAATATCAAAACATGGTAAAAGCCATTAAAAAGACGATTGCCTCTCACAAGTGGCTTAAAAATGCAAAAATGCCTTTACTAGGCATAGGTGGGACGGCGCGTAATATTGCTAAAATGGATCAACGAAAATTAAACTATCCTATTACAAAGATTCACAGTTATGAAATACCATATCATCGATTTATGGAGCTCTTAGATGATGTAAAAAGCAAACCATTAGAGCAGCGCAAGAAAATCAACGGTCTTTCATCGGAACGGGCAGATATTATTATTGCAGGCATGACGATTGTACAAGAACTCTTTAATTATGTGAATAGTAAGACTTTAGTGGTCGGTGGTTCGGGATTGCGAGAAGGCTTGTTCTATGATTATTATGGACATCATTATTTAGGAGGCAATCCTATTATTGAAGATATTTTGACCCATTCAGCGGAAAATATTTTGTTAGATATGACGAAGCATGAATTAATTCATGCTAAATATGTGGCTACCTTAGCAGATACTTTGTTTATGAAATGGAAATCTCTTCATAAAGGCGATGCTAATTTGCGACGTTGTTTAAAAGCAGCGGCTTTACTTCACGATATTGGTAAACGAGTGAATTATTATAGCCATGCTCGACACGGTTGTTATATGCTCATTAATAGTAATCTCTATGGTATGAACCATGTAGAACAAGCATTCAGCGGCTTTTTAGTAATGAATTCGCATGGATTGACGCCAAAAGAATATAAGACCTTTTTATATGGTAAGTTACTAGATGATGAGCAGCGCACTATGGGGAAAAAACTTTCTATCATTCTCGCTATTGCAGAGGCTCTTGATGAAAGCCATGAACAATTGATTAGCTCTATTCATACAACGATAGAGCCACAAGTAGTTCGCTTAGAGCTTACGTATCCGAAAGAGCGTAATATTTCCGTTACCCGTCATGCAGTTCATAAATTAGAAAAATCCTTTAAGAAAGAGTTCAAACGAGCCTTACATATCGAATGGACTCCAGTATAGGAGGTGTACTAAGTTGTTTACAAGTCCTAAATATTATTTTAATAGAGAGTTGTCGTGGTTGAAATTTAATCAACGAGTTCTCCTAGAATCAATTGATACAAGTAACCCTCTATTGGAACGATTGCGATTTCTTGCCATTGCTAGTTCTAATTTAGACGAATTCTTTATGATTCGCGTAGCAGGGTTACGTCATCAAGCGAAGAATGGCATCGTTAAATATGATGCTGCGCATATGGATGCGAAAACACAATTAAAAGCCATCGATGAATCGGTACAACGCCTTGTATCGATGCAATATAAGTATTTGCATGTGGTCTTAGATTCCTTGGAAGAACATGGTTTATACTTTACGACGCCGACAGAATTAGATGAAACGGGAAGAGATTGGTTATATCGCTATTTTGCAGAACAAATCTATCCTGTTGTAACACCACTTGCTGTTGATTCCGGTCATCCATTTCCATTTTTAGCAAATCAAACGATTAATGCCATTGTTCGCATCTTTCAAGAATCACCAGAGGGAAGGAAAGATTATAAAATTGCTATTTTGCCGATTCCTTCCGTTTTAGATCGCATTATTGAAGTACCGACCTCAGAGAAAGGGGAACATCGCTTCGTCTATTTAGAAGATGTTATTACTCATTATGCTACGGAATTTTTCCAAGGCTATAGTATTGATACATATATGATGTTCCGTATTACTCGAGATGGGGACCTTGAAATTGATGAAGAAGAAGCAAAAGATTTGCTTACTGAAGTAGAAGCCTCGTTAAGACGTCGGAGCCGAGGTGATGCGGTACGCCTAGAAGTGGTAGGAGAGGGCTTACCAGAATTGCTTAGTATCGTCTTAGATAGTGTAGAGTTGGAAGAAAAAGACGTATATCATATTGATGGACATTTAGATTGTCATATGTATTTTGATTTTTCCAATTATCCTGGTTATGATGACTTGCGGTATAAACCATTTGAGCCGAGAACTCCTATGGAAATTATAGGTCAAGAAAATACACCGATTCTAGATTTAATTAGAGAGCGAGATATTTTCGTTCATCATCCTTTCGAATCATTTAATGTAGTAGAGCAATTTGTAGCACAAGCTGCAGGTGACCCGAATGTATTGGCTATTAAACAAACTCTATATCGCGTCAGTGGGGAGTCACCTATTATCGCATCCCTTGTGAAAGCTGCTGAAAATGGTAAACAAGTAACTGTGTTAATGGAAGTAAAGGCCCGTTTTGATGAAGAAAATAATATCATTATGGCGCGCCGTCTGGAAAAAGCTGGATGTCACGTTATTTATGGTCTAAAAGGCTTAAAAACGCATTCCAAAATCACCATGGTAGTACGCCGAGAAGAAGATGGTATCCGTCGATATGTTCACTTAGCAACCGGTAACTACAATGGTAAGACAGCTCGCTTTTATACGGATTGTGGCATTTTTACTTGTAATGATGAATATGGTGATGATGCATCGCGCTTCTTTAATTTAATTTCAGGTTATTCTGATCCGCCAATATGGAATCAGTTTATCGTAGCACCGCTGAATTTGCGGGAACGTATTATAGCCCTTATTGATGAAGAAATTGAATGTGCTAAACGAGGCGAAGAGGCTTATATTATAGGAAAAATGAATTCTTTATTAGATAAAGAAGTGATTGCAAAATTGTATGAAGCCTCCTCTTATGGTGTTAAAATTGATTTAATCGTCCGTGGCATTTGTACGTTACGCCCAGGTATTGCAGGAGTTAGCGATCATATTACAGTTCGTTCTATTGTAGGACGATTTTTAGAGCATCATCGGTTGTTCTATTTTAGAAATGGCGGACATGAAAAGATATTCCTTTCTAGCGCTGATTGGATGCCTCGTAATTTAAATGACCGCGTAGAATTGATGATTCCTATCATATATAAGACTCATAAAGAACGAGTAAAAGGGATTTTAGAATTGTATATTAAAGATACCTTAAAAGCTCATATTATGCGTGCTGATGGATCTTATGGGAAACCGCAAGGACAAGACTATGCTATCTCTGCTCAAGAAGAGTTGATGGCAGCGGCAAAGGGGAAAAAGAAAAAGCGGAAAATGACTGTAAAAGAACGATTTGAACCGATGTTTAAGATGAAGAAATAGTGAGTTTTTGGAGTTCTAATACAAACCTGTATAAATATAGAGTAAAATATCGCTATATACTTGAGCTTTTTAGTGTATTTTCTTTTGTTGATGAAATAAAAATGAAGTTTGTTAAAAAGTCAAAGATTTAGTCGACAAATTAAAAACTCATAAAAATTCAAAAATAAAAATAAAAATTCGAAACATACTATATATTGTGGTAGTGTCGAATATATGTGCACAATTTTGCTTATATAGTATAGTATTGAATTTTTTTGATTTATCTTTATACAGTAGACATTTTTTAAAAACATAACTTTGAGAATGTTGAGAAGTTTATATATTTATTGATGTTATTGCTTATTGTTAACTTTGTGAGTTTGACAGGTTATATCTAACTGTAGTAGAATTTTGATATTATAGGAGGAATTTTAACATGCAAATTCACAAAACACACAAGCGATATGTATCGTCTGTGATTGCTGGATTGATGGTAACTGCAATAACCTTAACTGGTTTTTCTTATAATGATAAAACGGTAACAGTTATGGTAGATGGTGCAACACATACTGTGAAAACCCATTTAAACTCTAACGAGGGTATTGTACGCCACGCAGGTATTAAATTAAATCCAAAAGATAAAGTTTTTAGTAGTTCTAATTCTGTACAAGATGGTACAACACTTACTGTTGTTCGAGCTTTCCCAGTATCGGTAACAGTGAAAGGAAAAACTAGAACTGTATATACAACACAAACAACAGCAGCAGATTTAGCTAATGAATTAGGCTTTAAAGCACCAAATTATACGACTACTGAAGATGGTAATATTCAAAATGGCAGTGCCATTACAATTCTTCAAGTCACTGGTCGCTCTGTTAATACTGTGAACCAAGAGATTCCAGTAGAAGTGATTCGTGAAAAAGATGATACTATCGCTATTGGTGAAGAAAGTGTAGCACAAGTAGGTAAACCAGGAACTGCGCAAGTAGAAGTAGAAACATTATACAATAATGGTACTGCTATTAAAACAAATGAATTGTCAAAACAAGTAGTTACTAATATGACCCCTACTATTATTAAAGAAGGCACAAAAGAAGTAACTACTGCTAGTAATGTAGCGAGCCGTGCTTCTAGAGCTCTTGTGATGGAAGCTTCTGCGTATTTAGCTACTGATGGTGATGGACGCGGTATTACTGCTTCTGGCTTGCCAGCGGTGCGTGGTTTAGTAGCGGTAGATCCAGATGTTATTCCATTGGGAACTCGCTTATTTATCCCTGGCTATGGTGAAGCCTTAGCAGCAGATACTGGCGGCGCTATTATAGGTCATCGTATTGATTTATTGATGGACTCCTATGGCGAGGCTATGGAATTTGGTCGACGAGACGTTACAGTGTACGTACTAGATTAATAGAGTAGGATTGACTTAGTATAAACGATACATTGTTATAGTAAGGCTACCATCATACATAATAATTTAACAGATATATAGCTCTGGTTATATAAATAAAAGCCCTTCCGTTAGGAAGGGCTTTTATTTAGGATATAGGAAAAAATTAGGTGGGGAGGATAGAATCATTTTATTCTGGTAAGACTATATGAGCTCCATATTTTTGTAAATAATCTTCTAAGGCATTAATGTATTCTTGCCCTAAACGGCTGCGTTGCATTTTATTATTCGTAATATAGCCAACATGCATAATACCTTCTTCAGCGAGAGGAACAGCAATAATATTTTCACCATTAAACTCTCGATCGATAACACCACTAGACACAGTATAGCCATTGAGTCCTAATAATAAACTGAATAAGGATGCTCGATCGCGAACGCGAATATGTTTTTGACGAACTACAGTGCTGAAAATCTCTTCAGAGAAATAGAATGAGTTATGGTCACCTTGTTCAAAAGAAATGTAAGGGTACGGTTCTAACTCTTCCATAGAAATGACTTCTTTTTCTGCTAGAGGATGGTTTTTACCAATAAAAGCATGAGGGCTTGCTGTAAATAATTCAGTAAATGTTAAATCGTTAGAATGGATCAATTTTTCTAATACTGGTCGATTAAAATCATTGTAGTATAATAAGCCGATTTCGCTTTTCATATGTGTTACATCATCGATGATTTCATACGTTTGTGTTTCCCGCAATGAAAAGTCGTAAGAATCTACATGGGAACGATTAATTAAATCGGTGAAGGCGTTCACCGCAAAAGAGTAGTGTTGTGTAGATACAGAGAACTGTTTTTTACCGCCCGTATTCGATTTATATTGTTCTTCTAATAAAGTAGCTTGCTCTAAAACTTGACGAGCATAGCCTAAGAAACGTTCCCCTTCTTTTGATACGGTAATGCCTTTGTTTGTTCTATCGAAAATGGTAATGCCCATTTCTTTTTCTAATTCTTTTATGGCTTTTGTTAAGCTTGGTTGAGATACAAATAAGCGTTTGGCCGCTTCGCTAATACTACCAATATTGGCTATTGTTGTTACATATCGTAATTGTTGTAAAGTCACAATATATCTCCTTATGATTTGTATGATTATACTTCTAATACTAAACTATTACATCTATTTAAGCAATGTTATATATGTTACAATGATATGAAAGAGTAGGAGGACCGATGCTAAAAGAAGTAATCGTAGTGGAAGGAAAATCAGATATTCAACGGATTCAACAAGCCATAGAGGCCGAGTGTATTGCCACCGAAGGGTTTACGTTGCGCAAAGGAGTGCTTGAGCAAATTCGGGTAGCTTACGAAAAACGGGGAATCATCATTCTCACTGATCCAGATACGGCAGGCGAGAGAATCCGACGAGTATTGACAAAGAAATTCCCTTATGCAAAACATGCTTTTGTTCCCCGTGATGAAGCTTATGCAAATGATGATATTGGTATTGAACAAGCATCTCCTGAATCGATACGAAAGGCTTTATCTGTATTGCATGTAGAGTCTCTGACGTCCTCCCAGGAGTTCGCCATGGTCGATTTAGTACAACATGGGCTTTCAGGATTTCCTAATAGTGCTGAGCAACGTGCTCAAGTTGGTGCTATATTGGGAATTGGTTATGGTAATGGAAAGCAATTTTTATATCGTCTTAACCATTATGGAATTACAAGAGAGGCCTATGAATCGGCCATTATGAGTCTTACAAAATAGGAGTTACTATGATTGAATCTGTTATTGCCAGCCCGGAGGTTGTGCATTATATATGTAAACGTTTTGATATTAGAATGAGTAAAAAGCTAGGTCAAAATTTTTTGATTAAACGCGGTATTGTAGATGAAATCGTAAAATCTGCAGATTTACAAGCAGGTGAGCCTGTTTTAGAAATTGGACCAGGTATTGGCACATTAACGCAAGGTTTGGCGCAAAGCGGCGCTCAAGTAACAGCCATTGAATTAGATAGTCGCTTATTAGAAGTATTAGATACAACATTGGCACAATATGATAATGTGCATATCGTTCATGGTGACGTATTGAAATTAGATGTGCCATCTATTATGAACCATAAACCTTTTAAAGTGGTGGCTAATTTACCATATTATATTACAACGCCCATTATTATGTCTTTGTTAGAAAGCAAACTGCCTATTGAGCGTCTCGTTGTGATGGTCCAAAAAGAAGTGGCCCTTCGCATGGTGGCTCAACCAGGGACGAAGGACTATGGAGCATTATCTGTAGCTGTTCAATATTATACGGAACCAGATATCGTTCTTGATGTACCGCCGAAGTCATTTTTACCCGCTCCTGCTGTAACAAGTTCTGTTATTCGTTGCGTCTTACGAGATAAGCCACCAGTAGATGTGGTGGATGAAAAACTTTTCTTCCGCGTAGTGAAAGCTGGTTTTGCACAGCGCCGCAAAACATTTTCCAATACGATGAAAACAACGGGGCTTGGAAAAGAACAAATTGACATGATCTTACAAAAAGCTGGTATTGATGGGCAGCGACGAGGGGAGACATTCAGTTTACAAGAGTTTGCGGATATTGCTAATGCGTGGGCCACATTAGGGAGATAGTATCTATTGTATAGACACTCGTTAAAGATATAATTCTAGACACTTAGTTAAAGGTAAATTCTAGATACCTGTTGGAGATAACAAAAAAAGAAACTATGCAGTTGCATAGTTTCTTTTTTTGGTTCTATAATAAATGTTGGGGTGTCACCATCAAGGTGGCACAACCAACATTATTTTTTTGCAAAAAAAATAAGCA
>NZ_CALPCS010000017.1 GCF_943193065.1 Veillonella agrestimuris
TGCTTATTTTTTTTGCAAAAAAATAATGTTGGTTGTGCCACCTTGATGGTGACACCCCAACATTTATTATAGAACCTACAAAAAGCCTCTCCTAGGAGAGGCTTTTTGTGTTTGGGATGGTAGTATATATTTTGAGCTAATTTATATATCGCTTTGCTCATCATATACTGATTTGCTATTAAGCATTTTCTTTTCTGTTTTTCAAAATTCGTTGTGCTTGTAAAGATGCGATTAATAAACCACCAGCAGACATAATAATGTCTTTAATTACGAGACGACCAGCACCGCTTAAGTATGGGAAACCATAGTTTGGACTTTCCGTAATGCCTAGGGCTGGATTGCCTAAATTTGGGACCCATGTTTCAGGTGTAGTAATAAGGAAGGATAGTGTAATAAGGGACATACCAAAGGTGAGTAGGCCGCCAAAAAATCCAATGGTAGGGAACCAAATGCCTAATAATACTAATGTGCCAACGGTGACAATGATGGCACCGATGATGTAGGATGCTGTATATGTACCGTTTTCTTGATGCCATTGAATATTTGCAGGAACAACGAGGCCTTCAGGATTTTTGTGCAAATTGTATTCTTTTACAATTTTGCCTTTCCCGTTGTCTACCATGTTATTGCTGTTTTCGTACATGTAGCTAAAGAAAGGGCTGTTGCTTACAAATGGTACGATGCCATCTGCTTCGTATTGTACAACTTTGAGGCCTCCGATCCAAGCCATAACAACGAAGATAGCGATGCTTAAGTATTTTAGAAAACAACCTTCGGCACCAGCAAACCATTCTAAGATTTTTGTCATAATTCATCTCCTTAATTCTTAATAGTGTGATAGAATAAAATAATGATATAAGAGGTGATGTGTTTCTTGGCTAAATCTGTTTTAGCCAAGTATATACATTCATCTGTCTTATAGTATCAATGTACCAATGAATTAAAATGCAGTCAAATACAGAAAATGCATACTATATGGAATCATTTCGAAGTGGAAAGAAGGCGGCTTTATGATACGTATATTGAGAATGTTAGTTTTAGTAGCTTTGGTCGCTACCATACCGCTAGTGATATGGGCGCCTAAAGAATGGTTTTGGGAATTAGGTTATGTAGAAAACTTACAATTAGCTGTTTTATATGGAGCATCATTGCTGAGTATCTATTGGTACTTTACAGATAATAATGGAATTAATCGACCGGTTTGGGCTATTAGTGCTTGGTTTTTTATGCTTGCTGGTTCGCGAGAGATTAGTTGGGGTCGTGTTTTTCTGGCTACTGCTTATGATGAGAATGGACCAGTACCGCCGGATATGAGTACTCTTTGGTTCGGACCTTATATTTATGGTGTGGTTGGTATTAGCGTAGTTATTATGTTGTGGCTTATAATTAAATATCACCATCGGGTCTGGTCTTTTGTGAAAGCTATTGTAAAGGATAGAGAAGGCCGAGCTTATTGTTTCACGGCTATTGCTTTAATGGTGTTGTCAGAACTCGTTTTTGACCGAAATGTGATTGCTGTTATAGAACCCATTCATGATCGTATAGAAGAAATGATAGAACTAATCGCCTATATGCTGTTTCTGCTTGTGCTATTAAGAGGTCGTCGTATAGAGCGGGATATATAAAGTCATTGAATGGTTTGTATTGTGTAGATAGTTATCCCAATATAGAAAAATTATAATGATGGTTGAAATCTATAAAGTCTTTTGTTATACTCTAGAAGTCAGGCGATAGTGCCTGGCTTTTTTGAGTTGCTCAAAAACTAGTATTACCTTGACATGGCAACATGCTTGTGATATAGTTTTTTAGTATGTAGTCGAGCGATTTTCGAATACAAAATAAAAGATTTAATTAGTATAAAGCGAGGTGTATCCGGATGCGTAATGCCATTACTTTAGCTTGCACAGATTGCAAACAACGTAATTATCAAACGAACAAAAACAAAAAGAACAATCCTGATCGTATTGAAATGATGAAATATTGCAAATTCTGCGGTAAACATACATTACACCGTGAAACAAAATAATTCTTATCATTCATTAACCTGTTGATTTGAGGATGTGAACAAATGGCAAAGTCTAACTCAGCGGTGCAACAACGCGGTGGATTTGGTAAATTCTTCCGCGGTGTAAAGGCTGAACTGAAAAAAGTAGTCTGGCCAACAAGAAAAGAGCTCATCAATTACACAATTGTAGTATTTTTGGTAACTATTTTTATCTCTTTACTCGTTTATGTGTATGATGCTATTTTTGCTCAACTGTTTAATCTGTTGTTGCACATTGTTGGATAGGGGGCCATTACATGGAAACAGATAAAAAGTGGTATGTAATTCATACCTATTCAGGCTACGAAAACAAAGTTAAAACCACACTTGAACTAAAGGTTCAATCTATGGGTCTTCAAGATGTGATTAGTCGTATTCTTGTACCTCTTGAAGATGAAGTAGATGAAAAAGATGGGGTTAAAAAAGTAGTAAAACGTAAGATCTTTCCTGGGTATGTATTGGTTGAGATGGAAGTTAACGATCGTTCTTGGTATGTTGTACGCAACACGCCAGGGGTAACAGGGTTCGTTGGGTCTGCTACTAAACCAGTTCCACTTTCTGATTCCGAAGTAGAACATATACTTAAGTCTCAGGGCTTGGATAAGAAACCAAAAGTCAACATCGATGTAGAAATCGGTGAAACGGTACGCATTACATCCGGGGCCTTTGAAGATAGACAAGGTATTATTACCGAAATTAACCCTGATAAAGGAACATTGAAACTAAATGTTGAAATGTTCAACCGAGACACAGAGGTAGAGGTAGAGTTTTCTCAAGTAGAAAAAACTCTTTAATATATACACTATAACTCTAAAAGAGCAATCGATTTTGGTTGCCAGTGGGAGGATGCATATCCGTTACCACCACAGTATAAGCATAGGAGGTTTAATTACCCATGGCTAAGAAATTAGTTAAACAAGTAAAACTACAAATTGAGGCCGCTAAAGCTACTCCAGCACCACCAGTTGGTCCTGCATTAGGTCAAGCAGGCGTTAACATCGTTGCTTTCACGAAAGAATTTAACGAACGTACTGCTAAACAAGCGGGCTTAGTAATTCCAGTAGTTATTAACGTATATGAAGATCGTAGCTTCGACTTCATCACTAAAACGCCACCAGCTGCAGTATTATTGAAAAAAGCAGCAGGCATTCCAAAAGGATCTGGCGTACCTAACCGCGAGAAAGTAGCTAAAGTAAGCCGCGATAAAGTTCGTGAAATTGCAGAAACAAAAATGCCTGACTTAAATGCAAATACAGTAGAACAAGGTATGCGCATGGTAGAAGGTACTGCTCGCAGCATGGGCATTGAAATCGTAGACTAATTAGCGTACAACTTGTGTATACGCTCAGATAAGTGGGAGGGAATTCCCGTTTGACCACATAAGGAGGATATTATAATGGCAAAAGTAGGTAAGAAATACGCTGAAGCTGTAAAACTTATTGAAGCTGATAAATTTTATGAGCCAGTAGAAGCGATTGAATTAGTTAAGAAAACTGCAACTGCAAATTTCGATGAAACAATTGAAATCGCTTTCAATTTGAATGTTGATCCTAAATATGCTGATCAACAAGTTCGTGGTGCTGTTGTGTTACCACATGGTACTGGTAAAACTAAACGCGTTCTTGTATTTGCAAAAGGCGACAAAATTAAAGAAGCTGAAGATGCTGGTGCAGACGTAGTAGGTTCTGAAGAGTTGGTAGCAAAAGTACAAGGCGGTTGGAGCGACTTCGACGTAGTAGTTGCGACTCCAGATATGATGGGTCAAGTTGGCCGTCTTGGTAAAGTGTTAGGTCCAAAAGGCTTAATGCCAAACCCTAAAGTTGGTACTGTAACTCCAGATGTTGCTCGTGCAGTAAGCGAAATTAAAGCTGGTAAAATCGAATACCGTACTGATAAAGCAGGTATCATTTCTTGCGCTATTGGTAAAGCGTCTTTCGATGATGAAAAATTACTTGACAACTATCGTACAATCGTTGATACTATTATCAAGGCTAAACCTGTAGCTGCTAAAGGTCAATACATTAAATCTGTAACTTTGGCTTCTACAATGGGCCCTGGTGTGCCTTTGAACGTGTTCAAATTGAGCGCTGTTTCTAAAGAGCAATAATCACATATGTCTCTTAGCTGTAGACGGCAGGTATGTATAATGGATGAAAATCCGCCCGCTGAGGCTGACACCCTACTATTAATGGGATAGTTACGACCTCATCGGCTGATGAGGTCGTTTTTTACGCTAAGATAGTACATAGAGCACCAAAAAATCTACAAGGAGGTAATCTAATGGCTGTCACTGAATCAAAAAAAGCAATCGTTGCTCAAATGAAAGAAACTCTTTCTGAAGCAAAAGGTGCTGTATTGATTGGTTACTCTGGTTTGACTGTAGCACAAGCTACTGATCTTCGTCGCAAAATGTTGGCTGAAGGCGTTGAATACAAAGTAATCAAAAATACTTTGACTCGTATTGCTGCAAACGAATTGAATCTTGAAGGTTTCACAGAGCATTTAGAAGGTCCAACTGCGTTGGCTACTTCTAAAGAAGATGCTGTTGCACCAGCTCGTGTTATCGAACAATTCATCAAAGCTACAGAGCAAGAAGTTGTTACTGTAAAAGCTGGTATCGTTGAAGGCGAAGTTATGGACGCTGCGCAAGTTAAAGCAATTGCAAATCTTCCAAATCGCGAAGGTATGCTTTCTATGTTGCTTTCCGTATTGCAAGCGCCTGTACGCAATGTTGCATACGCTGTTAAAGCTGTTGCTGAAGCTAAACCAGCTGAATAATAGCAATATAGTATTTGCAAACAATCGTTAGCCTTGATAGGTTAACTTAATACTGAACTATTTTATGGAGGAATATAATCATGGCATTGAACATTGAAAACATCGTTGCTGAATTAAAAGAAGCAACTATTCTTGAACTTAATGATCTTGTAAAAGCAATTGAAGAAGAATTTGGCGTAACTGCAGCAGCTCCTGTAGCAGTAGCAGCTGCTGGCGATGCTGGCGCTGGCGCTGGTAAAGATTCTTTCGACGTTATCTTGAAAGATGGCGGCGCTTCCAAAATCAACGTTATCAAAGTTGTTCGTGAAGCAACTGGCCTTGGCTTGAAAGAAGCTAAAGCTATCGTTGACGGCGCTCCTGCACCTGTAAAAGAAGGTGTTCCTGCTGAAGCAGCTGAAGCTTTGAAAGCTCAATTGGAAGAAGCTGGCGCAACTGTAGAATTGAAATAATTCTAGCTATAATAAAAGGCGTACCTTTGGGTACGCCTTTTTGTGCTATATGGCAAATTTCTCCTATAATTCTACATATATATGTTGTATAGTATAATTAATTACTACATTGACAGTATGGATATATGTGTAATAGCATTTACAGTTAGTTATATTAGATTAATTGTTGAATGACTATGAGGGAGGTGTCATCTTATGCGTTATACGCTGAGGAGTGTTTGTATTCTGTTGGCAATAGTTGCTTTGCTAGGGGCTTGGATTACATTGCCGGAAGCTTTGGAATATGCATCTTTTTTTAGTATTGCACATATAGTTATCTTAAATCCCGTTAATTTATTTATCGATGCTGTTTTTGCCGTCTTTTTATGTCTTTATATGGCCTTTGCGTGGGATTATATTACGCCTCGAGAAGCACAACCGCATATAGTTCGGCATGTGAAAGCTTATATAACACAACAACGTCAGGATAGTAATTTATGGAGTTCTCTATATACCATCGGTCGTGTATTAATATGGCTTATCATTATACACATATGTTATTATTTGTTTGGTCTTATAGTGCTTGCTACAGTATTTGGAGTACTAACATTGTAATGGCATTCATCGTTAATAGATGGGGGTATATTCATATGCTTCGGTAGTATCAATTGCGTTGTTAATATATTTATTTTTTATTTCTTTCATAGATGATGGCGCTATCGTTGGCGCCAATTTTTTGTGTCACTGTCGAGGCTATTGAGTTTTCATAATCTACTTTAAATTTTTTAGGTACAATTACGAGGGCCGTAGGATCGGCTACAATACGGTTCATAAATTCATCTTTTGTAATAGTTGGCATAAGCGCTTTTCCCTTGGTCCATCTTGGGTCGTCATTACTGCCCACAAATACAGACGTAGGTACTTCATTAGTGTAGTAGACAATGGACGTGTAATAGCTGCCATATATGTAAACATGACCACGGTGGGACTCTACAAGGGGAACATATTGTAGACCAGATTGTTTTGTTAATATAGGGGCTACTGTTATAGTAATAGCGCTATAGATGATACAAAGAATGACTGTTATGTATAAGAATGGGCGCGGCACTGACAAGGAACTTTCAGTTATGAGCATGTCATTGTTAATTGTACGCCAAGCTATGAATACCATACTTAGGGTTATGATACAGGCTATACCTAATGGGATAATAGTGAGATTTTTATCATAGCTAGTGCCGATTAAGAAGATTATGACATACAGAAAGACTGGTATGATGATATATCGCTTAACTGCTTTTCTTTGATTCGTTATGAATAGATGATAGATATGTTGGCTAATCCATATTACACATGGAATAATGGCCAGAAATGTATACGTCATATATTTAGTGGCTACCATAGAATAGAATAGGACGATGCTTATAAACCAAAGGGCACTAAATACATTGAATGGTTCCATCCAATGAGTATGACGTAATTTATGAATGAGAAGAGGCGTCCATGGAAACAGAGCAATGGGCATTAATAATAGGTAATAATACCATACATTAAATTTTGGATGTTCTGATATGAGGGCTCGATCTACATTATGAAGTCCTAAAAAGCCATTGATAAAGTCTATCCCGTGTAATTGATACATGGCGATATACCATGGTGAGGCGATAGCTAGGAATAGAAGTATACCAAGAGGAGATACTAATATAGATAACTGGCGTTTCCACGAGTAAGTAGGATTTTCCCGATGTATGATGATTTGTATAATTGTGAACAGCATGAATATAAGGCCTGGTAATAATAATCCAATAGGACCTTTTGTAATAACGGCTAATCCTGCACATGCGTAAGCTGCATTTATGGCGCGATAATTTTGTTGCGTTAGTCCAATATAGCCATAAGCAAATATACCTAAGCTGAATAGAAATAGGAAACCATCTGTAATTACGGCATGAGAGATATACCAAAATAGCAATGTGCTCATTAAAACGACAGCGCTGATGAGTGCGACTGAGATATTCTTGTATAGTCGGTAGACCATATAATACATGGCTGTTACGCTCGTTGCAGCTGTTAATGTATTGGGAATACGAGATACAAAATCTGATATACCAAATAGTTTATAACATATCATGAGAGCCCAATAGGTAAGTGGCGGTTTGTCGAACCATACTTGATTGTAAATCATGGGAGAGATCCATGAATTATGCTCAATCATTGTTTTAGCAGTTAAAACGTAATTTGATTCCACTGGGTCCGTTATGGCTAGGTGTGCATTGAAAAATCCGTAACTTATAGCGGTGAGAAGGAATAATAGTATCATGTTCGTTACATGGTTATGTTGAGTATGCATATAAACCTCTTTATCAATTTGTTATATATACTTATATATGTATGGTCGTAGTAAATCAAATATATTATATATGATTAGTATTGTTTAGTATATTGTGGATTCATATAAAGTATGCTGATTTGTTATGGTTGTAAAGTGGTCGTTATGGGAATACATGAAATGACTTTTGTGTATACATGATACATGGTATAATAAAAGTAAGATAGTTATCATTTATAGGTGTTTTATAACGAGCCAGCTTGGAGAAGGCTGCAGTTATTGTGAGTCGTTCGTAAATATAAAGGTAAATTAAGATTTACAGAAAGAAGGCAAACAATGAGAAAAGAACATGATTTTTTAGGTGAATTGGAAGTTGCCGATGAGTTGTATTATGGGGTACAAACGATTCGTGCGTTAGAAAACTTTTATATTACGGGTAAAAAAATAGACCAAGATTTTATCAAAGCATTAGCAATGGTAAAGAAAGCGTCTGCCCTAGCGAATATGAAAACGGGTCGCCTTCAAGTGTCTATTGGTAAAGCTATTGTACAAGCAGCTGATGAAATTATTGGTGGTCAATTTATGGATCAGTTTCCAGTGGATCCGATTCAAGGTGGTGCTGGCACATCTATTAATATGAATATGAATGAAGTGTTGGCGAATAGAGCGTTGGAAATCTTAGGGCATCCGAAAGGTTCTTACGATATCGTTAGTCCTAATAACCATTGTAATATGGCCCAATCTACTAATGATGCATTCCCAACAGCTATCAAAGTATGTGCCATTTTAAAAACAAGACCGCTACTTGTGGCATTACAACGGCTTGTCGATGAGTTAGAGAAAAAAGCCGATGAGTATAGCGAAATTTTGAAAATGGGTCGTACTCACTTGCAAGATGCTGTACCTATTACATTAGGCCAAGAAATGGGGGCTTATGCATCTGGTGTACGTCGTGGTATCAAACGTATTAAATCAGCTATCGAAGGTGCTCACGTTATCAATATGGGAGCCACTGCTGTAGGTACTGGTTTAAATGCAGAACCTAGCTATATTGAAGATGTTGCATATGAGCTTAGTGAAGTTGTAGGGGAGCCGTTCTACACAGCAGATAACCTCATTGATGCAACGAATAATACAGACGTATTTGCTGATATTTCTAGCGGTTTGAAGGTAACTGCGTTGGTATTGATTAAAATGGCCAACGACTTCCGCTTAATGGCCTCTGGTCCACGTTGCGGCATTGGGGAGTTGAAGTTGCCACCTCGCCAACCAGGTTCTTCCATTATGCCAGGTAAAGTAAATCCTGTTATTGCAGAAGTATTGAACCAAGTATGTTATCAAGTTATCGGCAACGATATGACTATTACATTGGCTGTAGAAAATGGTCAATTCGAATTGAACGTAATGGAGCCGGTATTGGCGTATAACTTGTTTAACAATTTATGTTACTTGAAAAATGGCGTTAATACATTTGTAGACAAATTATTGATAGACTTAGAAGTAGATCGTGAGCAATGTGAGTACTGGTTAAATCGCTCTGTTGGTATCGTAACGGCTTTATTGCCACACTTGGGTTATGAAACTGCATCTGCATTGGCAAAAGAAGCCTACTCTTCTGGTCGCGCTATTCGTGACATTATCTTGGACCAAGGCTTATTGACGCAAGAAGAGATGGATCATATCTTGTCCCCTAAAGAAATGACTCGCCCAGGTATTGCTGGTGCTAGCTTGTTAAAAACAAAAGGAAACTAAGTCGTAGTACTAGCGTTTTGTTAGTTCCTGGCTAGATTGTTGCTGTTATACCATCTAGCTAATGGACGTTACAAACAACTATATAGAGACCATATATAAAGAACTGTCAATCCCTCGTGGTTGACAGTTCTTTGCTGTAATGGTAATATTATATATTGCAAAAGTAGCATTTTCTACTTTTCATGTAGAAGCTATAACTTAAATGTAGTAAGGTTTTCTTCCAAGGTTGTGCTTGGATAATGGAAAGCAAGGTTATTTTAAAATGATAAAAGGCCTTGCTTATTTGACGTTATCAGAGCAGGAAAACTGAGACCTGTAAGATGTCTTTTCTATGCCGTTATAGAGTTATATACCGTGTATGTTAAGGAGGGAAAGAAAACATGTTCAAACCTGAACAGGTAGGCAAGCGGACTCGTTATACTTACGCAAAAATTAACGAAGTCATTAAGATGCCGCATTTATTGGACATCCAACGCAAGTCCTATGAATGGTTCTTGGAAAGTGGATTACAAAATATTTTCAATGATATTTCTCCCATTAAAGACAATTCAGGCAATTTAGTACTTTCTTTTGAAGGTTTCAGCTTAGGTGAACCTAAGTATGATATTAATGAATGCAAAAATCGCGACGCTACTTATGCGGCACCACTTCGCGTCAATGTGCGTTTAGTTAATAATGATCCTGAAAATATGGACATTAAAGAACAAGAAGTATTTATGGGCGATTTTCCATTGATGACGGATACTGGTACTTTCATCATCAATGGTGCAGAACGTGTTATCGTATCTCAATTAGTTCGTTCCCCTGGCGTGTATTATGGCAAAGAAATCGATACAATGGGTAACCGTTTGTACGAGTCTACTGTTATTCCAAACCGTGGTGCGTGGATTGAACTCGAAACAGATGCTAGTGAAATCGTAGCGGTTCGTATTGATCGTAACCGTAAATTGCCAGCTACTGTATTAGTGCGTGCTCTTGGTTGGGATACAAATGAAAGCATCTTAGACTTGTTCTGGAATGGTCAAGTTGATGAAGATGGTTTGCCAGTATACGATGAACGCATCGTACGTACCTTGGAGAAAGACACAACACAATCTGCGGAAGAAGCATTAGTTGAGATTTATAAAAAATTGCGTCCTGGCGAACCTCCAACTGTGGAATCTGCTCGTAATTTATTTGATAATTTATTCTTCGATGCGCGCCGCTATGACTTGGCTCGCGTAGGTCGTTATAAATTGAATAAAAAATTGGGTTGGCGCCAACGTATGTTAGGTCAAACATTGGCTCAACCAATTATCGACGGCGAAACAGGGGAAATAATCCTCGATGCTGGCGTACATGTAGGGGAAGAACAATTAGCTATCATTGCAGACAGCAACGTTTTCGGTGGCGAAGGCTTTGCTGAGTTCTTCGTAACTACAAACGAAGGTATAGTAGCTAAAGTTATCTGTAACAACTGTAACTTAGAATACGAACATCGCACAGTAACAAGAGAAGATATGATCGCTAATATTTCCTACTTGTTAAACTTAATGGATGGCGTAGGTCACACAGATGATATCGACCATTTAGGGAACCGTCGTCTTCGTTGCGTTGGCGAATTGTTGCAAAACCAATTCCGTATTGGTTTGACTCGTATGGAACGAGTTGTGCGTGAGCGTATGACAATTCAAGAAATTGAATCCATTACACCGCAAGCATTGATTAATATTCGCCCTGTAGTGGCAGCGATTAAAGAATTTTTTGGTTCTTCTCAGTTATCTCAATTTATGGACCAAACTAACCCATTGGCAGAATTGACTCATAAACGTCGTCTATCTGCTCTTGGTCCTGGTGGTTTGTCTCGTGAGCGTGCAGGCTTTGAAGTTCGTGACGTGCATCACTCTCATTATGGTCGTATGTGTCCAATTGAAACACCAGAGGGGCCAAACATCGGTTTGATCAACTCCTTGTCTAACTATGCGAAGGTAAATGAGTTTGGTTTTATCGAGGCGCCATATCGTAAAGTAGAAAAAATATACGGTAAAGGTGCTAATGCTAATAAAGTCATCAAAGTTCGCGTTAGCGATTCCGTAGTATATATGACAGCAGACGAAGAAGAAGGCATGACGATTGCCCAAGCGAACTCTCCTCTTGATGCGGAAGGTAACTTTACACAAGAGCACGTTGCTTGTCGTCGTGGTCACGACGTTCTCGAAGTAGCTCCTGAAAAAGTAGATTACATGGACGTTAGCCCAAAAGAAGTTGTATCTATCGGTACAGCTATGATTCCATTCCTTGAAAATGACGATGCGAACCGTGCGTTGATGGGTGCGAACATGCAACGTCAAGCTGTGCCTTTATTACGTGCACAAGCACCATTAGTAGGTACGGGTATGGAATATACAGCGGCTACTGACTCTGGTGTCTGCGTATTAGCACGTGAAGCTGGTAAAGTCGTTCGTTGTTGGGGCAATGAAATTCACATTCTTCGCGATAGTGATGGTCGTGTAGATACCTATCGTTTGAATAAATTCATGCGTTCTAACCAATCTACATGTTTCAACCAAAAACCAATCGTCAATCGTGGTGACCACGTTGTAAAAGGTCAAGTATTGGCTGATGGCCCTGCTACTGACGGTGGTGAATTGGCTCTTGGTTATAATGTTCTTGTAGCGTTCATGCCTTGGGAAGGTTATAACTACGAGGATGCTATCTTGCTTAGCGAAGAACTTTGCAAAGAAGATATTTACACATCTATCCATATCGAAGAGTACGAATGTGATGCGCGAGACACTAAATTAGGTGCTGAAGAAATCACTCGTGAATTGCCAAATACTGGTGATGATACGCTTAAAAATCTTGATGAAGAAGGTATTATCTGCATCGGTGCAGAAGTTCACCCTGGCGATATTCTAGTTGGTAAAGCAACGCCAAAAGGAGAAACTGAATTAACTCCTGAAGAACGCTTATTGCGTGCTATCTTTGGTGATAAAGAACGTGAAGTGCGCGATACTTCTTTACGCGTACCGCATGGCGAGTCTGGCAAAGTTGTAGACGTTAAAGTCTTTACTCGCGAAAATGGAGATGAATTAGCACCAGGTGTTAATAAATTAGTTCGTGTATATATTGCGCAAAAACGTAAAATCCACGAAGGCGATAAAATGGCAGGTCGCCATGGTAACAAAGGTGTCGTTTCTCGCGTTATGAGAAAAGAAGATATGCCTTTCCTTCCAGATGGCACACCGGTACAAATCGTATTAAACCCATTGGGCGTACCGTCTCGTATGAATATTGGGCAGGTATTAGAAACCCATTTAGGTTGGGCTGTACAAGGATTAGGTATGAAAATCAAAGCAACCGATGTTCATATCCAAAATGTACTGAAAGAAGCTCGCACTGATGCATCCTATTGGGATCAAATCGATGCGATTCGCGATTTATACAGTGAAATCCAAGAATTAGAAGCGCAAGCTGCTGAAGATGTTACAACAGCACATTTTGATATTGATGAAAAAATCATCGATTTAAAATCTAAAATCCTTGGTCACGTAGAAAAAGCGGCGCAAAAGAAATTAACTGCTCTTGGTGGCGAAAAACGTTTCAAAGAATTGAAAGCGGAAGAAGCTAAATATAATGAGCTCCATATGGAATACTTCGGTACTGACGAAGAAATTCCAGAAATGGATCCTGCTTTAGTGGAAGAGTTAGAAGCTATCAATAAAGTAAAAACTACACTTAACCATATTGAATCGGCTCGTGCTAAGCGCGTTGAGATTCGCAAAGAATTAGAAAGCTTAGGCTACGACTATGATACATATGGTATGCCAAAACCAGATGTAGCTGGTATTCATATTGCTACACCTGTATTTGATGGTGCTCACGAAAAAGACGTATTTGAAACATTGGAAATTGCTGGCCGCAGCGATGATGGTAAAACTGTATTGTACGATGGTCGTACTGGTGAACCAATGGATAACCGTGTAACAGTTGGTTATGTATACATGTTGAAATTACATCACTTAGTTGATGATAAAATCCATGCTCGTTCTACTGGGCCGTACTCCCTCGTTACACAACAACCATTGGGCGGTAAAGCACAATTTGGTGGTCAACGTTTCGGTGAGATGGAAGTGTGGGCTCTCGAAGCATATGGTGCAGCCTATACGCTTCAAGAGTTGTTGACTGTAAAATCTGACGATGTGGTGGGCCGTGTGAAAGCTTACGAAAAAATCGTTAAAGGTGAAAATATTCCTGAACCTGGTGTACCTGAGTCCTTTAAAGTATTGCTCAAAGAACTTCAAAGTATCGGTCTTGATGTAAAAATCTTGAACGAGGATCAAGAAGAAGTAGTAATGAAAGAACTTGATGACGAAGAGGATGTAGTGGAAACTGGTATCGAAGATGTAATGGGTGGCGCTGCTGTCGAAACATCTGAAGTGACAGTGACTGAAGTAGAGGAAGAAGTTAATAATGGCGGCGAAGACGACATTATGAGTGAATTAGCATTCCCTATGAATGAATCCACTGAAGACTGATATAGATTACAAGGAAAGGAGCGATAGTAGTGCTAGACGTAAATGAATTTGATTCTATGCGAATTGGTTTGGCATCGCCAGAGAAAATCTTAGAATGGTCTCATGGGGAAGTCAAAAAACCTGAAACTATAAATTACCGTACGTTGAAGCCAGAGCGTGATGGCTTGTTCTGTGAACGCATCTTTGGCCCTACGAAAGACTGGGAATGTCATTGCGGTAAATATAAACGCATCCGTCATAAAGGCGTGGTATGCGATAAATGTGGTGTTGAAGTGACTCGTGCAAAAGTACGTCGTGAACGTATGGGGCATATCGAGTTGGCTACGCCAGTATCTCATATTTGGTATTTCAAAGGAATTCCATCCCGCATGGGTCTTATCCTTGACGTATCTCCACGTTCTTTGGAGCGTGTATTATACTTTGCTTCTTATATCGTAGTAGATCCGGCAGGCACACCATTGGCAAAACGCCAATTGTTGTCTGAACAAGAATTCCGCGAATACGAAGCACAATTTAACGCTGATGGCTATACAATCGGTGGTAAATCTGTAGTAATCGAAACCGTGGGACAACGGAACGAGCGTTTAGCTATTGTTCGTGAAGCACAACGAAAAGAACGCTACAATGCTGCTCTTCGCGATGATGCTACGATTCCAGAAGCAGATAAAGAATATGAAGAATTAACTCGCGAAGAACGTTACGAATTAGGTGCTGCGGAAGATATCTTATTCGTATGTATTGATATGGGTGCGGAAGCAGTTAAAGCATTGTTAGCTGAGCTCGATTTAGAACAGCTTAATGCTGAATTGCGTGAAGAGTTGAATACTGCTAGTGGTCAACGTAAAATCCGTGCTGTTCGCCGATTAGAAGTGGTAGAAGCATTCCGTCAATCTGGCAATCGCCCAGAGTGGATGATTATGGATATCGTACCAGTTATTCCACCTGAATTGCGCCCAATGGTTCAATTAGATGGGGGCCGTTTTGCCACATCTGATCTTAACGACTTATATCGCCGAGTAATTAATCGTAACAATCGTTTGAAACGTTTGTTAGACTTAGGTGCGCCTGATATTATCGTGCGCAACGAAAAACGTATGTTGCAAGAGGCTGTTGATGCATTGATTGACAATGGTCGTCGTGGTCGTCCTGTTACAGGCCCTGGTAACCGTCCGTTGAAATCTTTGTCCGATATGCTTAAAGGTAAACAAGGTCGTTTCCGTCAAAACTTGCTTGGTAAACGTGTTGACTATTCTGGTCGTTCCGTTATTGTAGTAGGTCCGGAACTTAAAATGCACCAATGTGGCTTGCCTAAAGAAATGGCGTTGGAATTGTTCAAGCCGTTTGTAATGAAACGTTTGGTAGAACGTGGACAAGCATCTAATATTAAAGCTGCTAAACGCCAAGTAGAACGCATTGGTCCAGGCGTATGGGAAGCCTTGGAAGAGGTTATTAAAGAGCATCCAGTTCTCTTGAACCGTGCCCCTACGTTGCATAGACTTGGTATCCAAGCCTTCGAACCAATTCTTTGGGAAGGTCGGGCTATTAAATTGCATCCGCTCGTATGTACAGCCTTCAACGCCGACTTTGACGGTGACCAAATGGCTTGTCACTTACCATTGTCCGTAGAAGCACAAGCAGAAGCTCGTACATTGATGCTTTCTAGCCATAATATTTTATCTACAAAAGACGGTAAACCGGTTGCGGTTCCATCTCAAGATATGATTCTTGGTACATACTATTTAACAGTAGTGCGCCAAGATACAAAAGAAAAGGCGAAAACATTTGCCACTTATGATGAAGTAATGCTTGCATATGAATCGCAAATCATCGGTCTTCAAGATGTGCTATATATTCGTATGCCTGGTTATGGTCGCGTAGAAACGACAGTTGGCCGTTTGATTTTCAATAACGCTTTATATCCAGAATTGTGGCAATATGAACAACAAGAGGATGGTTCTTATACACTGGGTAAAGTAATGGATAAGAAAACTGTTGGTAAATTAGTGGACCAATGTTTCCAATTGTTCGGCAATGAAAAAACCGCAGAATTGTTGGACCGTATTAAATCCCTTGGTTACTCCTTTGCTCGTCGCGCAGGTATGACAGTAGCGATTGCAGATATCAAAGTGCCAGACGTGAAAGTGGAATTACTTGATACAGCAGAGCAAGAAGTAGAAAAAGTATCTCGGTTATATCGTCGTGGTTTAATTACAGAAGAAGAACGTTACCGTAAAACAATTCAATTGTGGACACAAGCCACTGAAGATGTAACAGATGCGATGATGGATAATATGGCTCGTGATAAAGAGGGCTTTAACCCTGTTTATATGATGGCTATTTCCGGTGCCCGCGGTAACAAACAACAGATTCGTCAGTTGGCTGGTATGCGTGGTTTGATGGCGGATCCATCTGGTCGTATCATTGACTTGCCAATTAAAGCAAACTTTAAAGAAGGTTTGACTGTATTGGATTACTTTACGTCCTCTCACGGTGCTCGTAAAGGTTTGGCCGATACAGCACTTCGTACAGCCGACTCCGGTTACTTAACACGTCGTCTCGTTGACGTATCGCAAGATGTTATTGTTCGCGAAGATGACTGTGACGTAGTAGGCATCGATTTAGTTCGTGAAAGAGCACGTTTGGCAACATCGCCAAAACAAGCTCTTGAATTGTTGAAAGACAAATTAATGGGTCGCGTTCTCGACAAAGATGTAGTGAATGTAGAAACAGGTGAATTAGCTGTTCCTGCAGAAACGATTCTTGACGAACAAAGCTTAGAAGATATTGCTGCATCTGGTGTAACATCGATTGCATTGCGCGGTGTACATTTAGGTTCTGATAGCGATATTAACCATACAAACTTAGTGCAAAACATTCTTCTTGGTGAAAGCGATGACAGCATCCGTGCAACATTGAAAGAAACGATGGTTCAAAATATGTTGAACAAAGATACTGTACATCCTATTGTTGACAGCGAAGGAGTAGAAATCTTCCCGGCTAATGAGCGCCTTACAGAAGAAGCTATTGAAGCGATTCTTAATAGCGATGTAAAAGAAGTACAAGTTCGCAACAACGAAATCAATGGTATTGAAGTAGAAGCTATCGTTGAAGGCACTGGTATTATCGAACCATTGAAAGATCGTATCGTAGGCCGTATTGCAGCAGAAGAATTAGTTAATAAAGAAACAGGTGAAGTTATCGTTCCATTGAATGGTGAAATCACTGAAGAATTGGCTGATGAAGTAGTAAAACATTACGACCTCGTTAAGATCCGTTCCGTATTGACTTGCCGTAGCCCATATGGCGTATGCCGTAAATGTTACGGTCGTGACCTCGGTACAGGTAACCAAGTTCAAGTTGGTGAAGCAGTTGGTATCATTGCTGCCCAATCTATCGGTGAACCAGGTACACAGTTGACGATGCGTACATTCCATACTGGTGGTGTCGCTGGTGACGATATTACACAAGGTTTGCCACGTGTTGAAGAATTATTCGAAGCTCGTAAACCTAAACGTAATGCTATCATTGCGGAAAATGAAGGTATTGTTCGCATTGAACCAAATGAAGGTAAAAAAGGTACGAATACAATCTTCATTACTGGCGAAGATGGTATTGAAATGGATTACCTCATCCCTTATGGCTCTCGTATTATCGTTAAAGACGGTGAAACGGTAGCTTTGGGGACTCGATTAACAGAAGGTTCCATCAACCCACACGACATTATGCGTGTTATGGGCACACAAGCTACACAACGTTACTTAGTGTACGAAGTACAAAAAGTATACAAATCTCAAGGTGTAGAAATTAATGATAAACATATTGAGGTTATCGTACGCCAAATGCTTTTGAAAGTGAAAATCGAAACAGCTGGCGATGCAGATATGCTTCCTGGCGATATGATCGATATCAATACATTTGATGAAGAAAACCGTCGCTTAACGTTGAACGGTAAAGAGACAGCTACAGGTAAACGTACATTATTAGGTATTACTAAAGCTGCCTTGGCTACAGATTCCTTCTTATCTGCTGCGTCCTTCCAAGAAACGACTCGCGTTCTTACTGATGCAGCGATTAAAGGTAAAATTGATCCATTGTTGGGGCTCAAAGAAAACGTTATTATCGGTAAGTTAATTCCTGCCGGTACTGGCATGAGCCGTTACCGCAAAATCGAAGTGGTAAAACGACCGCCTGAGATTATTGATGTAGTAGAAGAAGTGACTGTGGAAGAATAATTTTCTATGTCGCGATATACAGAAAAACCTCTTGCTTTGGCAAGAGGTTTTTTTGTTATATCAAATTCGCATACATAAAATAACTTTAGATGTAGGTTGGTGTATAGAGTGAATAAAAATCACACAAAAACGATTAAAAATAAATAAATATGCAAAAGTTGTTAATGAAAAAGAAGGCTATGAAACACACGGATAGGTGTACATATAAAATGTAGTGTCTTAGCGGTTTTAAGTGGTGAAAAAGGTTTGACATAGCCATTTGTACTTGATATACTTACATAGTGCTCAAATGGCGAATGCTGTATGGACGCATAATTTCGTAAGGAGAAGATGTGACGATGGATATCAATCAGTTGGCATCGATAGACAAAACGATAGGTGCTAAGCAAACCTTGAAGGCTATTGCGAAAGGCTCTGTGAAATTTGTCTTCCTTGGCTATGATGGTGATAGCTACGTAGTAGATCCTATACGGACAGCTTGTATAGAGGCGGGTATTCCTGTTGATGACAAGCACACGATGGACGAACTAGGCCGAGCGTGTCGCATAAAAGTGGGCGCTACTGCAGTAGGCGTTTTTCGTTAATTCGGTAATATCCAACAGAGCACCTTGCTTTGATGGATCAATTATAAATCTCAAATTTGGAAAGGAGGTGCCCAAATGCCAACAATTAATCAGTTAGTACGCAAAGGTCGCGAAAGCATGACTAAAAAGTCTACTGCTCCAGCGCTTCAAGAGAGCCCACAAAAACGTGGTGTATGTACTCGTGTGTACACAGCTACTCCAAAAAAACCAAACTCCGCGCTTCGTAAAGTTGCCCGTGTACGTTTGACTAACGGTATTGAAGTAACTGCTTACATCCCAGGCATTGGTCACAATTTACAAGAACACAGTGTTGTACTTATCAGAGGCGGTCGTGTTAAAGACCTTCCAGGTGTGCGTTATCACATCGTTCGTGGTGCATTGGATACAGCTGGCGTACAAAACCGTATGCAAAGTCGTTCCAAATATGGCGCGAAAAAAGCTAAAAAATAATCTTAGCTAAACAACGAATTTAACACACATCTATACAAAAGGAGGAATTGAACATGCCAAGAAAAGGCCCTGTTCCGAAACGTGATGTACTTCCGGATCCGGTGTACAACAGCAAATTAGTAACACGTTTCATCAATAAAGTTATGTACGATGGCAAAAAAGGCATTGCTGAAACTATCGTATATGATGCATTTGAAATTATTCGTTCCAAAATGGGTCAAGACCCAATGGAAGTTTTCGATCAAGCATTGAAAAATGTTATGCCTGTACTTGAAGTACGTGCACGCCGTATCGGTGGTGCTAACTACCAAGTGCCAGTTGAGGTTCGCGCTGATCGCCGTCAAACACTCGGTATTCGCTGGGTTGTAAACTATGCTCGTCTTCGTGGTGAACGCACTATGAAAGAACGCTTAGCAGGCGAATTGATGGACGCTTTCAACAATGCAGGCGCTGCAATTAAGAAAAAAGAAGATACTCATAAAATGGCAGAAGCTAATAAAGCATTTGCACATTATCGTTGGTAATTAAGAGGAGTTGACAACTGTGGCAAGAGAGTTTTCCTTAGCAAAAACTCGTAATATCGGTATCATGGCTCACATCGATGCTGGTAAAACAACTACTACAGAACGTATTCTCTACTACACTGGTATCGTTCACAAAATCGGTGAGGTACACGAAGGTGCTGCTACGATGGACTGGATGGAGCAAGAGCAAGAACGTGGTATTACTATCACTTCTGCGGCAACAACTTGCGAATGGAAAGAACATCGCATCAACATCATCGATACTCCTGGTCACGTTGACTTTACAGTAGAAGTAGAACGTTCTCTACGTGTACTTGACGGCTCCGTTGCCGTGTTCAGTGCTAAAGGTGGCGTTGAACCTCAATCTGAAACCGTATGGCGTCAGGCTTCTGGTTATGGCGTACCTCGTATCGCTTATGTAAATAAAATGGATACGATCGGTGCTGACTTTTTTAACGTAGTTAACATGATGAAAGAGCGTTTAGGCGCTAACTCCGTTGCTATCCAAGTGCCAATCGGTGCAGAAGATACTTTCGAAGGCATCATCGACTTGATGACTATGAAAGCGGAAATTTACAAATCCGATGACGGTAAAGAATATGAAATCACTGATATCCCAGCAGAATATGTAGATGTAGCTAACGAGCGTCGTGAGATGTTGGTTGATGCTATCGCTGAAACTGATGACGATATTATGATGAAATATTTGGAAGGCGAAGAAATTTCTACAGAGGAATTGAAAGCAGCATTGCGTAAAGCAGTTATTGCTAACCAATTGTTCCCAGTTCTTTGCGGTTCTTCCTATAAAAATAAAGGTGTACAAATGTTGTTGGATGCTGTAATCGATTACATGCCAGCTCCAGTAGACATTCCTGATATTAAAGGTATCGTTCCTGGTACTGAAGAAGAAACAACTCGTCCTTCTTCTGATGATGAACCATTTGCAGCTTTGGCTTTCAAAATCATGGCTGACCCTTATGTTGGTAAATTAGCGTTCTTCCGTGTTTACTCTGGTACATTGAGTTCTGGTTCTTACGTGTTTAACTCCACTAAAGGTAAAAAGGAACGTATCGGCCGTATCCTTCAAATGCATGCGAACTCCCGTAAAGAAATCGACATGGTGTACGCTGGTGATATTGCAGCAGCAGTAGGTTTGAAAGATACAACTACAGGTGATACACTTTGCGATGAAAAGAATCCTGTAATTCTTGAATCCATGGTGTTCCCTGAGCCAGTTATTTCCGTTGCGGTTGAACCTAAAACTAAAGCGGACCAAGAAAAAATGGGTAGTGCTCTAGCTCGTTTGGCAGAGGAAGACCCTACTTTCAAAGTTCACACTGATGAAGAGACTGGTCAAACAATTATTTCCGGTATGGGTGAGCTTCACCTTGATATTATCGTTGACCGTATGAAACGTGAATTCAAAGTAGAAGCAAATGTAGGTAAGCCTCAAGTAGCATACCGCGAAACAATTCGTAAAGCAGTTAAATCTGAAGGTAAATTCGTTCGCCAATCTGGTGGTAAAGGTCAATATGGCCACTGCTTGTTGGAGTTGATTCCGCAAGAGCCAGGTGCTGGTTTCGAATTCGAAAATAAAGTCGTTGGTGGTGCGATTCCTCGTGAATATATCGGTCCTGTAGAGAACGGTGTAAAAGAAGCGATGGAAAATGGCGTTATCGCTGGTTATCCAATGGTTGACATTAAAGTAATCGTATATGATGGTTCTTATCATGATGTTGACTCCAACGAAATGGCCTTCAAAATCGCTGGTTCTATGGGCTTCAAAGAAGGTGCTCGTAAAGCAGACCCTGCATTACTTGAACCATATATGTCCGTAGAAGTAGACGTTCCTGAAGAATACATGGGCGACGTAATCGGTGACTTAAACTCTCGTCGTGGTCGTATGGATGGCATGGAAGCTCGTAACGGTAGCCAACATATCAAAGCATATGTTCCATTGAGCGAAATGTTCGGTTACGCTACTGATCTTCGTTCCAAAACTCAAGGTCGCGGTAACTATTCCATGACTTTTGATCATTACGAAGAGGTTCCTAAGAAAATTGCTGAAGAAATTCAAGCAAAGAAAAACGGTTAATCTCTTAGATTAATAGATTTAATATTTTCCTCGGAGGATAATTTAAAATGGCAAAAGAAAAATTTGAACGTAATAAACCGCATGTTAACATCGGTACAATCGGTCACGTTGACCATGGTA
>NZ_CALPCS010000018.1 GCF_943193065.1 Veillonella agrestimuris
TATCATTGTTCAGTTTTCAAAGATCTGTTACCACCTTCGGACCTATCATTTACTAGGTCCGCCGATTGGCGACTAGATTATAATATCATATTTACTATAGTGAGTCAACACTTTTTTATAATCTTTTATTTAATTTTTATTAGTAGAAAACACTCTCACCTAATAAAATTAATAAGCCGCTCCCTTATAGAGTTACCAAAACTCTACAGAGTCATTAGCGACTGTATTGCCATTATAGTACACTCTACTATTTTTAAGCAAGTACTTTTTTCTTATATTAAAGAACTTCATTTTATTCCCATTTTCCTATTGATTTATTTATTTTAATTGTGTACAATGTTTCTAGCATCAACATCAATGCTCGCTATACACTGTATAATATAGCGCTTCATAGCAAATGTTAAGATACTTTGATATCTGCTAAGCTATGAGTATATATTGTTTTACGATATAATATAGTTAGTTAGAAACACATCAATAACAACAAGGAGTACATTATGAAAATCTCTAAATCTTTTATCAAAAAAACTATGACTATGGCTGCTGTATGCGCTACTATGGCAACAGCATCTTTCGCTGCCCCAGCAGGTACATTTGACACACCAGAAATCCATGTATCTGGTACTGCATCCCGCTCTGTAGCGCCAACATATGCAATCCTTACATTAGGTATTACTAGCGAAAATGCAAATATCAACACTGCAAAATCTAATAATGATAGCATTATGAGCAACCTTATTTCCAAATTGAGCGGTTTAGGTATCGCGAAAAACGATATTTACACATCTAATATTTCTATCAACACAACATCTGACTACCAAGAAGGAAAACGTATAAACACTGGTTACCGTATCCATAACAATGTAACAGTAAAAATTAACGATCTTAACAATGTAGGCAAAGCTATCGATGCAGCAGTTAGCGTTGGTGCGAACGATATTAACAATTTGTCTTACCAAAATGATCCATCTCAACAATTAACTGATGCATTAACTACAGAAGCAGTAAAAAATGGTCGTCATAAAGCCGAAGTAATTGCTGCTGCTTTAGGTCGCACATTAGGTCCTGTAAAATCTGTATCTATTACACCAGCTCAAACGGCTCCAATCAACGGTTACCAATATCGCGCAGTTAAATACGCTGATTCCGCTGCATTAAGTACAGCTACACCAACTGAACAAGGTTCCCTTATCGTATCTCAAGATGCAGATATGACATTCTACTTACAATAATATAGCCCTTATATAGACTAAATAAACATTAAAATCTATATAAAAGAAAAGGGGCTGTAACAGAATGCGATAAAACCGCATTCTGTTACAGCCCCTTTTTTATTTTCTAAAATAATTACAAGAACTATCTTTACTCTATTTATTGATGATTACGGATTGGTACTGTACCAACATGAACAGCTACAATACCACCAGTCAATTCATGATAAGTCGCATCTTCATAACCTAAAGATTTCCAAATTTCTAAAATCTCCGATTGATGTGGATAGCGGCGTAACGATTCTGGTAGCCACGCATAGGAAGAATTGTCTTTACTCAACTTTCCAATAATTGGCAAAATATAGGAAAAATAAAAATTATACAATTGCTTAAATCCTATCATACTCGGTTTAGCTAATTCCAATACAACTACTTTTCCACCTGGCTTTACAACTCGTTGCATTTCTTTCAGCACTTGTTTAATATCCGGCACATTGCGCATAGCAAAACCACTCATAGCAGCATCGAAAGAATTATCCTCATACGGTAACGCCATAGCATCCCCTTGCACGAGGTTCACTTGATCTAACAAGCCTGCCTTATCGATGCGAAGGCGACCTTGATTTAGCATTTCTCGATTAAAATCTAAGGCTTCTACCATTAAAGTCGGTTCTTGGCGCAGTGCTTCCTTCGTAAACACACAAGTGCCACAAGCCACATCAATAATGTGTTGATTCTTACCGATATTCATTTGTTCTACAGCAAATTTGCGCCAAAAATAATCTTGCCCAAAACTGAGCAACGTATTCATCATATCATAATGTTTCGCAATATTAGAGAAGACCCCTTGCACAAACGCCTCTTTATCTGCGTAACTAGTAAATTCTTTCGTATTCATAATCTCTACTTTCATCTCTTACATTACATACTATGAGATTATAGCATAATATATAAATCGATTTCTACCTCATATAAAACTTGTCACCAATCAATGTTCGTTGTATAATGACATATGTCCTTTAGTAGCAAACTTTCATTTTTATGAAAGTATATCTATTCTAGTAAATCTATGTAGATAAATTACCAATATATTTCACCTGAGTAACTATGGAGTCAATTATGAATCGGTTTATGAAATCAATTAACAGAATTAGTCTAATCCAACAAATCATTATAGGTCTCATTATCGGTATCCTTACCGCTTTATTCTTGCCAACCATCGCTAAAGATTTAGCTCTTTTAGGAACTTTATTTGTAGGCGCCCTGAAAGGCATCGCTCCGGTCCTAGTATTTTTCCTCGTTATCAATGCTATTAGTAAACACAGAACAGGCCAACGAACCGGTATGGGTTCCGTTATTGTCCTTTATTTGTTAGGCACCTTCCTATCGGCAGCACTAGCAGTTATCGTAAGTTGGATGTTCCCTACTACACTCAACTTAGTAACAGGTGTAGCCGATGCTAAAGCGCCAGAAGGCATTACGGAAGTGATGATAACATTATTAAAGAACATCGTAGATAATCCTGTACACGCCCTAATGAGCGCTAATTACATTGGTATCTTAGGTTGGTCTTTACTATTTGGTGGCGCCTTGCGTCATGCGCCAATAGCTACAAAAGAAGTAATGGAGTCCTTAGCAAAAGCCGTTACCACTGTAGTGGAATGGATCATCCGCTTTGCTCCTCTCGGTATTATGGGGCTCGTAGCAGAATCCATTGCTACTAACGGCGTCGATGCATTAATCGGTTATGTCCAACTGTTATTGTTATTATTAGGTTCTATGATTTTCGTAGCCCTCGTTATCAATCCATTGCTCGTATTCCTTTACCTTCGTCGCAATCCATATCCATTAGTATTCAAATGTTTACGAGAATCTGCAGTATACGCCTTCTTCACACGTAGCTCTGCTGCTAATATTCCAGTTAACTTAGATTTGGCCAAACGCTTAAAATTGAACCCAGACATGTATTCTGTATCTATCCCATTAGGTGCTACCATCAATATGGGTGGTGCAGCCATTACCATTACGATTATGACATTAGCAGCCGCTAATACATTGAATATTACATTAGACCTTCCTACAGCTATTTTATTGTCCATTATCGCCTCCATTGGCGCCTGCGGCGCTTCTGGTGTAGCTGGTGGTTCTCTCTTATTGATTCCTCTAGCTTGCTCCCTCTTCGGGATTTCTAACGATATTGCTATGCAAGTCGTAGGCGTAGGCTTCATTATTGGGGTCCTGCAAGATTCTACAGAAACAGCATTGAACTCCAGTACAGATATTTTATTCACTGCCACTGCAGACTATGCAAAGCGCGGTTACCGCGATGATTGGCAATAATTAGTTAACCTTTTCATAAGACAAAAACGACGTTCCTAAGAGCGTCGTTTTTTTTGCTTTCACCATGATGTTATTCGTTAAGAAGGGCTCTTACATTGATTTTTTTGAATGTAGTGCTATAATAAATATAGTGATAATAAATATTAATTAATATTTGAATATAGAAAGGGATCGACATGAAACAATATGATTTGATTGTTGTTGGTACAGGCGGCGCTAATATCGTAGTAGATGCAGCGCAAAAAAAAAGCCTAAAAATTGCACAAATTGAAAAAGGTAAATTTGGCGGTACTTGTTTAACACGTGGTTGTATTCCTACAAAAGTAATGGTCACTGCAGCCAATGCGATCCAAGAAATTGAAGAGTTTAAACATATCGGCGTTCATACATCTGAGCCTACCCTCGACTGGGACTTCATGTCTAAACGCGTATGGCACATGATTAATGAAAGCAACGATATTTACGAATATTACAACGCTTTCCCTAATATCGACGTATATCGCGGTGCAGCTACATTCGTTTCCGATAAAGTCATGAAAGTTCACATGAACGATGGTACTGAATCAGAAGAAATCACGGCCCCTATTATCGTTCTCGGCACTGGTGGTCACAGTAATATCCCGAATGTACCAGGCTTAAAAGACGCAGGTTATCTATCTAGTGAAAGCCTATTTGGCGATAAATATCCAAAAAAACCATATAAATCATTAGCTATCCTTGGTGCTGGCCCTATCGGTTCTGAATTTGCTCACGTTTTCGACTCTGCTGGTACTAATGTAACGATCATTCAACGTAATGTTCGTTTAGTACCAAAAGAAGATGCTGATGCATCTGAACATCTTCTCAAAAATTACAAAGCTCGTGGTATCAACGTATTATTAAACCAAACAACAGAAGAAGTACGTTTAGAAAATGGTGAAAAAGTTGTAGTTACAAAAGACCGTACCACTGGTGAAATTACAGAAACACGGGTAGAAGAAATCTTAATAGCTACTGGTATTAAACCGTCTGTCGAAGAACTTCATTTAGAAAACACAAATATTGAACAACATCCAGGGGGATGGATTAAAACAAATGAATTCCTTGAAACGTCGGTAGACGGCATCTATGCTATGGGCGATGTCAACGGCGAGCCAGCATTCCGCCACAGAGCGAACTACGAAGCAGACATCATTGCTCACAATCTCTTCTATGCTGAAACCCCAGAAGATTATCGCTGGGCTCGTTATGATGTATTACCAATGGTAACATTCTCTTATCCAGAAATCGGTCATGTCGGCTTAACAGAAGAAGAAGCTATTAAAGCAGGCTACAATGTAGGGACCGGTAAAAACTACTACTCCTCGACTGCTAAAGGCTTTGCTATGGGTATTACACCAGATAGCATCAATAATGGCTTCATCAAAATCGTCGTAGATAAAGATACAAACAATATCCTTGGTGTACATGTGACAGGTCCACAAGCATCAATCTTGTTCCAACCATATGTAAACCTTATGAATAGTGGTGAAACTGCATTGAAAGCAATCAATGAAGATATCGGTTCTGCTCGTACAAAAGAATTACGTGCTAAAGGATTGATTCGTCAAATGGATCCTCACTCCGTCATCACTATAGGTGAAACAATGTCTCCTCACCCATCGCTTTCTGAATTAGCTATGTGGACACAAGTATTCTACGAAAATCGTTGGTAAGAGATCGTAACTAAAGTATCTCTATGAACAACGACACTCCATAGAATCTACAATCTAATACTTATAACAAAAGGGCTGTAACAGCATGTGGAAAACCACAGTTGTTACAGCCCTTTTTATGGACTTTATCGTATTGTAGTTATACTATATCACCTTACGTTATATAGATAAGAACTTATTATTTTCTATCCATTTCTACATCACTGCCCCAAATAATATTTGTACGACGACGATCGAATCCTTGGTCTGGCTCAGGCGGTAATTTTTTCGCTTTACCTGTAGAGATATACTCACCAGTTTCAGCATTTAATGTAACTACCATTTTTTTGCCATTCTGATGCATCGTTACATAGTAATTAACTTGCCCGTTAGTAGCTTCAATCTTCCAACCTTTCATAACTGCATCGTCACCTAATTGCCTTTTAGCAATTGCTTCCGCTTGGGATACATCGATAACTTTGTCTTTGTTAAAAATTTCCCCTATAATTTTTTTCGGTTTTCCCCCTTCGGACATCCCCGATTGGTAACCAGTGACAATATCGATATTCATTTTATATTCGTGATATTTGCTATAGCCTACTACTTTATATACATAGGACAGCTTATCGGAATTAAGCTCTATGGAATGGATCGCAGCATTTGGATAGCGGTTTTGGAAAATAGTGCCAATAGCACTTACAGACATAACTACAGATTCGCCTGGTTCACGTTGAATCGTAATATCTGTACTCGTTTCTGGTTTAGTTTTACGCGCCTCTACTTCTGTAGATGCACCAACAGTAAATAAAGTTGCTGCCACTATGCCTGTCATACACATAGAAACTAACTTCTTATTCATTAAAAACCTCCTATAGTCACACTACGGTGTAGCATTTTGAGTTGCCAATCTGCGTGACACATCTTCTCGTAATAATTTATATAAAGTAGCTGCCAATGGCACACCGATCAGCATACCTACTAGGCCTGATAGGCTAGTGCCAATAATAACAGCCGCAAACACCCATAATCCAGGTAATCCTACAGAATTACCAACAATTTTAGGGTATACGAAATTACTTTCAATTTGATGGAGTACTTCGATAATGACGACATACATCAAAGCTTCCATAGGACTTACAGTGAGCAAGATGATTACACCCATAACACCGCCAATGTAAATCCCTAACATAGGAATCAATCCAGTGAGACCAATTACACAAGCCAGCGTTAAGGCGTAACTTACGTCAAAGAGCCACAATGTAATCCCCGTTGCAATGCCGAGCAATAAAGCATCGATAAACTGGCCTACAAAGAAATTACTAAAGGTTTCAATAGCCACTCTAGCAAAATAATTTAATCGATCCACAATCGGATTTGCTACGTAGGCTCGTAAAATCCGTTGGAACTGTCCCATCAATCGTTCTTTATCAAGCAACATATAAATGGCAAAGATAAGACCTAAAAACAAATTGAAGGTCCATGATAATACATCGCCCATCGTATTTACAATATATGTGCCAGCCTTCGTACCTAACTCTTTTGAGTATTGTACGATACTTTCATCATTTAAAGCCTCCATAATCGTTGGATTACTAGACAGACCTAATGTATCTGATGTTTGATAAATCCACGCTTGAAAATCCACATAGAGTTGCGGAATCGCTGCTACGATGAGAGACAAGGAATGAATCAATTGTGGCACCGCCATACGAGCAATGAAATACATAATAAGGCTCACTGTTAGAAAAGATAAGATAATGCTAAAAGGACGTCGAATCTTCTCTTTCCAGCCAGTCCGTTTTGTAGGCCATAACCATCGTTCATAGCGAACTACGAGGATATCCAGAACAAAGGCAATACAGCCTCCTAAAATAAGTGGCACAAAAGCAGTCCCTATAGTTCGCAACGCTTCTCCGATATCGGATATACGCAACGCGATGAGTACCATCAATCCAGCTAAGACAATGGCCCAAATAACCTGCTTATAGTATTTAAATTTTTCCATACTATTAACTCACTCTTAGTCAAAGACAATAAACATTGTATGCAATATAAGTGAATCATATATGATTCTGAGCAAATTTGCAAGTATTTATTACAAATTGCACTATTTCAATGACCTTAGTATAACACAAAAGCCCATCTTATCGCATTATCTAAATACGATAAGATGGACTTATTAACTATTCAATAAGTAGAACTTATGGATTAGCGGTTAATGAATACGTCTACACGACGGTTTTCAGCTTTACCAGTGCTTGTGGAGTTAGTTGCAACTGGTTTAGTGTCGCCATTAGCGATACCAATCAAACGATCAGCAGATACGCCATTGTCAACTAAGAATTGAGCTACGTCTTGAATACGACGCTCGGACAATGCAACGTTGTATTCTGCATTAGCGTCTGTATCTGCATTACCCATCAATTTTACAGCATTGTTTGGATATTGGTTAGCTGCGTCTAAAGCTGCTTGTAAGTTAGGAGCTTGGTCAGCACGAGGTACAGATTGGTCGGAATCGAAGTAGATAGATTGAACATAGTAGTCTTTCATTGCTACTGGACGAGCTGGTTCTTGTACTGTAGGAGCAACCACAGTTGGAGCCACAACAGCTGGAACTACAGCAGCTGGTTCAGCTTTGTGTCCACCGAAACGGTAGGACAAGCCTACTACTGGACCGCGGTAAGTGATGTTGTTATCATCATCCATTTCAGTGTTAATGTAACGGTAACCAGCGTTGATGTCAAGATCTTCAGTTGCTTTAAGACCTAAACCTGCTTCCCAAGTTGTCGTTTTTTTAGTGCCAATGCCTGCTTTACCGTACACTTCTAATTTAGAACCGATAGGAGCTTTAGCAATTACACCAGCTTGTGCAATATTGTTAGCATCCATATCTTCATGTTTAATGCGGCCCCAACCACCATATACTGCGAAGTTTTTGTTCAAAGATTGGATTACATTAACTTCGTGCATATCAGCATTATAACTATCACCATCAGATTTATGTTTCATACCATGGTAACCGTATTGCAATGCAGTTTTATCAGTCAATGCATATGTTAAACCACCATCGAAATCCCATTTAGCTTTGGAATCATCGATAGTATTCGCTTTGTCTTCCATGTGGTTTGCACCAAGATCTACTTGGAATTCACCTTTGTTGAATTGAGTTTGTGGTGTAGCACCTGCAACGGATACGCCTACAGCAGCTACTGCCAATAATGCTAATAATTTTTTGTTCATTATAATACCCTCCATAGGATTCTTACGTTCTTTTAAATCCTAATTTAAAAATAATATAAGAATATTTTACAAATTTTTTCGATTTCAATCAATATAAAAATCGATTTTATTTTATAAAATATACTGACTAATTATTCCTCTTCTTTTACAGCAAACCATGCGCGATGGAAAATAGCTGCAATAGCACCACCTAACAAAGGCGCTACGATAAACAACCACACTTGAGACAATGCTTCACCACCAGTGAATACAGCTGGAGCTAATGCACGAGCAGGGTTTACAGAAGTACCTGTCAATGGAATACCGATCAAGTGAACCAATGTCAATGTACCACCAATCACAAGTCCTGCAAGAGCAGATGTTTTTTCGCTTGCTGTTACACCAAGAATAACGAGAACGAAAACGAATGTTAAAAATGTTTCAACGATGAATGCACCACCCATGGATAAGCCAACACCGCTCAATACGCCATAACCATCAGCACCGTAACCTTGAAGTGTAGCAGAGCTTTTCACTACAGCATTTAATAAACCTGTACCAGCAAAAGCACCAATGACTTGAGCAATCACATAGGCGATAAAATCTTTTACAGACATACGACCAGCCATTAATACACCTAATGATACAGCAGGGTTAACGTGGCAACCAGATACATGACCAATTGCATATGCACCAGCTACGATAGTCAAACCGAAAGCCAATGCGATAGCAGCTACGCCAAGGAAGCCTGCCCCAATACCACCAGTGAAGCCACCTGTTACAACAGCTACACCAGTGCCAAAGAACACTAAAATCATAGTGCCCAAGAATTCAGCAACATATTTGTTCATGTTACAATCCCCTCTTTCAAAACTAATAATTATGAGATTCATAATGCATTCATAATGCAACCCTAATTATAGTCTTTTTATTTCATTCGTCAATAGTTTTCGATATAATTTTATTCAATTTAATATATGATAAATTTCTATAATTCCATAGAAAGAACCAAAAAGATGCCAATATCATCGCTAAAAAACGATAATTCTAACTACTACTTGTATGACATAAGCAAGACCCCTTACGTTACACAATCCGATATTGCCATTTACCACCCAAATAACGAACATAAGCGAAAATAAATCGCAAAGTCTGATCAAAACATAAGGACAACCACGCCCCCGTCAAACCAAGTCCTAATACGATACAAAGAACATAGGTCACAATGGGACGAATGATGGATACACTAAGCAAGGAGTATTGCATAATGTAATACGTATCACCAGCCCCTTTTAAGACCCCTGCATAGACTTGTTGTAATGCTTGTGGAAACGCGGCTACCCCCATAATGCCTAATAAGGATGTGGAGAGGATGACTACATCGCTTTCACGCGTATAGAATTGGACTAATATATCTCCAGGACCGATGAAAATAAGGGCGCTAACGAGCCCTACAAATAAGGCGATACGTCCCCCAATAGAGGCATAGGCACGAGCTAGGTCAGGTCGCTTAAGTCCTAAACTTTGACCTGTGTGAGAAGCGCCAGCAAAGCCGAGGCCCATAGCAAAGTAATAGAAAATATCCATTAAGTTCATGCACACATAATGCGCCGCCAACGGTACAGCCCCTAATGAAGCGACAATCATGGTGTACGTATACATACCAAAACGTTCAAATAATTGCTCCCCAAAAGAACTGCCTCCTACGTGGTACATGCTGTGGAGGACATTTCTTTCGAATTTCCACTTCGATGGATGCAGTAATGTAAGTCCTTCTGGATTTCTTTTGCTAATAGTAAGCAATAGCAAAAAAGCAATGACCGCAGAACTGACCATAGTCGATACACCTGCCCCCACTACCCCTAGTTTCGGGAAGAAAGCAATACCATAAATCAAGAAGAAATTCAAAATCGTATTTAATACATTCCCGACTACATTGGCTTGAAAAATAACTTTTGAATTACCATAGCCAATGAGGGCTGCCCCTACGATTTGACTAAAGGATTGAAATATCATGCTAATAACGATAAATGTACCGTAACCAATAGCATTATCAATATAACTATCTTCTGCGCCAGTAAATCGCAAAATATTTTCTAAATTTAAAAAGACAACTAATAATAAGGGTACATACATGATGAAATTGAGCAAAATTGATTGCTTCAACACCGCATTCATACCATTAATATCACCTTCTCCATAGCGACGAGCAATAATAGCCGTTACTGCTACCGACAACGCCCGACAAGCGATGAGAAGAACCATTTCCGGTTGTCCCATAATGCCTACCGCTGCCAATGCAGTAGCCCCCAAACTACCCACCATAGAAAGATCAACAGCGGTCATAATTTGTAGCATGAGACCTTGCAATGTTGCAGGCCAAGCAATTTTTAAATACTTGCTATACAATTCTTTCGTCGTCCCTACCGGACCTAATCGAGCCGATGCAGGCAAAATAAAATCGACGGAAAACCATCTTTTTAACAACCCTATCATAAACACCTCAAACTACATATGAATACAATTAGACTTAAATTCGTACGTATTATATCACAAAAGATAGGATAAAAACGGAAGTCCGTCGATTTTTTGATATTAATTTTCATTACATAAATCTTCGATAGTAATATCCATATGTGGTGACTCTACGATAGCCCTTACAGCACAAACCATAGTAGGCTGTTGATCCCAAACTTGACGAACATTGTCTACCGTAATCCCACCAATGGCTACCGTCGGCAATACACTATGTTTCGCTGCCCAGGCTACATAGGAAAGCCCTACCGGTATAGCATTAGGTTTAGTGGGGGTCGCATAAACAGGTCCGACGCCAATATAATCGATACAATCACTGTATCGATTGGCACTTTCCAGGTTTTCAATATTGTGTGTAGACCATCCGATTAACATAGATTCTCCCACAATGGTTCTCACGATGCGCGGAGGCAAATCATCTTGTCCAATGTGGACCCCATCGGCTTTGACAGCTAAGGCTAAATCGATGTAATCATTGATAATCAATAAAGCGCCATATCGTTCTGTTATATGCCGCAACATCAACGCTTCATGGTATCGAATAGATGGTGTTTTACCTTTTTCTCGATATTGAACAATCCGAATGCCTCCTTCCAACATAGATTCTACGAGAGGCACTACGTCAGTAGAACCACCTGTAATACCATATACAGAACATCTTTCAAAGGCATTTTCTAATCGACTTTTTCGGCTATGGTAATATGTCATGACACACCTCCTTATCTAAGAGTAGCGCAAGTACTAGATCGGCTTGCTGATTGGCGGCCATAGCCACCCGTGGCGCAAAAGGAGCTAGCCTATCTATACCGCTTGCACCATCGCCTACAATGTAGCAATTTTCTCCTAATTGTTTAATCTGTGTCGGTGCTACGCCGCCAATACCGGCAATACCAGACACCATAATGCGAGGAATCATCAAATCATGAGTAGCCTCGTAAAAATCTACTTTACTCTGCACCACATCAAAAGCTTCTACCAGAATATGAACATCTCCCATATACCTTAATAGATTATCTCTCGTTAATCGCTCTTTATGAGCCACTACTGTAATATGTGGATTAATAGAATGCAATAACGCTGTTAAAGCATCCACCTTATACTGTCCTACATGGTGAGAAACATAGGCTTGTCGATTTAAATTACTCCACTCCACTCGATCCATATCGGCAATGACAAAGTGGCGAATACCGCTACGCGCTAAACTTATAGCACAATTAGAACCAATGCCACCGGCACCACAAATACCGACTACTGCATTTTGCAATCGACGAAGTTCGTGAGGACTATAAAACCGTAATAAACCCTGTTCAAAATAATCGTCCATATAGCCTCCTTATGGCACTCATAGTAATTGCCAATCTTTAAAAATAGGTTCGTAACCTTGTTTGCGGATCATACGTGCCATATCATGTACACTGCGATCATCGCTAATTTCAAATTGTTTAGATTCCCCTTGTGCAGTCTCTTTCGTGTGTCCACCTACGGCGGTACTCACACCAGCAGACATCTTTGTAACACCTAGATGGACTAGATGATCTCTCATATAAGCGCTTTCACGAGAGGATATAGTAATACCTAATCGAGGAAAGGCAATGCGCAATGCCAAGATGTACTGTACTAATTCTCGGTCCTTAAGAGGATAATTAGGTGTATAGCCTACGGCGCAAGGTCTAATACGAGGAGTCGATACAGATAGATCAACGTAAGGGTAGTGCTTCATTAAATACTGCACATGCAATCCCGTTTTATAAGCCTCTAAACGCCATTCATCAAGACCCATCAAAGCGCCAATAGTGACAGTCCGTACACCAGCCTGACAGGCAAACTCTGGCGTATCGATACGCTTCTTAAAATTTCGTTTCGGCCCAAACGGATGCAATATTTCATAAAGCGCCGGATTATAGGTTTCTTGAAACATGGTCATCCCATCTAAACCGGCTTTCACTAGTTGACTATAGTCCTCCTTCGATAGGGAATAAATTTCGATATTCACAGAACTAAACAAGGGCGACAGTTTACGGATAGCTGCTTCGATGTACATCAACGGTGTGTGACGCTGCGATTCACCCGTTAATAATAAAATATGTTCTAATCCAGTGCCGCGAATAGCACGACCTTCCGCTTCAATGTCAGAAAGGTTTAATTTTACCCGTTCAACATCACTATAATAACTATATCCACAATAGATGCAGCCATTATCACAGTAATTCGCCATATAGAGAGGCGTAAACAATTGTATAGTGTGCCCAAAGTATTGTACGCTTTTGCGATGAGCATATTGTGCTAACAATTCTAAACAAGTCCCCGCAGCAGGTGACAAAAGAGCTAAATAATCGCGGTTTGTAAGACGTTCTTTAGCAACAATACGTTCTACATCAGTAACAGTGATGGATTCTAAATAATAATATAGTACCTCTTCATTGAGTGCTTCCAATTCATACATAAATGACATAGTCCACCTCAATCGCGGAGGAATCCCGTTAATGGCGACGATGCTACAGCTCGTCGTTGTACGGCTCCACATTTAGCTAAATACGCCTGTCGTCCTGCTATAACGGCATGATAAAAAGCTTCTGCCATAAGTACGGAATCATCACTACTAGCAATAGCGGTGTTAACAAGAACAGCATCAGCACCTAACTCCATAGCCTCCGCCGCTTCAGAAGGTTTACCAATGCCAGCATCAACGATAATAGGGACGTCGATTTCATCGATTAAGATTTCTATCATCCCTTTTGTTTCCAATCCTCGATTGCTACCAATAGGTGCGGCTAAAGGCATTACAGTAGCAGCTCCAGCATCAACGAGCCTCTTTGCATCCATCAAATCAGGACTCATATAAGGAAATACAGTAAAACCTTCATTCGCTAGTATATCTGTGGCTTTAATCGTCTCTTGGTTGTCGGGCAATAAATACTGTTGATCTCGAATGACTTCGATTTTAATCAATGTACCACACCCTAGAGCGCGTGCCATCCGAGCAATACGAACCGCTTCTTCTGCAGACCTCGCTCCTGACGTATTGGGCATTAAATGAATATGCTCCGGTATATAATTGAGAATGTTGTCATGACTTTCATGGCCTCCTACGCGGCGCAACGCTACGGTCACAATATCTGTGTGCGATGCCTGAATCGCTTGCTGCATCATATGATGAGAGCCAAATTTCCCCGTCCCCACAAGGAGGCGGCTCGTAAATGTATGCCCCCTTACTGTGAAAGCATCTGCCATATTAGCCACCTCCTACGAAGGTTACAATTTCTAATCGATCTGCTGCAGTAATTACCGTCGATATATAAGAATCCATGGATAGAATCTCACCATTCAACTCCACTGCCACCGCTTGCGTTCCAAAGCCTAGTTCCCTTAGTACATCAGAGAGCACAGTTTTCTCTATTTCTTGCATAGCGCCATTAATCATAACTTGCATAGCTATCACTCCATTTTCAGAAAATGTCTAATATCACAAATATAGTAATCCCTAACTCCAGCTTAGATAATATCAATATAATCTTCTGCTAATGCTTTATTAATACTTCTAACGGCACAGAATTTACCGCACATACTACACGTCTCACTATGTTCACTACCAGGAGCTCGGCTTTCACGAATGGCCCGCGCCTTCTCAGGGTCCATAGCACAGCTATATTGGGCCTCCCAATCTAAGCGTTGTCTAGCCTCTGCCATCCTATCGTCTCTATCTCTAGCCCTAGGGATGCCTTTCGCAATATCTGCCGCATGGGCTGCAATTTTGAAAGCCATAATACCTTCTTTTACATCATCTACATTAGGCAAGGCCAAGTGTTCCGCTGGCGTCACATAACACAAAAATGATGCTCCATGCATGCCTGCCACAGCACCACCAATAGCCGCCGTAATATGATCATAACCAGGTGCAATATCCGTCACTAATGGCCCTAAGACATAAAAAGGAGCCCCCTCACAAAGGGTTTGTTCAATTTCCATATTAGCTTGAATTTGATTTAGAGGTACATGCCCTGGTCCTTCTATCATGACTTGTACCCCTCGCTGTCTAGCTCGTCTCACCAATTCACCAAGGCGAATCAATTCTTCGATTTGGCATATATCCGTAGCATCCGCTAAACAACCTGGTCGACAGGCATCTCCTAATGAGATGGTCACATCATATTCGGCACAAATATCTAAAATATCATCAAAATATTCATAAAATGGATTTTCTTTGCCTGTCATGCTCATCCAAGCAAAGACCAAGCTGCCTCCGCGGCTGACAATATTTAATTTCCGTCCTACTTCTTTAATTTGTTGAATCGTTTTCCTCGTAATACCACAATGAATGGTAATAAAATCGACGCCATCCTCTGCGTGGAGACGAATGGTAGACAGAAAATCTTCATGCGTTAAAAAGGCCAAGTCCTTTTGATGATGAATGACGCTATCATAAATAGGCACAGTGCCTACCATGGTAGTACATTCTTTCCCCAACATACGGCGAAATATAGCCGTATCGCCATGGGTAGACAAATCCATAATTGACTCTGCACCCCACGCAATGGCTTGGTTTACTTTCTCCATTTCTACTTGGTAATCCATACAATCTTTAGACGTTCCTAGATTAACATTGATTTTTGTACGCAACGCTTTCCCAATTCCTTCCGGATTGATAGACGTATGATTTTTATTACAAGGAATGACGACATGTCCTTTAGCTACTAATTCTCGTAACGCCTCCACTGACATCTGTTCTTTCTCTGCTACTACTTTCATCTGTGGTGTAATCAGGCCTTGCCTAGCTGCTTGCAATTGAGTGTAAAACATAAGGTCTCCTTTCTCGAAAGAGAGCCTACGATTATGTTCGTAGTAGACAAAAAAGGGTATCGAAATAGATCGATACCCTTTAAGTGTCAGCGTGCTTCCTACGCGGGCATAATCCCGATCAGGTCTAAAGGTCAGGTGCTACTAGCCCTTTCTCAGCCTATCCCATAGGCTCCCTTGCAAAACATAATTATTTAATTAACTACAGCATAACATGGAATGTGTGGAAACACAATACAATTCATCCTAAAGCAAAATTATTAACTATAAAGTTATATAACACCTAATCACAACATTGCAAATATACACGAAAGAGGATAGTCCAAATCGAACTATCCGCTTATTTCCTATGGTGATCCAGGAGGGATTCGAACCCCCGACCCACGGCTTAGAAGGCCGTTGCTCTATCCAACTGAGCTACTGAACCATGTTTATAAAATCTTTATTTATGATACCATACACAGTATTATTTGTACAGGTAATGGCAAAAAAAAAGGTTCTATAATAAATGTTGGGGTGTCACCATCAAGGTGGCACAACCAACATTATTTTTTTGCAAAAAAAATA
>NZ_CALPCS010000019.1 GCF_943193065.1 Veillonella agrestimuris
ACCAACCACATAAGTGATTGGTGCCAAACAAATGATTAGGGATAAGCACCCCAACATTTGACAGAGAGCCCTTTTTTTGTTTAATTACGATATGTATATATAGCGTAACTATTACATATAGAGCCAATTAGCAATAGTAGTAATTAAGAATGCATTAGTAAAGTCGATTAAGAATGCACCTACTAGAGATACTACGAGCCATGCACGAGGGGATGGACCGTGTTTACCAGCAAGGGATAACATATTAACCAATGCATTTGGTGTAGCACCTAAGCCGAAGCCGATACCACCAGCACCGAGCATAACTGCATCGTAATTGCGACCAAACAGCAAGAAGATTAGATATGCAAAAATAACGATACCAATCATTTGTGCGGATAGAATCGCAATTAGTGGCAATGCTAAGTCAATAAGCTGAACCAGTTTTAAGCTATTGATGGCCATGGTAACGAAAATCGCAAGGGATACATTAGATACTGCATCAAGGGCTGCATCGTTGATTTTATATTTTTTTGAAAAATCTCCATAGTTACGAATACATGCAGCAACAATCATTGCACCAATATAGGCTGGTAATGGCGTTAAAATAGATAACCCATAACTTACGATTGTACCGATACCTAAAGCTAAGCCAATCCACATACAAACTGTAAGAAGTTGTTGACCATTAAATACTTTTCCACCTGCTTCAACACGATCTTCAATTACTTGGATATCTGTGTCATCCATAGTTTCTGGATCCTCATAAGGCGTTTTTACCTTATGCATTTTAATAATGCGTTCTCCTACAGGTGCACCTAAGATTGTACCTGCAACCATACCGAATGTAGCAGCTGCAACGGCTGCTGTAGCAGTACCAGGAATGCCTAGCAATTGTTCAAAGTGTGGCCCGAAAGCTCCGGCTGTACCAAGACCACCCATCATAGAAACAGAACCAGCCATAATGCCTAAAATTGGCTCTACCCCTAATGCTGTTGCAATACTAATGCCAATAGCATTTTGTACTACAATCCATGCTGTACAAAGTAGGAAGAAGAAGAAAATGAAAATGCCGCCTTTTTTCAGTACTTTCAATGATGCCATGAGACCGATTGTAGTAAAGAAGGTGAGCATTAAAAATTGTTGTAATGACGAATCAAAAGAAATGTTCAAAATTTTATAATACGATAAAATTGCAGTTAAAAATGCAAACGGTAAAGCACCAACGGCTGGTGCAGGCATACATAGGCGCCGCAGTATAGCGGAATGTTTATTAATCCACATACCGATGAAGAGCGTAATAACTGCAAGGCCTACAGTTTGAATCATGGACAACTTTAATGTCCATACATCATTGACTAACTTTAGGTCGATGAGTCCCATAGAATCACTCCTTTTAAATAAATACAATAATTTACTCCATTGTAACATGAATGAATGTATAAATACTATAGAATTTATTATGTATACACATTCCGTATAACTAATATATTCTATGAACATATTTAAAAATCCTTTATGGATTAATCTTTTTTATGATTTTATAGAAATTAATGATAAAAATAAAGGCTAGGAATATTAGACATTAGTCATGTATAGGTTTCATTATAAACGGAGGTGTATAGATTAACCAATAGAAAAAAGCTCCTAGGAGGTTCTTCTATTGAAAGGGAGATTGGTATATTTAATTCTATCTAATTCTATCTAATTTATAATGCGGAAATTTTATAAATCGTTATGTAATTTGGGAGCGTGTAAAAATGTTACGTCAGGATTTCGTTCTTGTACCCAACCCATTTGCCATTCATTAGAAATGAGTACAACAGTTCTGTCTCGATTATCTTTTACAACCATAGCGTTATCTAACCCCTTTAAAGTAGACGTGTCTACGTCACCATCAATCCAACGAGCTACACTATACGGTAAAGTGGTGTTTAATAAATCGACACCATATTCATTTTTCAAACGATATTCTAGAACTTCAAATTGGAGCATACCAACAGCGCCTACTACGAAGGAATCTAGAGCGCCAGGTTGTTCAAAAATCTGAACAGCCCCTTCTTGGGCTAGTTGTGTCATACCTTTTAAAAATTGCTTCCGTTTCATTGTATCTTTTGGCGATACGCGGGCGAAAAATTCTGGTGGGAATACAGGGAAGTCACCAAATGTAACTTTATGTTTAGGTGCGCATAATGTGTCGCCTACGCCCATTGTACCAGCATCGAAGACACCGATAATATCACCAGGATAGGCGTCCTCTACAATCGTACGTTCAGTAGCTAAAAATTGCTGTGGTTGAGAAAGGCGAATGGTTTTATTGGATTGTCTATGTAATACAGACATGCCTTTCTCAAATTTACCAGAACAGATGCGCATAAATACGATACGATCGTGATGATTAGGGTCCATATTAGCTTGAATCTTGAAGACAAGGGCTGTAAAATCTTCACTGGTAGGCTGAACAATTTCCTCCAAGGCTTGTCGTGGAGCAGGGAAAGGGGCTAATTCTAAGAATTTTTCTAAGAATGGCTTTACCCCGAAGTTAGTCATAGCAGAACCGAAGAACATCGGAGTCAATTCGCCGGCTTGTACGTTGTCAAAGTCAAATGGATCGCCTGCTACATCGAGTAACTCGATATCATCTAATAAGGCTTGGTACACATCGTCGCCGAGAAGTTCTTTCATTCTAGGATCGTTAAGATGACCTTTTTCAGAGGCTAATTTTTCTTGGCCGTGAGTCGTATCTTTTTCAAAGAGTTCAATAGTTTCTTGTTCTCTATCATATACGCCAAGATACTCACCATTAATACCGATAGGCCAATTCATAGGGCACGTGCGAATGCCGAGAACGTTTTCGATTTCTTCCATCAAGTCAAAAGGACTGCGGCCGAAGTGGTCGATTTTATTGACGAAGGTAAAGATAGGAATGCCTCGTTCTTTAGAAACGGCAAACAATTTTTTGGTTTGTGCCTCTACACCTTTAGCTACGTCGATGAGCATCACTGCACTGTCCGCAGCCATTAAAGTGCGGTACGTATCTTCAGAGAAGTCTTGGTGACCAGGGGTGTCGAGAATATTAACGCGGCAACCATCGTAGTCAAATTGCAATACAGAACTGGTTACAGAAATACCACGTTGTTTTTCGATTTCCATCCAGTCAGAAACTGCATGTTTTGCTGTTTTTCTAGATTTTACAGAACCTGCTAAGTGGATGGCACCACCGTAAAGTAATAGTTTTTCCGTTAATGTTGTTTTACCCGCGTCGGGGTGAGATATGATTGCAAACGTACGACGACGTTGTACTTCTTCTAAAAATGTCATGATTCCACCTCTATTAGTTTCGTAGATTCTATGAACCTACATTGTAGTTATATCTTTTCGATTATAACCTATTTTAGTGGTTATGACTATTGATTTATAGTATAATAAGGTTTCATTAATGATTACCTATGATGTGAAAGTAGAAGAAAGGAGTACCATGCGTTTATTTATAGCTGAAAAGCCTTCCATGGCGCGAGAAATTAGTAAGTGCTTACCAGAAAATAAGAATATACAAAAGCGCAATGGCTACTTCATTCAAGGTGACGACGTTGTGACTTGGGTTGTAGGTCATGTATTGCATCAGGCTGAACCAGGGGATTATGATGAAAAGTATATTCGCTGGCGTCCCCAAGACTTACCTATCGTTCCGAAAGAATGGAAATTGCTTGTCACTGATAGTAGTCGTCAACAATTTGAAACGGTAAAAGAGTTGATTGGTAAAGCTGATATTATTGTTAACGCCGGTGACCCCGATCGGGAAGGGCAGCTCCTCGTCGATGAAGTATTGCATTTTGTAGGCAATACGAAGCCCGTGCAACGGATTTTGTTAAATGCTTTAGATGAAAAATCAATTTACAGTGCCTTAGATGATTTGCGAGACAATAACGACTTCTATAATTTATATCAGTCTGCATTGGCGAGAGCTCGTGCAGATTGGCTGATTGGGATGAACTTATCCCGTGCGTATACTTTGTCTGAACGATATAAAGGAAATAAAGTGACCCTTCCTATTGGGCGTGTAAAAACACCTACTTTGGCTTTAGTGGTACGACGGGAACGGGAGTTAGAATCATTTAAACCTGTCGATTACTTTACTGTGAAAGTTCAATACGAACATCCTAATGGTTTATTTTGGGCCACTTGGCAGCCTAATGATGAACAGCCAGGGCTTGATTCGGATGGACGATTGACTAATAAAGACGTAGCGGAAAAAATGGTGGAACGATTTAAATCGACTCCGCAAGGGATGATTAAAACCGTCACGAAGTCTAAAAAGAAAGACCTACAACGATTGCCGCTTTCACTATCATCGTTACAAGTATTGGCAGGGAAGGCTTATTCCTATGATCCACAACGAGTGCTGGAAATTGCGCAAAAGTTATATGAACGAAAACTGACTACCTATCCGCGGTCTGATTGTGAATATTTACCGCCTAACCAATATGGGGATAGAGTTGTCATTTTGCAGAATTTGAGTCGCTCCAAGGATGCTAAATTAGAACAATGGGCAGAAGAAGCTGATCAAAGTATTACATCACGAGCTTGGAATGAAAAGAAAATTACTGCTCACCATGCTATTATTCCTACCACTGTATATTGCGATGTGTCTACTTTATCAGAAGGAGAGCGAAATATTTATTTCCTCGTAAGCCAAGCTTATATTGCTCAGTTCTATGGGGAGCATGTATATGAGCAAACGAAGATCGTCGTTGAACAGGAACAAGAAGAATTAGTCGCTAATGGCCGCGTTGTCATTGAAGAGGGCTGGAAAGCTTTATATAAGCGGCAAAAATCGAATGGTACAGGCAAGACCACAGACGATGATGTAGACTTAACTGATGAAAGCGGCGCTGAATCCGTTAAAGGGAAAGAGGCCATAGAAGAGGCAGATCATTTGCCTGCGGTGAAAAAGAATGATGGTGTGGTGTATATGGACTCTTCCATGGAAGCGAAACAAACAAAGCCACCATCTCGCTTTACACCATCCACTTTGTTGCAAGCTATGAAGGAAATTCATAAGTTTGTAAAGAACGAAGACTTAAAAAAACAATTGAAAGCTGTTTCTGGCATTGGGACGGAAGCAACGAGAGCAAATATTATTGATGAATTGATTTCTCGAGGCTTTATGAAGACTTCAGGGAAGAAACAAGTATTGTCACCTACTGATACGGGATATTTATTGGTAGATGCTTTACCAGAAGAGTTACTCTATCCCGATGAGACAGCTATTTGGGAAGAACGATTGTCTTTAATGAGTGAAGGCGAAGATACATTAGACTCCTTCTTGTCGGATCAAGTTCGATTTTTACAGCATCTTATCGATAAGTTGCAATTTAACTCTCTCGGCAATAGGGATCAAATGATGCCTAATATAGTGCGTACTGTAACAGCACAAAAAGGGAAAAGTCCATTACAATCGTTAGATCCAAAAATAGTTGAGTCCTTACGTACTTGTCCGCAATGCGGAAAAGGTAAACTTTTGGAGAAGAGCGGAAAATTTGGTGATTTTTATGGCTGTAGTGAATTCCCTAACTGTCGTTATACGGAGCGAAAAGAAGAATCTAGTAGTTCTAGGGTGGATAATTTAGAAGTAACTTCGAAAGAGTATAAATGTCCTCGCTGTGAACCGGGCTATTTTGTCAAACAAGAACAACGGGGCCGTACAATTTGGGTATGTAGCAATCGATCGCAATGTAGAACACAATGTGCTGATATCGATGGTGTACCGAGTTTGTATAAGCAATAAAAAAGACTATCCTAAGGATAGTCTTTTTCTTTGATAAGTTAAGTAAGGCCTGTTTATTTACGTCTGCCTCGACGACCGCCGCTTTGGGAGTTAGAAGCCCGTCGTTGTCGACTGTTAGCCCCTTTGTGTCCACGTGCTTTGTGGGCTTTGGCTTTTGTCGATTGGTAGGTGCTCGTAATAGTCGGCTTATTAGACGTCTTACCTTTTTTAGGTGCTACCGTAGCATTGCCTTTCGTTTTGATTTGTCCGTCTTTCGTATATTTTGTTAATGTCGCTTGGATAGCCCGTTCGATACGGCGCAACCAAGCTTCGTCTGCTGGTGTGGCAAAAGTTACAGCTACGCCAGAGTTGCCAGCTCGACCAGTACGGCCAATGCGGTGAATGTAATAATCTACATCGCGAGGTACGTCGTAGTTGTAGACGTGAGTAATACCTTCAATATCGATACCGCGTGCTGCAATATCAGTAGCTACGAGAATTTGCGTTTTAGCTTTCGCAAATTCTCGCAAAATTTGTGTTCGTCTACCTTGCGTTAAATCGCCATGCATTTCTGCAAGATTAAGGCCTGCTGCGGTAAGTTCGTAAGATAAACGGATAGCACCTTCTCGTTTATTACAGAATACGATAGCTAGAAATGGGTCGTCTTCTCTAATCATTTCGATGAGTCGCGGTGTTTTATCTTCGGGATTCATCATGTAGACTCGTTGGTCGATAGCTTCAAGGGTAATATGTTTTCCTTCTGCCGTAACGGATACAGGTTTTGACATATAGGATTTGGCTAGATTTCTAATTTTATCTGGTATAGTGGCAGAGAATAGGAGTAACTGACGATTAGCATTTGTTTCGCTAATGAGCTTTTCAATATCTGGCAAGAATCCCATGTGTAGCATTTGATCTGCTTCGTCTAGTACGACACGGCGGATTGTATTGAGATGTAAAGATCCTCGTTTAGCATGGTCTAAGAGTCGGCCAGGTGTACCTAAGATGACATGCGGTCTACGCCCTAATTGTTGTAACTGGGCTTCTATTGTTTTACCGCCAATGAGCGGTAGTACATCTACATCTAATACCGCAGCCAGTGTTTTGGCTTCATCTGCGATTTGTTTTATTAATTCTCGTGTAGGTGCAATGATGAGTACTTGTTCTTGATGTACATCTGTATGTACTCGTTGCAATATAGGTAAAAGGAAGGCTAATGTTTTGCCTGTTCCTGTTTGTGCTTTAGCGATCACATCGTTTCCTTTGAAAGCAACAGGAATCGCTTGTTCTTGAATCGGTGTAGGTTCTTTAATACCTTGTTTCTGTAATGCAGTGATAAGCTCGTCAGAAATACCTAACGTTTTAAATGATTTCATAAGTCGTCCTTTCTATTACTAGTATGTTAATTATACCTTGTATAGAAGATGGATTCAAATAGACTAGGAGAATTATTGGGGCTCTTATTTTTTAGATTGTGTGTGCTAGAAAATTTTATGGTTAGAGTTATGTATAAAATTTTGAGAAAAAATAGCAATAAATAAAAATGAATATTAATAAATATTATCTATTAATGATGGTATTTAAAGATTAAAATGTATTATATTGTATTGTTCTTTTAAGGATAATGCAGTTGAAAATATAGAAAAATATAGATATTTTGTATCAAAAATAAAAGAAAATAAAATACATAAAATGATAATATTTATTGAAAAGAAAGGCAAAAGTGGTATAATGAAAATAAATCTTAATTAACCTTTCTTTTTTAGTTGGGTATAGTTAGTAGGCGTTTAGGAGGTGTAGTATGGCTGTTAAAAAATTGAAAGATATGGCAGTGGGTGAGTCTGGAACGATAGTTACATTACATGGCAGTGGCAATGTTAAACATCGTCTCATCGATATGGGTCTTGTACAAGGTACGAAAATTCAAGTCGTGAAATTTGCCCCCCTTGGAGATCCAGTGGAAATCAAAGTAAAAAACTTTGCCTTAGCTCTTCGCGTTAGCGAGGCTGGAATGATTGATGTAGACGTTGAATAGGAGGCCCTCATGGCAGAGAATGGACAAATTCATATTGCCTTAGCCGGTAATCCAAACTGTGGTAAGACTACCATTTTTAATAATATTACTGGTGCAAAGCAACACGTTGGGAACTATCCAGGTGTAACGGTAGAGAAAAAAGAAGGTATTACTAAATTTAATGGTCAAGACTTGTTATTTATTGACTTGCCTGGTACCTATAGTTTGACTGCTCGTTCTTTAGATGAATTAGTAGCTCGTAATGTTATTATTAACGACCATCCAGATGTAATCGTTAATGTATTGGATGCGTCTAATTTGGAGCGAAATTTATATTTAGCAGCTCAATTGATTGAATTAGAGCAACCTCTTATTATTGCCCTCAATATGTCTGACGTAGCAGACGAAATGGGCTTTACATATAATACAGATATATTATCCCGAAGAACGGGTGCTAAAGTAGTGACTACAGTGGGCCGTAATAATATTGGGACTGACGCATTGCTAGAAACTACAGTAGCTGTTGCAGCGGAACAAAAAGCGCCAAATATAACAATTCCTTATGGCGATATATTAGAACCTAAAATCGCAGAATTACAAAGTGCTATTGAAGCGGCTAGTCCTATTCCGTACCCGCATCGTTGGGTAGCGATTAAGCTTCTGGAAAAAGATGCTGATGTAGTGGGGAAGATGATGCGCCTTGATAATATGGAGGCTGTATTAGAGAAAGCGAACTTGATTCGAGAAGAATTAAAAGATCAAGTTGATTTAGATGTAGTATTCCAAGAATATCGTCATCGTTTTGCAGTAGAGCTATTTAATGATATTACAGTAACCTATCCGAGCGATAACGAAACGCGTTCTGACCGATATGATAAAATTTTAACCCATCGTATTTGGGGCTTACCAATTTTCTTATTTGTTATGTGGTTATTATTCAACTTCGTTAATACCGTAGGGGCTATTCCGCAAGGTTGGATCGAAGATGGCTTTGCAGCATTACAAGAATGGGTAGTAACAGTCATTCCAGAAGGTCAATTACAATCTCTTGTTTCTGACGGCATTATTGCCGGTGTAGGTGCCGTATTATCCTTCTTACCATTAATTCTATTATTATTCCTTGGTATTTCTTTCTTAGAAGATACGGGATACATGGCACGGGCCGCTTTCGTTATTGACCGAGTGATGCGGGCTTGTGGTTTACATGGTAAATCATTTATTCCACTATTGCTTGGTTTCGGTTGTTCTGTACCATCTATTATGGGGGCGCGTATTCTCGATAACTATAAAGATCGACTCGTTACGATTTTGATTACCCCATTTATGAGCTGTTCTGCTCGATTACCAGTGTATACTTTGATTGCAGGGGCTTTCTTTGAGCCTGAAATTGCTGGTACTGTAGTATTTGCTTTCTATGCAGCTGGTATTGTTTTTGGCATTATTTTTGCAAAAATGTTTCGAAAATTCTTATTCTCTGGCGAAGCGGAACCATTTGTTATGGAATTACCGCCATACCATATGCCGACGTTGAAAGCTACGTTCATGCATATGTATGAACGAGCGATTTTGTACATTAAAAAAGCGGGTACTTTCATTTTAGCTGCGTCTATTTTGATTTGGTTTATCACTGTATATCCAATGGATGTAGAGTATTCCAAAGATTACGATCAATTACATGCTGAATTAGAGCAGGCATATCAAATTAAAGATGATGCGGTGTTACAACAATTTGGTCTTACTACAGATGAACAAAAAGAAGCGGTTACTGCTGTAGTAGAAGAAATGAAAGCAACTGTTGAAGAAGCTACAGTTGCGGCGGAAGAAGCGGAAGAAGATGCACCTGAAATTGCTGTTGAAGATGATTCTGAAATTCCAGAACTGTTCGCTGATATTAAAGCTAATAATGAACAAGTATTCCCAGCAGCATGGGGAATTTATAAAAATAGCGTTCGTATGGATGAAGAAAGTGGTGTACTCGATGAAGAACAAGCTTCTGAAAAATTGGAACAATCTTATGCGGCGCAATTTGGTAAAGCTATCAACCCTATTTTAGAGCCATTAGGCTTTGATTGGAAAATTGGCGTATCCTTAGTAGCAGGCTTAGCTGCTAAAGAAGTAGTAGTGTCTACATTAGGTACTATCTATGCTGTTGGTGGTGATACAGATAACCCAGCGCCTTTGACAGAGTATTTACAAAATGATCCTAATTTTACACCATTGATTGCATTAACATTGATGCTATTTGTGCTGATTTACCCACCTTGTATTGCAGCTTTAGCAGTTGTTAAACGAGAAACTGGTTCTTGGAAATGGGTAGTTTTTATGTTCTTCTATGAAAATGCTTTCGCTTGGATTGCATGTTTTATTTTCTACAATATAGGTCGTGCATTAGGATATTAACTACTACTGATTAGAGCGCTAGAAACACCAATTTCATGCATATACAATCTCTATACATAGAAGGATTGCTATTTAGTTATAACTATTAGAAAATTAATACTTGATAATTATCAATATTCGTGGTTAAATGATAATGAGAAAAGAGGAACCCCTTAAAAGACTTTCTTTTCAGTGTTTATCATTCAATGTTGAGTGGATATTGAGAAAGAAGGGCTATTATGGACAATCTAATTATAGGACTCATAGTTGTATTAGCATTAGCGTATATTGGCTTTAAAATTTACTCTCAAGTATCTGGCAAGGGTGGCTGCGGATGTAGTAGCTCTTCTAGTGAAAGTAAAAAATCGAGTAATTGCGAAGGGTGCAGTTGTGATGGAACCAATAAAGCGCTCGGTATTAAGCGTGTTGATCATTAATGTATGAAGATATATTGATGAAGAACGTATTAGTGTTTACAAAAGAGGAGTCTCTGTAAGGGGTTCCTCTTTAATTTACTGCTTATGTTATATAAGAAAGGAACATTACAATGTTTAACTTTGATCAAAAAAATCTTAAAAATGCTAATCTTTTTGCAGCAGGTCTCGCACTTGGTACAGTAGGTTTAAAAATTTTAACATCTAAAGATGCTAAAAAAGTATATGCTAATATCGTAGCTGCTGGGCTTCGTGCAAAAGAAACTGTATTGGAAACAGCTGAAAAAGTGCAAGCATCTGCATCCGATGTATTAGCAGAAGCACAAGAAATCAACGAAGCTCGTAACGAAGAAATTTTTGAAGATAATAAATAATAAAGGATGAGCGCAATGTTACAATTTTCTGTAGTACGAAAACTCAGAAATCGATTACATATAAAAATTAGTGGTCATCGCTTTACAGAGGCAGAGGCAGCTTTTATAGAAGATACATTATTGCGTAATCCTGCTATTTTAGATGTTACTTTTTATACTCGTAGCAGCCAAGTTGCTATAAAACACGATGGCAATGAAATAGAGGTGCGCGATGCTGTTCTTGGATTGCGTCAGTTAGATTTATCTGAAGCTCCTGCTTTGACAGAATATTCTCCTCGTCTTGTAAATAAAAAATATCGAGAAATGATGCTCAATAAAACAGCTATCTATCTAGGAAAACGAGCTGTTTTGCCAGCTCCTATTGCAGCTGCTTGGGCGTGGTTTGATGGTATAAAATTTATTGGTAAAGCTATTAAAACATTATGGCAACGCAAGTTGACTGTAGAAGTGCTTGATGGTGTAGCTATCGGTGCTGCTCTTTTGCAAAAAGACTACCCTACAGCAGGCGCAGTTATGTATTTATTAGGTATAGGCGATATTCTTGAAGAATGGACGCATCGAAAATCAGTATTGAACTTAGCTCAAAGTATGTCTTTGAATGTGGATAAAGTATGGGTTCTTGTTGATGATATAGAAGTGAGTAAACCTGTTAATGAAGTCGTAGCAGGCGATAAAATCGTCATTCGCCAAGGTGAAGTCATTCCTCTTGATGGCGTTGTTATTGATGGTGTTGTTCTCGTTAACGAAAGCTCTATGACTGGTGAACCAGAAGCGGTGCGCCGCGACAAAGATACGTCTGTCTATGCTGGTACTGTTGTAGAAGACGGCCGAGCAATCGTAGAAGTACATAGCACATCTAAATCGTCTCGTTATGAAAAAATCGTTAATCTCATTGAAGAGTCTGAACAAATGAAATCGGGCATGGAGCAACAAGCCTATCGCATGGCCGATAAATTAGTGCCAATTAGTTTTATTGGTGCTGGGTTGACTTATTTGTTGACTCGGAACGTAATGAAAGCATTATCTTTTGTTATGGTTGACTTCTCCTGTGCTTTGAAATTGTCTATTCCATTAGCTGTATTGTCAGCTATGCAAGAAGCATCAAAACGCGGCATCACTGTTAAAGGTGGTAAGTTCTTAGAACAAATCGCTCAAGCAGACATGATTGTTTTTGATAAAACAGGTACATTGACAAAAGCAGAGCCAGAATTTGAACAAATCATTCCATTCAATGGTCAAGATCCAGATGAAATGTTGAAATTAGCAGCTTGCTTAGAAGAACATTTCCCTCATTCTATGGCTAAAGCTGTTGTGAGAGCTGCCAAAGACCATGCATTGCCACATAAGGAAATGCATTCTGATGTAGAATATGTAGTGGCTCACGGCATTGCGTCTAAAGTGGGACGTTATCGTGTACGCATTGGTAGCGCACATTTTATCTTTGACGATGAAAAAACTAAAATTCCTGCAGGGGAACAAGAGAAGTTCGATAATTTGCCGAATACATCTTCCCACTTGTACTTAGCTATTGGTGGTACATTGGCAGCTGTATTATGCATTAAAGATCCTGTGCGAGAAGAGGCAAAACAAGTTATTGAAGATTTGCACAATTTAGGTATTAAAAAAGTCGTTATGATGACAGGTGACTCGAAACGTAATGCAGAACGAGTAGCTCATGAAATTGGTATCGATGAAGTACATGCCGAAGTATTGCCTGAAGATAAGGCGGCTTATGTAAAACAAGCGAAAGAGCAAGGCTATACAGTCATGATGGTAGGCGATGGGATTAATGATTCACCGGCTATTTCTGAAGCACACGTAGGTATTGCGATGAACGAAGGTGCGCCAATTGCACAAAAAATTGCTAATGTAACGATTTCATCTGATAATTTGCAATCTTTAGTAGATTTACGAAGAATTTCTTTAGCTCTTATGAAACGCATTAAATTTAATTACAATGGTATCGTTGGTTTTAACGGTGCCCTTGTAGGCGGCGGTGTATTAGGTCTTATGCCACCAAATCAAACAGCATGGCTTCATAACTTGTTTACACTAGGCATTGGACTTGAAAGTATGACGCCTTTGCTTTCTGAAAAGGATGTGCCTGTGATAGATAACAAAACAGCTGATATTACACTAGAAACGATAGTGGCGTAATTATTTATCATTTATTTAAGATATATAGAAACCTCCTGCAGATGTTCTGTAGGAGGTTTTCTTTTGTAGATATACTCTTTTATTTGGCATTTATCTAGATGTAGTGTACAATAGCAAGAGATTATTATCATAGGAGTATATATATGAATACCTTATTAGATATTTGCAAACGATCTATATTCATGAATATATTTATTGTCATGATTCCCCTAATTTCCTATATGATTCACAATGGATCTAGTGCTACTGTTGCGTTAGTCTGGTACTTTTTGCTGTCCTTAGTGATTCCTTGGGCCTATTTGTCTTTCAAAACGAGTGTCTTTGGAACGCAATCGTATAGAATTAACCGATGGCTCTTTGTTCTCGCATGGGGACTAGTGCATGTTGTAACTTATCAATTTATCTTTTTAGGATTAGATTTATCTGGTATTTGGGAATTGCCAACTTTTGGACGAGACGTCGTTTTTTTAGTAGGTATGTATAGCCAAGTTACATTAATGCTTATAGTGGCATTTTTAGGTACTCGATTGATTGGAGGAGGCCATGAATAAAACATTTATTGTTTTTACTTTAGTGACTGCCCTTTTTGTGAGTGCTGTTACAACTGTATTAGGACAAAGCCATTTAGCATCACCGGCCTTTGTATTTCCAGTATTATCGATTGTTGTGCCTATATTGTTGCAGAGAACGAAGCAATTTAAGGATGACTTGCAATTGCCTCTGAAATATCAATGGTATAGCTGGTTAATCGTCAATGTATTCATTCATTTCTCTAATGCGTTGTCTTTTTTTGCAGAAAATCAATTGCTCATATTATTGATTCTCTTTAGCGCTTATTTCTTAGTTCAAGTGTTGATCGAATTATTGGCGCTTTTATTATCTGTCTTTTTTGCTAGAGAGAGACGGTATGGGATTATCGATGAAGCTTTAGATATGTGTGTCTATATTTTACCGATACCATTTATTTATTTAGGATCCATATTGTATATTGATTTACAACATTCTCCATTTCTGTTTGTCTACGCTCGCGCCATTGAAATGAACATTGTGATAGCTGAGTTCTTATTATTTATACTGGCTATGCTAGTTTTTGCTTTGTATTTATATCCTCGTAATGGAGTCAAGAAGTTACCTAGATTTATTAGAATTTTGGGAACTGCTGCTATATGGATTGCTATGAATGCGCATATATTATATGGTGGATATATACCAGACTTTGTGAAAGCTCTAGTACCTACAGTGATTCCGACATATCAAGCGAATCCATTGGTGTATATTACGCCAAGCATTATTGAAGCTTGTTTTATCATTGCTTCTGTAGTTATCGGATATGGCCTTGAAGTGGGGGTTACAAAAGGTGTTGCAAAATCTAAATCTTAATTGTATATTGATGTCATGTATATGCAATTATGTTGTATAGTATGTATCATATGTCATAATTTCGACTCATATCCATAGTGAATGAGAACGAAGGAGGATATCAATGAAAGAACGTGTACAGGATGGTAACCAAATGGTATCAAACCAAAATGCAAGGCGCGACCAACGAGAGAAGGGGCGGAAAGTATCAACTATGAACGGGAGTTTTAAATTAAGAGAATTAACGATTATCGGACTATTGGCGGGGATTACATTAGCCTTAGGATTTAGTGGAAATGGAATTATCCCATTAGGACCGCTCAATGTAACGACATTACATGTACCAGCACTCATTGGCGCCTTAGTAGAAGGCCCTAAAGTCGGTGCTTTTGTAGGCCTTATATTCGGGTGTTACAGTTTGTGGCAAAATATTACAGCCCCTAATATTTTGTCGCCTTTGTTCTATAATCCTCTTATTTCTGTATTGCCACGCATCTTATTCCCAATATTGGCATGGTTAATCTACAAAGCTTTGTGGAAAGTATCACAAGGGCCTAAACTAATTATTGCATCCTTTCTAGGAACTGCACTTCATACGATTATGGTGATGGGTTTAATTTTCTTGCTCTATGCCGATATGTTTGGGGACTTAATGAAATTGTCTACAGATCAAATTGTAGGGACTATTGTATTTTTAGGTGTCACTCATGGCATTCCAGAAGCCATTTTCGCTGGCGTCATTGTTACGCCTGTAGTATTAGCCTTGCGGAAAGTACTAGGGAAGGATAAGCCAAAGAAACAAGACGCTACACCTGTAACAGGAGATAATAAAGTAGTGAACGAAACGAAAGAAACATATGCCATTATTGATGAAGAATAATGTTTGATTGTTTGGCACTGTATTGGATGGCTTTATAGGCGGATGTGAAATGATTGTAAATTTTCCGAATCTTTCATAATCTGTTTTACATTATTTTATAAATTATGATAAAATGTATACTATATAGTAAGTACTGAGGAGGACTATCATGGCTAAACGTATTCGTACAATTAATACTGAATCTTTACAAAAAACTGCTAAAACTGGTGGTTGTGGCGAATGCCAAACATCTTGCCAATCTGCATGTAAAACTAGCTGCACAGTAGGCAACCAAGTTTGCAAACAAAAATAATAAGGATAAAAAAGGCTCTCTGTCAAATGTTGGGGTGCTTATCCCTAATCATTTGTTTGGCACCAATCACTTATGTGGTTGG
>NZ_CALPCS010000020.1 GCF_943193065.1 Veillonella agrestimuris
ACCAACCACATAAGTGATTGGTGCCAAACAAATGATTAGGGATAAGCACCCCAACATTTGACAGAGAGCCAAAAAAAAGGTATTGTAACCGAAGTTACAACACCTTTTGAATTTGATTATACAAGCTCGATAATTGCCAAAGGTGCAGCGTCACCTTTGCGAAGACCAGTTTTGATTACACGAGTGTAACCACCTTGGCGTTCAGCATATTTTGGAGCAATTGTATCAAACAATTTTTTTACTACGCTTTCATCCATGAGGTATGCAAGAACTTGGCGACGTGCATGAAGATCACCACGTTTAGCCAAAGTTACCATTTGGTCAGCTAAGCTACGTAATTCTTTAGCTTTTGCTTCTGTAGTTTCGATACGCTCATATTGGAAGAAAGATGTTAACATGCTACGGAACAACGCTTTACGAGCGGAGCTATCGCGGCCTAATTTTCTGTACATTCGTCTTCCTCCTTATTCGCCTTTTTCCTTAAGAGAAAATCCACCTGGATGACCTTCGAGTTTTTCTACGATTTCATCGATAGATTTTTTACCTAAGTTGCGAACTTTTCCTAAATCATCAATGGTTTTGTCTAGCAAATCTGCAATTGTGTTGATTCCAGCACGTTTCAAGCAGTTGTAAGCACGTACGGAAAGTTCCAACTCATCGATGGAAATTTTCGCTGGGCCGTCATCTTCTTGAACTTCTTGAGGAACAGGATCAACTACGTCGCCTTCAAGATTTTTATCGTCCAACTCAACCACACTTGTAGAGTGTGCTAATTTAGTGAAGTTCCCTAAATAACCAATCATAATGGCAGCAGATTTAGCCACTGCGTCAGCAGCGGTAATGGAACCGTCAGTCCAAACTTCTAACGTCAGTTTGTCGAAGTCCATTTCATTACCTACGCGTACATCACTCACTTCATATTTAGCACGAAGAATTGGGGAGAAGATAGAATCGATTGGAATACAACCGATTACATCTGTATCCTTTTTATTCTTAGTAGAAGGAACATAGCCTTTGCCACGTTCGATTACTACGTCCATGATAAGGTGAGCTGTTTCATCCATTGTCGCAATCACGAGTTCAGGATTCAATACTTCTACTTCTGGTGGAAGTTGTTCCGCTAAATCAGCAGCTGTAAGAACGCCATCTTTTTTGAAGTCGAAATGAACTTCTAAAGGCCATTCTGCATCTTCTTCAAGCTTAATGCACAATTGCTTTAAGTTAAGAATAATGTCTGTTACGTCTTCTCGAATACCAGGGATAGTAGAGAATTCATGAAGGACTCCATCAATTTTGATAGATGTGATAGCTGCCCCATCCAAGGATGAAAGCAAAATTCTGCGTAAGCTATTACCGAGGGTGATACCATAGCCACGATCTAATGGTTCACATACGAATTTACCATAACGACCGCCGTCAGCGATGTCCACTTTCTCGATTTTAAGTTTCTTTTCTTCGCTCATCAGGAACATCCTCCTATATAACACACGATCATAGTTTAATTATAGCACAGCCGTCAAAAGGCTAGGCTATATATTATACACGACGGCGTTTTGGAGGGCGACAACCATTGTGAGGAATTGGAGTTACGTCTTTAATAGAAGTAACTTCAAGACCTGCAGCCTGTAAAGCACGAATCGCAGCTTCACGGCCGGATCCAGGGCCTTTTACGAATACTTCAACAGTGCGAAGACCGTGTTCCATTGCAGCTTTAGCAGCTTGTTCAGCAGCCATTTGAGCAGCAAATGGAGTGGATTTACGGGAACCACGGAAGCCCAAGCCACCAGCGGAAGCCCAAGACAACGCATTACCGTTTGTATCTGTTAAAGTTACGATAGTGTTATTGAATGTAGAACGAATATGAGCCGCACCGGATTCAATATGTTTCTTTTCTTTTCTTTTAGTTCTAACAACTTTTTTAGCCACGCTTTATCCCTCCTTTATCTTATTTCTTTTTACCAGCAATTGCTTTTCTAGGACCTTTGCGAGTACGTGCATTCGTTTTAGTACGTTGACCACGAAGTGGTAAACCCATACGATGACGTTTGCCTCGATAGGAGTTGATTTCAATTAAGCGTTTAATATTAAGAGCTTCTTCACGACGAAGGTCACCCTCAACTTTATATTCAGCATCTAACAATTCACGAATTTTCGCTACTTCATCTTCAGAAAGATCGCGAACACGTGTATCAGGGTTGATACCTGTTTTCACTAAGATTTCTTCAGCCAAAGTAAGGCCAATACCATAAATATAAGTTAAACCAATTTCCACTCGTTTGTCACGAGGTAAGTCTACACCGGCGATACGTGCCATCTAATCATCCACCTCCTATCAGATTATCCTTGTTTTTGTTTATGTTTTGGATTTTCGCAAATGACCATTACACGGCCTTTACGTTTAATGATTTTACATTTTTCGCATATCTTTTTAACTGATGGTTGAACCTTCATTAGTACCTCCTTTGTGGACCCTATGCTTATTTAAAGCGATAGGTGATGCGACCACGATTTAAGTCATATGGGGTCAGTTCCATAGTAACTTTATCACCAGGAAGAATACGGATAAAATTCATACGCATTTTACCTGACACATGAGCTAACACGATATGACCATTTTCCAATTCAACTTGGAACATAGCATTCGGTAAAGCTTCTACTACCGTACCTTCCACCTCAATAACGTCTTCTTTTGACATATTTTTTCCTCCGGTTACCTGTTTATTGTATTAACCGCGGTTCATCCCGCATCGTTAATATTTCAGGGCCGTCTTCTGTAACAACCACTGTATGTTCGAAATGAGCAGCAGGTTTACCATCCATAGTAACTGCTGTCCAGTCATCCCCTAATACACGAACGCGGTGAGTACCTAAGGTAATCATCGGTTCTATACACAACACCATACCTGGTTTTAAAATCGGACCTTGATCCGGACTACCATAGTTTGGAATTTGTGGATCTTCATGCATTTCGCGGCCTAGGCCATGGCCTACGAAGTCGCGAACGACGCCGTAACCATGTTTCTCACAATACGTTTGAACAGCGTGACCAATAGCACCTACGCGGTTGCCAGGCTTCGCTTGTTCGATTCCCTTGAATAGACTTTCCTCTGTTACTTTTAACAATTTCATCACGTCAGGTTTGACATGACCGATAGGAATTGTCACAGCTGAATCGCCATGGTAACCATCAATACTAGATACGATATCAATACTGATAACGTCACCATTTTTAAGCTTTCGCTTAGCGTTCGGAATACCATGAACAACTTCTTCATTGATAGAAGCACAGATTGTAGCAGGGAACCCATAGTACCCTTTACAACTTGGTATACCACCGTGGCTGCGAATATATTCTTCGGCAATTGTATCTAACTCAAGCGTCGTGATTCCAGGTTTAGCCTTTTCTACTAACAAGGACAACGTGTCTGCTGTAAGCTTACTTGCCTTGCGGATACATTCAATTTCATGGGGCGATTTCAAAATAATCATCTTATTTCTCCAACGCCGAAATGATGTCAGCAAATACTGCGTCTACATCTTGTAAGCCGTTCACTTCTTGATATAAACCGCTATTGCGGTAGTAATCAATAAGAGGCTTAGTAGATTCTTCATACACAGCTAGACGTTTCTGTACTGTTTCAGGGTTATCATCAGCACGATTTTCGAGAACTGCTCGTTCACTAATGCGTCTAACTAGTTCTTCAGAAGGAACATTTAAGTTAAGCACTGCGTCCAAAGTAATTCCCAATTCTTTAAGGATGGCATCCAAGGAAACAGCTTGCGCTGTTGTTCTTGGGAATCCGTCAAGAATAAATCCAGATTTGCAGTCATCTTTAACCAAGCGATCACGTACGATACCAACAGTTACACTGTCTGGCACGAGTTGACCAGCATCGATATATTTCTTAGCCTCAACTCCAAGAGGTGTTTCGTTCTTAATCGCAGCGCGGAACATATCACCTGTCGAAATTTGGGGAATACCGTATTTTTCAATAAGTCGAGCTGCCTGTGTGCCTTTACCCGCACCAGGAGGTCCCATTAATAAAATATACATTCTGTTTCCCTCCTATTTTACAAAGCCTTTATAGTGGCGTGTTACCATAAGCGACTCAATTTGTTGCATAGTATCAAGAGCTACACCTACAACGATCAAGAGCGCTGTACCACCAAAGTAAATACCTTGTACGCCTGTAATCGAACCAAGGAAATTCGGAACGATTGCAACGATGGCTAAGAATACAGCACCAGCCAATGTAATCTTGGTCATCACGCTATCCACATAATCAGCAGTAGGTTTACCCGCACGAATACCTGGGATAAAACCACCGTGTTTTTTCATATTATCTGCCATATCTGGAATGTTGATAGAGATTGCAGTATAGAAGTATGTAAAGATGAAGATTAAAACTGCATACAATGCCGTTTGTAACGGCGTTCCCCAAGTAAATAGATCGGCAATACTACGAATCATATCGCTATCTATAAACTGAGCTAATGTCACAGGGAACATCAACACAGATGACGCAAAGATAATTGGAATAACCCCTGCCTGATTGACTTTCAACGGCAAGAATGTAGAGTGACCACCGTACATTTTACGACCTACTACGCGTTTAGCATATTGAATCGGAATGCGACGTTGGCCTTGTGTAACAGCTACTACAACGGCAATCATTGCAATAGCAATTATAGCAAATAAGAATGCTTGGAACATATTAATTGTTCCAGTTTGTAAGTATTGGACAATCGTTTGAATACCTTCTGGCAATCGAGCTACGATACCAGCGAAGATAATCAAAGAAATCCCATTACCAATGCCATAGGCAGTGATTTGTTCACCGAGCCACATCAACAAACATGTACCTGCTGTGAGGATAATGGCAACTACGAATACACTAAGGAGATCATTGTTGACCAGCGCTGCATTTGCACGAAGCGCATAAGCCATACCAAAGGCTTGTATAAAGCCTAGTACAACTGTACCATAACGTGTTACCTTAGCAATTTTTTTACGACCATCTTCACCATCTTTGCTCCAAGCTTCGAACTGTGGAACTACAGCTTGAAGGAGTTGCATTATGATAGAAGCATTGATGTACGGTGTAATACTCATTGCAAAGATAGAGAACTTACTTAGCGCACCACCAGCAAACAAGTCCAGTAGACCAAATAGATTGCCAGATGTAAACAAAGATTCAATAACTGATGCATCGACGCCTGGTACAGGGATGTGGATGCCGGCTCTAAACACGGCAAACATCATCAATGTGTATAAAACTTTGTTACGTAATTCGGTAATCTTAAAGATGTTCGAGAGGCTATCTAGCACCCTAGATCACCTCTACTTTTCCGCCTGCTGCCGTAATTTTTTCTTCAGCAGATTTAGTGAAGCCGTTAGCAATAACAGTTAAGTTTTTAGTTTCTAAAGAACCATTACCTAAAATGCGAATGCCATCACGTACATTTTTCAAAATACCCGCTTCAATAAGAGCTACTGGATCAACTGTTGCACCGTCTTCAAAACGGTTCAATTGTTCTACGTTAACTTCTGCATATTGTTTAGCGAAAACGTTAGTGAAACCACGTTTTGGTAAACGACGATAAAGAGGCATTTGGCCGCCTTCAAAACCGGAGCGAACGCCACCGCCACTACGGGAGTTTTGACCTTTTTGACCACGACCAGAAGTTTTACCTAAGCCAGAGCCAAGACCACGACCTACGCGAGTTCTTGCTTTTTTGGAACCAGCTGCTGGTTGTAATTCATGAAGTTTCATTCAGTGCACCTCCTTATCAGTATTAAACTTCTTCAACTTTAACTAAATGTCTAACTTTGTGAAGCATACCTTGGATTTGAGGTGTTACTTCTTTAACGACTTGAGAATTAGTTTTTTTCAAGCCCAAAGCTTTAACTGTCGCGCGTTGATCTTCAGGACGACCGATTAAGCTTCTTGTTAATGTTACTTTAACTTGTGCCATTTCTTGTCTCCTTATTACGCGTTATAGATTTCTTCTACAGTTTTACCACGAAGTTCAGCTACTTCGCTAGCGCGTTTCAAATCTTTCAAACCTTCGATTGTAGCGCGAACCATATTGTTAGGGTTAGAAGAACCCAAGGATTTAGTCAAGATGTTACGTACACCCACCAACTCCAATACGGCACGAACAGGGCCACCAGCGATAACGCCAGTACCTTCAGCAGCTGGTTTCAAGAATACGCGGCCTGCGCCGAATACGCCTGTTACGCTGTGAGGGATTGTACCATTTTTAATTGCTACATTTACGATATTTTTCTTAGCATCATCAATACCTTTGCGAATTGCTTCAGGTACTTCCGCAGCTTTACCTAAGCCAACGCCTACATAACCGTTGCCATCACCAACAACTACAAGTGCGCTGAAGGAAAAACGACGACCGCCTTTAACTACTTTGGCTACGCGGTTGATGAATACTACTCTTTCTTTAAGATCAAGACTGGTGTAGTCAATTCTCGCCATGTCTATAGTTCCTCCTTCTTAGAATTTTAAGCCTGCTTCACGAGCACCTTCTGCAAGGGCCGCTACGCGACCATGGTAAATATAACCACCACGGTCAAACACTACTGTGTCGATACCTTTAGCGATAGCTTTTTTAGCAACTGCTTCACCAACAGCTTTAGCAGCAGCTACGTTACCGCCATAGTTTAAATTCAATTCTTTATCTAAAGAGCTTGCAGCTACCAATGTAGTACCTGCTACGTCATCGATTACTTGAGCATAGATGTTGCTTAAGCTACGGTATACGTTCAAACGTGGGCATGTTGCCGTACCAGAGATATGGCGACGAATACGAAGATGACGTTTTGCTCGAGCGATGTTTCTACTAGATTTACGAGGCAAGATGTTCACTCCTTTCATTCATATAGATGATATTACTATTTACCTTTTGCACCAGCTTTACCAGCTTTACGACGAACAACTTCGCCTTCATAGCGGATACCTTTACCTTTGTAAGGTTCTGGTTTTCTCCATTTACGAATATCAGCTGCTACTGCGCCAACAACTTCTTTGTCTGCACCAGAAACAACGATTTTGTTAGGAGCTGGAACATCAATTGTAATACCAGCTGGAGCTTCCATTTCCACTGGGTGAGAGAAGCCAAGGGTAAGAGCTAATTTATTGCCTTGTTTAGCCGCTCTGTAACCAACACCGTTGATTTCAAGAGTTTTACTGAATCCTTCAGATACGCCTGTTACCATATTAGCAACAAGAGCGCGAGTCAAACCGTGAAGGGAACGATGAGCTTTGTCTTCAGAAGGACGAGCTACTGTAATTGTGTTACCTTCTACAGTGATAATCATATCTGGATGCAAATCACGAGATAATTCGCCTTTAGGACCTTTTACATTCATATGATGGTTATCATATGTAACAGTAACGCCTGCAGGGATCTCGATAGGCATTCTACCGATACGTGACATTATTTCTACCTCCTATTGCTACTATTACCAAACGTAAGCGATTACTTCACCGCCAAGGCCTTCTTTACGAGCTTGTTTGTCGCTCATAACGCCTTTGGATGTAGAAATAACTGCAATACCCAAACCACCAAGTACACGAGGAAGTTCTTCCTTTTTCGCGTAAACACGTAAACCAGGTTTGGAAATACGTTTAATTCCTGTAATAACTTTTTCGCTATTGGAACCATATTTCAATGTTACTTTTAAAGTATTTTCTTCTTTTTCAACGCTCTTTACGAAACCTTCTTGTAAAAGGATCTCAAGAACAGCTGCTTTCATTCTAGATGCAGGAATGTTTACCGTTTCATGAAGTGCAGCATTTGCATTACGGATGCGCGTAAGCATATCCGCGATAGGATCGGTCATTACCATAATCTAAAACCCTCCTCTCATCTAATATTACCAGCTGGCTTTTTTAACACCAGGAATTTGTCCTTTATACGCCAATTCACGGAACGCAATACGGCTGATACCGAATTTACGCATATAGCCGTGAGGACGACCAGTTAAGTTGCAACGGTTATGCAAACGTGTAGGGGATGCATTTGCTGGTAATTTAGATAAACCTTCATAATCACCTGCTGCTTTTAACGCCGCACGTTTAGCTGCATATTTTTCAACGATTTTAGCGCGTTTTTTCTCGCGTTCAATCATAGATTTTTTAGCCATCTATTGTTCCTCCTATTATTTTTCAAAAGGCATACCGAATTGAGTCAACAATTCACGAGCTTCTTCATCTGTATTAGCGCTAGTTACTACGATGATATCCATACCAGTAACGCGTTCTACCTGATCATATTCGATTTCAGGGAAGATGAGCTGTTCTTTAAGACCCAAAGCGTAGTTACCACGGCCATCAAATGCAGTTGCGCTGATACCGCGGAAGTCACGTACGCGAGGTAATGCCGCATTGATCAATTTATCAAGGAATTCATACATGCGTTCGCCGCGAAGAGTAACTTTAGTACCTAAAGCCATACCTTCACGAACTTTAAAGTTCGCAATAGATTTTTTAGCTTTTGTAATAACAGGTTTTTGACCCGCAATGATAGTCAAGTCATTTACTGCAGATTCCAAAGCTTTCGCATTGCCTACAGCATCGCCAACGCCGATGTTGATTACGATTTTTTCGATTTTAGGAATTTCCATTACATTTTTGTATTGGAATTTCTCTTGCATACTCTTTTTGATTTCAGAGTTATATCTTTCAAATAAACGAGACATTTATGTAGCTCCTCCTTTCCTGATTATTTAAGCACTGTACCAGATTTAACAGTAGCGCGAACGAATTTACCGTCTTTGCCTTCTACTTTTTTGATACGACTTGCTGTTTTAGTTTCTGGATCGATTACCATTACGTTAGAAACGTGAATGCTAGCTTCTTTAGTAATGATACCGCCTTGTGGGTTAGCTTGAGAAGGTTTTGTATGACGTTTTACAGTGTTAACGCCTTCTACAAATACGCGTTCTTTTTTAGGCTCAGTAGCGATAACTGTACCTTGCTTACCTTTATCTTTACCGGAGATAACAACAACTGTATCGCCTTTTTTGATTTGTAATTTAGCCATATGCTGCGCTCCTCCTTCTTATAATACTTCTGGAGCCAAGGAAACGATTTTCATGAAATCTTTTTCACGAAGTTCTCTTGCTACAGGTCCGAAGATACGAGTACCACGAGGTGTTTTATCTTCTTTAATAACTACTGCTGCGTTTTCATCGAAACGAATATAGGAACCGTCTTTACGACGAATGCCTTTTTTAGAACGAACAATAACAGCTTTGACTACGTCGCCTTTCTTGACAACGCCACCGGGTGATGCATCTTTTACAGAAGCAACGATTACGTCACCGATATTGCCGAATTTGCGATAAGAACCGCCCATGACTTGGATGCACATAATACGTTTTGCACCAGTGTTGTCGGCAACATTCAAAATTGTTTGTTGCTGGATCATCGTCTATTCCTCCTTACATCACTCTTATTTTTGTCTTTCAAGAATTTCAACAACTCTCCAACATTTATCTTTAGAAAGTGGACGAGTTTCTACCATTTTAACGATATCGCCAATTTGGCACTCATTGTTTTCATCATGAGCTTTGAAGCGTTTAGTGCTTACCATTGGCTTGTTATATAATGCGTGAGGTACTTTACGTTCAACTGCAACGACAACTGTTTTATCCATTTTGTCGCTTACAACTTTACCTACGCGGACTTTACGTACGTTTCTTTCTTCTGCCACGATTTTAAGCCTCCTTTTCAAAGTGTAACAAATCTGTCATTATGCGTTTTCAGATTTAAGTTCAACTTCACGTTGTACTGTTTTGATACGAGCGATTGTCTTCTTAACTTCACGAATGCGCATAGGATTTTCTAATTGACCTGTTGCAAGCTGAAAACGGAGGTTGAATAACTCTTCCTTAAGACCGGAAACTTTTTGTTCCATTTCGGCAGCGCTCATATTGCGAATGTCATTAACCTTCATTTACGTCACCACCCAATTCTTTACCCTTAACAACAAATTTGCATTTGATTGGAAGTTTATGGCTTGCAAGACGCATAGCTTCGCGAGCTACGTGTTCAGGCACACCATCCATTTCAAACATTACGCGACCTGGTTTAACTACTGCTACCCAGTATTCAGGAGAACCTTTACCGGAACCCATACGAGTACCAGCTGGTTTAGCTGTAATTGGTTTGTCAGGGAAAATTTTAATCCATACTTTACCACCACGTTTGATGTAACGAGTCATCGCGATACGGGCAGCTTCGATTTGACGGTTTGTAATCCAAGATGGTTCGCAAGCTACCAAGCCGAACTCACCATGAGCTACTTTATTACCGCGCATAGCACGGCCTTTCATGCGGCCGCGGAATTGTTTACGATGTTTTACACGCTTTGGAATAAGCATTACTTGCCACCTTCTTCCTTCTTAGCCGGTGCTTGTTTAGCTTCTGGCAAAACTTCACCTTTGTAAATCCATACTTTGATACCGATACAACCATATGTTGTATGTGCTTCAGCAGTACCGTAGTCGATGTCTGCACGTAATGTATGCAAAGGAATAGAACCTTCACGGTAAGATTCGCTACGAGCGATCTCAGCGCCGCCTAAACGACCGCTAACCATGATTTTAATACCTTTAGCACCTAAGCGCATTGTACGACCAACAGCTTGTTTCATAGCACGACGGAAACCGATACGGCGTTCCAATTGGCCTGCAATGTTTTCAGCAACCAAAATTGCGTCCATGTCTGCTTGTTTGATTTCAGCAATGTTAACGTCTACTTGTTTATCAGTGAAACGAGTCATTGCTTTTTTGATATCTTCGATACCAGCACCACCACGACCGATAACCATACCAGGTTTTGCAGTGTGAATAGTCAATTTAATACGTTTATTTGTACGCTCGATTTCAATGCGGGAAATACCAGCAATGAAAAGGGTTTCTTTCAAGAAGTTACGAATTTGTACGTCTTCATGAAGATTCGCAGCGAAGTCTTTATCTGCATACCATTTTGCGTCCCAATCTTTTACGATACCGACACGCAAACCGTGTGGATTAACTTTTTGACCCACTCTATTTCCCTCCTTCTTAAGCTCTTTCTTTAACTACTACTGTTACGTGGCTAGTGCGTTTCAAAATTTTGAAAGCTTGTCCACGGGAACGAGGATGAATGCGTTTTAATGTAGGGCCTTGATCAACGAAGATCTCGGATACGTAAAGATTGTCAACATTCATATCGAAATTGTGCTCTGCATTTGCGATAGCAGAACGCATTACTTTTTCTACTACATCAGCGCCAACTTTCGGAGTGAACTTCAAGATGGCAAATGCTTCGCCGATGTTTTTACCGCGCACTAAATCAGCAACGATACGGATTTTACGAGGCGCGATTCGGATATGTCTAGCGATTGCTTTTGCTTCCATTAATTAATTCCTCCTATTTTCTGCCTGTAGATTTTTCGTCCTTACCATGACCTTTGTATGTACGTGTAGGAGCGAACTCACCTAATTTATGACCTACCATATCTTCTGTAATGAATACAGGTACGTGTTTGCGACCATCATGCACAGCAATTGTGTGGCCTACAAAGCTAGGGATAATAGTAGAGGCACGGGACCAGGTTTTTACAACTTTCTTTTCGTTAGTTTCGTTTAAAGCATCAACTTTCTTAAGCAAATGGTCTGCTACGAAAGGGCCTTTTTTTATAGATCTGGACACTATTTTATCTCCTTTCCTTTATCCTATTTTGTACGACGTTTAATGATCAAGCTATTAGAAGCTTTTTTCTTGTCGCGAGTTTTAACACCATGTGCTGGTTTACCCCAAGGTGTAACAGGATGTTTACGACCAACAGGAGATTTACCTTCACCACCACCATGTGGATGGTCGCAAGGGTTCATTACAACACCACGGTTGCCAGGACGAACGCCCATCCAACGATGACGACCAGCTTTACCAATTACTAGGTTGCTGTGATCAGCGTTACCAACTACACCAACTGTAGCGCGACACTCTTGACGCACGCGGCGCATTTCGCCAGAAGGTAAACGAAGGATTGCATAACCAGCATCTTTACCCATTAATTGAGCAGATGTACCAGCGGAACGAACGATTTGGCCACCTTTACCAATTTTCAATTCGATGTTGTGGATTTGAGTACCGTCTGGAATGTTCATCAATGGTAAGCAGTTACCTGGTTTAATATCGGATTCAGGACCGGAGAAAATTACGTCACCAACTTTTAAGCCGTTTGGCGCCAAAATGTAACGTTTTTCACCATCAGCGTAGTTAAGCAAAGCAATTCGAGAAGAACGGTTAGGATCATACTCGATAGTTGCTACTCTAGCTGGAATATTATCTTTAGTACGTTTGAAGTCAATAATACGGTATTGACGTTTATGACCGCCACCTTGGTGACGAACTGTCATTTTACCAGTATTGTTACGACCACCTTTTTGAGAAATTTTTGCGAGCAAAGATTTTTCTGGTTTGCTTGCTGTAATTTCATCGAAGGCGGATACTGTCATAAACCGGCGACCAGCGGAGTACGGTTTAAATGATTTAATTGCCATTAGTGGGCCTCCTTACAACTAGACTCTTAGACACCTTCAAATAATGTAATGGATTCGCCAGCTTTCAAAGTTACGATAGCTTTTTTGTAATCGCTACGTTTACCTTGTGTACGACCCATGCGTTTAGTTTTGCCTAATACGCGAATAGTAGCTACTTTTTCTACTTTTACATTGAAGATTTTTTCAACAGCTTGACGGATTTGCACTTTGTTTGCAGTCAAAGGCACACGGAAAGTGTATTTGCCTTCTTCCATAAGCTTTGTGGATTTTTCGGTAATAACCGGACGGATTAATACATCATGTAATTCCATTATCCGAGCACCTCCTCGATTTTTGCGACAGCACCCTTAGTAATGAAGAGTTTATCGTAATGAAGAAGATCGAAAATGTTCATACCTTCGCAAGCCAATGCTTTTACGCCTTGAATATTGCGAGCGGAACGTTCAACATTCACATCACCTTCAGTGATGAACAATACTTTTGCATCACCAACGTTAAAGCTATTGATAATATTCAATACTTCTTTAGTTTTAGGAGCTGCTAATGTTAATTCTTCCAAAACGTATAATTCGCTATTATTAACTTTATCGCTAAGAGCAGATTTAACTGCTAAACGTCTAGCCTTACGAGGCATCGCTTTGTAATAGCTGCGAGGTTGTGGACCAAATGTAGTACCACCACCAATCCAGATTGGGGAGCGGCTGGAACCAGCACGAGCACGACCAGTACCTTTTTGTCTCCAAGGTTTACGGCCACCGCCACGTACCATACCTCTAGTTTTTGTTGCATGTGTGCCGAGACGTTCGTTAGACAATTGACGAACTACGGCTTGATGCATAACGGTTTCGTTTACTTCAACGCCGAACACTGCATCGTTTAACTGTATTTCACCGACTTTAACGCCGGATTGATTATATGTTGCTACTGTAGGCATTACATAATTCTCCTTTCGACAAATGTTTATTTAACAGGTTTAACCGTGCTTTTAACCATAACCAAGCTGCCTTTAGCACCTGGAATGCCACCTTTAACTAATAAAAGGTTGCGTTCAGCATCAACTTTCACAACGGATAAGCGTTGTACGGTAACTCTGTAACCACCCATTTGTCCAGGAAGTTTTTTACCTTTGTACACCTTACCACCGCCACCGGAGATCATAGGACCGATGGAACCAGGTTCACGGTGAGATTTGGAACCATGAGTTTCAGGACCACGGGAGAAGTTATGGCGTTTAATTGTGCCAGCAAAACCCTTACCTTTACCTGTACCCACTACATCAACCAATTCACCTTCTGCGAAGATATCAGCTGCCAGAGTTTGGCCTACTGTGTAGTCAGCGCCGTTTTCTACGCGAACTTCGCGAAGATATTTAACTGGAGCTACGCCAGCTTTGTCGAACTGACCTTTTACAGGTTTTGTTAAATGTTTTTCTTTAATGGAGCCGTAACCAATTTGTACTGCTTCGTAACCGTCTGTTTCAACAGTTTTAACGCGCACTACTACGCTTGGGGTAGCTTCCACTACTGTTACAGGAACTAATTGGCCTTCAGCTGTGAAGACTTGTGTCATTCCTAATTTTTTACCCAAAATAGCTTTAGACATTATCGCACCTCCTTATAGTTTTATTTCAATAGATACACCAGCTGGTAAATCTAAACGAGTGATAGCATCTACTGTTTTCGAATTTGGTTCAAGAATATCAATTAAGCGTTTATGTGTACGCATTTCGAATTGTTCACGAGAATCTTTGTTTACGTGTACAGAACGAAGAATTGTGAAGATATTCTTTTCTGTTGGCAATGGAATCGGACCAGAAACCATAGCGCCATTTCTTTTTACAGTATCTACGATCTTAGCAGCGCTTTGATCGAGAGCTTTGTGGTCGTATGCCTTAAGGCGAATACGAATTTTTTGCTGTTTAGCCATTATTACTAATTCCTCCTGTCGTCCATTTCGTGAATGAACTGCTCCATAGAAATTCTCCTCCGCAGAGGCAACCTTCTACTTCATAGTTTAAAAACACAACACTAGAGCGGCACAAAATGCCGCTCTATATGCTGCAATTATGGTGCCCATCACTACGACGAGCATAAAAGCTTATATTAAGCTTCGATAGCTGTTACTACACCAGCGCCTACTGTGTGGCCACCTTCGCGGATCGCGAAACGTAAACCTTCT
>NZ_CALPCS010000021.1 GCF_943193065.1 Veillonella agrestimuris
GCTTATTTTTTTTGCAAAAAAATAATGTTGGTTGTGCCACCTTGATGGTGACACCCCAACATTTATTATAGAACCTAAAAAAAGAGACCTCTCAAAGAGGTCTCTTACTATCGTTTCGATAGATTATTTTTTGCGTTTTTTTGCAGGAGCTGCGTTAACTTGCTCTTTCAAACCTTTACCAGCTTTGAATGCAGGGGATTTAGAAGCAGCGATTTTGATTACAGCACCGCTTTGTGGGTTACGGCCTTCACGAGCTGCGCGTTCACGGATTTCGAAAGTACCGAAACCGATAACTTGTACTTTGCCGCCAGCAGCTAATTCTTCAGCAACTGTATCGAATACAGCTTTTACTGCTTTTTCAGCGTCTTTTTTTGTTAATTCAGTTTTTTGTGCAACACTTGCGATTAATTCTGTTTTGTTCATGACAGAACCTCCTTAAAATAACTGCGCCGCCAGGCTACTAACTACCTTTTGGCTACTTTTCCTGCACCTTAGCCTCCTCCCAAAAAGCATCCAGCTCAGCTAATGAAAAGTCTTCCCATGAGCGATCACTTTTGTTAACACAAGCTTCTACATGTGAAAAACGCTGTCGGAACTTAGTGTTAGTGCGATTCAGTGCATTTTCACCGCTTATTTTATACCATCTAAATAGATTAATCAAGGAAAAAAGTATATCTCCTGCTTCTTTTTCCATATTTTCTCTATCATTCTCATTTACAGCATCTTTAAACTCGCTTATTTCTTCATCTACTTTTGCCCAAACCGGATCCTCATGATTCCAGTCAAAACCTAGCTTAGCAGCTTTTTCTTGTACCTTAAAAGCTCCCATTAAAGCAGGTAAACCTTTCGAAACATTATCTAATACAGATTTTTGTATATTTTTCTTTTCTTGCGCTTTTAATTCATCCCAAGTGTATGTTTTTTCACTGTAATTCATTTTATTTTCATCTTTAAAAACATGAGGATGACGGCGAATCATTTTCTTAGTTATATCATCAATGACATCTTGGAATGTAAATTGCCCCGCTTCTTCTGCTAATCGACTATGGAATACAACTTGTAGCAATACATCACCGAGTTCTTCGCGAAGGTTATCCATATCTTTGTTGTCGATGGCATCCATTACTTCATAGGTCTCTTCGATAAAATAAGGTCGCAATGATTCATGGGTTTGCTGTTGATCCCAAGGACAGCCTCCAGGTCTCCGCAAGGTTCTAACGACATCCACTAACGGTTGTACATCTACTGTGGTATTTTCTGTCTCCTTAATATTGTTGTTCATATAAACGCCCTTCTTCTTCTAATTTGCGTTTGCGCAATCGCTTGCCAATGATAGGAAGATTGTACATATCATCTTTCACAATAGCCTTTGTAATCCATAAGGATACGCCATAAACAATGATAGCAGCGCTAATGGAGATAGCCACAGCAAAGGCATTGCCTACCATATCAAGGACAAATGTATAAATGACTTGTGTCGCTCCACCCATGGCCATAGCAGAAATTAAGATTTTCAACAATTCCATATAGCGTACGATAGAGCCTACATATTTGTTAACGAAATAAATATTAATGGCCGCAGCAATAGCAAAATTCATGTTTGTAGCCCACGCTGCCCCATTAATACCGAGACCTGTAGTCCCTGTCAACTGATAGTCTAATATAGCTTTCACAACGAGACCAATTAAAATAGAGCACATAGGAATAACTGTACGTCCTAAGCCTTGTAATATGGCAGCTGTAATTTGTTGCCACCCTAAAAATATGATGCTCAAGCTAATAACTGCAATGACTGGGCCAGCGTGAGGGGTCGCATAAATGAGCATAGAAATAGGCGTTGCTAGCACAGATAAGCCGATGCAAGCGGGTATAGCCAAGAGGTTGGCGATTTTTATGGATGTACCTGCGCGATTAATAATCGCTTTCTTATCATTCTGAGCGTGTGCCTCAGACACAGCAGGCACTAGACTCGCCGCTAAGGACGTAGTCAAAATAATCGGTAATCCAATCAGTGATGTGGCCATCCCCGTCAAATAACCAAATTGCGTCGTCGCCTCATGGAGGTAATAGCCGATATCCATTAATCTTTTGGGAACGATGAAAGTATCAATTAAAGACACCATAGGGAGCATAATATTGGCCATCGACACTGGTATAGCGAGAGCAAATAATCGTTTGATAACCGCTCCATTCGTCTCTATAGGGGCCAATTTGTTTTGTTGCAACGCCAGCTGTTCTCTCGTCGTTCGTTGTGCATTATAAAAATAAATTAATACGAACAAGCCTGCTAATACGCCTGGGAAGGTCGCAAATGTAGCGCCCCCAGCCGCTAAATGCAATCCTTCATGAATGAAATAATAGGCTAACCCTACCATGGATCCAACGCGGAAGATTTGTTCAAACACTTGGCTCATCCCTGTAGGCACCATATATTGAAAGCCTTGGAAATACCCTCTAAAACAGCTCAATACAGTCACTACGAAGATAGCTGGCGCTAATAATTGTATCGGCACTAATGCCCTAGGATCCGTAATGATGCCCCAACTGATAAGTGCCTCAGCACTTGCGTAAAGACCGAAGCTAAATACAATCCCTACAACTGCAAGAACGCGCAAGGAGACCTTGAACACTTGGTTCACACCGCGCATATCATTGTTCGCCAGTTTCTCCGCAATCATAATGGATATGGCCACAGGAATGCCAGCCGCCGAAATGCTGACAATAATTTGATAAATAGGATAGGCCATCATATAGAGACCAATCCCTTCCCCACCAAGAATACGAGCGATGAGAACTTTACTGAAAGCACCAATGACTTTAACGATAATACCAGCAATCGTCAAAATCATAGCACCCTTTAAAAATCGATTCATAGCCCCTCCTCAGATGTTTTCGATAATTCTTTCATCACATCTTCTGTAATATGTAAGATATCACTTCGCAGCCCTTCTAATGTAACATATAAAGTAGCTGGTTTTGTATCCATAAATTTCATATGTTTCCACAGTTCTTCTCGGACAGCCCCCATATCCCAGTTCGCCATTTTCGAATCATCATGCCAATGGATGATAAGTTGCTTATCGCGGCGTACAATACTTTTAATACCTAATAAGCGGGCTTCTTCTTTAAGGCGAGCAATGCGCAATAATTTGTCTACCGCTTCTGTAGGAGTACCAAAACGATCAATTAATTCATCAATCATATCATCTAATTGGCCAATAGATTTGACTTGTAATAATCGTTGATACACAGAAATCTTACGAGCACTATCTTTAATATACCCATCATCAATGAAAGCATCTACTTCTAAATCAATGGCTGGATCGACGGTCTTTTCAGTTTCCACTTCTCTATTTTGAGCTTTTGCTATAGCTTCTTCGAGCATCGATACATACATACCAAAACCTACAGATGCAATGTTACCGTGTTGCTGCGACCCTAATAAGTTGCCTGCCCCGCGAATCTCCAAGTCTCGCATAGCAAGCTTAAATCCAGCCCCTAATTCAGTAAATTCTTCGATAGCTTTCAATCGCTTCTCTGCCGCCTCAGATAACATTTTATCAGGGCGATACATAAAATACGCATAGGCTCTTCGTCTCGAACGTCCTACACGCCCCCTCATTTGGTATAGCTGAGATAATCCCAAGTGGTCCGCATCATAAATAATAATCGTGTTCGCATTAGGTACATCTAACCCGGTTTCAATAATGCTAGTACTTAATAACAGATCATATCGTCCTTCATAGAAATCGGTCATAATTTCTTCAATTTGACGGCCCGTCATTTGCCCGTGAGCAATGGCATATTGTAAGTCCGGTAAAGCCGCTTCTAACAATTCCCCCATATGATCGATAGATGCGACACGATTATACACAAAATAGATTTGTCCGCCCCGTGCTAATTCTCGTTTAATAGCATCTACAACGAGATCCATATCGTATTCTACAACATAGGTCTGTATAGGTAATCGTTCCTCGGGAGGCGTCGTAATAACAGACATTTCTCGAACGCCTACTAACGACATGTGTAAGGTTCTAGGAATTGGTGTCGCACTCAACGTAAGAACGTCAATATTATTAGCCCATTCTTTCCATTTTTCTTTTTGTGCCACGCCAAATCGCTGTTCTTCATCTACAACAAGTAATCCTAAGTCTTTAAATTGAACCTTTTTATTAAGCAGGGAATGTGTACCTATTAATACATCAACAGAACCAGTTTCAACGCCTTTAAGGACTTCTTTTCTCTCTCCTACTGAACGGAATCGATTAATGACTTCTACCTTAACCCCAAAGGAACTAAATCGATGTAAAAAAGTTTGATAATGTTGCTGTGCCAATACCGTAGTAGGCACTAATACAGCCACTTGTTTTCCACTCATAACAGCTTTGAATACAGCTCGCATAGCAACTTCTGTTTTGCCAAATCCCACATCACCTGCTAAGAGTCGATCCATCGGCACCGGTCGTTCCATGGACTCTTTAATTTCTTTCACTGCCTGCAATTGGTCATCTGTTTCCTCGAATGGAAAAGCATCTTCAAATTCTTGCTGCCACGGTTGATCCGGAAGAAATGCAAATCCTTCAGCTACCTCTCGTTTAGCATATAAATCAACAAGTTTGTCTGCTAAATCATCAATAGACTTCTTCGCTTTAGTAACAACTTTTTGCCAATCTCGGCCCCCCATTTTATGAATGCGCGGCACATCACCTTCATTACCAATATACTTTTGTAATTGGTCTAAATTATTAGCTGGCAAAAACAACCGATCTGTTCCTGCGTAGGCAATCTCAATATAATCACGGTGAATCCCTTCGGTTTCAATCGTTTTCAAGCCAATATATTTACCAATACCATGCATACTATGAACTACATAGTCACCTACAGTTAAGTCCGTAAAATAATTGATTTCTTGTCCTTTTTTCGGTTTATTTCGTAATTTGCGCTTTTGTTGACCGTAAATATTGCCTTCTACAACGACCACTAATTGACTTTGCAGTAATTCAAACCCATCTGTCAACAAACCAGACATGATAAGGACTGTATTCGGCTCATAGTCGAATGTATGGCTAGAACGGTAAGAAAGTTGATCTATTTCTAAAGCTTTTTCAATACCTTCTCGACGTTGTTGGTTATTCAAAATAAGGACTACTTGTTTATTCATGGCTTGCCACTGCTTGATCTCATCCATCAAAAGCGGTATTTGGCGTTCAAAACTAGTCATCGTCTTCCCTTGAATACCGATAGGACTAAAGCCAGATAAACCAATGAAACGTTGTTGCATAAATGTAAAAGCCACTTGTGATGTAGCTTGTACAGACCGTTGCAATTCAGACCAATCACAATGATCTTTTCGATGGGATACATCTTCTTTAAAAAATTTCTTTAATGCTTCTTGAATGCGCACAGGCTCATCATAGATAAGTAATCCATCGCCTACATAAGATAATACTGTATCACTAGCTTCCGCATTGGCAATGAAAAAAGGTGTCACTGTATAGGCATCAATACCTTCTGTAGAACGCTGTGTTTCAATAGAAAAATGGCGCATTGTATCGATTTCATCGCCAAAAAATTCCATACGAATGGGTTCATCGCTATTAACAGGGAATATATCAAAAATATCTCCACGCACAGCAAAATGACCACGTTGTTCCACCTGGTCTACTCGTTCATATCCAATATGTATTAATTGTTCTAATAGCTCTTCTCGATCAAAGCTTTGGGCCAATTCAAAGTGAATGCTTTGAGATCTTAAGTACTGAGGACTTACCACATGCTGTGATACTTCTTCTGCATTAGCAATAACCACTACTGGTCTCTGCCACGCTAAGAGGCTTAAGGCTCGCATTTGTTGTCCTTGATTTTCTAAGCTTCGTGCTACCGTCGTAAAATCAACCCGTTCCGTTACAGGAAAGGAGAGTGCCGATATATGAGGCCAAAAAAATGCTAAGTCGCGCTCCCACATCTCCTTATGGTCTTTATCATGCACTACAATGACGATAGGCCTTTGTAATCCGTCTACCATAGATCGGCTTAAGAGAAATGACTTCTGAGATCCACTTAAACCATATATGACGGACTTCCCTTTTTTAGAAAACGCCTTTAGCCCATCTCCTATTGATGGGCTCGTTTCCAATATTGTTTGAAAGGATTGACTCATACTACTTCCTTATAAACAAAAAAACTTTGAAAATAGGCCATATGTAGCTATTTCAAAGTATCAGTAATCTATTCTATTAAAGTATGGTGCGGGAGAAGGGACTTGAACCCCCACGCCGTAAGGCGCCAGATCCTAAGTCTGGTGCGTCTGCCAATTCCGCCACTCCCGCGTACCAACTGAAATAATAATACCATTTATTATATATATCGTCAATTATTTTTTGCTTTCCCTGCTAGGATCTTGTAAAGTCTATCTTAAAGAGATGTACTAATACAAAACATGACTAAAGTAAAGAGAACCTTTACATCGACAATTAGTCGGTGCAATGGTTCTCTTTAGGATGATGATGAATAAATGCATGCCCTACATTTACTTTAAATATATTAACAACATAACAAAAGTCATGCTGGTAATACCATTGGTATCATCCACCATGACTCGATTTGCGGTATATAAGTAACATAACTCGTTACTATACAAAAAAGGCCTTTTTACAGATATACGTAAAAAGGGAGCCTATAACTTCTCCTCCCTATCGCTCGTAGGTCAAATGGTGAATGTTGAATAGGCAGTTCTCCTGACTCGGCTTCATCGCTCCTCTAGCCTTCCCAGTTTCCCAGTGACTTAATTAGATTCGCTCAACCATACAGTGGCGGGACCGTGCTGGCATCTCACCAGCTTTTCTATTATGCTTTTCAGCACCTATTCCCAAATATGTATTTATCTATGACTTAATCATATCACTAGCATTCTTATTCGTCAAATATAATTTACTCGGCTTAATTATGATAAACAAAGAACCTATGTAAACTGCAGCATACAAAGGTCTAGCCTTTTTTCACTGTACCTAACATAGTCTACATAGGTTCTTACAAGCATATCTAGATTTTATCTAAATCATATCTAAGTCATATCAAAATGATTATAACTCTGGTATAGCTGGCGGTGCCGGTGGTTTCCCTTGACTCCGTTCAATATATACAACAATAATAAATACGATCAAACTAATAGAACTACCAAAGATAATAGACATAATGCCAAATGGTTGGCCCATAATTTCCCATACAAACCCTGCAATGGATCCTAAAATAATAGACCAAATACCAGCGCCTTTAGTAGCACCTTTCCATAGTAATCCCAATAGAAATGCTGCAAATGGACCTGCGGAGCGCATAGTGAAAGCAAATACTAACATTGGAATTATTGCTTTACTCATAAGGGAAATACCGATAGCTATAATCCCCCATACAGCTACGCAATACCGACTATAACGGGTTAGTTTTTCATCAGAAATGTTTGGATCCCATTGAGCTTGAATAATATCTTTTGTAAATACTGTGGCAGCCCCTAATAAATCTCCCGCTCCAGAAGACATAGTAGCAGATACTACAGAAGCCATAACAAGACCGGCTAAAATAGGATGCATAAGATGTAATGCTACCGTAGCTACTGCATTATTGGCTTCAATATTAGGGAACATAGCAAGGGCAATTAAACCTAAAATAGCAGGTACAAAGGCAAAGAAAGCCATAAATAGACCACATAAAACGGAGCCTAGTACAGCCGTTCTTTCATCCTTTGCTGCAAAGTACCGTTGTACCGATTCTTGCCCAGTAGAAAATGTCATAAAATACATGATAATTAACCCAATAATCGTAGGCCATCCAACTTTAGTAAAGCCCCATTGTTCAGCTGGTACATTAGCTACGATATAGTCCCAACCACCTGCATTTTGAATGACAAATGGAACAGCAATCGTAAAGCCACCAATAAGAACTACGAAGTGAATTATATCGGTTAGCGTTACACTCCACATACCACCAAACATAGTATAGACCACTAATATACCACCGCAAATAAGGATAGATAATTCCGTGCTCATGCCACTTAATACACTAACAATAGTAGCCGTCGCAGTGATCTGTACCCCGGCTAATGTAATAGTTGCTAGCATCGATAAAATAGACGTAATCAAATGACTAGCTTTACCGAAACGACGACCTATAATCTCTGGCACTGTGGTCGCCATAGCACGCCGTAACAAAGGAGCAATGAAAGCCACTAAAATGACACCGATTCCGGCAGACACTACGTACCACCCTGCCGATAATCCCCAATCGCCGTAAGCTTTCGCTGCTACACCGACAGTACTACCACCACCGATTTCAGTAGCTGCTAACGTACCAGCAGTCATAAAGACCCCAATACGACGACCGGCTAGCAAATAATCATCACTTCCCTTTACCCGGAAGTGACTATATATGCCAACCCCTAAATTTAATAGTAAATAACTTAACACGATGATCCATATAATTGTAAGCGTCTCCATAAGATAACCTCCTTTTTAACCGCCTATGGATAAATCAATATTGTGTTTCATCTGTACTGCTTACTTACTGCTTAAAAAATATAGGAGCCGTCTTACATGTAAAATGATGCCAGCTCCTAATGTATAAAATTGTAACTTGATTTCATTTTTATAATATCATATATGCATTTTAGTAACAATAGAAAGTATTAAGATATTCTCAATTTCACTGAAAGCTCATTAATTGCGACCTTCATCTAATTCATATATAATATACATAGATGAAAGATAGTCAATTAAACATACACCACACATGGAGGTCTTATGTATATCGGAGACATTATCAAAGAATATCGCAGCCAGCACAACCTCTCCCTTGAAGAATTTGCCAATGCTGCCCATCTAACACTGCCAGAACTCACCGCTTTAGAAGCGAATTTCGAAAAAGATTCTACTACCCCTATTACCGTCGCGATGCGACAACTTAGAGGTATTGCACAAGCTATGAATATCGCCCTGCCTATATTGATGAGTCAATTACCATCAGATCAAGAAGTAGCTGTGAATGTCATTGCAGATTCCGATCAACCACATATGAAGTAAATCAAACCTAATACATATGATAATCAGCCAATAATATAATACTTGTTACATGTAGCAATACGTATTAGCCCATACAATGATTATTAAAGAATATAATAAAACTTAGAATCATCTACGATGATTTATAGAAAGGATATTATGAAAAAATTACTTTACACGACATTACTCTGTTCTTTATTAGCAACAACGGTAGCTTCTGTACATGCTGTTACTCTCGATGACTTAGAAAGTGCTCGAGGTTATTCCTATATGTACCGCATGCATGGCCAACGCTACTATTCTGCTAACAACGTTGCCGTTTATGCTGGAGAAGGAACAAATTACGAAATCGTTGTCAAAACATATAGTCACCAAGGTGCCATGTATTACATGACAGAATACGTTAATCACTACTATTTCAATCAAGAAGCTGATACGATCCATTGGAAACAAGATGAAATCAACATCATCGATGCTCGTACTGGTGAAGTACTTCGCAAAGAATACAAAACTAAAAGTAAACCACGGCTCTTAAAACCAGATACATATGGTTATGAGCAAGCCATCTACTATAAAAACTTAGCAATCGCTGCTGGGCAATTAAAATAAGCCTCTCCCAATAATTTATGTAAAAGTTTATTTACTTGTTCATGTAAACGAATTCCATTCAAAATCGTATAAACACTAAAAATAAAGGACCTTCTTAGGAAGGTCCTTTTATAGTAATATAGTCAAAATAATGGCTATCGGAGAAAATAAGAAAGTAAATCAGAATAAAGAAAAAGCTCACACTTAAGTGTGAGCTTTCATTTGGTGACCCAGAAGGGATTCGAACCCCTGACCTTTTGATTCGTAGTCAAACACTCTATCCAGCTGAGCTACTGAGTCATGTACTTGGTACTTAACTATATTAACACAGTTCTTCTATCTTTACAAGTACTATATTAATATTTTTAAGAATTTTATAGAGTGCAACAAAAGCTGCACTCTATAGTGTGGCAGGGGCAGTAGGACTTGAACCCACAACCGACGGTTTTGGAGACCGTAACTCTACCAATTGAGCTATACCCCTATGTATATAAGTATTTCTTAGTACTTAGTAATAATACCAATAAACGTCAGCTATGTCAAGGAAAACCTCTATCTTTCATCAATTCTATATACTTTTTTCCTCTATGATAAAAGCCCTTATAAAAGGGAAAAGCGCCCTTTCGAGCGCCTTTATCTACTTAACTTTTACCTATATATACGGGAGATAGTATATATAATGAGAGAGTTATAGATGTATTTTCCAATACACAGAGAGAGAGTATTATTGTGTATTAATTGGGTTTATGTATTAGTTTATGTGTTGTTTGTATTATTTTTAAAAGGGATTAATAAAAGTTATTGGTAGATCGCTTCCCTAGCTGCTTTATACCAGCTATAAGAAGTATAAAACATTGAGGTGAAATAGGTGTGAATTATATTTGTTGCTTCACTCGGCAAAGAGATATAATAAGTTAGGCATACGTAAGCAACTTCCTATCACTCCTCGCTGTATATTTGCCTGTGCTGCTTTGCAGCTTGGCAAATGCTACGCTCCGATGAACCTGATGCACTTGTATTCATAACAAAAAAAGGCACACCCTCTGGTGTGCCTTTTAGCTTAATCAGCGACTTCCTATCCTCCCAGGCCGTCTCCAGCCAAGTACTTTCGGCGTTTATGAGCTTAACTACTGTGTT
>NZ_CALPCS010000022.1 GCF_943193065.1 Veillonella agrestimuris
GCTGTACTTGCATTATTTGCTTTGTTTAATGCATCGTCTGCTGTGGATTGTGCCGTAGATGTGGCTGTGCTTACACTACCAATTACGGTGGCATTACTTTGCGCTGTAGATAACGCAGTACTTGCTGTTGCTGCAGAACTATTCGCTGTAGACAATGCTGTGCTTGCTGCAGTACTAGCACTATTAGCTGTATCTTGGGCAGTAGACGCTGCCGTACTTGCATTATTTGCTTTAGTTAATGCATCATCCGCTGTCGATTGTGCCGTAGATGTCGCTGTGCTTACATTTCCAATTACTGTTGCATTACTTTGTGCTGTGGACAACGCTGTACTTGCTGTCGATGCAGAACTATTTGCCGTAGACAATGCTGTGCTTGCCGCCGTACTAGCACTATTGGCTGTATCTTGGGCAGTAGACGCTGCTGTACTTGCGGTATTCGCTTTATTTAATGCATCATCCGCTGTCGATTGTGCCGTAGATGTGGCTGTGCTTACGTTTCCGATCACGGTAGCATTGCTTTGCGCTGTGGACAATGCTGTGCTTGCTGCTGTACTTGCATTGTTTGCTTTAGTTAATGCATCATCCGCTGTCGATTGTGCTGTAGATGTCGCTGTGCTTACATTTCCAATTACTGTTGCATTACTTTGTGCTGTGGACAACGCTGTACTTGCTGTTGTTGCAGAGCTATTCGCTGTAGACAATGCTGTGCTTGCCGCTGTACTAGCACTATTAGCTGTATCTTGTGCAGTAGACGCTGCCGTGCTAGCTGCATTTGCTGTGCTTTGTGCCGTAGATGCGGCTGTACTTGCGTTGTTTGCTTTGTTTAATGCATCATCCGCTGTCGATTGTGCTGTAGATGTTGCTGTGCTTACGTTTCCGATCACTGTTGCATTGCTTTGTGCAGTAGATAACGCTGTACTTGCTGTTGTTGCAGAACTATTTGCCGTAGACAATGCTGTGTTTGCCGCCGTACTAGCACTATTGGCTGTATCTTGGGCAGTAGATGCGGCTGTACTTGCGGTATTCGCTTTGTTTAATGCATCGTCTGCTGTGGATTGTGCCGTAGATGTGGCTGTGCTTACGCTACCAATCACTGTGGCATTGCTTTGCGCTGTAGACAATGCTGTGCTTGCCGCCGTACTAGCACTATTGGCTGTATCTTGGGCAGTAGACGCTGCCGTGCTAGCTGCATTTGCTGTGCTTTGTGCCATAGATGCGGCTGTACTTGCGTTGTTTGCTTTGTTTAATGCATCATCCGCCGTGGATTGTGCTGTAGATGTGGCTGTGCTTACACTGCCAATCACGGTAGCATTGCTTTGCGCCGTAGATAACGCTGTACTTGCTGTTGTTGCAGAGCTATTCGCTGTAGACAATGCTGTGCTTGCTGCTGTACTTGCGTTGTTTGCTTTAGTTAATGCATCATCCGCCGTCGATTGTGCTGTAGATGTGGCTGTGCTTACGCTGCCAATTACTGTTGCATTGCTTTGTGCAGTAGATAACGCTGTACTTGCTGTTGTTGCAGAACTATTTGCCGTAGACAATGCTGTGTTTGCCGCCGTACTAGCACTATTAGCTGTATCTTGGGCAGTAGACGCTGCCGTGCTAGCTGCATTTGCTGTGCTTTGTGCCGTAGATGCGGCTGTACTTGCGTTGTTTGCTTTGTTTAATGCATCATCCGCCGTGGATTGTGCTGTAGATGTGGCTGTGCTTACGCTGCCAATCACGGTAGCATTGCTTTGAGCCGTAGATAGCGCAGTACTCGCTGTAACCTGTGCATTACTAGCGGCTGTGCTTACTGCATCAAAAGAAGATGCTACATTTTGTGCTGATGAAATAGCACTAGAAATAGCAGTACTTGTACTACTATCTAAACCAATTGTCAACGTCTGCTTTTGGGTTGTATACTTAGAATGTTGCCCTCCCATTGTAGCTTTTAAATCAACAGCAATCCCATTCTTACCTTCAATGTTAAGAATATAATACGAACCATTGCCTGAGTCCCAAACCCTATCATTATTCTGACCTTCTTGCTTACCATTCAATGTTGGATTATTTACCGTAATCGTACTGGCCATCACAATCGGTGCATAGCTTTGACTCAAAACTACCCCAGCAAACAATGCTGCTACTGCTTTTTTTGCCACTACTTTTGAATTATTAGAATTAACTTTAGTTCGCCCTGTAGCAAGTTCAGATGCAACAACATAACATTGCTTACTACGACTCCATATAACTTTAAAAATCTTATTCACTTTTATAGCATACTCCTTTCAAAATTCACACACACCATATCTCAACTATTCATTACATCTTCAATTAAGAGTTTATACTCTGCTATATTTCGATAATGCAATGGATCAAATTGAGTTAAATATTGTTGATGTTTCTCTTTGTGGAAGTCCAAATGTTTATCATAAGTTTCAATAGCATGAATTAGCTGACTAGCACCCTCTCGTGCATTAAAACCGTCATAATAAAACCCCACACCTCCTTCTTTCAAAAATTCTGAATTATGTATTAATGGATAATTTCCATAAAGAGTCTCTAAATACACGTAATTCAAACCTAATTCCCAATTATGTGAAACCACAATATCCGTATAACGACCTAAGAAATAAGGTGTTATATGCCTTATCTCAACAGATAGAATCTTATCTCTCAAAATATCGGTCCAACCAATAAAGTTTTTAAAAACCTGATCCTCTCTCTTTTCAAAGGAATTACAAATATAAGCATGTTCAATTAATGATTTATCTCGTCGATAAGCTTCCTCAATAATAAGGATAGGGGTAAAAGCCGATTTACAAATACTAATATTAGGTTCTAATGTAGTAATGCGCTTAGCTCTTTTTCCAGGCTTATACCCAAATCCTGGATAGGTATCATTATTTGTATTCGTTTCAATTTGTTTATTCAAGAAAAATGGACTCCACAAAAAAGGAGCTACACTAACAGGGCTACGAGTCATAATGCCAACATAGTCGCGATTACTATTAAAAAGATGTGGCGACATCCAAACAGCATCATACCTGACACCATTAAAAGAACGACCTCCTGATAATTTATAAACAAATTTTTCCATGTCCATCAAATAATCGGTACCCATACGGAAAGAAACAATTTTACAGCCTTTATTTCTAAAGGCTGTAGTAATTTCCTGATTTATAATCAAGGTACCTTCAATCATGATATCCGTAGTATCAAGAATTTCAGTATACTCATACAACTCTATCCCCATACTGTCTATATCAAGACCTTTAGGAATATTATCCTTATTTTGGACGCCTCCCCAATACACAAAGTATACGTCTTCTACTATATCAATAGCCTTTAACACTTGAGCTAAAAAATACATATTTTGCCCAGCACCATTTGACCAAATATGATTATAACTATCGCCCCAAAACAGACTAATGCCAATACGTAATTTCTTTTGTGATAACTGTTTATCCAATAATTAATGGTTCTATAATAAATGTTGGGGTGTCACCATCAAGGTGGCACAACCAACATTATTTTTTTGCAAAAAAAATAAG
>NZ_CALPCS010000023.1 GCF_943193065.1 Veillonella agrestimuris
TAAGGGCGTACGGTGGATGCCTTGGCGATATCAGCCGAAGAAGGACGCGGTAAGCTGCGATAAGCTACGGAGAGGTGCAAGCAACCTTTGACCCGTAGATATCCGAATGGGGGAACCCGGCAGTGGTCATGCACTGTCACCCATACCATCGAGTATGAGGAGGGCACCTGGGGAACTGAAACATCTAATTACCCAGAGGAAAAGTAATCAAACGAGATTTTCTGAGTAGCGGCGAGCGAAACGGAAAGAGGCCAAACCGGAGCGGGCAACCGCGCCGGGGTTGAGGACAGTCATCAAGTGTAAATGAGGTAGAAGAATAGAGTTGGAAAGCTCAGCCGTAGAAGGTGAAAGCCCTGTACTCGAAACCTTGCATACACGGGACTGTATCCAGAGTACCACGAGACACGTGAAACCTTGTGGGAAGCAGGGGGGACCACCCTCCAAGCCAAAATACTGATATCGACCGATAGCGCATAGTACCGTGAGGGAAAGGTGAAAAGAACCCCTGGCGGGGAGTGAAAGAGAACCTGAAACCGTATGTCTACAAACAGTCGAAGTCTGTATATAATCAGGACGACGGCGTGCCTATTGAAGAATGAACCGACGAGTTACTGTTGCTAGCGAGGTTAAGTGGAAAACATGGAGCCGCAGCGAAAGCGAGTCTGAACAGGGCGTTCAGTTAGTAATAGTAGACCCGAAACCGTAGTGATCTATCCATGGCCAGGTTGAAGCACAGGTAAAATTGTGTGGAGGACCGAACTCGTGAGCGTTGAAAAGCTTTGGGATGAGTTGTGGATAGGGGTGAAATGCCAATCGAACACGGAGATAGCTGGTTCTCCCCGAAATAGCTTTAGGGCTAGCCTCGAGGTTGAGAGTATAGGCGGTAGAGCACTGATCGGGCTAGGGGCCATACCGGTTACCGAACCTAGTCAAACTACGAATGGCTATACTTATACTCGGGAGTCAGACAGTGAATGATAAGGTCCATTGTCAAGAGGGAAACAGCCCAGAACACCGACTAAGGTCCCCAATGTTACACTAAGTGGCGAAGGATGTGGAGTTTCAAAAACAACCAGGATGTTGGCTTAGAAGCAGCCACCATTTAAAGAGTGCGTAATAGCTCACTGGTCGAGAGACTCTGCGCCGAAAATGTCCGGGGCTAAAGTGTAAAACCGAAGTCGTGTCATATGCAGCAATGTATATGGGTAGGGGAGCGTTCTCATCGGGCTGAAGCAGTACCGGAAGGAGCTGTGGACTGGTGAGAAGTGAGAATGTCGGTATGAGTAGCGAAAAGAATGGTGAGAATCCATTCCACCGAAAGCCTAAGGGTTCCTGAGCAACGATCGTCGTCTCAGGGTAAGTCGGGACCTAAGCCGAGGCGGAAAAGCGTAGGCGATGGACAACAGGTTGAAATTCCTGTACCGGTGTGAATCGTTTGAGCGATGGAGTGACACAGTAAGGTAGGTCAGCACGCGATTGGAAGAGCGTGTTTAAGCAAGTAGGTTAGGTGATAGGCAAATCCGTCACCTTAAAAGCTGAGATGTGATGACGAGCTGTTAACAGCGAAGTGATTGATCCTACACTGTCGAGAAAAGCTTCTAGTGAGAGACACATCGCCCGTACCAAAACCGACACAGGTAGGCGGGGAGAGAATCCTAAGGTGCGCGGGAAAACCCTCGTTAAGGAACTCGGCAAAATGCCTCCGTAACTTCGGGAAAAGGAGGACTCATGTAGTGTGAAGGGCAGCAACGCGTGGAGCATGAATGAGTGGCACAAGAGAGGCGCAAGCGACTGTTTACCACAAACACAGGTGCCTGCTAAAGCGAAAGCTGACGTATAGGTGCTGACACCTGCCCGGTGCTGGAAGGTTAAGAGGAGGGGTTAGACTTCGGGTCGAAGCTCTGAATTGAAGCCCCAGTAAACGGCGGCCGTAACTATAACGGTCCTAAGGTAGCGAAATTCCTTGTCGGGTAAGTTCCGACCCGCACGAAAGGTGTAACGACTTGCGCACTGTCTCAACGAGGGACCCGGTGAAATTGAAGTACCTGTGAAGATGCAGGTTACCCGCGACTGGACAGAAAGACCCCATGGAGCTTTACTGCAACCTAAGATTGAACTTAGTTAATGAATGTACAGGATAGGTGGGAGACGTAGAATCTAGGGCGCTAGTCTTAGAGGAGTCGCTGTTGGGATACCACCCTTTGATTAATTGATTTCTAACGGGCCGAGTAACGACCGGCCGGACAGTCTTAGGCGGGCAGTTTGACTGGGGCGGTCGCCTCCTAAAGAGTAACGGAGGCGCCCAAAGGTTCCCTCAGAGCGGACGGAAATCGCTCGAAGAGTGTAAAGGCAGAAGGGAGCTTGACTGCGAGACGGACAGGTCGAGCAGGGACGAAAGTCGGGCTTAGTGATCCGGTGGTGCCGAGTGGAAGGGCCATCGCTCAACGGATAAAAGCTACCCTGGGGATAACAGGCTAATCTCTCCCAAGAGTCCATATCGACGGGGAGGTTTGGCACCTCGATGTCGGCTCATCACATCCTGGGGCTGAAGTAGGTCCCAAGGGTTCGGCTGTTCGCCGATTAAAGTGGTACGTGAGCTGGGTTCAGAACGTCGTGAGACAGTTCGGTCCCTATCCATCGCGGGCGTAAGAAACTTGAAGGGGGCTGCTCCTAGTACGAGAGGACCGGAGTGGACGAACCGCTGGTGTACCAATTATCCTGCCAAGGGTACAGTTGGGTAGCTACGTTCGGGACGGATAAACGCTGAAAGCATCTAAGCGTGAAACCAGCCTTGAGATGAGGTTTCTCATAGCATAAGCTAGTAAGATCCCATGTAGACGACATGGTAGATAGGCCAGGTGTGGAAGAGCCGTGAGGTTTGGAGCTGACTGGTACTAAT
>NZ_CALPCS010000024.1 GCF_943193065.1 Veillonella agrestimuris
CAAAAGACCCAGAATTGCCCAAGCAATCCTGGGGAAAAAGAACAAAACTGAAGGCACAGTCCTTTCAGATTTCAGATAATGTTCAGCTCAGTTCAGTCGTTCAGTCGTGTCCGACTCTTTGTGACCCCATGAATCGTAGTACGCCAGGCCTCCCTGTCCATCACCAACTCCTGGAGTTCACTCAGACTCACGTCCATAGAGTCAGTGATGCCATCCAGCCATCTCATCCTCTGTCATCCCCTTCTCTTCCTGCCCCCAATCCCTCCCAGCATCAGAGTCTTTTCCAATGAGTCAACTCTTCACATGAGGTGGCCAAAGTACTGGAGTTTCAGCTTTAGCATCATTCCTTCCAAAGAAATCCCAGGGCTGATCTCCTTCAGAATGGACTGGTTGGATCTCCTTGCAGTCCAAGGGACTCTCAAGAGTCTTCTCCAACACCACAGTTCAAAAGCATCAATTCTTCGGCGCTCAGCTTTCTTCACAGTCCAACTCTCACATCCATACATGACCACTGGAAAAACCATAGCCTTGACTAGACGGACCTTAGTCGGCAAAGTAATGTCTCTGCTTTTGAATATGCTATCTAGGTTGGTCATAACTTTTCTTCCAAGGAGTAAGCGTCTTTTAATTTCATGGCTGCAGTCACCATCTGCAGTGATTTTGGAGCCCCAAAAAATAAAGTCTGACACTGTTTCCACTGTTTCCCCATCTATTTCCCATGAAGTGATGGGACTGGATGCCATGATCTTCGTTTTCTGAATGTTGAGCTTTAAGCCAACTTTTTCACTCTCCACTTTCACTTTCATCAAGAGGCTCTTTAGTTCCTCTTCACTTTCTGCCATAAGGGTGGTGTCATCTGCATATCTGAGGTTATTGATATTTCTCCCGGCAATCTTGATTCCAGCTTGTGCTTCTTCCAGCCCAGCATTTCTCATGATGTACTCTGCATATAAGTTAAATAAGCAGGGTGACAATATACAGCCTTGACATACTCCTTTTCCTATTTGGAACCAGTCTGTTGTTCCATGTCCAGTTCTAACTGTTGCTTCCTGACCTGCATACAGATTTCTCAAGAGGCAGGTCAGGTGGTCTGGTATTCCTATCTCTTGAAGAATTTTCCACAGTTTATTGTGATCCACACAGTCAAAGGCTTTGGCATAGTCAATAAAGCAGAAATAGATGTTTTTCTGGAACTCTCTTGCTTTTTCGATGATCCAGCGGATGTTGGCAATTTGATCTCTGGTTCCTCTGCCTTTTCTAAAACCAGCTTGAACATCAGGAAGTTCACAGTTCATATACTGCTGAAGCCTGGCTTGGAGAATTTTGAGCATTACTTTACTAGCGTGTGAGATGAGTGCAACTATGCGGTAGTTTGAGCATTCTTTGGCATTGCCTTTCTTTGGGATTGGAGTGAAAACTGACCTTTTCCAGTCCTGTGGCCACTGCTGAGTTTTCCAAATTTGCTGGCATATTGAGTGCAGCACTTTCACAGCATCATCTTTCAGGATTTGAAATAGCTCAACTGGAATTCCATCACCTCCACTAGCTTTGTTCGTAGTGATGCTTCCTAAGGCCCACTTGACTTCACATTCCAGGATGTCTGGCTCTAGATGAGTGATCACACCATCATGATTATCTGGGTCATGAAGATCTTTTTTGTACAGTTCTTCTGTGTATTCTTGCCACCTCTTCTTAATATCTTCTGCTTCTGTTAGGTCCATACCATTTCTGTTCTTTATTGTGCCCATCTTTGCATGAAATGTTCCCTTGGTATCTCTAATTTTCTTGAAGAGATCTCTAGTCTTTCCCATTCTATTGTTTTCCTCTATTTCTTTGCATTGATCGCTGAAGAAGGCTTTCTTATCTCTTCTTGCTATTCTCTGGAACTCTGCATTCAGATGCTTGTATCTTTCCTTTTCTCCTTTGCTTTTCGCTTCTCTTCTTTTCACAGCTATTTGTAAGGCCTCCCCAGACAGCCATTTTGCTTTTTTGCATTTCTTTTCCATGGGGACAGACTTGATGCCTG
>NZ_CALPCS010000025.1 GCF_943193065.1 Veillonella agrestimuris
AGCTACCAGCCATATTTTTCACAGAACTAGAACAAATAATTTCACGATTTGTATGGAAATACAAAAAACCTCGAATAGCCAAAGCAATCTTGAGAAAGAAGAATGGAACTGGAGGAATCAACCTGCCTGACTTCAGGCTCTACTACAAAGCCACAGTCATCAAGACAGTATGGTACTGGCACAAAGACAGAAATATAGATCAATGGAACAAAATAGAAAGCCCAGAGATAAATCCACACACCTATGGACACCTTATCTTTGACAAAGGAGGCAAGAATATACAATGGAGAAAAGACAATCTCTTTAACAAGTGGTGCTGGGAAAACTGGTCAACCACTTGTTAAAGAATGAAACTAGAACACTTTTAACACCATACACAAAAATAAACTCAAAATGGATTAAAGATCTAAATGTAAGACCAGAAACTATAAAACTTCTAGAGGAGAACATAGGCAAAACACTCCAACATGCATCACAGCAGGATCTTCTATGACCCACCTCCCAGAATACTGGAAATAAAAGCAAAAATAAACAAATGGGATCTAATTAAAATTAAAAGCTTCTGCACAACAAAGGAAACTATAAGCAAGGTGAAAAGACAGCCTTCTGAATGGGAGAAAATAATAGCAAATGAAGCAACTGACAAACAACTAATCTCAAAAATATACAAGCAACTTATGCAGCTCAATTCCAGAAAAATAAACGACCCAATCAAAAAATGGGCCAAAGAACTAAATAGACATTTCTCCAAAGAAGACATACAGATGGCTAACAAACACATGAAAAGATGCTCAACATCACTCATTATTAGAGAAATGCAAATCAAAACCACAATGAGGTACCACTTCACACCAGTCAGAATGGCTGCGATCCAAAAATCTGCAAGCAATAAATGCTGGAGAGGGTGTGGAGAAAAGGGAACCCTCCTACACTGTTGGTGGGAATGCAAACTAGTACAGCCACTATGGAGAACAGTGTGGAGATTCCTTAAAAAACTGGAAATAGAACTGCCATATGACCCAGCAATCCCACTGCTGGGCATACACACCGAGGAAACCAGAATTGAAAGAGACACATGTACCCCAATGTTCATCGCAGCACTGTTTATAATAGCCAGGACATGGAAACAACCTAGATGTCCATCAGCAGATGAATGGATAAGAAAGCTGTGGTACATATACACAATGGAGTATTACTCAGCTGTTAAAAAGAATTCATTTGAATCAGTTCTGATGAGATGGATGAAACTGGAGCCGATTATACAGAGTGAAGTAAGCCAGAAAGAAAAACACCAATACAGTATACTAACACATATATATGGAATTTAGGAAGATGGCAATGACGACCCTGTATGCAAGACAGGAAAAAAGACACAGATGTGTATAACGGACTTTTGGACTCAGAGGGAGAGGGAGAGGGTGGGATGATTTGGGAGAATGGCATTCTAACATGTATACTATCATGTAAGAATCGAATCGCCAGTCTATGTCTGATGCAGGATACAGCATGCTTGGGGCTGGTGCATGGGGATGACCCAGAGAGATGTTATGGGGAGGGAGGTGGGAGGGGGGTTCATGTTTGGGAATGCATATACACCCGTGCTGGATTCATGTCAATGTATGGCAAAACCTATACAGTATTGTAAAGCAAAATAAAGTAAAAATAAAAATTTAATTAAAAAAAAAAATATTTTATGGAGAAAAAAAAAAAAAAGAAACATGGTTTTTCCATAGTCTCAAAGTATCTC
>NZ_CALPCS010000027.1 GCF_943193065.1 Veillonella agrestimuris
GGTTCTATAATAAATGTTGGGGTGTCACCATCAAGGTGGCACAACCAACATTATTTTTTTGCAAAAAAAATAAGCATATACAACTCACATGCTTTACAATAAAAGTGTCTAAGTCCTAAAGAAAGGATGTGAGCGTATATGCCTACTAAAGATTATACAGAGTTTTTACACAATATCAAACAAGAATATATTACTAATAGCTATGTCGTTAATGATACATTTGTCTTCGAACTAGAGTTACCAGTGAAGGAACATACCTGTCCACAGTGTCATCATACAACCAAACGTATTAAGGATTATCGGATTCGTACCGTAAAATTTGGAATGATTCAATGTGGCACATTAATCGGTAAATATAGACAACGAAGGTATTGTTGTACGCATTGTGGTCATGCATTTTCTGAACAGAACCCCTTTGTTCGTAAATACATGCAAATCAGCATCACGAATCTTGCATTACTATTTAATAAATTAAATGAAAGCATAACATATACTTCCATTGCTCATACATGTAATGTATCGATTACAACAGTCTTACGATATTGCTCTATGATCCATATTCCAAAACCTAACATATTACCACCTGTGATTGGCATTGATGAATTTAAAGGCAATGCAGAAGGCCAACAATACCAAGTAAATTTAACAAATCCAGATACACATGAAATATTAGATATATTACCGAAACGAGATACACATGCCTTACTACGCTATTTTGCATCCTTTAAACGCAGCGTTCGATTAGCAGTTAAATATATTGTAATGGATATGTCTCTACAATTTAAACGTATTATGCAAGCCTTATTTCCTCATGCTCACATTGTATGTGATCGCTACCATGTATGTCGCCTTGTAGATTGGGCCGTTGAACGCGTACGAAAACGTGAGCAAAACAAAATCTTTTCTTATTCTCGAATGTTAAAACAAAACAAGCGAATCTTAATGAAGCGACCAGAATCTCTAACAGATACAGAAAGTATAAAGCTCTGTGAATTATTTAGAGTCTCACCTGACTTAAAAAGGGCCTATACATTAAAACTTGTATTTAGAGATATATTTAAAACATATGGAAAAGAGCAAATTACTAGACATCTAAAACATTGGTTGCAATTAGTAAAGACCTCTGGACTAAACGAATTTAATAATTTTCTACACTCCTTTTCAGCATGGATGCCACAGATTACGAATGCCTTCTTATTACCTTATTCAAACGGTTATACAGAAGGAAGTAACAATAAAATAAAAGTATTAAAACGTATAAGCTATGGACTTCGTCACTTTGGTAGATTTCGGGTACGTATTCTGCTTTTGAGCAAAAAAATGGCACCAACCACATAAGTGATTGGTGCCAAACAAATGATTAGGGATAAGCACCCCAACATTTGACAGAGAGCC
>NZ_CALPCS010000028.1 GCF_943193065.1 Veillonella agrestimuris
TAAAATGGCAAAAGAAAAATTTGAACGTAATAAACCGCATGTTAACATCGGTACAATCGGTCACGTTGACCATGGTAAAACAACTTTAACAGCTGCAATCACAAAAGTATTGGCAGAAAAAGGCCAAGCTGACTTCCAAGATTACAGCATGATCGACAAAGCTCCAGAAGAACGTGAACGCGGTATCACAATCAACACTGCACACGTTGAGTACGAAACAGACAACCGTCACTATGCACACGTTGACTGCCCAGGCCATGCCGACTATGTAAAAAACATGATCACTGGTGCAGCACAAATGGACGGCGCTATCTTGGTAGTATCCGCAGCTGACGGCCCTATGCCACAAACTCGTGAGCACATCTTGTTGGCTCGCCAAGTAGGTGTACCTGCTATCGTTGTATTCATGAACAAAAAAGACATGGTTGACGACGAAGAATTGTTAGAATTAGTAGAAATGGAAATCCGTGAATTGCTTTCCTCCTATGAATTCCCTGGCGATGACATTCCTGTAATCGCAGGTTCTGCGTTGAAAGCATTGGAAGGGGATGCAACATACGTAGCAGCTATCGAAGAATTGATGGCAAAAGTAGACGAATACATTCCAACTCCAGTACGTGACACTGACAAACCATTCTTGATGCCAGTGGAAGACGTATTCACAATCACAGGTCGTGGTACAGTAGCAACTGGCCGTGTAGAACGTGGTGAAGTAAACGTTGGTGATACAGTAGAAGTAGTAGGCTTGAAAGAAAAAGCTGACTCCTACGTAGTAACAGGTCTTGAAATGTTCCGTAAAACATTGGATTCTGCAGTAGCAGGTGACAATGTAGGTGCATTGCTTCGTGGTGTAGATCGTAAAGATATCGAACGTGGTCAAGTATTGGCAAAACCAGGTTCTATCAACCCACACACAAAATTCAAAGCCGAAGTATACGTGTTGACAAAAGAAGAAGGTGGCCGTCATACTCCATTCTTCTCTAACTACCGTCCACAATTCTACTTCCGTACAACAGACGTAACAGGTGTTGTAAATCTTCCAGCAGGTGTAGAAATGTGTATGCCTGGTGATAACGTAACAATGGATATCGAATTGATCACTCCAATCGCTATCGAAGAAGGTTTACGTTTCGCGATCCGCGAAGGTGGCCACACAGTAGGCGCTGGTGTAGTAACAGCTATCGAAGCTTAAT
>NZ_CALPCS010000029.1 GCF_943193065.1 Veillonella agrestimuris
ATGGCACCAACCACATAAGTGATTGGTGCCAAACAAATGATTAGGGATAAGCACCCCAACATTTGACAGAGAGCCTGTTAAAAGGCTGCTCATAGTACTCTGGAGCAGCCTTTTTTAGACGAGATTCTATTGATTATAAATAGGAGGATAAAAATATAAAAATTTTTTTATAAAATACTTGCACTGAACATGCATTCGTGATATATTGATATAGCACTAAGGCACAGATAGTGAAGACATAAAAACTTAGAAAAAAGTTTTGAAAAGTTCTTGACACTTGGTGTGGCAAATGATAGAATACATCTTGTCGTAATGATGCTGGCGTAGCTCAATCGGTAGAGCAGCTGACTTGTAATCAGCAGGTTGTGGGTTCAATTCCTATCGCCAGCTCCATTTTTTTATCATGGAGGGATTCCCGAGCGGCCAAAGGGAGCAGACTGTAAATCTGCCGTCTTCGACTTCGAAGGTTCGAATCCTTCTCCCTCCACCATTTTCATAGCGGGGTGGAGCAGTTGGTAGCTCGTCGGGCTCATAACCCGAAGGTCGCAGGTTCAAGTCCTGTCCCCGCAACCACAATTTTTCACAGAGACGTGAACGTAATTGTGCTGGTGTAGCTCAGTCGGCAGAGCGTATCCTTGGTAAGGATAAGGTCACCGGTTCAATCCCGGTCACTAGCTCCATACATGGCGGCATAGCTCAGTTGGCTAGAGCAATCGGTTCATACCCGGTGTGTCCGCGGTTCAAATCCGTGTGCCGCCACCATTTTAACCTCACAATGGTGAGGCTTTTTTTATGCCTAAAATCAGGTGAAATATATAATTTGTCATCCTGTGATATAATGATGTATAGAGGATGCATAATCCAATTGATAAAATTCGGTTAATGTATTATATTAATACTATCAAGTATTTTGTTTTTCTGAAGGAGGAGTATTTCCTAAAATGGCAAAAGAAAAATTTGAACGTAATAAACCGCATGTTAACATCGGTACAATCGGTCACGTTGACCATGGTA